>JAKLHY010000099.1 GCA_022709905.1 Verrucomicrobiota bacterium | reverse complement strand
TCCAGACGATCCTGCGAAAGATGGCCTTTGATTTCGTTTCGAAAACCGGCATGCATCGTCACAAAGTGAATATCAAACCCGGTGGGGGACGCGGGATTCTCGCGCACGTCGATCGCCGTGCTGCCGTCGCTTTGGAGAGTGGGTGCATATTGGTTGTTCAGCAAATCCTCGAATTGCCGGGCTCCCGCCTCGGTGCATTCGAAACGCTGTCCATCCAGTTCCACGGATCTTTGGAGCGGATCCAGATGCACATTTTTTGGTTTCAGCATCAAACCGTTTTGGACCAGGTTCATCAGGCCGCGCAGACCGGTCTCCGTCCGCTCCGTTCCATGATGACACTCGACCACCAAATGCCCCAGGCGATCCAATTTGACACGGAAACGCACCTTTCCTGGGGGCAGTCCTGTCAAGGACGATGCGGAGAGACTGGTGGACGGCTTAACGGCCTTGGGAACAACGGGGGGGGCCGATGACTTATTGATCTCGCGTTCGAGTTTCTGGAGGTTGTCAGAATCATGGATCCGGATTTTTTCGCCGTTTATTTCAACCATGCCATCCGGGTGAACATGGAAGGACTGTGGCGCCTCAATCAAGCCCCGAGTGACCCACTTAAACTCATCCACCTGATGCCAATGTTTACCAGGAAGGAGCATCACCATCTGTCCTCCATAATTGAGGGTGAACGCCTTGGGATTTCTCTCGGCATCCAAATGAATGCCCGCGGTGATGGTTGGTGCTGGCATGATGGCGGTGGATGTTTGGATATTAAGTTTCATTGTAATGGTTTTGGTCCGCTTTTTCAAGCGGCGCGGAAAGATCCCGAACCGCGAATGGACGCCAATCAACGCGAATCATGGGACCTGTGGGGCGCTTGGTGTTTTTGAATTGATGGTTGGTCGGCAAAGCCTTTTACTTTTCGCATGTGGTGGGTAAGGCGCGGCATCCGTATGATCAACCCGTGTATTTCCCGTGGGATCTTCCTGGTGTTGGGACTGAATCTCTTTATCGAACCGAGTTGGGGAGCCGATTTTTCGAATGACATTTCCGAATACGCGATTGATGTGTGGCAGGTGGACGAGGGACTTCCGCAGATATCGGTCACATCAATTGCGCAGACGGGGGATGGTTACTTGTGGCT
This sequence comes from Verrucomicrobiota bacterium, assembly GCA_022709905.1. Taxonomy (GTDB): domain Bacteria; phylum Verrucomicrobiota; class Verrucomicrobiia; order Limisphaerales; family UBA1319; genus JAKLHY01. The sequence continues at coordinate 18,471 of JAKLHY010000099.1, read as the reverse complement.
TGGGACGTTCAACGGTTTGGCTTGTTTCGACGGGGTGCGTTTCAAGGTGTTTGACGAGGGCAACACGCCGGCCTTGGGCAGCAGTCGCATTATCCAGGTGTTGGTGGATTCGGAGGGCGGCTTGTGGATTGTCACGGAGGCCGGTGGCTTGTCTCGGATGATCGGGGGACAATTCAAGGCGTATACGATGGCGGAGGGTTTGCCGGATTCGGGGGTTGCGTTTGTGGCGAGGGATGCGGCGAACCGGTTGATCCTGGTGGATCGCGAGTATTATCTGCATCGAATCGAAGGGGGCCGGCTGGTGCCTCCGGCGAGCAATGAAGGTTTGGAGGTCGGCCATGAGACCTCCTTGCTTTTTCAGGGGAATGGTTTTGTGTGGATTATCAAGCAGGGCAAAGCCACACGGTCGTTTCAGCAAAGCGTATCGTTGCCAATGCGGAGCGACACCCAGGCGGCCAGCGCCGATCTGGTGATTACCTGCGGAGTTCCCAGCCGATCCGGCGGTTACTGGCTGGCCGCCTCGACCGGCCTTTATCGGTATCAGGACGGGGCGATCCAATCCCGGCTGGCCCCCCTTCCCGAGGGTGTGGGGCGGCTCGAGTTAATGACGGAGGACCATCAGGGTCACTGTTGGGCGGGAACATGGCGCGAGGGGGTGTTCCGGTGGGACGCGGACAGGGGGTGGCGGCGTTTCGATGCGAGCGCCGGGATGGCGGACAATCATCTGAATTTCCTATTGACAGATCGCGAGGGAAATCTCTGGGCGGGCACAGGGCAAGGAGGCCTGCATCGATTCAAACCTCGGCTTTTTCAGATGTACGACACTCGGAACGGCATGGCGGGCAATGTGGTCACCTCGGTGTCAGAGGACCGCCAGGGACGGATGTGGATTGGGGTGAATGGCGGGGGGCTGCATTGCTGGGAATCGGGCCGGATGTTCCGAGTCACGGAGCCGGCATCGTTGCTTGAGTATCCTCTGGTTTACTCCGTGCTTGCGGAGGGCAAGGGGGCGGTCTGGGTGGGAATTTATGGCCGGACCGCGTTGCGTGTGTTTCAGGGGGCGGTGACCCCTTTCCATTTGAAGGAAACCGCTGATCCGGCGACGCCGTGGGCGCTGTTCGAGAGCCGGGCGGGAGAGATCTGGCTGGGAACCGAGAGCGGTCTGATGCGATATGCGGATGGGCGTTTCAAGCACTATGCGCGGCAGCACGGGTTGTCGCATCACGATGTCCGGGCTTTGGCGGAAGACCGATCCGGGACGTTGTATATCGGGACGGGAGGAGGCGGGCTCAACTGTTTGACGGGGGAACGATTCACTTGTTACACCGAACGCGATGGTTTGGCGGACGACGATATCTTCGCCCTTTGCGTGGATGGGGATGGCGCGGTATGGATTGGGACCGCCAATGGCGGACTGAGTCGTTTCAAGGAAGGCCGGTTTGCCAACCTCACGATGGAAGATGGACTGCCTTCGAACACAATCGGCTCGCTGCTCGAAGACAATCAGGACAACCTGTGGCTGGGATCGAACCGAGGACTAATTCGTGTCTCGCGTCGGGAACTGAATGAGTACCTGTTAGATCGACGACGTCTACCCGTCTGGCAGGTCTTTAATCGATCTGACGGTCTCAACAGCATTGACACATGCGGAGTGGGACAGCCGGCCTGCCAAAGGGCGAGTGATGGGAGGCTATGGTTTGCCACTGTGAAAGGGGTGGCCGTGGTGGATCCGGCGAGGTTACCGCACAATCCGCTCCCGCCGTCTGTCGTGATCGAAGAAGTGCTCTTGGAGGATCAGCTTTACGATCTGCAACGTCCGAAGTCCGACGTTCATCGGCTGGGGGAGACGGTTTCCTCGAAGTCTTTTGCCACGGCATTGGGAACCGCCGGAGCGCGGCCGGCCAGCATGGAGGATTCGCGTCCGCCAGTGATTGTCACTCTTCCTCCCAGGACGCAGCGTGTGGAGTTCCGTTTTACCGGACTCAGCCTGGTGGCTCCGGAAAAGGTGAGGTTTCGTTATCGGTTGGAGGGATTGGAGGACGATTGGGTCGAAGGCGGATTTCGGCGGATGGCGTCCTATACCCGACTTCCACCGGGCCGCTATCGTTTTTGTGTGACGGCCTGCAACAACGATGGAGTGTGGAATGAAGACGGGGCGTTTCTTGCGGTCCTGGTGTTGCCTGCCTGGTGGCAGACGTGGTGGTTTCGAGCGGCGGCCTTTTTAGGAGTGTCGGGCCTGGCCGGCTGGGGAGTGGAAATGCGGATGCGGCGATTAAAGCGGGATCAGATCGCGCAGCAGGCCTTTTCCCGGCGGCTGTTGGAGTCGCAGGAAGCGGAACGCAAACGCATCGCAGCGGAGTTGCACGACAGCCTTGGGCAAGACTTGTTGGTGATCAAGAATCGGGCGATTCTTGGCCTGCAAAACTCGGCGCTTATCGCGCCGGCCATGGAGCAACTCGGCGAAATTTCCACGATGGCATCCCATGCCTTGGAGGAGGTCCGCGAGATTTCACGCAACCTCCGCCCTTATCAGCTCGATCGATTGGGCTTGACCAAAGCCTTGCAGGCCATGGCCACGGGGATTTCCCGAGCGTCGGGCATGCCGATCGTGACGGAATTGGACGCGATCGAAGGTTTGGTGGATCCATCCCTGGAGATTCATTTGTATCGGATTATGCAGGAATTGCTCAACAACGTGGTGAAGCACTCTCAGGCCTCCGTGGCCCGGTTTACCGTCAAGCATCAGGGGTTGAAGATCAACCTGGTCGTGGAAGATGATGGACGCGGTTTTGACACGGTTCACGTCGACCAGCCGTCGGCCTCGCATGGCATGGGTTTAACTGATGTTGTTGAACGAATCCGCCTTCTCGGCGGTGTTTGGCGATGCGATTCCCGCCAGGCCGCGGGCACACGGTGGACCATCGAGATTCCGGCCGCGAGAGAACAGACGGTATGATGCCACAAGAAAATTCATCTTCCCCCCTCCGCATTCTCATTGCGGATGATCACCCGCTCTTCCGTCAGGGCTTGCGTTTCGCTATCGAGACCCGGCCCGGTTTCCGGGTTATTTGCGAAGAGGGCAATGGATCATCGGCCCTGCGATCGATTCGCGAGCTCCAGCCGGACCTGTGCATCCTCGACATCAGCATGCCGGGTTTGGACGGTCTGGAGGTGGTGCGCCAGATGCGCGCGCAACGTCTTCAATGCGAAGTTGTCCTTTTGACGATGTACAAAGAGGAAGACCTGTTCGACATCGCGATGGACTTGGAGGTGAAAGGTTACGTTCTTAAGGAGAGCGCCGTGAGTGACATCTTCGATGCGATTCGATCCGTCATGTCGGGTCATCGTTACATCAGTCCCACTCTCGGGGATTTCCTGGTTCGTCGGCGCAATGACGCCGAGTTGCTCCGGGCACGAAAGCCGGGGCTCGATCGGCTTACCCCCGCGGAAAGACGGATTCTCAGACTCATTGCCGAAGACAAGACCAGCAAGGAAATTGCCGCGGAACTTGGTTTGAGTCCGAGGACGGTGGAGAATCACCGCACGAACATCTGTGACAAGCTGGATGTGCATGGCGTTCACGGCCTCGTCAAGTTCGCCTTCGAGAACAAATCACGCCTGAAGTGAGGGATGAGGGAAAGCGGGGCTTCGGTTTGAGTTTGGCCTGGTCACAGTGATTCAACCAAGCTCACAGACGCATCAATCCCGGTTTCAGATCTAAGCTGAGACTCTCCAGGGCTGAGTAGAAACCCCCATGCCGGATAAGGGATCGCCTCTATTATCATTCGGTAAATATCGCCCATACTAAGCGTTAACGACAGGGAACGTCTTGGGCGCCTTTGAGTGTCCGGATCGCAGACGCCAAGGGGAAGGTGGGGATTCCTTTTGTCCGGATCGACGTGTCAACGGCGATCCAGGAAGGCGACGACACCTATTGCGGCGACGGGTATTGATGGTCGTGGGTCTTAATTAGTCAATACGTCAAGGTAGGTGTCACACTCCTCCCCCCATGTGCCCGCACACATGGGGGGGGGCAATTTTGCAGGTGCCAATAGATCGAACCGCATGAGAATCCTGATTATCGACGATCATGCCGCCTTTCGACAGGTGGTTAAAATGCGATTGCGGGCCGCTGGCGTCGATTGGGTGGAATGTGAGGACGGAAAAAATGCTGTGGCGCAGTATCCGCTCGTTCTCCCCGACCTCGTGCTGATGGATATCTCGATGAAAGAGATGGATGGCTTGAGGGCGACAGCGCAGATCAAGGCTCGGGATCCGGGGGCCCGTATCGTGATCCTCACCGAATACGACGATCCTGACCTGCGCCAGGCAGCTGAACAGGCCGGGGCCTGCGATTATCTCCTCAAGGAAGATTTGTCCCGATTAAGCGAGTTGCTGCGGTCTCTGTCTTTTGGTACAAGCACAGCAATGACGAGCAGGTCCAAATCCTGAACAACATTGATTCCGGGATAGCCACCATGAAATTACCCGCCTGTTTTTTTCCGTCTGGCAAGGGCCGGCCTTGCCCGGCGTTTTTCTGTCCAACATCCGGGGCCGCATCTGAGCCCGATCATCGACCGGCCAGGCCGCTGCGCGTTTTCAATGGAATCAAGTGGGTTTGTTTGCCCCTCGTCACTGCGACGATTGTTCTCGGTCTCGGAACCGGCTGCCAGTCGGTTTCGACGGCGAATTCCCCCTCGACAAAATCCGCTGTGAGCGCGTCAAAGACCTCAACCGCGTCCCGCGCGCTCGTGGCCAATCCGCGTCCCGTCGTGGTGCGTGACTTCACCTTCGATGTGGCTCAGTTGCACACTGACCCAGGCCTCTTGCCCGGGCGCCACGGACCTGTGAAGAGAGTCCTGGGAGATCTCCGTTCCGAGGAGAATCCCATCCAGAAGGCAAAGCGTTTCGCCCAACTGCTTTCCCAAACCATCACGGAAGAGCTTTCGGACATGAAGATTCCCACCCGCCACGAATCCCCCGGGATGCAATGGCCCGCTGACGGATTGGTGGTCAGTGGCGAATTCCTCGAGGTGGATGAGGGCAATCGGTTGAAACGCGCTGTGATCGGATTTGGCTCAGGCGCGACCGAAGTGCTCGTGCAGGTGGCCATCTTCGATCTGGTTCAAAGCCGTGAACAGCCAATCCTTGTTTATGGGGCTGGCACGGGTTCGAAGCCCATGCCCGGGGCCATCGTGACCTTGAATCCATACGCCATGGCGGCCAAATATGTCCTGGCCCGCAACGCCACCGAAAAAGAGGTTCGAAAGCTTGGCAAACAAATTGCCAGAGACCTCTCTCAAATCGAGGCGGGCGGTGTTTCGAAACGCTGAATAGAAGCGGCGATTTACCGTGTGTTCCCGAGGATCATTGATCATCCTTTAAGTCAACCGCAGGCCCTAACGACCTTTGGCTGGTTTGCTGCCTGGAATCCCAGCCATGCCTGACGCAGGACAAATTGGTGTTGCACCTGCGACAGGAAAATGGCCAAACCGATTGCCAAAACAAAACGGCCTCGGCATGCGCTTTTCGGAAATGTCTTCTGGCAGTTAGTCCAATCAGTTCTGAGGTGCGGGTGCTTGATTGACAGCGCTTGACCAAAGCCTGAGTATCCTCCGGTACCACAACGATGTCGCAGCCTGCCAAAATCATCGAACGGCCCTGGGGATATTATCGGGAATATGCTCGCAATTTGCCCTGCACCGTGTGGATGGTCGAAATGAAGCCCGGTGAATCCGGGAGCCTTCAGTCTCATCAACAGTTTGATGAGCTCTGGATTTTGCTCGACGACGGCGCGGAGGCGCAGGTGGACGATCGGGTGCTGCATCCCAGGGCCTTTGAGGAGATTTGGATCCCGCGTGGCGTCAAACATCGGTTGAGCAACACGCATGGGACCACGCCTATCCGAATGTTTGAGATCGCCTATGGATGGGTGAACGACGATGACAAGATCCGGTATGAAGACAAGTACGGCCGCCTCTGAACAATAACCCAACAAAATTATGGCTCAGGAGACAACGAAGAAGGCTCGTGCGACAACTCTGTGGGGGACCTGGGTGCTTTTAGCCTCTTGGCCGGTGCTGGCGGCGCAGGATCCGGTTTGGCAAAATCTCTCCAGCAAACACGGGGATTTGCCGGCCCCGCCCGGTGGTTCAACCCAGCAGACCGGCGCGGTCGTGGCCGATTTTGATGGAGACGGCCTGAATGATTTCATTCTGAGTTTTCGTCAAAAACCGCCGGCGCTGGTTTGGTATCGACGGACCGCGACCGGATGGAATCCGCAGGTGATTGAGAAGGACTACCTCACCATCGAAGCGGGGGGTGCGGTTCATGATATCGATGGCGATGGAGATCTGGATGTCGTTTTTGGCGGTGACTGGCAGAGCAGTGACCTTTGGTGGTGGGAAAATCCGTCACCAGCCTTTGACCCGAACGCATCCTGGAATCGGCGTCTGATTAAGACAGGCGGAAAGAATCAGCATCACGACCAGGTCTTTGGCGATTTTTTGGGGGAGGGCAAACCGCAGCTCGTCTTTTGGAATCAGCAGGCGGCAACTCTTTTTTTGGCGGAAATCCCGGATAATCCCCGGGCGGCGGGCAGTTGGCCCATGACGCCCATTCTGACCGGCGCCAAACCTGCGGGTGTGCCTTACATCGAAGGCGCCTCGGCGTTTGACGTGGATGCGGACGGCAAGTTGGATATACTTGCCTGTGATTCGTGGTTTAAGCACACCGGCGGAAAATCCTTCAAACAGATCCAGTTCGCGGTTGGGGGGGGACTCATCTTTGCGGGTTACTTCAAGCCTTCGAAATACCCGCAGATCGTTATTTCACCCGGCGATGCGGGGGGGCGTGTCCGCTGGTATGAGTGCGCGGGAAATCCGGAGAATCCAGCGGATTGGAAACCCCGAGATCTGCTGGAGAACGAGGTGGTCCATGGCCACAGCCTGCAGTTGGGAGATGTGAACCGGGACGGGCATCTTGACATCTTTGTGGCCGAGATGGCGAAGTGGCGCGAGAAAGAGCCGGGGCGGGATCATCCGGAAGCCGCGGCCTGGGTTTGTTACGGGGATGGGCAGGGCAATTTCATTCGCAAACAAGTCGTGGTCGGCCACGGTTGGCACGAAGCGCGGCTATGCGATCTGGATGGGGATGGGGATCTGGATCTGTTGAACAAACCGTACACATGGGATACGCCGCGGGTGGATGTCTGGCTCAATAACGGTTTGCGAGCCGCCCAGCAGGGGACGGGGACCAGCAAGAGTTTTCGCGGGCCCGTGGGGATGCAGCTCTACAGTCTGCGCGATCTCTTTGCGAAAAATGTGCCTGCGGGTTTGCAGATGACCCGGGGATTTGGTTTTCGACAGGTCGAACTCGCTGGGACGTATGATCGGTCTCCTGCGCGGTTTCGCCAGGAACTCCTGCGCGCGGGTTTGCAGCCGGTTGCCTCCCTCGTGGACTATAACCTGCTGGACACTGCGATTGATCAAGCCATCGCCGAGGCCAAGGTTTTAGGCGTGCGGTATCTCGGAACAGCGGGCATCCCGCACTCCGGACCATTTACGGAGGCGGCAGCGCGCAAGGCTGCCGCGGATTTCGACCGGTTTGGCGCCGCCCTCCGTCCGCAGGGCATCCAGTTTTTCTACCATAACCATGGCTTCGAGTTCGTTCCCCACGGTGACGGGACCCTTTTTGACTTGCTGGTCCAGGAAACCCAACCGGAAAATGTGGCCTTCGAAATGGACGTTTTCTGGACGGTGCACCCAGGACAGAACCCGGTGAAATTACTCAGAAAATACCCGAATCGCTGGGCGTTGATGCATGTCAAGGATATGAAGAAAGGCACCGTGACGGGGAAACTTACGGGGAGCGAGGATGTCCGCAATGACGTGGCACTGGGCAGCGGCCAGATCGATCTGGTTGCCGCTTTGAAAACAGCCCAGGAGATCGGCGTGAAGCATTTCTTTATCGAAGACGAATCGCCCACGGTCATTGAGCAGATTCCTCAGAGCCTGCGGTACCTTGAATCTTTGGCGTGGTAAGACTCTCGTAATCCGAACAGTCTTCATGTCTATGAACCTATACCATCAAGGTCCGATTCGAATTCCTGGTTTCGCGGCTCTTGCGGTCGCAAGCCTTATGGTTTTGTCACCTGGCGCTCGTGGCGCGGCGGCTCCGATGGCGGTGGATTTTCGGTATTCGCCGCCGGAATGGCAGACGGCCATTTGTCTCCCGGACGATCCACACAAGTCCCTTGTCGATCGCACCGGTGAACTGCTTTACCACTACAGCCAGGGCGGACGCGAGTTTGGCACGCGCGTTGGGGTGGAGACTGCGCCTGGCGCCGTGTGGCAGCGGCAGGAGTTGTATTCGGCCCGTATCCCGATCCTCCGCACTCACTGGATCGCCGACGGACTGGAGATATGCGAGGAGGCCTTTGCGATCACCCGACTGCGATGCGGTTCAAGCCCGGCTGCGGCGCTGCGGCGATTGGACGGTGTTGGGGCGAATCGCGATTGGGCCAGCCCTCCCGCGGGCATCGATCCGTCGCTGCGGCACATTGCTGTGCATAACGGAGGGAGCCTTCAGTTCGAGCTTGCCGTGGCCGGGGAGGCTTCGCGACGAATCGCGTTGGTCTTGTGCGAAGGCTATTGGAATCAACCGGGCAAGCGCGTCGCAGTGCTGCAGGTCGAAGGCGCAGCCTCGAAGACCGTGGATACGGTGGCTGACCTTGGCCGGAACCGGCCTGGGGCATTTTGGTTTGACGCCAGGGACGTTAATGGGGACGGACGGATTGAGATCACCATCGCTGCCGCACCGGAGGCGGCCGACAAAAACACCATTCTCAACGGTCTCTGGGCTTTTCCCATTGGCGTTGAGATTGATGACGACGCGTTGCTTAGCGGTCGGATGAATGAGCGGGCGGTTGGGCGTCTTGAGGTGACCCATCCGGGAGGTCCGCCGCGCAACGATCTTGTTCTTGTCTGCGTGACGAACACCGGTCCAACGCCGCGCACTCTTGCGCCCCGGCTGGTGGTTGACACCGTGCTGCCTTTCTCATTCGAGCCGGGGGCGGGAGAGGTTCGTGTGAACGAACACGAGACCATCACGGCATCTTTGAAAATGATGGGCTTGGAGGAGACGGGGAACTCGCGGCGGGTGATTCAGTTGGCGTCGTTGACCATTCCGGCCGGCAGGAGCGCGATGTTCTTCGTGCTCTACAGCGGCGGGGGAGCCATCGTAGTGGAACCTAGGTCGATCCAACAAGCGCTGGCCTGCCGAAAACAAGCTGTGAGATTCTGGGAGAACGCACGTTTGCCCATCGGTCGAGTTCAGGTGCCGGATGCGGAAGTTCAGGCGCTCGTGGATTCTTCGATCCGGAACATCTGGCAGGCGCGGGAGATCAAGAAAGGTTTGCCGGCTTTCCAGGTTGGGCCGACCTGCTACCGGGGGCTCTGGATTGTGGACGGCTCGTTTCTGTTGGAATCGGCGGCCCTGCTCGGCGCCGGTCAAGAGGCGAGAAACGGTGTGGCGTACGAGTTGACCTTTCAGCAGCCTGACGGACGGATCGAGGTCATGCGGAATTTTTCGAAGGAAAATGGGATCGTGCTCTGGACCTGTGTCCGACATGCGCAGCTTACCCAGGATAAAGCGTGGCTCGCATCGATCTGGCCAAAGCTGGAACGCGTGGCCGATCATATTCGGACGCTGCGTCAGCAGACATTGACAAATCAGTCTCCGTTTGACGATGGTCTGGTGCCTGCGGGATTTCCGGATGGCGGCATTGGCGGGGTGATTGACGAATACACCAATCCCTATTGGAACCTGGCCGGTCTGAGGGCCTTCATCCAGGCGGCCCACTGGCTTGGCAAGACAAACACAGCCGGGGAATGGCAGTTGGAGTATGACGATTTCGTGGCGGCGTACCGCCGAGCCGCACACCGGGATTTAAAGACCGATCCGCAGGGGCACACGTACGTCCCCATCCGAATGGACGGCCAGGATTTGCCGCAGCGCGGGCAATGGGCCTTTTGTCATGCGGTGTATCCGGGGCAGGTGTTTGCCCAGAACGATCCGCTCGTGGCCAGCACCCTGGCGATGCTCGAAGCCACCGAACGCGAAGGCATGGTTTATGGAACCGGCTGGGACGCGACTGGTCTCTGGAACTATTTCGCGTCGTTTTATGGGCACGCGTGGCTTTGGCAGGGCAGGGGATTGAAGGCCGCGCGCGCATTGACGGCGTTTGCTAATCACGCCTCGCCCACGTTGGTTTGGCGTGAAGAACAATCGCTTCAGGGAGAAAAATTCAAAAAAGTGGGTGACATGCCCCACAACTGGGCGAGCGCGGAATTCATTCGGCTCACGGTTCATCTGCTGGCCCTGGATCGCGGGGATGAACTCCATCTGTTGGAAGGCATGCCTCGCGAGTGGCTGGGGCCGGGGATGGCGACCCGTTTGAAGGGCGTCGCCACGCCGTTCGGTCCGCTGCACTTGACCGTAAAAACCGATCGCGACGGGCAAACGGCTCGGTTGTCGGTCAAGCCCCTCGCGGCGAATTGCCGGGCCGTTGTCGTTCATTTGCCCGGCGGGGGGACGCAACGGCTAGATCCGCGGCGCGGAGGTCGAATTGTGTTCAAAACAGGGTGAACCGATTGATTTGCTAAAAGTCGGTTTTTTCGATGGTTGAAGGGAAAATTACGCAAGAACCCAATCATGGCCGGTAGTGACTGACCTATGGATCTGAGCCATCCGACGACAATCACCTTTGTGATTTACATGGTGGCGATGGTGGCCATTGGGTTTGCGGGGTGGCGCGGGACGCGGAGCCTGTCGGATTACCTGCTGGGAGGGCGTCGTTTGGGCAGGGTGGTTACGGCTCTGAGCGCCGGGGCCTCGGACATGAGCGGCTGGCTTTTGATGGGACTTCCGGGGGCACTGTATGGAGAGGGAGTCTGTGGAAGTTGGATCGCGATTGGCTTGACGCTGGGGGCGTGGTTCAACTGGCGGGTGGTGGCGGCTCGGTTGCGGGTCTACACTGAGATTACCCACGGGGCGCTAACCCTGCCCGACTATTTTGCGCACCGGTTCGAAGATCGAACTAACGTGTTGCGGGCTTTGGCGGCGATGGTAATCCTCGTGTTTTTCACGATTTACTGCGCCTCGGGCATGGTGGCCGGCGCCCGGCTCTTCGAACAGACCTTTGGGCTGACCTATCCGTTTGCTCTGGGAACGGGCGCGGCGGCGACCATCCTGTATGTGTTTGTCGGCGGTTTTCTGGCGGTGAGTTGGACGGATACAGTGCAGGCCACCCTCATGATATTTGCCCTGCTTCTGGTTCCGGTGGTGGCGGTGATGCAATCGGGGGGACTTGGCCAAGCCATCGAGGCGATTCGGGAGATTGATCCGAAGCGGTTGGACTTTCTCAATGGCACGACATGGATCGGCGTAGTGTCTCTGCTTGCCTGGGGGATGGGTTACATGGGACAGCCGCACATCTTGGCGCGGTTCATGTCGGCGGCGTCGGTGCGGGTGATTCCTGGGGCGCGCCGCATAGGCATGACCTGGATGGTATTGTGTCTGGGCGGCGCCATGGCGGCGGGCTTTTTCGGGATCGCCTATTTCGGCGCGCATCCCGGCGGGGCTGATCCGGTGCTGGCCAATCGTGAGACAGTGTTTATCACCCTGTCGCAGGTATTGTTCAATCCCTGGATGGCCGGGATTCTGCTCTCGGGGGTGTTGGCGGCCGTGATGAGCACCCTTTCCTGTCAGTTACTGGTTTGCAGTTCGGCGCTGACCCAGGATTTCTACCGAGGAGTGATTCGCCCCCAGGCTTCGCAGCGGGAACTTGTATGGTTCGGGCGCGCCATGGTGTTGTGCGTATCGGTGGTCGCGTTGGCGATCGCCCATGATCCTGACAGCCGGATTTTGGGCCTTGTGGGTTATGCCTGGGCAGGTTTTGGATCCGCATTTGGGCCCTTGATTGTCCTGTCGCTCGTTTGGCCTCGGATGACGCGGAAGGGTGCCCTGGCCGGGATGCTAATCGGGGCCATCACCGTCATCGTATGGCGCAACGGTGGCTGGTGGGGATTGTATGAAATGATTCCTGGTTTTGGCCTTGCCTGCCTGGCTGTGGTGCTGGGCAGTTTGCTGGATCAGCGGCCTTCGAAGGCAATTCTGAAAACTTTCGCTCAGATGCGACGGGGATTAAGTCCAAACTGAAGTTAAATCTCTGCCAACGTGCTTCAAGATGAGTCGATTTCAAAAAACCACAATAGCGGGAACAAGTTTTTTGGCGATGCAGTTGCTCCGAGTAAGTCTCTGGGTGGCATTTGCGCCGAGCATTCAATGGGCCGCGCCTTCATGGGAGGCGCCGCCTGATCAGCAGACAGGAGGGCAGTTCTGGCGTTACCACTGGTATCAGAGCGGTCTGACGAACGGCAATCCTGGACACGAGTCGAGGTTCCGGGTCAACGCGCCCGAGGCCAGCTTGCACCCGGAGTTCGGGCATCGCCTTGAGGCACGCGAGAACGGCATGATGCTGATTCAGGCGGAAGAGGATTTATTTTTATTGAGGGCGGCCGAGTTCTATTGTGAGGCCTGGGGTGGTCATCCAGGCACGGCGAATAAGCGCATCACCGTGAACGGTCGCAGCACGTATTTTCTGCCGCGTATAGGGACTGAGGAGGGGCACTGCGCTTACTTTTATCCTTCCATGCCGTTGAAGGTGACTGACCTGGTGAACGGCTACAACGCGGTCCAGTTTGCCCTCGATCAGGGATCAACCTTTTGGGGGCATATGCTGGTGGACAACGCGGCGATTCGAGTTGCGCTCACGAACGGCCATCCGGATCTTGTTCGTCTTGGTCTTGCCGAATTCACCGCCATGGTGAAGGCTGAACCGACGCCGGACCGGGAAGGTTACGTTTTGCGGCTGGACTGTCCGCCGGCGTTTGCCGCTCGGATAGGGCCAGTGGATTTCCAGGGGTGGTATTACGGATATGACGAGAACGGGAATTTGAAGCGCCTGGATTGGCACGGTTTTACGAAGTCTCGCAAGCCTGTGGCCTGGCTGGGGAGTGTGGCGGGGCCCTCTCTCGGAGCGACCGGGATGTCGACGGTCTCATGGGACACCTCGATGCTCCCGGCACAGGAGGGGATGGCGGTGCGTGCGGCGGTTCGATTCAAGTCGGATCCCAAACTGATCTATCTTACTCCGGCCACCCGTCATTTAACGATTCCAGAACGCCAATCGTCCCAGGTGATGATGTTCGTGCCGCACGATCTGCCCGATCACTTTTGGTCGCGGGCGAACCAGAAGAAGAGCTGCACGGTTGATCTCGATGTTGATCCCGGGTGTATCGAGAAGGCCGAATTGCATATGATTACCTGGACTGGTGGGGCTGGGACTGTGAAAAGCTATTTTACGATCAATGGCGTTCACTATCCTGTGGCAGAGGGCGACCGGCACGAATTGGTCTACAGCAGGCTGCCGGTGGATCCCAAAGACCTCAGGCGCGGGCTCAACCAGATGGAACTGCTTTCGGACACTGAGCACCATGGGATCGAGGTGATTTATCCGGGGCCGGCAATCGTCGTGCGGCACCTTGCGAACAGGCGCTGATGAGGCATTCAAGAGCTTTTCGCTCAAGGATTCGAGTCCGAGCGAAAGCAATGGATGTTGCCGTGATCGGTGCTGACGAACAGGTGTCCGTTTGCGACCGCCAAGCCATGCGCCTTGCCGGTGACGGGGGCCGACCATTGTTTCCTGCCGGTGGCTGTGTCAAAGGCTGCGACACGGCCGTCGCCCCCTGCGAACAATGTGGTCCCGGCCAGGATCAAATCGTGGGGAACATCCGCCTGGGTTCTCCAAAGGAAACAGGCGGCCATCTGTTCAGGGATTGTGCTGAGTTCAGCGTCGATGGGTTTCAGGTCCGCCTTCAGTTGATTGCCGGAAGATTCCAGGGCTTGCCCGCCAAGTTTCTTGAGCTGTTCCTGAATCGATTTTCGCCGGGCCTGCAATTGGGTTTGATGTTTGGCGAGTTCGACGTAGCGGTGGCGGGCGAAACCGGCCAGTTCGGAGCCCAGGTTTAGATAGGCGATTTCCTCGGTCACGACAATCCGTGTGGCCTTGGCAAAGGTGATAAAGTAATCCTGGCTGTCCGCGTCAAAACCGCGAAGCTCGCCTCCGGCCTTGTGATTTTGGCCCTGGCCATGGAGGAACTCGCCGGTCCGGCTCACGACGGCGAAGACTCCGCCCTCGCCTGATCCGCCGAATCCCCCGAGGGCACGGCCTGTCGCGCGTTCAAACATCTCAGGCCGTTGCCGGCCCTGCGGCAGGTAAAGCCGTGTTTCGGTGGCCAGCATGGAGCCCTGCATTGTGAGGTGTTCGAGCGTGGCGCGATATCGTCCCGGGCCTTCCTCACTTCCCGTCTGAGCGTCCACCGCACAGAGGTAGGACTTGCTCCACGGCAGAAGCGAGGCTCCAAAATAGGCAATATCATCCTGAACCAGCACACCGGTCCGGCATGGCCAATGAGAAATCAGCTTGCCGTTGCTCAGCAGCAGCGTTTCGGTGCCCGAAGGTTTTCGTTTCCAAACCAGACCGCCATGGCTGGCATTCAGACAATAGACATAGCCATCGTCCGAGCCAAAATAGAGCTTGTCCTGATGCCAGGAAGGGGGCAGTCGGACGGGGCCGTCGGTTTCGAACACCCATTTCTCCGCGCCGGTTTTCACATCCAGACAATGGACGGCATCATCCACAGAGGAGCCGAAGCAGACCGAATCACGCGCGGCGGTTACAAACAGGGCAGGATCGAAGTTGCGCATCGACTCGAGTCCTCGGATGTTCGCGTAGGCATCCCATTTGGCTGGGCCGCTCCAAGCGGTCTGAAGCGGCGCCGGCGAGATGTAAGTCCAGACGGGAGTCAAAGGGACTCGAATGGATTCTGATGTGATGCCACTGCGGCGGTTATCGTGGCGGTAGGTGGGCCAGTCCTCGGCTGGAGCGCGCGCATTCCAGCCCAACACCAGGACAAGGAGCAGGGGGCTCAAGGGCCGGAAAACGCTCGGGGCATAGTGACTTGTCAACGGACGCGTTTTGTCAGGCGCCTTAAATGCGATCCAAAATCCGATGGATACAAATCGGTTCATGAAAGGTTCCGGGTCATCTGGGGGTCGAATCGGGCACTGGGGCAAATCCGAGGGAGGTTTCCAGCCAGTTGCCGCAGCTACAACCGCCGCCGCCTTCAGGCGAAAGAACCATTCCGTTCGCGGGCACCGTGCTCAGCCAGCAACTCGGGCGCAGGTTGTGCCAACTGGTGGTTGTGCGGCGCTCGATATCCCACATCGAAATCCGACCGCCTTCGCCTCGATAGATCAGGGCGTTTAACGTGGCGGCGTAGGTCGCGCAGCCTCCGTGGCGCCCGACCTCTTTTGTCAACAGCTTGCCGGTGGAGGCATCGTAGCCGCACGGTTCCAGAAACACCATGTTTCGAACCACGACCGGGTGCTGCAGGTGTCCCCCATGGTTATCTCCGGTCCAGTTATGCGCCGTTTGCCATAGGGCATTCCCATGTGTGCCCTCGTAGCAGTAGAGGTGGTATTGGCCCGACGCCGAGGACATGATCAAGACCTTATTCTCCGCGGCCTGAAGGTAAAACACGACGATTCCATCCACGGTGTCGATGGGGTGGCCCCACAATTTCTCGCCGGTCCGGGCGTTCAGGGCCACGAGATGCTGGTCATTCCAGAGTTTCGGGGATCCGATTCGTCCCGTGGCTAGGGCTTTGACCTCGGGATTGTGGCACTCGACAAAATAGACCTTTTCATCCGCCACCGCGATGGTTGAGTTGATGATGATTCCGTTCTGGTAACGCCACTTGACCTCGCCACTTTCGCTGGCCATGGCGAAAAGGTCATCACTGCAGACCTTCTCGGTGCCTGAGCCTGAGGTGGCATCGTACCAGCTTTCTTTTCCCCAGAAATTGGTGTAGGCCGCGCCTTGTTTTACACTGCTGCCATAGAGGAGATCACCGGCTTGACCCACATAACCCCACTCGTGGGATGATCGCATACTGGGGGCGGCGAGCGGCAGGGTTCGGATCAACTCGCCGGTCCCTCCCGCAATCACCCAACAACGATTCTTAACCGCCACATACAAGTGATCAGAATCGGCGCACCAGTTGCCGCTGTCTCGAGGCATGTTGACGCGGCGCAGCGCCGGGATTTCGACGGACCACAAAATGGCGCCATTGTAGGAATCGAGCGCGATGATGCGGTTGAGTCCCTGATGGAAAAGGCGTCCGTTAATGGCGAGGGGCGCCGGCATGCGGGGGTTTCGATCGAGTCCGAAATCCGCGCCTGGCCGCCCGAGCCACTGAACTTCGAGGTGATCGGTGGCGGTGACGCCCTGGAGACCCTCCTGACTGTTGGCGGAGTTGTTGGCATCGGCGTATTGATGAGTCCAAGCGCCCGTGTCCGGTGGCTTATTCCCCCTGGCCCGGAGCCAAAGGTTCCCGTCGGATTCGGCAAGATCCCATCGGGCCTTTCTTTGGCCGAGCCATTGTTCGATTTGCCGGTTGATTTCATGTCGTGCCGTCGAGGGAAATGGTCCGATGCAGGCGACGCCGGTGATGGGTTGAAGCAGAGGCAACACCTGATCGCAAGCCACGGGGATCATTGCGTTGGTTGGTGAGGCTCCGAGGACGATCAGGTTGGCAAAGGATCGCGGGAAAGGAAGGCGATCGAGCGAATCCACCTGGCGCAAGGTCATTCGGGATCCATACATTCCCGACTTTCGGAGCCTGGCGCGAGCCCGGTGAACCTGGTCTCGATTGTCATCCAGGCCGATCAGGATCAATGAACTCCGCTTTGCCAGTTCGTAAGCGAGTTGTCCTTCATTGCAGTTGAGGACAAGGCAATAGCCCTTTTTGACGCCGGTGATCGACAGGATTTGTTCGGCAGCCTGGGCGTATTTGGGGTGAGTGGCTTCCGATTCATCGGGAAAACCAGAATTTGGGATGTGGGCCACAGCATAATTCATCGCCGTATCCAGCTCGAACGGCTTGCTCATCAGGCCGCCTTCCGCGGACGGATTTACCTGGATCCGATACTGGTAACGAGTCTTCGGTTCCAGGCCTCGCACCAACGCGCGATGGATCTTTTTCAATGAATGATCCCGGACCCGGAGATCCCAATCTTCCCGGGCGCCATATTCGATCAGGCTTTCACAAGGCTCGTCGGTTTCCCAGGAGAGAAGGGCTGTATCGGGAGAGAGGAATCGCGCATGCGGCGGAACGGCAAAAGCCAGGGATGGGTCGACCTGGATGGTTTGGACTGGAGACTTTGAATTCAGGGAGACGGCATCCACGGCCGACTGTGCCAACGGTTCGGATACCGTCTGGCTTCCGATCGTCAAAAGAAGGGCGAGCCCGACTTGCGATCTTGCCCGCCCCATAAACCCAGGACTATTGGGCATGCACGAACGGCACAGTCTTCGCATGCCCTGGAGCATCGAGAGGCTGCCGAAAAAGAGCAAGCCCAAAGCCAATGGACGCGAGAAGCTCATCCTCCGGATACGTCGAGCAAGAACCTTTGGTTTTTCGCCTTCTATTTCGATGGCGTATAACCGTGCTCCACAAAGAGGGCTTTGGCGGAATCCGTGCGGCAAAAATCGATAAAGGCATCGCGCGATTTTGGATTCAGACTCTGGGTGAGTCCGACAACGGTGACCTTGATTTCGGGATACTTGTCGGAGGTGGGGACTTCCTCGACCTTGCCCGAGTAGAGTCGCGCGATGTAGTTCCAGACGACCACCGCGTCCAGGGGACCCAGAATCAGCCCGTTCGCCAACTCGGCGTGGGTGCGGGCCTGCAGCGAGACATGTTTCATCACTTCCTCGCGAAGACCTTGTTTTTCCAGTAACTCGACAAAAAGAGCGCCGCATGTGGAATACTGCGGATCGCCGATGCCGATTTTGATCTCTCGACGAGCCAGGTCGTTGAGGGATTTCAACTTCA
The DNA here is from genome assembly GCA_022709905.1 of Verrucomicrobiota bacterium. GTDB lineage: Bacteria > Verrucomicrobiota > Verrucomicrobiia > Limisphaerales > UBA1319 > JAKLHY01. The sequence goes on along the minus strand of JAKLHY010000099.1, from coordinate 451 downwards.
GTGGATTACCGGGTCGCACGAGGATCACCGGCCGTAGCACTCCCAGTTGAGCGGAACCGGCCCAGAGTTTTGCCTCCTGGATCTTCTGTTCGAAGGGATCGTGACAAATGAAAAGATCAGCTGGGGAGCCGCTCAGAATCCGGGGCAGCAATGTCTCGGATCCCCCCAGATCGACCAGGACTTCGATCCCATGCTTTTCCTTGAAATCGCGACAAAGGATCTGGGCGGGGGTGGCCATGGAACTGCCACACAGAACACGCAATTCCGGCGGTTTCCCCGGGGAGGAGGTTTCACGCGAACACCCACAGAGGAGAACCATCCAGGTCGCGAGCAGCAGTGAGGTATAAATCATGGCCGAATCATGCGCGGGATTAAGGGAGCGCGCAAAAACAAAATGACCGAATGAGGCGCAAAGGTACCATGTCAGGTCGGTGAAATCCCGGTTTCATGC
>JAKLHY010000098.1:265-19794 GCA_022709905.1 Verrucomicrobiota bacterium | reverse complement strand
TATTACTTGCTACATATTTCGCCAAAACCCCAACAAAGTTGATGTTTTGACTCATTTCTCCAGGAACTTAGGTTAAGCAGGTTTTCTACCCCCCTGTGCCCCCCGGTGGGCGCCAGTTCAGTTGGGATTGGATCCAATGGGCGGACACTCCGACTGGTCCTTGGACAAGCCCTTGGACAACGTTACCGTACCCCCCGAACGACTCTGAGTCCTTAACAACCTTTCCTTGGGAGTGGCAAGGTGACATTGAGATGTTCACTCTTGATGTATACTGGTGCCCCCAGAAGTTCTTCCGGCTGCGGCTGCGTCCTTGATAAAGGGAATCTGACGGTGAAATGTGTAACTTTTTACACTCCTTTACCCCCAGAAGTCCGTTCGAAGGGTCTGGGATCCGGACTGAAGAGGTTGTGCGGGAGGAAAAACACTTCTGAAAATCGATGTGCCGAATGATAATATGTAAATAATATGGCCTTGACCCTATTGCCTTGCCACTCCGGCCTGCGGTATTTGGCCTTGACCCTATTGCCTTGCCACTCCGGCCTGCGGTATTCACCCCGCCCCACTCCTTCCCGCACTCAGCGCGGAGCCTTCCGAAACGCCAAAGCTTGCGTTGAACATCCCATGAACTTTTGTCCCTAATCTTACTCTTGATCCTAATCGTAATCTGCTCGGAACGAGTCGATTAGGATTACGATTAAGCACTGATGATTGGTTCATGGCCCCATGCGTGCCAGGCCATTTGGCATCAAGGCTCTCCATGAACCTGGTCGCGGGGCAGGACAATTTTGTGTTGCAGGTGCGACAGAAAACTGTTCCGAGTCGAAAATCCTCTTTGTCGAGCGGGTAATGGACTTCATGTCCTTCCATGCTTTTCAGCCCTTTTCCCAAGAGGACAGGAACCGCGGTCTCGGCGGGGGCTCAGCTTGCGGATCTTCGAATCCTGCGGGGATTTCTCGAGGGCATGAATAATCCGGTATGGCGATGGATTCGAGGAGAGCGGGATAGCAGGATTGGCTATCTTGGCCGGCTCGATGCAAGCACGAATGAAGTCATCCGCAAACGAGGGCTCCTACTCGGTCTCGAGCCAATTGGACTGATGTTTCCGATATTCGCGGTAGGCCTCCGGACCGAGGGTTATCAGCAATTGTTGTTCGGCGGCGCTGCGGAGAGCTTGGAGACTGCGCCGTTGTTCATCCGCGGACAACGCGGGATTGTCCTGGGTCGATCGAATCTGGTTTTCAATCGATTTTCGGATTTGGTGCGTGGCGGCGATGGTCGTCTCGTCGAGTCCCATTCGTGTGCCCAGGGCATGCAGATCCTGGTAGGCGGGATCGCGCGCGAGTTGGTATTGGGCGTATCGTTCATCATCGAGAGTGTTTCGCACCTCACGATCGAACATTTCCTCCTTCGCCTGTTCGGCTTGTTCACCGGAGGTGGTTTTCGCGAAGAGAGCATCGACGCGCTGTTGGATCTCGTGGAATTGGCGGAATTCGGTTTCCGACGGCTGGAAGGCCGCCAGCCGATCGCGGAGTCTTTGAGCGGCAAGGGAGAGGTGCAGATCGAACTCGCGGAATTGTTCGGGGGATAACAAGCGGCTGAGTTCCTCTCGTTCCTGGCGTCGGAGGGCATCGATTTGGGCGCGTTTTTCCTGATCGTTGAGGGTGGGATCGATCTCGATCTGCTCCATGCGGCCGAGATACCGGTCACGCAGATTCAGCACCTGGTTTTGCTGGCCTTCCGGCAAGAAGCCGAGGCGTTCCTGGGCGGCATTGTGGGATTCGTTGCGCAAAGCCTTTTCCCAGCCGTTTCCGAGCAACGCCGTCAGGGTTTCATCTTTCTGTTCCTGGAGCTCATTCAACTGCTGGAGTTTCTCATCGATAAAGGCCTCGAGGTCCTGTCCGAGAATCGCAGTCCAGAATCGGTCCTGATGGGGTGCAACGATCGCGTTTCTTTTCTGGGCAAACAGCGCGTCGATGTCGGCCACGAGGATATCGCGCAGGGTCGTCTCCGGGCAATGAATCCGGCGAAGGTTATCGCGATAGATTTGGTAATCGGCCGACTCGATGTCGGCCCAGCGAAACGTGGACGGACTGAGAACGGCGGTTTGAGTGGCCGGAGGCATCGGTTGAGAGGCTTGGGAAGTGGATGGCGGTCTGCGGATGGTTCGCGCAGGGGGAGACATGGCTTGGCTCGGCTGCCATGCACACCAGAGGAGGCCTGCGAGCAGGAGGGCATTCAGGATCAGGGAACATCGGAGGAGCCTGTTCATTTTTTTCTTTGGGCCAGAACTTGAATCCATCGTCCCTGGTTTTGTAGGTAATCCGATGCGTGCCTGTCCAGCAAGGCCGCGATCCCTTCGGAGGCTTCCTCGGCCAATCGACTGTAGTTGCCGGCCTTTTCTTCGGGAGACAATTGCTCGTTGGCGAGAATCGAGTCCTTTTCCTCCTGGGCGGCCTGGTAGATTTCGTAGAGTTGAATCGCCACCTGCCTAGGCAGTTGGTGATTCTGGGCGAACTCGCGAATCCCGCGGTATTCGTGGTCGAGAGCCCGGCCGAATTCGGCAGTCCGTTGCGTGTCGACGACGCGGGCGAGGTTTGCGAGCAACAGCTGATTCCACTGGCGCCGCTCGGGCCGGGGAGATCGCAAATCGAGAATCTCTTCGGCCAGGGGCTCAAGGGTGGCGGTGAGTTGTCTGGCGAACTGACGAAACTCGAATGGAGTGAGATCTGCGAGGCGGGCGGCCTCGGCTTCTGTTCCGTCAAGGTTTTGGAGGGTCAGGAATCGGGCTTGAAACTCGGTCAACTGGTCTGGAGTCAGGAATTGCCCGAGGTCGGCGAGCATTTCGGATTTCAGTTGTTCTTTAGCGGCCAAGTCCTGGTGGAGTTGGACGCCGAGGGAGAGCTGGTTAATCTGGCTGGATCGGTTTTCATAATATTGCAGCAGGGACATGATTTGCTCGGTCATTCCCGGGGTTGACTGTCCAATGATCCATTCCACGAGGGCGAGTTCAGTGGCGTTGGCCGTGATCCGGCCGATCCAGTCTTGACCCGTGAGGTCGCGGGCCTGGGCGCGCTTTTCCTCGATCAATCTGTGGCGTTCCTGGATTTGTTGGAGGCGGGCGGGACGTTGTTGGTGAGCGGTTTCCCAAAAACCGGCGGCGAGGCCCACGGCTCGCAAGCGCGCGGCATAGATACGATCCAATTCGCCCCGGAGCACGTCACAGACCGTTGCCTCCGGGCAACCCACCGCCCGCAAGTTGGCGGCATAGACGCGGAGGTCAGGAGACGCCATCTGAGCCCAACGGAACTCAAGCGAGGGCGCGTTCGTTGAATCGGAGTCGTGAGAGACGGGCTGAACGGGCTGAGCTCCCTGAGAGCTCGGAGGGGGAGACGACACCGGCAGTGTGTGGGCCTTGGGCGCGATCAGCACTGCGGCCAGATATCCGCAAAGCAGGGCATTCAGACTCAGGCTGGCCACCAGCATCCACCGGCGGATCGCTGTGAAGACCGGTTTTGGGCTGCGTCTTTCAGGCGGCTCGGGTTGAGGCGGCATCACGATTTCCTTTGATATCACCTCCGGGCGGCTCGTTCAAGCGGGTGCCATTCGGATCTCGCGACGGGTCTGGAGATGGAGCGGAGCTTTCTCTTTTCCAGAACCAGGGACTTGTCTATCGTAGGCCCTTCATGAATGCGGTAGCGAAACGGTGGCAGTCCAAGCGATGGATGATCGGCGGACTATGCGGTTTGATGGTTTTAGGATTTGCGGGGGGGATCTATGGAATCGAATCCAGTCCGAGCCATCCGGTTTTTCCTCCGCTTTTAGACAGCTATCAGGATGCGCATCTCAAAAGCGTGGGTGAAATCCTTTGGCATCGGATCCAGGTGGAGCCTTTTAATATGGTCGCCACCGTCATGTTTTTGGGAGCCGTGATCCACACCTTCTTCACTCCGCGTTTTCGTCATTGGGCGCATGAGTTGGAGGTCAGGCATCGGGAGAAAGCGCCTCGATACGGCGATCGTGTCTTGCATGTGAGCGTGCCGGCGCGCCTCCTGCATTTCCTGGGAGAGGTCGAAGCGGTGTTTGGCATCTGGGCAGTCCCGGTTTTTGTCCTGATGTGGATAAAGTTCGGCTTTGGATCTCCCTTCAACTACATTGATTACCGCATCGGTTTCACCGAGCCTATTTTTGTGGTGGTCATCATGACCATTGCCTCATCCCAGCCGGTATTGCGGCTGGCCGAAAACAGTCTGAGGCTTGTAGCCAACCTGGGAGGGGGGCGGACGATCGCATGGTGGCTGGCCATCCTGACGGTAGGACCTCTTTTGGGATCCTTTATTACGGAACCCGGTGCCATGACCATTTCCGCATCATTACTGGCCCGCCAGTTTTACGAGCATAAACCACGCCCGGCGTTTGCTTATGCGACTCTGGGACTGCTTTTTGTGAACGTGTCGGTCGGGGGCACGTTAACTCACTTCGCCGCGCCGCCCGTTCTGATGGTGGCGGGGACATGGCAATGGGATACCTTGTTCATGGCGCGACACTTCGGATTGGCCGCTGCCATGGGAATCGTCACATCGAATCTGCTTTACCTGATTTGGTTCCGCAAGGACTTCGGCCTATTGACAGCCGCAAGCGAATCAGAGAAAAACCGAGTCGATGGAACGGATCGCATACCCCGCTGGGTCAGTATGGGTCATGTGGTTTTTTTGGTTTGGGCGGTGTTGTGCGCGCACCATCCGCGGCTGTTATTTTTCTGTCTGCTGTTCTTTATCGCCTTTTTTGAGGTCACTGAGGATTACCAGGGGCAGCTTGGGCTGCGACCGGCAGTGCTGGTGGGTTTCTTTTTGGCCGGGCTGGTGTTCCACGGAGGATTACAGCAATGGTGGATTGCGCCGGTGCTTGGGAGTTTGAGCGAAATGCCGCTATTTCTGGGCTCCACCTTCCTTACGGCTTTCAACGACAATGCTGCGATCACCTATTTGTCCACGCTGGTTCCCCACCTGTCTGAAGGCATGAAGCACGCCGTGGTCGCCGGAGCGGTGACGGGAGGTGGATTAACCGTGATCGCCAATGCGCCAAATCCCGCCGGGCAGTCTATTTTGGATCGGTTTTTCCCGGAAGGCATTTCGCCCTTGGGCTTGTTCCTGGGGGCGGCTATTCCCACAGCCGTGGTTGGATTCTGTTTTAATTGGATTCGTTAAGGCGGCGCCTCCTCGATCGTTTCCATCCCGCTGCCAGCAAACACGAGCCCACGAATACCGCCGCAGTCGCGGTCGGTTCGGGCACGGGTGTAAACTCCCCACTCCAGGTCAACCCGGGGTCGGTCGGATTAAAACCACCGGCCACATCATATGCAATAAAACCATGGTCGTTTCCCGGTGTGATACTGCCAAACTGAATCCTCCAGGTCTGATTTGGCTCCAGGGTGCTGATTGGCTGTCCAACAGAATCATTCCCCCTCAAGTAGTCCCATGAAACAGCCATGTCGATAAAAGTCGTAAGGCCGAGACTGGTCGTTGGCTGTTGTGTCGTCACGCGGATGTAACCTTCGCCGCTCGTGTTGATATCATCGGCTGTTTTCTGACTTGTGGAACCATCTCGATCCAACATGTATGAAGTAGCCCAAGTCGAGCCTATCGAACCTGGAACAGTCAGCTCCAAACCGTGGTTTTGTTGCATGTCCCAGGCAAACGCATAATTGGGACTCCCATTGCCGTCGTTATCAATCAGCGCCAGAATGGCGCTATTGTGAAAGGTGGATGTGCTGGGGTTACTGGCGGCGACGCGGATGCGCAGGTACATATAGTTCGGGTCCGAAGCCCAATAACCGCCTGGATTATTGGCATCTCCGACAAAATCCAAATGACTGGCCGATAGGCCATTATTGGCATCGTTGATCCCCGGGATGCTGTTCCAGGATGAAGGCCAGCCCGCATACGTTCCTCCATATGTGTCAAAGACGGCTGCTTGAGTTGGCAACAATAAAAGGGTGGAGAGCGATATCCCCAAGTTTATAAAGAGTTTCTTCATGGTCAAAAACCATCAGCGAATCGATTCGTCTGACAAATCTGGATCGGGCCAATCATGGTTTGGCTCGCATTGTTCTAAGACACCATCGGTAATGTCGAACCGAACTTGAGTCGAACATAACCGGCGGCTCGCGTTCAATCAAATGGCTCAACCAAGTTGATCCGAACCTTGCGCCCTGACGTTGATGGATTAAGTTGTGGCTTGAAAAGGACAACAAACTGAGAAGGGAACCTGTAACATGGCAAAGAAAACTCAAAAAACTCAAACCGCGCCGCCTGCGAGCGTGGCCCCACCTAAGGCCAAGCAGCCCTTTACTTTCCATGCGCCATCAGCCATCAGCGTGATGCTGGTCGGCGACTTCACGCACTGGCAAGAGCAACCGATTCCCATGAAACGCGCCTCCAAGGGACTCTGGCAAACCGAGGTGGAACTAGCTCCCGGAGTGCATCATTACCGTTTCCTGGTCGACGGCGAATGGCGCGATGATCCCGAATGCGAGCTGAGCGTTGCGAATCCCTTTGGCACCCAAAATTCCGTGCGGAAGGTCGGCTAACAGGAGTCATCCTCTCCATCGGACTGCGATGGGGTCCAGCCGGGCTGGGTTTCGGGAAAAGCGTCGTTCTTCAATCGATCGTCGGCCGGATGTCCCATTGATCCTTGTCCAGATCGACTGTAATCCTTGTCCCATCAGCAAAGGTGGTGCGTTGCCGTCGTCGCGAGGCGTCAAGGAAGGAATGACTTACCATTTCGGTGAGCGCCAACCGCTGATGCAACCGGCAGAGGATGCGGACTCTTTTGAGTTCCTCGTCGGAGGGAGCCAGGCTCAGGTAAGGCATGCCTCCGTTCATTAGGGCATGAAGGAAGCCCAGGTCTTTTTCGGGGATTCCCCATGCGCCGCGGTCGAGAGACCACGGGATAAACAAGGCGTCGTGGAAAACCAGATTGAACAATGGCACCGGGATGCCGAAGGCGGGTCCTTTTCCTGGATTTGGATTCAAGGCATACGGACCGTGGTGGACCAGATCAAGATAGGGAATCGACCATTCGCTGGGTTCTTCGGAACTGACGATTCCTCCGTAGGATCGCACATAATTGAGGCACTCTCCCCGATACTGGAGGCAATCCGTTCGGGTCACAGGGTGCTCGGTCTGCCAGCATTCGTCCGGAGGCACCACTGAAAAAACATCGAGGTAAGCGCCCCGGAGTTTGATGCCTTGCGCCAGCAAGGCGCCATGATTTTTTCGCACGTGCCCAGGGGCCAAACTGGGACAGAGAACCGACTGCTTGCCCCCGTACCAGGTGCTGTGCAGTGGACGATGTCCCTGTTCGTCGGTGATGGTATGCCGCTCCTGGTATGAAGCCGCGTCCAGGTAGAAATCGCGGTATTGATCATGGATGGCGAACAGGAATCCAAGTTGATCGCACTTCTCGGCGAATTGCCGCATGCCGGCCCAGCCTCCGGCTTCAGGGCAAGGAGGCAAGACATCGGGATGCAGGTTGTCGTAACCGCGGAATCCCCAGCCATCGAGGTGAACGTAAGCATTGGTGATGCCTTGAGCGGCAAGCGCGCGCAGCTGATCCGCGCGTTCGGCAAAGCTCACCCACTGATGGTTGTGCGCGGGATTGTCTTTTTGATAATAGCTGGATTCCGGTTGGATATGGTAAAGGATGCTGGTATGCACGACCGGCGCGCCGATTAACCGGCCAACCAAGGGATTGCGGGCAATCTTCTCCTGCAAGGATACCCATCGTCCTGTTGTCACGCAATAACGCCGATAGCGTTTGGCCAGATCGACGTAATTGCCGCGATCCAGAAAACAGAGCCGGGCGGTTCGCGGATAAGCCCAGCGATCCAGCGACGAAACCCACTGGGGCCCGATTTGAGTCGGACCTCCTGCGGAATGCGCAAAGTGACAACCGCCATCATTCGGGGTTTCCAGGATGACCAGCATCGCCGAAATCCCCTGTTCGTGGCCCCACCATGGCTGGTAAAGCCCGCGTCCGTAGCATAGGGTGTCGTAAAGCCAAACCTTCTCCGGCCAATCTCGGGGCAATAACATGCCTTGCATGTAAGGCACCACGGTGTTGCTGATGGAATGAGGTTCGACCGGCAAAGGCCAGTGGCAACGGAGAAGCCTCGTCATCCCATCTGTAGCCAAAAGGGTCGCCACGAGCTCCTCCTCGGGACCCTCCAGACAGAGCCGCAACTGAATCGTCAAGTCCAACTCGTTTGTTCCTGCCCGATACCCACCCAGCTCCACTTTCACGCCGGTCTGAAATCCGTTTTCGTATCTCGAGATTTGTCGTCGGCTGGCATCCAATAAACTGAGTCCGTGCGTAATCCCGGCGTGTCTCACCTGCATATCCCCTGTTTGGCAGGGCCGCATCGACCAGTTTGCCACCCGTGTTTTCACCCGCAGCTGGAGGTTGCTGGCGTTCAGTTCGAACTGATGGCGTTGTCCCTGAACCTGCCAGAAATCCGCCTGATGGGTCACTCCAATAGCAGAGGTCACTGGACGATCTTCGTCGTCAGCCGAGGGCTGGGCGCCTGGAAGACCGGTCACGAAACCCGCGCAAACCGCGGCCGACAAAAGGCCTGAGAACAATGTCAGTTTCATAGAAAAGGTCGGTTGAATTCGAATCTGGCAAAAAACCGGGCGAAAGGCAATTCCGGGCGCTTCGCGGTCAACGGTCGTTTACAACTTTTCGTTTGGCAACGGGAGTCCTCTGCGAGACACTGAGGCTTTGTCGCATGAAGTCAGAGTTAACATTCTCGGAAGCGAACGACTGGCGCCCCGACTCCTGGCAGCGAAAGCCGGCGGCGCAACAGCCACATTACGCCGATCCGGCGGCTCTCAAACGGGTCCTGGCTGAACTGTCCCGTCTGCCTCCCTTGGTCACGAGCTGGGAGGTGGAATCCTTGAAGCAGCAAATGGCGGAGGCGGCCCAGGGCCGGCGGTTCCTGCTCCAGGGAGGGGATTGTTCGGAGAACTTCATCGACTGCGAATCGGGCGCCATCGCCTCAAAGCTGAAGATTTTGCTGCAGATGAGCTTGGTCCTTGTCCAAGGAAGCCACAAAAAAATCATTCGCGTGGGACGCTTTGCCGGCCAGTATGCGAAACCGCGTTCAACCGACACGGAAACCCGGGATGGCATTACGCTGCCGTCCTACCGCGGCGACTTAATCAACCGGCCGGGATTCCATTCCGCGGATCGCACGCCGGATCCCGAGTTTCTGCTGCGCGGCTACGAACGATCCGCATTGACCATTAACTTCATCCGGGCACTTATCGATGGCGGTTTTGCCGATCTCCACCATCCCGAGTATTGGGAATTGGGATTTGTCCACAACTCCCCGCTTGCGGCCGAATACACGCGCATGGTCGAGACCATTGGGGAATCGCTGCGCTTCATGGAGACGCTCACGGGCAACACGATTGCCGAGATGAACCGCGTGGATTTCTTCACCAGCCACGAGGGGCTTCACCTGCCTTATGAGCAGGCGCAGACGCGCCAAGTCCCCCGCCGTTCCGGCTGGTATAATCTTTGCACGCATTTTCCCTGGATTGGCAACCGCACCCGCCAGCTGGGCGGCGCCCACATCGAGTATTTCCGCGGCATCCAAAATCCCATTGGCGTCAAAATCGACGCATCCATCCGACCCGAGGATTTGCTCAGGCTCTGCGACGCGATCAATCCCGGCAATGAACCGGGACGACTGACGCTGATTCACCGATTTGGCATTCATCGCGTAGAAAAGGCCTTTCCCCCGCTGATTTCGGCTGTGCAACAGCAGGGCAAGAATGTCCTCTGGTGCTGCGATCCCATGCACGGCAACAGTGAAACCACCTCCACCGGCATCAAGACCCGGCGTTTTGAGAAAATCCTCGGAGAACTGGAACATTGCTTTCATCTGTTGAAGATCCAAGGCGCCCACCTTGGTGGGGTCCACTTCGAACTCACGGGAGATAACGTCACCGAATGCCTCGGTGGCGCCAGTGGGGTGACCGAGGCCGATCTCGGGCGGGCCTATCACACCGCTGTGGATCCCCGATTGAATTACGAGCAATCCCTGGAAATGGCCCTGCTCCTGGCGCGCCTGATGGCTCAGGAGCACTCGTCCAAATAACGGCGAGCAATCCAACGATCGTTATTAAACAGTCCCAATTCCCGGGCGAATGCCGGGTCCAGTCTTTTTTGGCCTTGGCGGTCCGATACGGTTTTGGCATACCATGGCGCCCATGCGTAATCCAATTCTTGCGGCCTTGGATGTTGCCACGGCTGAGCATGCTTTGACCCTGGTGCAAGCCCTGTCGCCCGTGGTCGGAGGTTTTAAGATTGGCAAGGAACTGTTCATCAGCGCGGGTCCCGACATCGTGCATCGGATCCGGGCTCAGGGGGCCTCGGTGTTCCTGGATCTGAAGTTGCACGACATCCCGAACACCGTGGCACGCGCCGTGGCCGCCGCTGTCCGTCTGGATGTCCAGATGCTGACCGTCCACAGCAGCGGCGGAACCGCCATGATGCAGGCAGCCGAAGAGTCCGCGCGCGCCGCAGCCCAAAAAGCCGGTTGCCCGCCGCCGCTGGTCTTGGGGGTCACGGTCCTGACGAGTCTCGACAACCGAAGCCTGGCCGAGATCGGATTCACCGCCGATGTCTCGCGGCAGGTGGAACGTCTTGCCTCCCTCGCGGCTCAGTCAGGCCTTCGCGGGCTGGTCTGTTCCCCCCTTGAGATCACGGCCTTGAGACAAATCCTGCCCGCCAGCATTCAATTGGTCACGCCAGGAATCCGGGGTTCTTCAGATACATCGGATGATCAGAAACGAACCCTGAACGCGCGGCAGGCCATCGAGGCCGGCGCCAGCTGGCTGGTCATCGGACGCCCGATCTATGCCGCCCCCGATCCGCGGGCTGCCGCCGAACAAATCCTCGCCAGCCTGGCCTGAAATGGATTCCAGCAAAGAAAGGATCAGGCTCAGAAAACCTTGAACAACCTCGATAAGCACAAAACCAAATCCGCCGCGGCGCAATCCAGGTCTCCTTTGAAAGACACGATGAGCCCATCCACTCGACTCCACGATTGGCAATTGTTGGAACTGATCCCAGGCATAAAGGGAATCACCGGATCGATAGCGATTCTGGTTTTCTGGGCAGTCGTCAGCCTCCCCGGGGCTGATTGGCCGCGATTGGGGGGCGCGGAGGGATTGGGATCATCTCCCGAAAAAGGGCTCGCCCGGCATTGGCCGGAGGGAGGACCAAGGGTGCTTTGGCAGGTTGAGGTCGGCGAAGGCTTTGCCGGTCCTGCCATTTATGATGGAAAGGTGTATCTGCTTGACCGCCCGGATGAGGCGCGGGATGTCCTGCGCTGTTTTGACCTCACCAACGGCGGAGAACTTTGGCGACAGGCCTATGAAGCTCCGGGCAGACTGCCTTATAATGGATCGCGGAACGTCCCCACCGTGACGGAATCGTTTGTGTTTACGATCGGTCCGTTTGGCCATATCCGCTGTTACGATCGAGGCCTGCATTCATTGGTTTGGTCCGGGCACCTGGTGGATGACTTCAAAGAGTCAGAAGCGGGAATCGCTTCGGCGCCACAAAACCGGGAGGAACAACTGGCGCCGGCCCAGTTGCCGCGGTGGGGATTGACTCAAGCGCCGTTGCTTTATCGGGATCTCGTCATCGCGGCGCCTCAGACTCGAACCGTTGGATTGGTCGCCTATGAACAAGCCACCGGCAAAATACGCTGGCGATCGGGCTATATCGGACGGAACTGGTATAGCCACGTGAGCCCGGCTCTGATTAGGTTGTGCGGAGTGGATCAAATTCTGATGCTGGCCCAGCCGAGCGATCCGGAAAAGCCGCCTGAGAAAGCGCCGCCGGCCATCCTGTCTTCCGTCGATCCGATCACCGGCAGGATTTTGTGGACTCAGAAAACGCCGGCGCCCTATAAGCTCCCGATTCCGCAACCGGCAGTTCTGGAAAACGATCGTGTGTTTGTGACCGGCGGTTACGGACTGGGAAGTCTGATCTATCAAGTCACCTATTCGAATGCCCAATGGCAGGCCGTGCTTGTGACACGCGACAAAACGGTAGCCGCTCACATGCACTCCCCGGCAGTGTTCCAGGATCGCCTCTATGTCACCAGTTTCAAGGAACATGGGGCTGCATTCACGGGCCTAGCTTGTCTCAATCGCAAGGGAGAACCCTTATGGCAGACCGGACCCGCGCTGCAATTTGAGTCCGGGGGCTATCTGATCGTCGATGGTTTAATCGTTGTCATGCACGGGAAAACCGGGGAGTTGCATCTCCTGGAACCCGACACCGGGAATGCGCGCGTGCTCGCCAAGGCCCGCGTGCTCGAGGCCAAAGGCGGCATGGCCTGGGCGCCGCTGGCCTTTTCCCAAGGTCGCCTGCTCGTGCGGGATCAACACCAGATGAAGTGCCTGGACCTGCGCCCCGATTCATGAACTCCTTGGGCTCCAACCGCCCCAATCAATCCTATGCATCAGAACACAATAAAAGCCATTGATTTGCGAAGCGACACCGTCACCCGGCCATCTCCCGCCATGCTCGAGGCCATGGTCCAGGCGGAGGTCGGCGACGACGTGTTTGGAGAAGATCCCACGGTCAACCGTCTGGAGAAACGTGTGGCAGAAATCCTGGGTCTGGAAGCGGCGGTATTCATGCCCACGGGAACGATGTCGAATCAAGCCGCGGTCCGCGCGCACACGATGCCGGGCGATGAAATCATACTTGAGGCGGACGCCCATATCTTCCGCTATGAAGCGGGGGCTCCTGCCGCCTTGTCCGGCGTGATGTGCCAGTGCATCCGGGGAAGACGGGGATTGTTTACGACCGCGGAGATGCTCGCTGTCGTTCGCGCATCCGACCTTCATTTTCCGGTCTCGCGACTGGTGTGTCTCGAGAACACGCACAACTACGGAGGGGGGAGCATCTGGCCACTGGACCAGCTGATCGATGTAGTCCGCGCCGCCCGTCAACGGGGAATCAAAACCCATTTGGACGGCGCGCGGCTCTGGAACGCGAGTGTCGCCACAGGAATTCCCGAGAGCGATTACGCGAGGGAATTTGACTCGGTGAGTGTCTGTTTCTCGAAGGGCTTGGGAGCTCCGGTGGGCTCCGCATTGGCCGGGAGCTTCGATTTTGTTAAGAAAGCGCGGCGTTGCCGCAAACAGTTCGGCGGAGGAATGCGCCAGGCTGGTCTTCTGGCAGCCGCCGCTTTATATGCGTTGGAACATCATCGTTCGCAACTCCCGCAGGATCACGCGAACGCCCGTCTCCTGGCCGAAGCCTTGGCCACGATGACCGGGATTGAGGTCGATCTTCCTGACGTCGTCACGAATATTGTCGTTTTCCAGGTGACCAGCATGCCGGCGCCGGAATTGGCCGCGCGCCTGGAAAAGTCGGGCGTGCGGATTCTGGCACGGGGTCCGGACACCTTGCGTGCCGTCACTCACCGGGACGTTTCCCGGGATGAAATCCAGCAAGCCATTGAAATTATTCAGGAGATTTGTCAACGCCGATAAGCTTCCTTCAGCGCTTGGGCAAAAGCCCTCGCGGTTATGGAGGGTCTGATTCGGTTTGGGTGCCCTGAGGGACGCGGGCAACACTCCATTGACACTTCCAGAACGAATCGGAGCGCGGGGATTGGCTTGTTACGCATTCAGCAGCCAGTCGACCGCTCCCTTTTCCGCGTCGCCTGCTGTCTCATCGAAGCGGGTGGTTCTGGAGGAACCTAAACGATTGACCAGGTCAGCGGTCGAGGCGGGTTCTCCGGCCATCCAGAGTGTTTTAGCCTGGCTGAGAGCGATCATTCCCGGAAGATCCCCATATTTGGCGCCTCCCGGCAAAAACCTGAGATCGTGAAGATCACGAACCTGGCCGAACCGAAATCCGTGGGTGTTGAAGGCCGCCGATTCGATCCCCGGACCGGCAACTGCCAGCGACGCGGCCGCCAAGGGACCACTACCGCGATCCAAAGCCAGAAGGGCGACTCTTTTGGAGAACTTGGCGTCCGAGAGAAAATGCTGAAGCACGGTCAGCACATCGTGAACTCGCTGCGCAAAAAGGGCATGGTTATACCCGAAGGTATAGGCGGCGGATTCCCGGGTTTCCTTAACGCGCCGGGTTCGGGTGAGAGGGGCGCCGTTTTCCAGAAAGTCCCCCTGGAACAACAGATCGGCCCCGCAGACGGCCAGGCCGCGATCCAGGATTCGCCGGACACTGGCCAGCGGTTGATCGGCGTCATAAAGGCCCGCCTTGCCGGTTTCGTTCAGCCACAAGACCACTCGACCGTTCCATGAAACGGGACGGAACAGGACAACCGGAATGTCCTCCTGGTGGGTTGTATTGCGAGTGCGCCCCCGGATCTCCGTCCAGCCTGCACGCGTTCGCTCCTCGATCGTCGTCCAGGCCACCTGACCGGCATCGGCCAGGGTGCGCCCCAGGACAATCCCGATTGCGGGCGCGTAAACCTCGCGGAATCGAACGGGCTCCCGCGCCGCCTCCTGGAGCTGACGATTGGCATCGTCAGTCAAGCCGCGCAACAAACGCCGTTCAAAATCGGGTCCTGCCGCGGGGGCGGGATGCTGGGCATCCCACACACTCAGTTCCTGGCGGGTGAGGCGGCGATAGTCTCTTTCCAGGATCGGATCTTTCTGACCCAGGCCAAAATGGCGGTTCAGCCAGCCGTAGAATGCGGCGCGGGACACGGCGTTGTAGTTATGTTCAAAGTGTTCGCCCCGGAAAAGCGCGACTCGATCAGGCGCCCCCAGGAGGGTGTAAAGCTTCTTGAGTTCGGGAAATCCCTTGGCCGACATTTCCTTGGTCCAATCGTTGGCCGTGGTCATACCCAAGGGACGGGGAGCGATGAGAGCCGCGATCTCCACGTTGCCGGTGCCGACCCGCAGCAGACTCGCGTTCTCACAGGTACATCCCCCCTGCATCGCCGTGCTCACCATGACGGCGGGAAAGGCGAGTTTGACGCGGGAATCCAGGGCGCTCAGGATGAACGTTTGCGTGCCTCCGCCGCTCGCCCCCGTGCAAGCCACCCGCTCGGGATCCACCTCCGGAAGGCTCAGTAGAAAATCCAGGGAGCGCATCGAATTCCACGTCTGCAGTCCCATGATGCTCTGGAGATGGGCTTCGGCTTGGGGGGAGAAGAGCCCCCAGCCTTCGTCGGCGTTCATCTCGGGACGCTGGGTTCTGAATCCATGCGCCAGCTCGGTGGTGATCTGCTGCGAGTCCGCATAACCAATCATGTCATAATGAAAGACCACGCAACCCAGCCGGGCCAGTCCCACGCAAAGGGACTGCATGATGCTGCGTCCGCCTTCCTCGAAGCGCTCGGCCCCTTGCGCGATTTCCCGCCTGACCTCGTCTTCGCTCGTTTCCATGAACCGCCCGTCCTTCCAGTGACCATGGGCGAAAAGCACGCCCGGCACGCGGCCGGCGGCCTGGAGGGGACGGTAGAGGCTGCCGGTGACGTAGAATCCGGGCAGGCTTTCGAAGAACACCTTTTCCACCCGGTAATTCTCCCGCTCGACTCCTCCGTGGATCACTGGCTGAAGCGCGATTCGAGCCGGCATCGGCCACAGTCCTAAGGCGACGCGCAAACGCCATCGCAATGCCTCGGCGCGCTGTTCCCACTCGGCGCGGGTCGCCGGGGGCGTAAATGGAAAATATCCGTTGAGATCCTTCAACGGCTCGAGGCGATGATCCCGGAGCGCCTCAGCGGCAGAATTCGCGGCCCGCAACAGCCCCGGCATGGAGGAAGACCCAACGACGGCGCTCGCAAGCGCCAGGCCCGACTGGGCAAGAAACCGACGGCGATGAATAATCATGGCATCGAAAAACATGGAGGTTAAAGCGGAAAACCCGCAAAATCGGATCGAGGTAAATCGAAGGATTGAATGGGTTTCACATCTGCCATTCTAACCACAGGAATACGACGATGTCCAGCGGCGGGCGATTTGCGGCACCCCCTCCTTGACAATCCCTGGATGCACGGCTCATAGTGGTTCCACCTAATCTCCAAGTGAAGGCAGGCGGTCCCGGCATTGCCGAATGCACCTGCCGCACTTCCCACTTGGGGAAGAGAGGAGCTTCATATTATGAAACGTGCTGTTTTGATCGGAACCTTTCTGGCCGCGGCCATTTGCGCACAAGCCCAGACTTACCTTGACCTTCAACCCTTGTTTGACGTGGACGCGGTCCTGGAACCCAACGGAACCGGAATTGGCAACGCCCTCGATGCGGAAGGACGCCGAATCGACGCCGCCACGCTGCCGCCGGTTTACACCGATGGTTCAGAGACGGTCACCCAGGATGGACGGGCGAAATTCAAGTTCGGCCCGTTCAAGCAGAGCGCGCTCGACGCCGTCCGAGTCAACGGACAGGTGATCCAAGTGGCCCCCGGCCTTTATGAATCGCTGGATTTGGCCATGCTCAGCGCTCCCGGCGCCCTGGCCTACCCGTTTGGAGATCTCGAGCTGCGATACACGGACGGCTCCAAAGACCTATTGCGCCTCGGGCCGGTGCCCGGCTGGTTCAACAGTCCCATGGCCTTCGATCATACCCTCTATCGCTTCACCGACTCCAGTCAGGTCCAGACCGTGGTCTCTTTCCGAACCGACTTCGGCGACGGCGAGGCCGCCTACATCTTCCAGGAGCAAGGCAACGGCAACTCCGGAGGCAACCGGTTTGTCGACGGCAACAATTACGTCCTCTACCGAATCGGCGATCTAGGCAATCTGAAACAGGGAACCCTCGGCGTCACGGTCGGCAACAACTTCGTCATCTCGCTCGCCACCGAATACTATGATCCTTCCTATTCGACCACCGATGGCTATACGGTCGTCGCCAACTCGATGGTGATCTATGACGGTTTTGAGCATCGCGCCCTCGGCAACCTCAAGCAATACGACATCGACCTCGCTCCCTTCCTGTCCAAGGGAACCGGCGAGATCTACATCCTGTTCACCGACGCCACCACCTCCAACGGCTGGGGGCCCTATATCCAGCAAATTCTCCTCTACACCGGCACCGCCAGGACTTTCGAGCAAGTCCTCGAACCCGTCATCGACACGAGCAAAGCTACTGTCCACGCCATGTTCCGAACCGCGACAGACGCGGAAAAACCCTTCTTGTATGACAACAGCGGATCCGGTCCCTCGAACCGAGGACATCGTTTCGCCGACGGCTCGGGATCCATCACCTACCGATTTGACCTTCCCGATGAGGTGACCCAGGCGAAATTGACGGTGGACATGGCCAACAATTTCGTCGTGTCACTTTCCGGTCCCAGCGACCTGCAGCGCTACTTTAGCGTGGCCGCCGCCACCGCCGATGAAAAGACTTTCCTCGTCGACGAGGGCGGGAGCATTGCCGGAGGGGACTTCCGCTTTGCGGATGCCAGCGCTTACATGATCTACCAGTTTGACCTGCCGGATGATGTCACCGCCGCGTTTGCCCAAATCCACATCGGCAACCAGTTCGTCATCGAAGCCGCCGCCGGCACCGCGGGCAACTTCAAGCTCGAAAAGGATTGGGTGGCGGAAACCGGCGAGGAAACCACCGATATCAGCAACCTGGATTATTACTACGTCGATCTCGCCCCCTACCTGGCCAATAATCCCTCCAAAATCGTCCAATTACGGTTTTCCGACGGCATTCCCGCAAACGGTTGGGGCCCCTATCTCAAAAGCATCGTAATCCAAAACCGCAAGGATTCAGGCCAGACGGTTTTTACACCGGTGCTCGAGGCCCAGACAATGTTTGGCGAGGACATCCACAATGAATACAACAAGAAGTACTACACCCTCGACCTGGCTGCGATCCTGGCTGGCAATCCCAAGAAGGAATTCATGGTGAAATTTACTGACGGCAGCACCGCCGACGGCTGGGGGCCTGGCATCTTCTGGATGGCCGTCCATACCGGCGACATCGCCATTCAAACGGACCAACTCGTGTTCAACAACCTCAAAACCACCCAGGCCGATCCGGCCAACTATGGCGCGGCGATGCTCCATCGCCGATACCCGGTTAATTCAGCAAAAAACCTGTCGGCCATCGCATTTCCCACCCAGCCTTCGAGCGAGGATAACCGGATTCATCTCCTGGCGGCGACTCTGAACGACGCGCTTGCGGCCCCCAGCCTCAAGATTGAGCGAATCGCTGAGAATAAGATCCGCCTCTCCTGGCCCGCGAGCGCCTCAGGCTTCAAGCTCCAAAGCGCCACCAGCCTGGGCACTCCGGTTTCCTGGAACATCGTTCAGGAGTCCCCTCAAACGGTCGGCAACGAACTCGTCCTCGAGGTTCTGACGTCGGAATCCGCCGGCTACTATCGTCTGGTCAAGTGAAATAGCCCTCCACCAAAGGAGCTTCTCCCTCGTTTGTTGAGGGTCATGGTTCGCTGGCGGATCCGACCGGTCCGTGTCCAGCACGTCTGCCGGCGCGCGTCTCGCAGTCGTTTACAGTCCTACGCGCGGAGATCCATGACCGGAGTCTCGCCTGCCTCATCGGGGTGGCATGTCGGAGGCCACCCCGGATCAGGCCCGGCGGCGTAAAAACCGTCCCACTACGATTTGATGCACTTCAGTGACGACAATTGATCGTTCTTGATCCCCACCGCCTCGACCCATCGATAAAGACCCGGGCCATATGCCCCGCCCAGCGGCGTCCCGTAATTGGCGTGCATGTAGAATTTCCAGGTCCCGGACATCACCACAAACGAGGAGATCTTATCATTCAGGCTGTTATCCTCGGGGTGATTCAGGTTTCTCTCCGCCGCGAAAATGTGTCGGTGATGACCCCGGAAATCAATATGCTGGAAAACCACGACATGGCCCGCCAGAAACTGGCCCAAATCACCGCCAATGCCGTGCGCGTCTTTGGTGGGATAGTGCTTCGCCTCACACGATTTCAGGGTGGGTCCCATGGGAATTTGTGGAGGATTCAATGATTGGCTCCAGAAACATTTGCACACCTCTTCGGAAGGTCCGATCCCCAAGCTGAGGATGCCCCCGATGAAGGTCCGGGTGCCCGCATGCATGATGGCAGGCTGCAAGGGAGGATTATAGACCTGGCACGAGTTGAAGTAGATCCCAACACCGGTCAGCGCGTCGATGGGCAAGCCCTGAAACCATGCCGCCGATAAAGTGCCATCCGCGAGCACGATGCAACTCGGGTTTCCATGGCCGATGTTGACAAAGCCCTGCAATCCCGAGCCCAGATAGCCCTGGTAATTGGCCACAGACGCTTCCGGACCCAACAGCGTCCTCGATCGAAGACCGGCGGCAATGGCGAGATTGTGGATGAATTCAACAGCCTGCTTGGCCGTCGGGATTTCGGGAACGGGCGTGCCCGCGACAAAGTCATAATTCCCATAGGTCTCCGGAGAATACCTTGATTCGGTATCCTCCTGGTCGGTCTCCTCGGCGTCGCTGGAATCGTCGTACCGCTCCTGAACTCCA
>JAKLHY010000098.1:0-255 GCA_022709905.1 Verrucomicrobiota bacterium | reverse complement strand
CCAGTAACCTTGTAGTCTTTATCGACATCGATTTTCTGAACATCGGCTGTATAGCTGTCTTTCCTGAGCAGGTAGGCAATCAGGCTTTTCGGCGACCCGTCCGATGTCCGCCTGACTTTGACTCTTACCGCATGGTAGGAGACTCTTGCTTTCGATAAGATTTCACGCTGAATGATCTCGGCCACCCGGGGTTCATCCTGTTTATCGTAACTTCTCTGAGCTCGCGCAGAAGAGAATATGTTGATTGGCACGTTC
>JAKLHY010000097.1 GCA_022709905.1 Verrucomicrobiota bacterium | reverse complement strand
AAATTGCTCGAACTGGCCCAGGTTGACTTACCCAAGAAACTCCGCTATCGCGGCACGGTCGTGTCCACTAAGAAGAAACTCACTCAGTCCAGGCCAAGACGATTAAAATGAGCAGTTTACAGGTAAAATCACTAGGCCCGGAAAAAGGAACTTCCGTTTAAGGATATCGAAATTGACAGGTTATTCCACAGCAATCACTTCTTTTGGCGACAGTAGACCTACTCTCCATTTGCGGCCGCCTTATTCCGCCAGGCGATAGAAACACCGAGGGACGTCATTGCTCAGGATGAGAGGTGACGTGCCCGAAATGGATTGCCAGGAATTCGTCTCCGAAAGGTTGGTGCAGGATTCAAGATGAAACACCGGGTTGTCCTACCACAATTGAAGGCCCTGAGGATCGGCTTGATGGAACAGGATGGGTGGGGTGGGGAGGTAAACCGCGTCGTTGAGGGCCTCGAGGGTGTGGACGCCACCCTCGCCCTCGAGGTCGTATTGAAATCCCGGAGCGAGATTGACCAGCTCGACTCCGTTAAACTCGCCCTGCGTCTGCCCCTTGACCGTAAGGAGCTCAAACCGATCCCCGCGCTTCGGGGCATAGCCGTCCACGAACATCAGTCGCACTTTGCCTTCGAGGGTGGCTTGGCCGGTCACTTGGAGGCCGGCCAGTTGGGAGGCCGCGTTGGGGCCACCGAGCTCAAACTCGATCACGCCATCCCGATCAAGGATTAAATCGCCGTCGATCGTTGGCCCCGAACTGGCCGACGCCCTCTGGACCCTGCCCATCCTGGGCGACGGTGCGGGGCTGCTGGATCGGGACACGATTTTGAATGATCGACTTGAGCAATTGACCTTGCCTTTAATGAGCCCGCTAAAATAGAGCGCGCCCCTTTTGCTGACAGTCAGTCCGCCCTGCAACACATCCAATGTCCCTTCCACTCGCAGATCGCCGTGATCTGACACGGTCACCTGCGGTGCCTCGACCAAGGAACCATCGCCAATGATCAAACCGCTCCGCAGGGCGGGAGATTCCCCGGAAATTTCGATCTTATCCGTCACAACCCTGATCATGCCTTGCCGTGTCACCCATACCGTGGAGTTGCCCGCGATCGACAACGTGGTTTGCACCTCCCAGTAGGAACCACGATTGGCTCCTGCTCCGTCCACCAAAACGTTCCCTCTTGAGCAGGCCGGCCCGATAGGGAGCGGATAACCCACCAGCGCCATCTGCGATCGCAGACTCGCCCCGCCCGAGACTAACACGGAGGGAGTCTGGCCGCTTAGATCCGACACGTCCAACTGTCTGATGCTCGCCTCGGTACCTGGCTGGTCGAGCCACAGGCTGCTGCCAGCAATCAAATGCATATCGCCAAACTCCCCCGTCGCTCCGTGCTCGATGACCACCATGCCCACACCCTCATTTAAGCTGTCCCCCACGGTGGTCGGGGAAAGATTCCGGATCTTGGCCGGCTGATTCGAAACTATGACGTAGCTCTGGGGCGTCTGGACCATTTGGACGGCGGGCGGCCATGGGCGCCAGTATTCGCTGAAGTAATTTCTAGGCAGCGATTTGAAGGGCCGTGCCACCGCTCGATCTTGCGCCACCCACAGTTCGCCACCATTGTTGACAAATCCACCATCCTGAATCAAGAGCAGGCCTAAACTTCCATTGGTGCCCACCGTAAGGCGCTGCGCTAACAGAGCGGATCCGGGATCGCGTACCACCACTTCCCCCGTTCCCATTCCCTTTCCTCCCCTGCCAATCTCGAGCAGTTGGCAGGATATCTGACCAGCTTGTTCCACCACCAACTCGCCATAGCCGTCATTTCCGATGCCCAATAAATCAGGCAGCGGTTGGGCGTAAACCCTCAGCATAGCGCCAGTTCGGACAGTGATTTTCCCGCTGCTTGTTGTGTGGTAACCCACCAGGACACCGGCCGCCTGAGCTTGAGCGCTGTCCATCAACGTCAATCCACCAATGCCATTCGACCCCACAACTAACCAATCCCGGACCTGCACGCAGGAGCCCAGGTCCGCCACCATCCCCTGACCGTTACCGCCGCTCTCCCGGCCAAAAATCAGCGACTGGTTGGTGAAGCGCCCGCCCCCGCTCACGTTAAGACGCCCCTCCGCATTCAGGCCAATCGTCGCCGCCTGGCTGGTTACTTCCACGGGGGACATCGGACTGCCGATGATTTGCAGGGATCCCAGGGCGCTTTGGCCAACGATAAGATGGCCGTCGTTCTTCCATTGAGCGGGGCCCGGGCCTGACTCAATCGATCCCGGTAATATGTTGCCTACCACGGTATCAACCGAACTCAATAGGCCGGCCTGCAAGGACAAAGCACCGCCGGAGACATCGAGTGACGGCAACCCAGTGCTGGCTAATTGCAGGTTATCGGAAGCCGTATTCAGCTTGTAGGATCCATTGTTAATCTGCAGACTGCGCACCATGGTGCCGAAGTTACTGAGCACCCCGCCGCCACCGATACCAAACACGCAATCCGATCCCGGTCCCGGCGCTCCATTCTGGCCTTGGTTCCAGTTGTCTTCGCCCTGGAAATCACCGCCTTGGGCGGCAGTCCACGAATACGTTGAAGCACGAGGATAAAATAACATTTTGAAGAATCCACGAAAAGCCCAGTGGCCGGGTGCGTCATTTTGATGACGTTGAGCAACACGTGCCCCACGCACAACAAAACAATAGTCACCGACCTCCAGGGAATCAATCGTACTGGCAAAATCAAGCAAACGGATTTCATCCCCCGAGTATCCAAATCTAAATCCGCACGACTCATTCTCGACACGGATATAAACCTTGAGTATCCATTCGACCCTTCCGTCCGCGTTCGGCTCTGTTTCCCACCCAATCCCTGAGGTCGCGCTCGACACTAAGCCATGATCTGATCCGTGGATGGAACGGATGCCACTTGCATCCGATATCGTGGTAATATCGACCGCTACTTGCGCACTCGCCGTCGCACTAGTGGGAGGAGGAGAACTGTATATTCCTTGGGTTGGACCACTGCCAACCGACTTGGCAAACAACGGCCCCACCTCATCAGAAAAAGGCAGGCTCATGAGTGGATAATTACGGTTGTCGTGCGATTCATCAAAGCAATAACCGCCTCCACAGTTGGGGTCACCTAGGGTCAGTGCAAATGCTCGAACGGCGAGGTCCAGTTCACACCGCTGAATTCGAACTCCACCATAAAGCCAGAATGTGGTTGACAGCAAAACGATAAACTGCAAGTAGGATATTCGGTTCATGGTGATCTCCTTGGTCTTGGTTTAGGCTGATTTGCCTGAACTAATGTGCTCGCCTTAAGCTCACCTCCCCTTAAGAATTCCAGTGTCCAGGTGAGTTTTTAAGCCCTGCCGAGTTAGTTTTGTTTGTTTTGTCTTCTCCAAATTTTCACTATGCTACTTATTCGAGGATTCGGTGTCATACTTCAGCAAAGCCGGCTTCGGATTCGCTCCCGGGATACTGGCCGAAATAGTCGCGTAGTTCACCAAGTAGAGTTGGCTCCCTTGGCTCGGGCTGGTGCCGAAACACAAACTCGAGGGACTATCCAAACCATCCAGTCCGTCGGCGATCACTTCCATCGCACGATCTGGTCTAACACGGACGATCAGGCTTTGGATCACGTTCGCCACATAGAGATTTCCGTTTCCATCGGTCCTTAAACCATCAGCCCCGCCCAGCAACGCGCCTCCAGTAAAGACCTCGGGTGTGCCAGCGCTACCGTCGGGATTGACCTGAATTTGCACCAGCGTGCCCAGGTCCGTGTTGCAGACAAAGGCGTTCGTGCCCACAAAGGCTAGCCCATTGGCTCCGATCGGGAAAGGAGGATGCGGCGGCTGGGGATTGGGTGCGCCGGCCAGTAGTGGGCTTTGGATCCAGACGCTGGTTTGGCCCTCCGCATCAATACGGAAGATGCGTCCGCCGATCGAGTCTGTGGCAAAGAGTCGGCCTTGGGCATCGAAGACGACATCGTTAGGCATGGAATCGGGCGGCAATATGGCAAAGGGCGCCGCGGTGCCATTGGGTTGAATTCGCCAAATACCGTGCTGGCTGGGGTCGGCGGGCTGAGGAGCCACGGCGGCGTAGATGTCGTTGCTGGGACCGATGGCCAGGCCGGCGACCATGCTCGGCACCTGGGCGAACTTCGATTGGGTGCCATCTGGAGCGATCTTCCGGATCTCGCCAGTCAGCACCATGCTCAGGAAAGCATTGCCTTGGGCATCCATGGCCAAACCTTCCGGCAAGTTTGGTGGCGGAAAAACCGCCAGCGTTTCCACGACCTCAGTGTCAATCCGTAACAAGCCCGGCTTGGGATTTGCGCCGGGAATGCTGGCGGAGACGGTCGCGTAGTTGACGGCGAACAGGCGGGTGCGCTGGCCTGGCAAGTTGCCGAAGCACAGGCTCGACGGGCTGTCCAAGCCATCTGATCCATCGGCGATCACCTCCATCGTGCGATCCGATGTGACGCGGACGATCAGGCTCTGGATCACATTGGCGACATAGAGATTTCCGCTCGCGTCAGCCCGCAGCCCGTCCGCGCCGCCCAGCAGGGCACCACCGATAAATACCTCCGATGTTCCAGCGCTGCCATCGTCGTTCACTGGAATGCGGACCAGTGTGCCCAGGTCCGTGTTGCAGACGAAGGCGTTCGTGCCCACAAAGGCCAGTCCGTTGGCACCAATCGGGAACGGGGGATGAGGCGGTTGAGGATTCGGGGCGCCGACCAGCAGGGGACTTTGAATCCAGATACTGGCTTGGCCCGTCGCCTCAATTCGGAAGATACGTCCGCCGATTGAATCGGTAGCAAAAAGGTGGCCTTGGGCATCGAAGACGACGTCGTTGGGCATAGAATCCGGCGGCAGGATGGCGAAGAGCGAGGCGGTGCCATCGGGTTGGATGCGCCAGATTCCGTGCTGGCTGGGATCAGCGGGCTGAGGAGCCACGGCGGCGTAGATTTCGTTGCTGGGGCCGACCGCCAGGCCAGCGACCATGCTCGGCGCATGGGCCAACTTCGATTGGGTGCCGTCGGGTGCGATCTTCCGGATCTCGCCCGTGAGCACCATGCTCAGGTAAGCATTGCCTTGTCCGTCCATCACCAAGCCTTCGGGCAAGTTCGGCGGAGCCAGCGTAACGAGCATTTCCGCCCGCGGAACGGCCACGCGGTAGAACCGATAGCTGGGATCCATGAGAGGATCGGGGGCGGTCAGGATTCCGGTCGCGGTAGGATGGGTGATTCCCAGGGCTTGCCAAGTCTTCAAGTCGGAAGAAGTTTCGACGCGATAGCGCGGGCCGGGCGGGGACGTAAGCCGTAATTCGACGTTGGTGCCATCGTGCCGAACCGAAGTCGCGAGCGCGACCGGATCCTGGGCCTGGGCAACGACGGCAGTTAAGTTGGCGAGCAAGCATGTCAGCCAGGCCCTGCAATGGTGCGAGGCCGGCCTGCTTTCGGCATTGAGGGATTTGCCTGGGGTGCTGGAGAGCACCTGGTTCGGTGTGGAGGCATGTGTTTTTTTCATATCGTTTTGTTGTTCACTTCCCTGCTACAACGAAATGGGGAAAAGGTTACAGAGCGGTGAAAGTCGACGGCGCAAAACTGGCGGTGCGCTTGCGGGTCTTTTGCAAATCACTTTATAAGTAACTGCATATTCCCGAATCGCCGGGTGAGGTCACCCGGCCTACAACGATACGGCCTGTATGCCCTCGATCGGTGGAGTGATTTTGGTTATCGTTCGTCGAACGGGCTGGAAGCGGTCGATTCGCCGAGGGCCTTCCTGGCTTCGTGGATCATGATTTGGGCGATGGCGCCATCGAGCGATTGGCTGAGGTTCTCGATCGGATCCATCTTGGATCGGAAGAAGTTGTCGGCTTTGGCCAGCGCCGCGCGAGCCTCGTCTGATTGACCGAGCTGTTGCTGGATCAAGGCCAAAAGGGCGTAGGTAATGACCCCCTGGGGCACAAAAGGCTTGGGCGGCATCTGGTCGATGACCTTCTGTATCCAATCGGACGCCTGGGTGAAACGTCCCGCGCGAAAGGCAACCAAGCCCAGCGTCAAGTGGCAGGAACGCTGCATACCTGGATCTGAGTGTTGCGTCGGAATGAGAGCGGCCAAACGGTCGGCGGCGGCGAGTGCATCGCCCGAGGCGGGCCGGAGCAGGCCCGCTCGAACGATCTGCCTCGCCACGTTCCAGGAAGTCGTTTCCTTAAACTGGTCGAGCATTCTCTGGCGCAGGGTCTCGAACCCGGCATAGTCGCCGGTTTGGGCGAGTAAAACGGTGGCGTAAAGCCAATCCGTGCCATTGAAGGGCTCGAGTTCGAGTGCCTGATGGAAATCCGCGGCCGCCTCGGTTAATCGGACGCAATTCAGCAGCATGACGGCTCGGTTGCGAAACATCTGGGCCTGGCGTTTTTTGTCAAAAGGTGTGACGGAAGGCATCACCTCCAAGGTCCGTTTTAGAACCTGGATGATCTCTTCAATTTGGTTGGGACGATTGGTGCCATGCCGGTGCAGGAACGCGGCTTTGTTCTCCCAGAAAGAATAGTTGGCGGGCTGTCGCTCAATCGCGGCCTCGAGGCAGGCCAGGATTTGGTCGATCGACGCTCCCTGCAGACTGCTCAAGCCGCTTCGCGCGAGCCAGACTTCAGCGGCGTCTGGCGCCAATTCCACTGCCCGGCGCATCAGCCAGGTCGCCTCGTTCGTGTGGCGGGAGTGGTCTTCCGATTCCTGAGCCCAGAGTCTCTCAGCCAACACGGCTAACGCCGCCCCATTGGCCGGCGCCAGCATAGCCGCCGTGCGCGCATCGGCTAACTTGTCCCGGTTATCGTAGCTTCCATCGCAAGCGCGTTGGACGATCCTCTGCAACATTTGGGGCACCGTCATGGTGGCGGACGGTGAAAGAGCGCGCGAAGCTGTGGGGGCCAGAAACCAACGCGCCCATAGGCCCAACACCCCTGCCGGCGTGTTCTGTTCGAGTTGTTGACGCAGCCGGAGGAAGGTTTCAACGGGGACGGGTTCCGATTCGTTCTGGGCATTGAACCGCTGGCCCGCCATCGCTTCGGCCAACTCGGGAACCCAGGCAGGGCTGCGACCTGGCGCTGCGATCACTTCTATGAGGTGGGCGGAGCCATTGCGCGTGCCCGAGGCAATCCAGTGTCCATCGGGACTGAACTCGACACAGGTGATGCCCGAGCTTTGCCGCCAGGGCTGGGCGGTCCACTGGCCCGTGTGGGCATCCCAGAGCCGAACCTGGCTATCGTCGCAGCCCGACACGATGTGTTCCCCATCCGGACTCCAGCGGAGACAATTCACTTGTCCGTCATGCTTCACCGGATCGGTGAGGGGTTGTCCGGTCAACGCACTCCAGACCCGCGCCGTGTTGCGCGAGCAGGTCGCGACGCGCTGCCCGTTCGGACTGAAGCGCGCTTCGGTCACCGCGTCCTCATGGTGGAGCGAAAACCGAAGTTCACCGGTGCGGAGGGGCCACAATCGCGCGGTCTTGTCGGTGGAGGCCGTGATCACGCGCTGGCCGTCGGGACTGAAGTGGGCGGAGTTGACGGCGCCTTCATGTTTGAAGGTTTGAAGCAGCCGACCGGAATCGGCAGCCCAAAGCCGGGCCGTCTGGTCATTCGACGCCGTAAGCGCCCACGTGCCATCGGGACTGAACTCGGCGGCATTCAATCGCGCTTCATTGCGGAAGGATTCGGCGCCACTCGTGGGGACTTCATGTCGGAGGGGTTCGGTGAGGGGATTTCCGTTATGGGCATTCCACAGGCGTGCCGTGCCGTCCCAGGAAGCGGTCAGAACGCGTTGCCCGTCGGGGCTGAACCGGGCTATCTCAATCCTTTCGCGCTCGCGAGCTTCGAGTTGAGGATGGTGCGCCAGGGGCTCAAACAACAACCATCCCGTGGTCACATCATACACGCTGGCGGTTCCATCAAGACAGGCGGTTAGGAATTTCCCGCCGTCGGGGCTGAACTCCCCCATGGCCAGGAACCGCCGGTGGAAATAGGTCTCCAACCATGGCTGACCTGTCTGAGTGTCCCAAATGCGGGCGGTCCGATCGAAGGAAGCCGTGAGGAGTCGCCGGCCATCCGGGCTAAAACCCACCGATCGAATGAGGTTATTGTGCGTGAACGGAAGCGTGTGCGGCTGGGCCAGCCGGATTTCCCAAACCCAGGCGGTCGTGGTTGCGGGCACCGTGACTACGCGCAGGCCGTCCGGGCTGAAATGGGCCGCCACAAGGGGCGCCTCATGTCGCAGCGGTTGGGTCAGGGGCAGGGCTGTGCGCGCATCCCAAATCCGCGCGGTGCCGTCCCAAGATCCGGTCAACACCCGCTCGCCCTCCGGGCTGAACTCGACGGCGGTTAACCGGTCGTCGTGTTTCATGGGTGGACCCACGGGTTTACCCATCGGAAAATCCCATATCCTGGGTGGATCCACACTTCCGCCCATCGAGAAATCCCATAACTGTGCCGTACGGTCATCCGACCCTGTCACCAGTCGACAACCGTTGGGATTGAAGCCGCCCGCAAAGATGCCAAGACCACTATGGCTCACCCGAGCAACTTCTTGCTTGGTATCCATCCTCCATACTTGGGCAAAACCGTTGTCTCCGCCGGTAAAGACGTGCCGCCCGTCGGAGCTGAACTCGGCAAAGAACACCCGGTTATTGGATTTCAGGAAATCACCACTCAGTTGGCCAGTCTGCGTGTCCCACACGGCGGCACTATTGTCGGCAGAGGCAGTGACCACCCACCTGCCATCGGGGCTGAACCGGGCGGAATAGACCAAACGCTGGTGTCGAAGCGGGGGTGTTACCGGCTGACCCGTCACCGCCTCCCAGACCCGGGCTGTGCTATCTTCCGAAGCGGTGGCGACTCGGGTCGAGTCCGGACTGAATTCGGCCCACCGCACTGGCCCGGCATGCTGCAAGGGCGGGCCTATAGCTTGCCCAGTCGCGGCGTCCCAGATGCGCGCGGCGCCATCCATCGCTGCGGTGACTAGCCACTTTCCATCCGGGCTGAAACGGGCGTCGAGCACTTCATCGGCGAGCCGCAACGGCGCAAACCGGAGCTCGCCCGTAACGCTGTCCCAGACGCGCGCGGTCCTGTCCTTTGAAGCGGTCACCAGCCAGCGACTATCCGCGCTGAAACGCGCTGCAGTGACCAAAGCATCATGATGCAACCCCAAGACGGGGACACAAAAATTACCGTAGCTCAGCGCCGAAAGGATGCGCTCGGCGGCCACGCGGTTGTCCGGCTCCCGGCGCAGCACCCGGGCTAGGTATGCCAGCGCATCGGCGGCACGTTGATTGCCGAAAAGCAGTTCAGCCTGCCCAATCTCGAGTCTGGTCACTGCAGCCTCCGCGCGACGGGCTTCATCCCGGGCGCGGCGCCATTGCCAGGTGACACCTGCGAAGCCGGCAAAGAATACGAGGAACAAGGCGGTCAGCGCCGCTGCCAGCCTGGGATTCCTTCGGCGCCAGCGAACAGACTTTCCCAATGGACTGAGCGGACGGGCATAAATTGGTTCATGACGCTGAAACCGGCCCAGATCATCTGCCAGTTCCCGGGCGGTAGCATAACGGCGTGGGATCTCCTTCTCGAGGCATTTGAGGCAGATGGTCTCGAGATCTTTCGGGACACTGGGATTCAGGAGTCGAGGAGAAACCGGATCGGTCGTGCTGACCTGATGAAGCGTATCGGCCACGGTTGCGGCCTGGAATGGGGCTCGCGCGGTAAGCATCCAATACAGCACCGCTCCAAGCGAGTAGACATCACTGGCAGGCCCGACTTGGTCGTGCCGAGCTTCCGCCTGCTCCGGAGGCAGGTAGTTCGGCGAACCGAGCACCTGGCCGGAGAGCGTCAGATCTTTTGCGGATTGCGGATCGCCGATTTCGGATTGGGGGATCAGGCGTTTGGCCAGCCCGAAATCCGTCACCCGCGGCTGATCGAAAGCATCGATGAGGATGTTGGACGGCTTGAGATCGCGATGGAGGATGCCGTGCTGATGCGCGTAATGGACAGCTTGGGCAACGGCTTTGAGGTAACTCACCGCTTTCGGCGCCGGCAGGGGATTGCTGCCCACGAGCCGCGAAAGGTCTTGCCCTTCGATGTAGTCCATCGAGAAAAACGGCTGTCCCTCGAACTCGCCTATGTCATGGATGGCAACAATGTTGGGATGCTGCAAGCTGGCAGCAGCCTCGGCCTCGGCCCGAAAACGTCTTTTGGACTCCGGGAGGGCAAATATCCCGGATAACATCATCTTGAGGGCAACCGTTCGATTGAGGGTGATTTGCCTGGCTTTCCAGATCACACCCATGCCGCCGCGTGCGATTTCCTCGAACAGCTCGTAGTCACCGAACCGGCGCAGGCCTTCGTCGCCAACGCCATCCAGAAGGAGGCACTTGGGGCACAGCCCTTCAGGGCCATAGTTGCCCAATTTCGTGCCACATCTATCGCACGCGCGCATGTTGTAGTCTGCCGTCTTCAGTGAACCGGTCAGTGGCCAGTACTTTTCTACAACGAAGTTGGTCCGTTGTTACACGATATCGCCGTTTTGCTGCAAATTTCGTTCCTCAATCCTATGCCCAGGTTGATCAGCCGCTCATAATGACAATCAGATGGCGAAGTTCGCTGTCGATGTCAGCTGCGGTTGCCACGGTATGGGCTATCTCTTCGCGGAGCAGTTCGCGGAAACGCACCCGCATACGGTGCGCTGCAACCTTGTAGGCTCCCTCGCTCATACCGATCCGTTCCGCTAACACGGCCTGTGTAACATCCCGTTTTTCACCCCACAAATCGGCCTTGAGCGCCTCGAACAAGACCGTGCGCCCCGCAACCGCGCACTCAGTCTCCAAACGATCCAACACTTGCTCAAGCAGTGCCGTTGCCCAACGCCTTTCGAAAATGACCTCCGGCGAAATCCCATCCGAAGGTTCGCCAAGGAAACGTTGTTCGCCCGCCGATGCGTCCCACGAAAGATACTGTTGGTCGCCGCCGCGCTTGATGCGATGTGCTTTCTTCCACTCGTTGGCCAGAAAGTGCTTGAGGGCGGTGAGCAGAAATGTGCGGAAACGGCCGCGCATTGGGTCTGCCAAACTCACCCGGTTGCCTTCCAGAA
The DNA here is from genome assembly GCA_022709905.1 of Verrucomicrobiota bacterium. GTDB lineage: Bacteria > Verrucomicrobiota > Verrucomicrobiia > Limisphaerales > UBA1319 > JAKLHY01. The sequence goes on along the minus strand of JAKLHY010000097.1, from coordinate 9,090 downwards.
AGCGTGCGAAGAACTCCTGGGTAAGATCCTTGGCCTCCTCGGGCTGATGGCCTGAGCGCCGGACATAGGCGTAAAGGGGATACCAGTAAAGACGACAAAGTGACTCGAGGGCAGCTTGCGCATTCGGATGAGTGAGATCTCCCGCCGCGACGACCGCGCTCCAGTGGGTTGTGGCGAAGAGCCCTTGGTTTCCTGGTGAAACCTCAATTCCATCGCTCGGGCTGGTCATGGAGGCATTCTACCGTAGCGGTCGTGCCCTGCACGCTTTTTCCCAGCCATTCGCATTAGACATGCGGGAATACCCGCGCAATGGGAACCGTGGAGCGCGCCAAACGCTTCGCAATATGCGTGGACGAACAGCAATATGACCCGGATAGCACGACGATGGGCTTTCATGGTTAAGGGCTCGTGGATGTTCTAAACCGATGGAATGTCTGAGATCCTATGACAACCGGGGTGGCGGGATAAATCCCGCGCTCCAGCCTGTCGAGTGGCTCTCGCTTCGGAACCGGGAACAATCGGCGCGCGGAATTCATTCCGCAGAACGATCCGCCCACTACATCCCTCCGATTTGATTCGTGTCTATTGGCGTTGATTGGCGTCGATTCGCGGTTACAGAGGAGTCCGCAGGATAGACGACAAGTGCATAGCCACAAAAATACACAAAAACCTCATAAGTGCCTTTATTTTGAGTCATTTGTGCCTTGTTGTGACCGTTCATTTGTAGTCCATCTGACGGTCTGCTGAGTAAGTCGTTTTTTTTGCGGTTCAAGGATCACATATCCACCTTGCCGGACGAGTTCTTTAGAATCATAATCGTCGCATGTTTCCCGAAGCTTCGAACCGGAGGGAGTTCATCAAGCGCATGGCGGGAGCGGGTATGGCATTGCCTGTTTTGGCGAGCCGCGAAGCATCATCTGCTTCAAATAACTCGGAGGCTCCATTGGAAAACGAGGTCTTCCGTGTTGGCTTTGACATTCCATCAGGCCGGCTTGAGGTCAGGCGCCAGGGGGGCCAAGCTTTGCTGTCGGGCGCCTATGTTCGGGTCCATACCATCGAGGGAGTCAGAACCACGATCGATTCCGCCTACAGCCATGCCGTCGAAACCACCTCGCTGCGGGACAAGCTCGGAGAAGGCCGTCAGTTGGTCGTTCGATCGTCGGACGCAAAACGGCAATTGGACATCGACCTCAGGATCACGCTCTACGATGGCCAGCCCATGGTGGTTTTTGAGGCTACCTGCCGCAATGTCTCTACCCAGCCGATCATCCTGGGAAGCCTGGAGCCCGTGTGCGCCGTGCGTGAGCAAGACGGCGGTCTGCACTGGCCTGACACCGCCAAAATCCTGACCAACGGCCCGATGTATTATGATCCGGGTGTCGTTGCCGACTTTTCGCTGCCCGATCCAAAGATGTGGCGCAGCTGGTGGAACATTGGTGTCTTCAGCGGTTATCAGCGGGAAGGATTGGTCTGCGGCTATTTGGACAACCAAGTCGCTCTTGGCCAGGTCGCAATGCGCCGCGAGGACCACCATGTGATTTCATTAATGGCCGAGTCGGTTTTCGCGAAAGGTTTCGAGTTGCATCCGGGAGGATCCATCCGGAGTGGCCGGTTCCTATTGAACATGGCTCCGACCCCCTACCAAGCGCTGGAAGATTATGCCGGAACTATGGGGCGCCTTCACGAGGCTCGGGTCTATTCGGTGATCAACGGCTGGTGCAGTTGGTTTTACACCTACGAGCATGTCACGGAAGAGGAAGTGCTGCGAAACGCCGAATTCGCGGCGCGAGTGCTGAGGCCCCTTGGCCTCGAGTATATTCAAGTGGACGAGGGCTATCAGCGTTGGCATGGAGACTGGGAGGGGAACCCGCGATTTCCGCATGGCATGAAGTGGCTGGCCGACCGGATTCGGGGCCTGGGTTTAAAACCGGGCCTGTGGATCGCTCCCTACGTCATCTCGGAACCAACGGCGGTCTTTCAGGAGCATCCAGGCTGGCTCCTTCACCATCCGGATGGACGGCTCAAACGAGTCGGTCCTTGGCCAAGTGAGGACTCGGACTGGGCGCGAAACGAGAATCCCAAGCGCTACGGATTGGACATCACGCACCCCGATGCTGCGGCATGGCTCTCCAATCTCTTCGACACCGTGGGCCGCCAGTGGGGTTATGAGATGGTGAAGATCGATTTCGTCGACTGGTCACTGCTCGCCGCGCATCGATACCATGATCCGACTGTGACGCGTGCGGCCGCCTATCGCAGGGGATTCGAGATCATGCGCCGGAGCCTGGGAACCGCTTGCCATTTGCAGGACTGCGGTCCCGGACCGGTCAGTGTCGGTCTGAGTGACAGCATGCGGATTGAACTGGATCAGAATTACGGATATCGCCAGCGGGCATGGCAGCAATACTTTCTCCGATCCACGAGCAGCGCTTCAGCGGCAGCCAAACGTTATTATTTTCACAAACGCACCTGGATTAATGACGCCGACCATGCTTGCCTGGCCCACCTTACTCTGTCGCAGGCCCAGGCGGCGGTGTCGCTGCTGGCCCTTTCGGGGGGCAATTTGATTTCGGGAGATCGTTTGCCCGAGTTGGATCCCACGCGCCTCGAGATTCTGAAGAAGATCCTGCCCGCATGGGGTGAAGCCGCCCGGCCAGTAGACCTGTTCGATACGGATCAGCCCACGGTGTTTGCCCTTCCGATTCGCCGCCCATTTGGCGAGTGGACAGTGATTGGAGTCTTCAATCCAAGCGAAACCGACCTCGTCACCCATCGCTTGCCGTTGGATCGTCTCCGGCTGGATCCGCGAAAGACTTGGGTGGCCTACGACTTCTGGAACGAAGGTTTTCATGGCGAGGTCACCCGCGAGATGCGGCTGACAGTGCTCCCTGCAAGCGTCACCCTTCTGGCGCTGCGTGAAAAACGGGGTGTTCCTCAAGTCATCGGCACGGATCGTCATGTTCTTCAAGGGGTTCACGAACTGGAGCACGTGACTTGGGACCAGGAAACCAGGAGATTATCGGGTGTGTCGCTTGGGCCGATGGGCAGCGCGCATAACCTGGCGGTCTATGTCCCGGAAGCCCGTCCCTGGCGACAGGGCAATCATGTGCTTCACCACGATCACCCAGGCTATAGCCTGCGAATGGCCGACGAACACATCCTCCGTGTTCACGTCCAGTTCGATCAAGCCGAGCGGTTGTCATGGCAAATTGATTTCAATGACTTTTTTCAAGGTTCCATGTGACCAAGAATTCTTGTGACGAAGCGACACGAGCGACACGATGTCGAAAGGCAAAACCAAGGCATTGACTGTAGACAAAAGGTTATGAACACAGAAAACCTCTCTCGTCGGATCTTTCTCCAGCGCACGGCAGCCGTTGCTGTCACAACGGCGTTTCCCGTCCCCACGATCGTGCCCGCATCCGCCTTGGGGGGGAATGGCGCGGTGGCGCCCGGCAGCCGCATCACGGTGGGCTTCATCGGCACTGGCCGCCAGTGCGTGTACTCGAACATTCACGGCTTCCTGCGGGAACCCGACGCGCAGTGCGTGGCTGTATGCGATGTGGACTCGTGGCGCATGGAGCACGCCCGAAAAATCATCGAGGAAAGTTACGCCAAGGCCCAGCCATCGGGTGCGTTTAAGGGCTGCGCGCAATTTTCAGACTGGCGCGAGTTACTCGCCCGTAAAGAAATCGACGCCGTGATGATCTCGACACCAGATCACTGGCATGTGCCGATGGCCATCACGGCGTTGCGCCAGGGCAAAGATATCGCCTGCGAGAAACCCCTCACCCGATCCATTGCCGAGGGCCGGTTGCTGAGTAATTGGGTCACGAAAAGCCGTCGCGTGTTCCGCACGGACAGCGAGTTTCGATCGAGCCGGATCATGCATCGCGCCGCGCAACTGGTCCGCAACGGCAGGATCGGGGCCCTGCGGCAAATGATCACCACAACGCCCAAGGATCCAACGCTCGAAGCCCAACCCGACATGCCCACGCCCAAGGAACTGGATTACGAGATGTGGCAAGGTCCTGCCGTGCGCCGGCCTTATACAGTCCAGCGAGTGCATCCGCCCCACGATTTAAAGGGGCGGCCCGGCTGGATCTGCGTGAGTGATTATGCCGATGGCATGCTGGCCAATTGGGGCGCGCATCTCAATGATATCGCGCTCTGGGCCGCAGACCTTGATCACACGGGGCCGGTGATCGTTGAGGGCACGGGCAAATTTCCGCCCAAGGGTAATCTCTGGGATGTCGTTTTGGATTTCGATGTGACGTTTACCTACGCGAACGGCGTGAGGTTGCGATGCAAGACCGGCAGCCCCGCAATCCGCTGGGAAGGCACCGAAGGATGGATCCAGGTTAATTATCCGGATGACATTGAAGTCGAGCCCGAATCGATCTTGAACTGGAAGCCGGGACCGAATGACACTCATCTGGCCTACAAGATCAGCGAGAAAAGAGATTTTCTCGACGGTGTGAAGTCCCGCGCACCGGTGCTTTACGATTGCGAGGCAGGCCACCGCAATAATTCACTGGCCCACCTGAGTCTGATCACTATTGCGCTGGGGCGCCCGTTGAAATGGGATCCAGCCGGGGAACGCTTTGTCGGCGACGATGAAGCCAATGCGCGCTTGAAGCCCATCGCTTGGCACGAGCCATGGGACAAACTTGTTACACAATCGCTCTGACAGGCCAAGGATCTGATAATGAACTCCGCGACCGCCATTTGTCCTCCTGTCGCGCAATTCCACGCCGTGCCATCGAGGCGATGTGCGGTCCTCCGGGGACAGATCTTGTCCTGTTGGGCATGTTGGACAGTAATACTGACCGCGGTTGTGCTCGCCCTGGCTGCGAATGGGGCCGCCAGCGACTGGCCGCAGTTTCGAGGCCCTGACGGGAATGGTGTCAGCGCCCATGGCCAGATCCCGGCTGAATGGTCAGCTAATCGTAACCTCGCCTGGAAGATCCCGATCCCCGGCGCGGGATGGTCCCAACCCATTATCGTGGGCGACCGCATCTATCTCACAACAGCTGTCAGTGATCATCCTTCGCGCCCGAAGGATTATTCCAGTGGAACCACGGATCCACACACGGTGTCTGGCGGCAAGGCGCCCGCTCCGGACGTGATGATCGAATGGAAGGTCATGGCAATTGACCTGCCCACAGGCCATGTAAAGTGGGTTTTCACGGTGGCCTCGGGAAAACCCCGGTATCCAATCCATCCTTCAAATACCTATGCCTCGGAAACGCCGGCGGCGGACGCCCGTGGCATTTACGCCTGGTTTGGCGCCGCGGGAACTGTGGCGGCCCTGGACCCTGAGGGACGTTTAATCTGGCAACGTGACCTCGGTGTCTTTCGCCATCAGGAGAACCTGGGCAGCGGGAGTTCGCTGAGAATTCACAACGGCTTGCTCTATATCCAGTGTTTCAACGAGGAACAGGCATTCCTGGCCTGTTGGAACGCCCAGGATGGAGGCGAGAAATGGCGGATTCATCGCGAACTCAAGGGCACCGCATGGACAACCCCTCTGGTATGGGAAAACAAGGAACGAGGCGAACTGATCGTTTGCGGGCAAAAGCGGATCAGCAGTCATGATCCGCTGACCGGCCGCGAGCTGTGGCACGGAGCCGGCATCGAAATGGCCGGTCCTTCCTCGCCAACAGCCGACCAAAACCATCTCTACTTCGGATTCAGAAGCGCCCTGAAGACAGCCAAACTCTACGCCCTGAATCTTGGGGCAGAGGGCAATCAATCCGTCGAGCAAGGGGAACAAACGTTTCGGGGCGAAGCCTGGTCCCGATCGGGCGCGGCTCCAGGGATGGCCTCGCCGGTAGTCGCAGGGAACTGCCTTTACATCGTCACCGATGCGACCGTGCGCTGCCACGATACCGCAAGCGGACAGGAACATTTCAGGCAACGGCTCCCTGGATTCCGCTGCGCGGTCGCGTCCCCCATCGTGATTGGCGGCCAGGTGCTTTTCCTCGATGAATCCGGAAGCGCGGCGGTTCTCAAAGCTGGACCCAGATTCGAGATCCTCGGCACCTCGAAGCTCGAGGACACCTTCTGGGCATCACCGGCCGTCGCGCGGAATGCGTTGGTTTTGCGCGGGGTAGACTCCCTGTACTGCATCCGAAGCAAATAGCGTCCGAGAGGTTTGGCCTGGTCAAAAAACAAGCTATAGCGTGTTTTTGACGTATTCTTACTTGGCGGCTTGCTTCACCTCGGGGCGATTCAATAAATAAGCGCGTCGTTTTTCCAAGAAGCTTTTGAGAGTAGACGCCTGCGGTTCTGCGGCTCCAGCTTCAGCCTGAGTTCCTCCCGCCAAACTGCTCGAGAAAGCCTCGGTGGAATAAAGCTTTCGGGTGTCCGCTTTCACGTCGTCGGCAATCAGCGCATGGTATTGCTCTGCGATCGGTCCCATCACGTTCCAGTCCATCCATTTTTCGGCGATCTCGCGTATATAGCCAAGGTATCGCGCGCGCAAGACCGGCACCGCGAGGAGCTTTGAAATCAAAGGCTTGTTCTCATCGTTGGCCGCAATTAAAGGATCCAGATCGGTGTTGGCCCCAAAACCAGGCGGACCTCCACGCCCGCGTCCGCCGAAGCCGCCCCGACCCCCGCCCGGACCTCCGAAGTTCGGGCGCGGCAAGGCGGCATTCAAACCGGCCCGAAGTTTTTCTTCGTTGATCGTGCCGCTGTTGTCGGGATCCCATTCGCCGAACCACTTGACGAAAGTCTCTTTCAGCTCGGTTCGTGTCAGCGAACCATCCTTGTCAACATCGGACACCGTAAACAGCCCTGGGCCAATAAAGGTTGCGGGGCCGAAACCGCCACGTTGGCCAGCGCGTCCGCCGCCAAAACCCGCGTCCTGGGGTGGATTGCCAGGCATTCCGCCACCGGGAGGGCCAAAGCCTTGCGGGGGTGGCAATAGATCGCCCACTTTCGCGACGAATTGTTCCTGCGTTAACTTCCCCGTGGAATCCGGATCCAGCTTGTCAAACCAAGTCCCGGCCAGTCCTGCAAATTCCTCGCGGGCAAGCTTCCCGTCTCGATTTTTATCGGCCTGTTCAAGGATGGGAGCTGCGATGAACATCCCGGGGCCAAAGCCCCCCGGTCCCCCTGGCCCGCCCCGGCCTCCCGGACCTCCTGGCCCACCCGACCCACCCGGCCCTCCCCCGGTGCTGAACGTTTCATTCACATCATTGGGGATGCAGTGGAACTTTCCTTTTTCATCCTGGTAAAGGTAGTAGTCGCTGGCGCGGCTCCAGAAGCCATCGCCGTTGGCAAAGGCATTATCGAGGGCCAGGAATTTGAGGGTGCCCTCGATGTCCAGCATGGGAGCCAGGGCTTCTTCCAGTTTCTCCGCCGGCGTTTGGTTGAGGACCTTGCAGAGGCGGATCAAGGCGCCCCACGCCTGGGGTTCATCCTTGGATTTGATGGTATAAATCCGTTTGTAGGCCGCGACATCCTCGCCAAGATAACTAAGTCCTCCCCGGCCATTCGGGCTGCCGGGAACCTTCCATCGAGCCCCTTTCGTTGTGTTAAACCAGTCTTTGACAAAATCTTTGTTGACCTGTTGCACGTTGGGATAAATCCCCCAGCACTCGCCATTAATGACCACCCGCACGAAATTCGCTTGGGGAGCCGGGATGTATTCCCGGGCAACCCGGAAAAACAACACCGAATGCAGAAAGCTGGGATCTTCACTCGCGTTCAACAGGTTGAACGTGCGATAGCCTCCGAGATCCAGGCCTTTATGAATGAAATCAAGCGACACATTCAAGGACCGCTTGCGTCCCTCGGGAACCATCATGAACGAGGTCATGCCGCGAAAATGCACGCCGACATCCGGAAAGGTCATTCCATCCACCATCAGCTTCGCCGGCACCTCAACATCCGTGTCGTTGAAATCCGCGAGTTCCTTTTCCCAGTCGGCGTTTTCGAACTCGAGGAAGAACGTGCGCAGGACATTGGAGCCATAGATTGGAGCGTTGGGAAGAGACTTCACGTCGGCGGGCGTCAACTTCCGGCCGGGTTGGGCGGGTTCGCCGTTTTCCCTGCCACCAAAGGGCCGAGGGCCAAATCCCCGGCCATCCCGCGCGACCCGTTCCTTCTTAAACTCGCGCGCGGCTTTTCGCTCCTCGCTGTTGAGCCAGCCGTTGCCGTCTTTATCAAACTGCTTAAGCAGTTTGGTTTCCTGTTGCATGCCTGGACCGCCGGGGCCAAAACCACCCCTCCCGAATGGCGGAGGTCCGCCTGAATCCGGTCCACCCCAGGGCGGACGCTCTCCCCCATCCGCGGGGGGACGGCCATCTTCAGCCGGGGCTGGTGGATTCGGGGCCTGGGCCAGGAGAGCAGCCGCGAGTCCGCATCCGAGAGCCAGGACGCAGAGGCGAAGGTGAAGGCAAGTCAGTTTCATAGATATCCTCACGGATACCTTCTGAGACCGAATAGCACCCAGTCCGGTTACATGGAGGAGCAGCCTAAGAGCCTGTTTGAAAATTACAAGGGGTGCTGCGGCGAGGGATTTTGGCTGGGGCCAAGGCGGCTTGGGCCGAGCATCCCCGATGGGGGCTGTAAGGTCCAAGCCAAGGCTGGCCCCGGGCAAAAGAGCCTCCGCCCGAAGACTTCTGAGGATCGAAATCAAACAGAAACTGGAAGTTTTTTTATTCATGCAATTAAATGGGGTAATTTGATCAAGCTTCCGTGGGCGAAAGATCGGTTTTCAAATAAGGACAGTTCTTTTTCAGGAGTCCCTTGAGGTATCTGGCCTCATCATAGGCTATGCCTGAGCGCAGGACCGCCACCAAGATGCGGATCCACTTATACGCCAACGCCCGGATGGCGCGCCAGTATCTCCATCCCTGAGCGAGCTTGTAATCCAGGAAGGCCTTGGCCCATGGGCTGTACAACGCGGATTGTTTGGCATACTCAATAAAGGTCTGATGGGGAAACTGGCTGAAAGCGATTCGCCGCAGAACCATCTGGCTGTTGCCGCTGCTGCGCTTAACCGGGGCCACGCCCGTAATCACGGCCAAATCGGCGGCCTGCTGATAGCGTGCCTGGCCATCCCCCTGAAGCGCCGCC
>JAKLHY010000096.1 GCA_022709905.1 Verrucomicrobiota bacterium | reverse complement strand
ATAGAGGTTCAACTCAGAGCAGAAGAGTTAGGCTATGTATGACTTTTCATCGCCAAATTTATCGCCAAAATGTCAGATGTAAGTATCCGCGGAACCCCCATGAGGACAGAGTTCCACATAATAACGGCCTTGGCCGGCATCGTTCTGATCCCCAAAGCACCAAAGTCGGCTCCAGGTGTCCAAAGTTCCGAATGTGGCCCAGCATTCGATCGTCAGGGCCTGGTAGCTGGTGAGGATTCCAGCAGGCAGCTGGACATGGCTTTCGAGAGAGGAATCGAGCAGGACACGGCCGTTCTCAATGATGGCACCCCCGAGCAGTTCCCCATGGGCCTGACCCACCGAATCATTTGCGTTGGCCGTGAAACTGTAGCGATGCGTCAGACGGGCGGGTTGTTCGATGACGGTGACGGTTTGGGTGTCGGACTGGCCCTGGAATCCTGCGGTGAGGAAGGTGGAGCCCGCCGAAACGGCTCGGATTTGGCCTGTGGCGTTGATCGTCAGGATGTTGGTATCACCCGATTGGTAAACGATGCCGTTGATATCGGCGATGTTGACGGGCCTGGGGAGGTTGGCGGCCGAGGCCAAGACCACCGCTTGCTGGGAATTTCCCTTGACCATTTGGAAGGCGACTTGAAGAACGATACGGGTGATGGCTCCCGGATCGGTGGTGACATTGTCGGGGCCCGCGACGGTGCTGGCGTTGACCTCGAGCGGATTCAGGGCGCCGTTCCAAATCCTGAACTCGTTGAAGGCGCCAGTGAAGTAAGGATCGGCGCTGAACTGGGAGCGGCCAAGCCAGTTGTTGAAGGTGGAGCCCAGGGCGGCGGGAGAATTCTGCGCGGCATCGTTTTTCCCCACCAGGTTGCCGTTCACATAAAGCCGGGCTTTGCGCGTGGCGGCATCGGAGGTCCAGACGATGTGCGCTTCCTGGTCATCGGGCAAGGTGAAGGCCGGCGAACTCCGAATCCAGCTGTCGCTTCCCCCTGCGTAGATGGTGGCCTCGAGGTTGGGAAGGATATAGCACATAAAGTGCTTTGTCCCGTAATCGCTTTTGTCCTCGCCAGCGTTGCTGTTGCCAAAATCCCAGATCCGGGTCCAATTGGCATTGTAGCTTGGCGTTATCCAGGCCTCGATCGTGATGGCCGTCATGCCGGCGATCAGGTTGTTAGGCAAATTGACATACTGCCCGCTCATCCCGTCGAGCAGGAGTTGGCCGTCGCTGATGATCGGGCCATTGACTAATTGGCCATTTTTTCCTCCGATGCTATCTCGCGCGTCCGTCAAAAAACTGTAGCGATTCGTAAGGGTGGCGGCCGAGATCAGCAGGGGAAAAGCAGCGATCAATGCCCCGACAAGCGATCGGCACGGCCATCGATGCGAGAGTAGAGTCTTCATTATCCCTCAGGAGGTTGAGATTGATGCCGTTCTTCAGGCATAGAGCTCGGATCACACGGTTGTCTGATGACGAATAAAACCTGCTCTGCGCAATAGTATAAGACCGTTGCCAGAAATGTCCATACTCCCAACGGCATGATGGAAGAACCAAATCCTTCGGGGGTTTGAATCGACACCCATTTAAAGTGTAAAGTTTGGCGACAGCCAATTTCATTAATAACAAGACCTTATTTATGAATATCTTACGAAAATAGTGTTCGACCGAGCTGAGAAAAGTGTCAGGAAAGGCTTACACGTCGTATTTGTCGGGGAATATGAACAGAGGTTGGATTTTATAATTGGTAAATATTTATCCTTGAGTTAATAATGATAGTTTCTCTTGAAGTCACAATTCTCTTTCTAAAGCTGTGGTATGCAAAATGCTAAGGAGTTTGGTGTTACGGAAAGGAATAACCCTTAACCAACCTATGAAACCAAAATTAATTACCTGTTATGTTGCTGCGATCGCCCTGGGGGGAGTGGCGGCGTTTAATGCGAATGCCACACTTGTCGATCTGGGCCCCGGCTCGTTTACGCCTGCGGCAACGACCATTGAGTTTGACGAGTGGGCTCTCGGAACCGTCAATCCATCCATAACATTAAGCGCAGGAATGTTGGGTGATGTGACAGTCAGTTTCGCGGGGTCATTTGTCGGGCAAACGATCACGGGTGGCAGCGTAAAAACCTTAGGTGACACAACTCCTGATGGTCCGCTGGCTTTGAACGGAGGCAATGCCGTGACGGTGAATGACGGTGCTCCCGGTGCTACAAGCCCCGTGCTTAGCGGTGAACCTACGTTCAACGGACCGATTGCTGTTTTGTTTTCGGAACCCGTTGCCGCTGTCGGTTTGAAAGCGGGGTATTTCGACGCAATCGGTGGAACAACGATCGAGGCCTTTGATAGCAATGGAAACAGTCTCGGTTCCATTATTAACACGATGACAGGCTTTGAGTTCTATGGTTTGGCGGATTCTGCCGGAGCCAATATCATTTCTGGGATTTCCTTTTATATCACTGGAAGTGAACCAGCCGGATTTGAAATCGACAATCTGACTTTTGGCGCAAGGGACGTCGTCAACACGCCTGATGGCGGATCGACTCTGCTCCTGCTATCGAGTGTGTTGGGTGGCCTGGGATTGGTCCGCACCCGGAAGCATTAAGAAATAGAAACTCGAAACAAGGTAATTTTATCCATTCCCCGGTCGAAAGGCCGGGGTTTTTTTTAAATAGCAGAATGCAGTCGATTTTGAACGGGTGTGTTGGCTTGAAGAGTCAGCCGATTTGGCGGATCAGAATCGACAATCGACGGTGAGCGAACCCCACCTCGTTGGGAGCCCCAATACCAAGAGATCATTATGCGCATTCATGATGGAGAACTTGGGGGTGAATTCCCCGAGGGAGTGGGATGGAAGAAGTGGTCATGAAGGTGATAGCATACAGATTGGGGTATGCCGCGGGCTTTCCGAATAGCCGCGATGGAGTTCATCCATGCGATCATGCGCTGGTGGGCGGCGGGGGTGAGAAAGGTGCGTTCGGGTTTGACTCCGTTATCGGCTTGAAGCCAGGCATGATAATTCTGACAATCTCCGGCGTTGTAGTCCAACACCAGGCCGGGCAATTGGCAGAGGGTCATGGCCAGAGAAATGGGAGGGACTGAGAACGGGCAGACGCACAACAGCAGGCATTTCCAGGGGGGATGGCGCAGCCCGGGCAGGAGGATATCCCGGGCAATATCATGCGCGGATGTCATCAGATGCAAGGAAGCGCCCGCCGAGAGCGCGTGTTGGGCGAGTTCACGGAATCGACAGTGTTGGCAGGGCAAGGGGGTCGAGTGCGCTGCCTGGAAATCCTGCCGCAACCAGAGACAGTCATGGTTAAAACGTCCGGCGGGGCAGGGGGGATCGGTTGGCTTTTCGCAGAAACCGAGCGCCAGAAGCCAGGGGCCTGTCGCAGCGCGTTCGCAGAAGTCATCCTCGTTCTTGACGAGGACCGGCGCCAGAGCAGGCTGGCGCGCCGGTCGGACCGTCTGGGCATAGACTCGGAAACCTTTCCAGGCGCGCCAGGGATGTTGAAGCACCATCCGCCGAAGAAAGAACCGCCCGTAAGGATGCAGAAGGCTGCGCGCCGAAAATTCCCATACATCCAATCCGGCGAGGGCGCGGACGTCCCACTGATTCAGCCAGGAAATCACTCTGTCTAGAGTGAATTTAAAACCATGTCAGTCAAGATCCTTTTGAACTGTTTAGGGATTTTGACCCTCAAAGGATTGACATCATGAATACCGCGCGGCCGTGGATCGTTGGATTGGGAGAGGTTGGCATTGCCTGGGATGAGGGCTTTTTGGGCGGCAAAGCACGCCGGTTGGCGATCCTGGAGCACGCCGGTTTTCCGGTGCCACCAGGTTTTTGTGTGACGGCCGAGGCCTACCGGCATTTTATCGCGGTCAATGGGATTTCCGCCCAGCAGGAGCCTGATGAGGCGCGCCGGCGTCTGTTGGAAGGAGTGCATCCCCACGATTTGCGCCAGGCAATCGTGGAGGCCTATCATCAGGCTGGAGCCGGTCGAGTGGCGGTGCGGTCATCGGCGGTGGGAGAAGATGGTGGGACAACATCCTTTGCCGGGCAGCAATTAACGCGGCTTCGGGTGGCGGGAGAGGAGGAGTTGCTGGGAGCGATTGTGGCTTGCTGGGCGTCCCTTTGGTCGGAGGCGGCCTTGAGCTACCGTCGCAACTGCCGGCAGGCAGAAGCGGAACTGGCCATGGGAGTTGTTGTTCAAAGGATGATCGAAGCTGATCTGGCGGGCGTAGGTTTTACGGTAGACCCTGTCACGGGCGCCGATAATCTGGTCATCGAGGCAGCGACGGGTTTGGGTGAGGCCGTTGTGGGCGGGATAATGCCTGTGCAGCGATTTGTGGTGGATCGCCGGACGCAACAGGTGTCTGGCCCCTCGGACCGTTGGCTCCTGGAGAAATCCAAGGTGCTGGAAATTGGCCGTCTTCTTATGGGGCTGGAGGAGTTGTTTCAGGGACCCCAGGATGTCGAGTGGTGCTTGGCTGAGGGGAGGCTGCACGCGCTGCAAAGCCGGCCCGTAACAGGCCGAGTGTCAAGTTTTTTTACCGAAGTCATTCCGGGAGATAACGGCTTGTGGGCCAGCGGATTCTTAAATGAACGATTCCCGCATCCGTTGTCGCCGTTAGGTTGGACCTTGATTCAGGCGCTGCTCGAACCTCTGGCGTTTCGGGAGCCGTTAAAATTCCTGGGATATCAATGGCCGGGTTCGTGGCCTGTGACCAAGCTTTATCGGGGGCATCCTTTTGTCGATGCCCGTGTATTCGAGATCCTGTACAAACCTTTTCCAGACGCGCTGTTGCCGGAGGATGCCCGGAGGTATTTTCCTGGAGGAGACACACAACGGCGACGGTTGGCGCCGTATCCAACGGGTTGGGCTGATCTGCGTTGGCTTTTTCATTTATTGAAGCACTTTTTATGGGAGCCTGAGCAATGGTCGCCGTTCCATAACCATCGGGCGTGGCGGAGTTATCTGTCTGAGCACGAAAGGATAATGGCTTTGTTGGAACGGCGCTGGGCATTTCAATCCGGCGCCGATCGGTTGAAGAAATGCATCGCCTTGATGAGGGAAGCACAGGAACTGAATGCCGGACTGCTTCGGATCCACCGTTGGAGTCTGATGCATGCTGATCTCTGGTATAGTCTATTGCGACGGCTTTTGAACCGGTGGATGGGAGGCGAAAGAGGGACTTTATTGGCTGCTCGGCTCGTGACGGGGCTGTCGAACAAGTCGCTGGAACTCAACCAGGCTTTGGCCCGTTGCGATACAGCGGCCGATTGGGAGGTTTTTTTGAGGCATTACGGGCATCGGTCCTTTTGTTTGGACATCTATGATCCGACTTTTGCCGAGAGTCCATCTTTGGCAAAGGCCATCCAGCAACACGGTTTCAGCAATCGGCGGGGGCGGTCGTTTGGGGAAGATTCTGAAGACGCCGAGGCTGAATTGACGCGGGTTTTCTCAGGCGTGCCCGGGGGTGGGTGGCGGCGAAGGATGGTTGCGTGGCTGGCTCAGCAGACGCGTCACTACTTGCCGCTTCGGGAGGATCAAAGGTTTTATTGGCAGCAAACCCTGGCTTTTCAGCGGCGTTTGGCGATCGAAGCGGGAATGGAATTATCTGGGCGCGGTTGGCTGGGGACAGATCAGGATGTCTTTTTTCTGACCTGGAGCGAACTTATGGGTTCAGGAGAAAATATCCGGCCCGACTGCGGTCTTGTAGACCAACGGCGGGAGGAGTTCCATCGGCTCCAAAAAGAGCAGGCCTGGGATGAGACGGATCATTACCCATTGTTTCTTCAGGGCAACACGCCTTGGCTCGAGGAGGGCGAATCTGCCAGGGACGATTGGCGCGGACAGCCGATCAGTCCGGGCCGCGCCAAAGGCATGGCACGGGTGATTCTGAATCCCGGCCAGTTCGAGCGATTGCAGCCGGAGGACATCCTGGTGACCCGGGGGGCTGATCCTGCTTGGACTCCGGTTTTCGGCCGTTTAGGGGGACTGGTCCTGGAGGTTGGGGGACAGCTTTCACACGGCGCTGTCGTGGCCCGCGAGTATCATTTGCCGGCGGTGGCCGCCATCCCAGGAATTACCCGTCAGGTTTGTGATGGTGAATGGCTGCTTATTGACGGGAATTCCGGTGTGGTGCGACGCTGCGATGCCGGGACCGTCAGTGGAATGGAATGACGAAGCTGACGCGCTGGGCACGGAATGCCTGGCCTTCGAGCCATGGATTGTTTGGGTATTCCGTGACCAAAGGAGTGGTGCTGGAATTGGCAATGGCAATGCCTCGAAGGCGGGGAGAAATGCCGATTCCCGCCTGAAGGGGAACCGTGGGATTGACGCAATTGTACAACAGGTAGGAATCTGAGGCCCATTCGGCGGGAGCCTGGCTCAGACGCCATTCGTTAAGGCTAAAACCAATCATCATTAAACCGCACACCGCAGTTCCAAAAGCACCCAAGACTACCGGTCGGGGATCGAAGACGCCCATCAGGCGTTGCCACCACGGAAGCAGCTCCCGGCGTTGAATAGGGAAAACGCGCAGCAAAATGCGGTTGGGCAGATCGTCAAAATAACCCGGAGGCGGCTGTTCGCCTCGTTTTAGTGTCAGAAGCTTCTGAAGCTTCTCAAATTGATCCTGTTCCGGATTCATGGTGTACTACTTGAGATAGTCGGTTAAGTAAGCCTGCAGCTGCTGACGAGCGTAAAACAGCCGGGAACGAACTGTGCCAACGTTGCAGTCCATGATCCGGCCGATTTCCTCGTGGGGCAAACCTTGAATGTCGTGCAAGGTCACCACCAACCTATGAACTTCCGACAGCTTCTGCATGGCCGTGTTCAATCTCTCCTGAAGTTCGGCCAAGTTGACTTCGCGTCGGGGGGTCTTGTGAGAAATGAGCGCGACCAGATCGGGATCATTCTCTGTGCTTGCATCCAAATCATTTAGGCTAAGGTGATTACGGTTCTTTCTTTTTTTAAGAAAATTGATGGTTTTATTGACGGCAATCCGATAGATCCAGGTGAAGAAGCTTGAATCTCCCTTGAAACTGCGTATGGCTTGGAAAGCCTTGATAAAGGTCTCCTGGACCAAATCATTGGCGTCCTCATGATTGGAGGTCATGTGGTAGATGGTGGAGTACACCCGTTCCTGATAACGGCGCACGAGTTGGTCGAAAGCGAGAAGATCACCTTCTTTGGCTTTTTGAACCAAGTCCAACTCCTGCACCTCACCGGCAGGTGGGATTAACGTGTCGGGCAACTCAGACGTCACCGCATCCAATGTCATGGCGTTCACACATTAATGAACAACCCCCAGACTTCTGGTTTGTTGCGCTAGAAAAACAGTCAGCTTCTTCAACGCCTCGCGACTGTCGTTGGCAGGCAGAGACACCAAGAGGCGCCGCGCCTCCTCGCAATGGTTGTTAACCACACGTTGGGATTCCGCCAAGGCACTGTATTTTTCCAACAGAGTTAAGACCTCAGGAAGCGCATTGCGTTCAAAGGATTGGAAGAGCGATCGGAACCGTTCCCGATCGGTTTCCGAGGCGCGTTCGAGCAAGACGATGAGGGGAAGCGTCAATTTACCGTTGGCCAAATCGGTGCCGAGTGATTTGCCAGTGGCCTTTTCGGTGGCGTAGAGGTCAAGGCAGTCGTCGTAGATCTGGTATGCCGTGCCCAAAGCCAAGCCATATTCGCGCAGACTGGCCCGTTGCATGGGGGTTCCGCTTGCGAGCAATCCGCCCAGGTCGCAGGCGAGGGCGAAGAGGACGCCGGTTTTCATCTTCAAGATGCGGAGGTATTCCGCACGCGCGAGATCGAATCGGTAGCAGTTCTTGGTTTGCAGGATCTCGCCGGTGCAAACCTCTTTGGTCGAACTGGCGACCATTCGACAGACCTCGGTTGTTGGGAAGCTGGCCGCGAGGAGGAGAGACTGGGCGAACAGGCAGTCCCCAAGCAGGACGGAGATTTCGTTGCCCCAGTTGGCGGCGACCGTGGGACGGCCGCGGCGAATCTCGGCCGCGTCCATGATGTCGTCGTGGACCAAGGTGGCCAGGTGGACCATTTCGACAATAGCGGCGGCGTTGACATGGTCTGGATTGACGTTGCCCACCGAACCGGCCGAGAGGGCGACCAAGGCAGGTCGAAGCTGTTTGCCTTGGTTGGTCAGGGCGTATTGGGCGTAGACGGCAATTTCAGGATCGAAAGCCTGAACCTGATCGGTCACCTGGAGAGCCACGTCGTTCAGGAACGGTTGCACCGTTTGGACAATAGTACCCCAGGCAGCCAGATCTCCCCGGGGTGAGGCGTTTGGCTGGGTGGGCGGCAACGTTCGGCTTTCAGCGGTCCACATGCTGCGGTCAGTGTACGGTTGACAAAAAACCAAGTCAAATTGTTATCTCGCAGGAGACTGTCCTTGAGGCAAAACACTGGATTGCACTCGGCGATGAGTTTGTTTAGGGTGGGTTCATGCGACAGGTTTCAGCCGCGATGCACATACTGGTGCTGCTTGCCCTGGTCTGGGGCGGGTCAGGCTGTGGTTTGGTATCGAACAATCCGCTGGAAGAAGAGCGGGATCCACATTATTTAACGGGAAAAAACCGGGTAATCAGCCTGGACTACCCGGGGGCGGTTGAGGCTTTTGAGAAGGCCTTGGAAACGAACCCGAGATCGGCGTCGGCGCACTTTGAGTTGGGCTTTCTTTACGCCCAGCGGGTCACCAACTTCGCCGCGGCGATCTATCATTTTGAACGTTATCTGGTTTTGCGTCCGAACAGCGAGAAAGCCGACATTATTCGCGGGCACATTACCGCTTGCACCCAGGAGCTGGCGCGGAAGGTGCCCTTGGGACCTGTGACACCGGCCATGCAACGCAGCCTGGACCGGTTGAAGGAGGAAAACCTGCGTTTGCAGCAGCAGTTGGATTTTGTCAATCGCCGTCTGGCGGAGGCCACCAATGCGTTGCAGTTTGCGGCCGTTTCAGCGGCTGCACAGCCGTTGGCGCCGGCGACCTACACGAATGTTCAGCCGGCGTCCCCCGCAGGCGTTATGATGACCAACGCACAGACGATTCGTTCGCCGAGCCCGTCCCAGAGTTCGGCGCGACAGGCTTCAGCCCCATCCACCCGAACGCATGTCGTCCGGCGGAACGAAACCATGGCCCAGATCGCCCGGCGTTACCAAATCAGCCTGGCGGCATTGCAGTCGGCCAACCCCAGAGTCCAGCCCCGGCAATTGCGGGTCGGGCAAATCCTGGTGATTCCGAAGCCTTAGTGTTGGAGGAAGCTGTTGGAGCCGCAGCAATCGCCCCATGAGCAAACCCAAGTTGTTGGTGTTGGAACTGTGGCGAGTGGGGGATTTGGCGATGGCCTCCCCCTTTCTTCGACAGGCGACCCGACGGTATGAGGTCACGCTGGTCGCCCAACCGATGGCCTGCGAATTCCAGCGTCGTTTTTGGCCTGAGGTCCGCGTGATTCCCTTCGAGGCTCCCTGGACCGTCTTTCTCGGCAAATACCGGTTGCACAAGTGGCCATGGGCGGAGTTGGGGTGTTTGATGAGGAACTTGCGCCGGCAGGAGTTCGATTGCTCCGTTTCCGCTCGCTGGGATCCACGCGATCATTTCGTGCTTTGGCTGTCCGGTGCCCAAGAGCGCATCGGCTTTCCCCGTGTTGGCAGCGGCTTTTTTCTGAGTCGCAGGCTCTCGCGCCCGCCTCCGCACGTGCATCGCTATGACTTGTGGAAAAGGGTGGGGGCGGAGCTGGGGCTTGAACTGCCCTCTCGTCAGGAGATGCCGATGCCCGCTCTCCGATCCGGGGGCCGAATCGTGGTCCATACAGGCGCAGGCGCTCCGGTCCGAGTGTGGCCCCTTGAGCGCTGGCGCGATCTGATCATCCGTCTCCGCGAGCGCGGCGCTGAAATCACGATTCTCAGTGATCCGATTCAGCGGGACACTTGGCTGGCCTGGGGAGAGAGGCACGTGAGAACTCCCTCCAGTATCGCCGAACTGATCGATATTCTGGAGTCTGCCGTTCTCTTTATCGGACACGATTCCGGGCCGGGTCACCTGGCTGCCCTGATGGGCGTGCCGACGTTTACCCTCTTTGGACCGCAACTGGCCGAATCCTTTCTACCGATCCATCCCCGGGCCCAATGGATTGATGGCCGCTCTTGTCCTCATAAGCCTTGTTTTGATTATTGCCGATATCCGATTCCCCATTGCCTGAGGGACGTTTCTGTCGAGGAAGTCCTGGGGCGTGTAAAAGAGTGCCTCAAAGATTGGGGTCTGCCAGGTTCATAGCGATCGGATCGATCCCTTCGGTCGATGAGGCGGTTTTTTGCGGTTTCTTTTTGCCATGGATTGGCCACATGCTGCATATTGCGCGGCGGTGATGGACAGGCAACAAACGGTGAAATCCAGTTTAATGCAGGAATTGCAGGCTTGCTGGCGGGGCATGCCCTACCGGTGGATTTTTGTCCTTTTACTGGCCGCATGGGGCCTGTTCTTCCAAATGTTAGGCAATTCCACCTTTGGTTATGTGGACACGCCTTCATTGTTCGGGTGGATGTATAACGCCTACAATGCACCTGGCAGTGATGACGGTCACGGCAACCTGATTCCGATCGTGGTTCTGGTTCTCATGGGGTGGAAGCGTCACGAGTTGATGTCGGTCCCCAAGGGCGTGTGGGGACCCGCTCTCGGGCTTTTGGGGTTGGCGACGGCCTGTCATTTGGTGGGTTATTTGATTCAGCAGCCGAGGATTTCCATCCTGGCGTTTTTTCTCGGAATCTACGGATTGATGGGATTGTGCTGGGGCAAGGCTTGGCTGCGAGCGACGTTTTTTCCGTTTGTGCTTTTCTTGTTTTGCATTCCGATCGGATCGCTGGCCGAGAGCCTCACATTTCCGTTGCGAATGCTGGTCACGACGATCTCAGTGGGCATTAGCCAACACGGTTTGGGCATTGATGTCATTCGGGAGGGCTCGCGCCTGATGTCCCCCGATCAGCGATTTGTCTATGATGTGGCGCCGGCATGCAGCGGCATACGCAGCCTGATTTCGTTGCTTGCCCTAACCACAATTTACGGTTTTGTTGTGTTTCGAACTCCTTGGAAGCGACTGCTGATGGTGGCGATCGCCCTGCCTCTGGCGGTTGCGGGCAATGTGGCGCGCATTACGAGCGTCATCATTGCGGCCGAGGCCTTTGGTCAGGAGATCGGAGCCAAGGTTCACGACGGGGCTGGATTTATTACCTTCTTGCTTGCGATTGGGTGTGTCGCGGCGTTGGGGGTTTGGCTGCGGGAGAAACCGGCTGTCGGCCCGAAGGAGGACTCCGTCGCATGAATGGTCGCCCCTGGATCCATTTCATCTGCGCCGCGGGGATCATCCTTGCGGGGGCTTTCCTCACAGGGAGAATTAAAGCCAAGCAGAAACTCGGGGAACCCGGATTGCGGCTGGATCTTCCTGTTCACGCGGTCCCGTTTCAGTCTTCGCCCTTGGAGGTTACGACCGAGGAGATCCAAGCGCTGCCCAAAGATACCACTTTTGGCCGGAGGCTCTACTGGACCATCGACGGGGAACGCACGAACCACGTAATGGTCAACGTGGTGTTAATGGGATCCGATCGGACCAGTATCCACAAGCCTCAGTTTTGCCTGACGGGGCAGGGGTGGCAAATTCAGAAGACGGACCGCCTGGGGGTCCCCATTCCCCGTCCGCAGCCCTACGATCTTCCGGTCATGAAGCTGACGGCGACACGGATGATGGGCCAAACCAACGGGGCTCCAGTCGAGTTGAAAGGCCTTTATGTCTACTGGTTTGTGGCTGATGATGCGCTGACCGCGGATCACTGGCAACGAATGTGGTGGATGGCCCGGGAGCTTTTGTGGACCGGCACACTGCAGCGGTGGGCTTATGTGAGTCTGTTTACGGTCTGTTTGCCGGGTGAGGAGAAAGAAGCCTTCGATCGGGTTCAACTTCTGATGCGCCAGATTGTGCCGGATTTTCAAAAGGTATCCGGTTCGGCCCGCATGTTTGGCGGTTAGGGTTCAAAAATGACTTCAGGTTTTCCATCGCTCAAGGTTCAATTTAGTAATTGCCAGCCAGCCTTTTCCCGATAGGATGAAACAGCCCTTTGGTTGAGACACGGTCGGAAGGGGTGGGTTGTATATGTTGCGTCGGCAGAGAGAAATTCGTGTTCGCTTGCAGAAGCTTGTGGATGCAGCGCTGTTCTGCCTTGCCTTCTGGATGGCTCACTGGGTGCGATCGCACTGGCCGCTGGAGGTTTTCGGCGGAACGCCTGAGATTTTTACCTTTGACGCGTATTTTTGGGTGCTGCTCATCATCTTCCCGATGACTCCGCTTCTGTTGGGCTGGCAAGGTTTTTACAATCGTCCGATGCTGGCCTCCCGTCGTAAGACAGCCTGGCAGCTTCTGATGACATGCGTGATGTCGGTTGTGGCGGTGATCATGGTGATGTTTCTGTTGCGGGTGCAGTTGGCTCGGTCCGTGATCATACTCTTTGGTTGTTTCAGCTTCCTGCTGGTCTTCGCGAAGGAACAGCTTTTGTGGGTGTGGGTCAATCGCCGGCTCGGCTTGGCGCGCGCTTCACGCCGCTTGATTCTGGTGGGAACACCCTTGGATAACCAGCGCTTTCGGCATGAGCTTCAGAGCCGGTCTGCCGGGGGATTCGTGATTTCATCCGAGCTCGATCTCAACGTGCATCCGGTGGAGCGTTTGGCGGATTTGCTGCACGAGCATTCCGCCAATGCGGTGGTGCTCAACGCCAAGAACACTTTGTTCGGTCAAATCGAACGGGCCATCGAAATGTGCGAACTGGAGGGAGTGGAAGTCTGGCTTTTGGCCGATTTCTTCAAAACCCAGGTTTTCCGAACATCGCTGGATGATTTCAACGACCGCCCCATCCTGGTGTTTCGATCCACGCCGGAGGAATCGTGGCAAGGGCTGGCCAAACTGGTGTTGGATTTTCTTGGGGCGCTGGTCCTGCTGGCCGTCACCAGTCCTTTGCTCCTGGCCGTGACCATCGTGATCCGACTGACCTCCCCCGGCCCGGTCCTTTTCCGGCAGGAGCGTAGCGGTCTGAATGGCCGGCCGTTCACTATGCTCAAGTTTCGTTCGATGGTCAACAACGCGGAGCAACGCAAACACGAGTTCGAGTCCCTCAATGAAATGAGCGGTCCGGTGTTCAAACTCTCCAACGATCCCCGGATCACGCCCATTGGCCGCTGGCTGCGCCGCTATAGCATTGACGAACTGCCTCAGCTCATCAATGTGGTCAAGGGCGAGATGAGCTTGGTGGGTCCACGGCCGTTGCCGGTGGATGAAGTTCAGCGATTCGATGATCTGTCGCATCGGCGCCGCCTGAGCGTCAAGCCCGGGATCACCTGTCTTTGGCAAGTCAGCGGCCGCAATAACGTGACCGACTTCAAGGACTGGGTACGGCTGGATTTGGAGTATATCGACAACTGGTCACTCTGGCTGGACCTCAGGATCCTGGCCCGCACCATCCCCGCTGTGTTTTCGGGGACGGGCGCCAAATAGGCTTTTTGGATGGGTCATGCTATGTCTCCCCGCTTAAAAACCAAATCCTGTCCGGTTTCTGTGGTCACGGGGGGGGCGGGATTCCTGGGATCTCATCTGGTGGACTCCCTCCTGCTCAAAGGGCACCGGGTCATTGCGCTGGACAACCTCGTGACGGGGACGGTGGAGAACGTGGCCCAGAACGCGGGCAATCCCCGGTTTCGCTTCATTCAGCAGGATGTCACCGAGTTTTTGTTTCTGGAGGGGCCTGTCCATTATGTCTGGCACTTTGCCTCGCCGGCGAGTCCCGTGGATTATCTGGAGCTGCCTATCCAGACCTTGAAGGTCGGATCCCTGGGAACACACAAGGCTCTGGGATTGGCCAAGCACAAAGGAGCTCGTTTTCTCCTGGCCTCGACCTCCGAAGTCTATGGAGATCCTCTGGTGCATCCCCAGCCTGAAACCTATTGGGGCAATGTGAACCCGGTCGGACCTCGCGGGTGTTATGATGAGGCAAAACGATTCGCGGAAGCCCTGGTCGTGGCGTATCATCAGCAACACGACATGGAAACGCGCATCGTTCGGATCTTCAACACCTATGGACCTCGGATGCGCATGAACGATGGGCGAATCGTGCCCAATTTCATTTGCCAGGCCCTGCGGAATCGCCCGTTAACGGTTTACGGGGACGGACAACAGACGCGAAGTTTTTGTTATTGTTCAGACTTGATTGAGGGCGTGTATCGGCTCATGATGAGCCCCATCACCGATCCCGTAAACGTGGGGAATCCGATGGAAATGAAAGTTTTGGATTTCGCCAACGAGATAATCGAAGTCACGCGTTCTCAGAGCCGAATCATGTTTAAACCATTGCCCCAGGATGATCCCCGCCAGCGCCGGCCCGACATTACGCGAGCCCGGAAACAGCTGCGGTGGCAACCGGTCGTCTCCTTGCGGGCAGGTTTGGAAATGACGGCGGACGACTTTCGCGCACGCCTGCCATCGGGGGATAGGGACGCGCGGTGAAAAAATATAAGAAAAAGTTTTTTTGTGTTTGACCCTGTCGCCGAATTTCTGTAACCACACCCCGTTTCAGCTCCGCTAATGAGGTCGGTGGTGTGGTGGTTTCTGGCGGCGCTAATGGAAAGAGAAGTTCATGCTGAGCTCGAAGTCATTTTTGGCCTTGGATGTGGGTGCGGGCACCTTGAAGGCGGCTGAATTCTCGCTGACCGAGGCGGGGACTCTCTGCCTGAAGAAATTTGGCCTGAAGCCTTTGGGGCTGGAGGGTTCGCAAGACTCGACTCGGCAAGCGGTTGTGCAAAGGGGCCTTCAAGAGTTGATGGCGGAGCGTGGATTTTCCGCCAAGACCGTCAATCTCTGCGCCGCGGGTTACCAGGTTTTCTCGAAATACGTCAAGCTCCCGCCGGTGGACAACACCAAGATCACGCAGATTATCCAGTATGAGGCCCAGCAGAACGTGCCTTTTCCGTTGGAAGAAGTGGTCTGGGATTATCAAGTGGTCGGCAACACCCCCTCGGGAGAGATCGAGGTATTGCTGGTCGCCATCAAGTCGGACATTGTAGAGAATCTGTTCAGCTCGGCGGATGCGGCCGGTTTGCGGATGCAGTTGGTCGATGTTTCGCCTGCCGCCTTGTGTAACGCTTTTCGCTTCAATTACGGCGACATGGACGGGTGCACCATGTTGTTGGATATCGGAGCCAAGACCAGCAACGTGTTGTTTTTCGAAAAGGGCAAATACTCGACCCGCAGCATCAATATCGGAGCCAATTCCATCACCCAGGATTTTTCGGCTGAGGCCCGGCTGCCCTTCGCCAGCGCGGAGAAATTCAAGATTGCGGAAGGTTTCGTCAGTCTTGGCGGCGCCTATGAAGAGCCGGAAAATCCGCGTCAGGCTCAGATTTCGAAGGTCGCCCGACAAGTGATGACGCGCCTGCATCTGCAGATCAATCAGACGCTGAATTTTTATCGGTCCCAGCAAGGAGGGGCGGCGCCGACCCGGCTTTACCTCGCCGGCGGGGCGTCCATCATGCCCTATACGGCGCAGTTCTTCGCTGAGAAACTCAACATTGAAGTGGAATACTTCAATCCATTGAAGAACGTGCAGATTGATCCTTCCGTGAACCTGGAGGAGTTGGCCAAGGTTGCGCACTGTTTTGGAGAGGTGGTTGGACTGGGATTGCGCAACATGGCTCAGTGTCCCGTCGAGCTGAATCTGATGCCGAAAAGCATCCAGAAAAAACAGCAGATCAACCAGAAAAGACCGTATTTTCTGGCCACCGCCGCCAGCCTCGCCCTGGGCTTGTTTGCCGTGGGTTGGTTCTACGACAGCAAAGTGGTGGCGGCCAAAGGCCAAGTCGAGGATCAGCTGTCCCAAGCCCTCCAGCCGTTGGAGGCCGAGAACACCAAGCTTCAAGCGGCCATTCAGAAGACCGAGACCATTAAGCAACAGCTGGATAAGTACACCCAGAACATGGAGGAACGCTTCTACTGGCTTCATCTGCTCACCGAGATTCGGGATGCTTTGCTCGCTGCGGAAGCCAAGACGGAAGAACCGGGTGTTCGCACCGGGGTGTGGATCGAGACATTCGCTCCCGAGGCCCCCAATTTTGGCGAAGCCGTCAGTCTTAGCAGCAACGAGTCCGGCGAGGAAAGCGAAGGGGCGGCGGCCGCTCGGGCGCGTCGATTCTACCTGTCGGATCCCGCGCTAGCCGCCCGCTATGGTTTGAATCGGTCCATGACTCCGGCCGCTGAAGAGGGCGCGACCGGGGCCGCCAAGGGGCCTTCGACCAACGAGATTTCCACGATTGAGATGACCTGCCGGGCGTTGACGACGAAAAAAACTCCGGACAGCAACTTCCAGTTGGCCCATACCTTGCTTACAGAGATAAGGGCGCGGACGAATTGGTTTGTCCCCGATGAGACCCAGTTTGTGGGCGAGATCAAGAAATCGGAAGAGGCTTCGGAGCCGACCTTTACATTTAAGATGAAATTGAAATTGGCCCAGTCGGTCAAGCTGTAGTTATGGACTGGATAAAGCGTAACATGATGCTGGTAGTGTCGGGCGCCGTGGCCTTGATTTTAATTGCGGCTGCCAGCTACTACGTTTTTAGCCGGTTGCAGGCCGAAAAGGCCAAGGACGCTTCTATCGCTGACCAGAAGGCTCGCCTGGAAACCCTTTATGGGCAGAATCCCTACCCTCAGGAAGAGAACACCCAGGCGGCGCTAAAAGCCCAGGAGAACCTCAAAGCCTTGCTCAAACAAGTGGGACACTTCTATCCGCTGGAGGATAACCCGGACCCGACCAACGCGATTACAAACGCGCGATTTAAGTATAACCTCATCGATGTCGTCGCTCACCTGAATGATTTGGCCCGCAAATCGAGCATCGTTTTGCCGACCAACTTCAACTTTTCCTTCACCCGACAATCTCAACTCATGCAGTTGGCCACCAATGGATTGGATGTTCTCCAAAGCCAGTTGCTCGACGTCAAGGAGCTGAGCGAGATTGTATTCAAGGCTCAAATTCCGGAATTATTGATGTTGCGGCGCGCGCCGGTGACCAAGGACGATCAGGAATCGCTCGCCACCAATCCGAAGGATTACCTGGGCAACCGGCCTCTCCAAACCAACGACTGGTGCGTTCGCTATCCCTACGAGGTGACTATTAAAGGGCTCACCGACGAACTCCGGAAGATCCTCGAGGGGCTGGCCTATTCATCCCGCGGATTTGTGGTTCGCAATGTCAAGGTTGAACTCTTTAACGCAGCGACCGAAGCCACAGACGAATCGGGTGGCGCGACTCCGACTGATCGCTACGGTCTCGCTGCGCGGTATGGGCGCTACGGTCGCATGATGCCTCCCGCCGCGGTTGCGCCGCCGCCTCCCAAGCCCACCACCGGTACGGTGGTTGACAAGCAGCCTTTGAAGATCACCCTCATGATGGAAACCCTGCGCCCGTTGCCGGAAGGGGCTCGGGCGCCTGCCGCTCCGGCGGATCCTACAGCGGATCCAGCGGCAGCAGATCCCAACGCGGCGGCGGCGGTTCCCGCCGAGGAACAGCCGGCCAATTAGACCCACCCATTCCATGGAGTTTCTAAAGAATCACTACGAGAAGGTCCTGCTGAGCGTTGTCCTTCTGGCATTGGCAGTGGTGACCGCGTTGCTTCCCTCAAAAGCCAAGACCATCGAGAGTGTCCCAACGGAGCCTCCCGCCAAAAAGTCCTTCGAAATGCCCGACGTCGGGACCAACAAGACGGCAATTGCCCGGTTGGAAAATCCAACTCCCCTGGTTTGGGACGGACCTCACAACGTCTTCAATCCGGTCAAATGGAAACGCCGCCCGAATGGGATGATCGAGAAGATCCTCTCGCGAACCCAAGAAGGTCCTCACGCGCTTCAGATCCTTCGTATCACGCCGCTGCACTTCATTCTCAGCTTTGACAGTGTGGTAGGCAGCGCGGCAAATTTACGGTATCAGTTCGGAATCACGCGCGAGGCGGAAACCAATGCCAGTCTCAGACGCAAGATTGCCGCCTATGCCGTGGTGGGAGAGAAAACAGACTATTTCACATTAAAGGATCTCAAAGGAGCCCCCGAGAGTCCGACCGAATTACGACTGGAGTTGACCAACGGTGTTTCGGTCAATGTGAGCAAGGAATCTCCGTTCAGGCGTGTGGATGGCCACGCGGTTGACCTTCGTTATCCTCCGGAAGACAAAGTCTATACCGACCGCCGCAAGGGAGACACCCTGATCTTGGCGGGGGAAACGAACAATATCGTTGCCATTTTTGAGGACAAGGTTGTATTGTCCGCCCATTCGACCGGTGAACGCACGACGGTGACCAATATTGTCAACAAAGCCGGACTTTAATTCGATTTTATGATAGCTGTTGCCAAATCCATACCGACCATGACCAAAGCAGTTCTTATCTCGTTCGCTCTGCTCCTGGCGGCGATCCTCGCCGTCCAAGCCCAGCCGACTGCCGCGCAAAAAGCCGAAGAAGAGGCCGTTCGCCGTCAAGAGGCCACCATCCAGTTGCGTTTGGTGCTTCCCAAGGCGGATGAAGCCCTCCAGAAAAACGATCTTAACCAGTCCATAAAACTCTACGAAGAAGCCTGGGGGCTGGTGCAGAGCATCGGCCCCGCGGGCATCGACAAGGAGCGGCAGCAGACCATGGATGGCTTGGTTCTGTCTTTGGTCAAGCGCGCCGACATCGCCAAAAAACAGGGGAACCTTTATGACGCGGACTCCGATATCAAGCGCGCCTTGAAGGTAAATCCCGCAAGCGAGATGGCCCTGAACTATCGTAAAAATCTTGACAAATTTATGGCCGACAATGCCGGCCGGACCCCCAGCAAGGAAGTCATGGCCGAGACGAAGGAAGTCCGGACTGATCAGGTGAACAATCAGATTCTGGTGCAGGATGGAAAACGCTATTTTGAAATGGGCAAGCTCGATGAGGCCGAGGCCAAGCTGACGCAGGCTTTTAAAAACGATCCCAGCAATCCCGCCGCGCTTCACTACTTAAACTTGATCCAGGAAGCGCGTTATACCCAGGAAGTCCGCATCCGGGGCTTGGCGGGGAAGAAGGCCTTGCTCAAGGTCGAGGAAGCCTGGGCGCCTACTGTCAGCAAATTGGGGCCGGCTAATCCCTTCGCCAAGACCAATATCATCTACACCGGGCCTGGGCGTCAGAAAATTCAGGCCAAACTCGAGAAGATCAAACTCGACGATTTGAAACTCGACGGCCTGCCTCTCAGTGAGGTGGTCAAGTACTTGGATACCGAGGCCCGATCGCGCGATCCCGAGGGCAAAGGCATCAATTTCATCATCAACAGCGCCGTGGACAAGATCCCGCCGGTGCTGCAGCAGGGTCTCATCGATCCCGTCACGGGCGCCCCGACAGCCGGGCCGCCTCCTGAACCGGAAATTCCGGTGGGCGACGTAACGATTCGAATCTCACCGGGTATTCGCGATGTCTCGTTGTTGCATGCCTTGGATGCCATCTGCAAGGTGGCTGAACCGATTCTCCTGAAGTATTCCCTCGAAGAATATGCGGTCGTCTTTTCTCGCAAGGTCAAGGAGACCGAAGAGCTCCACACCCGGGTGTTTAAGGTTGATCCCAATACTTTCATGGAAGGCTTGGAGAGCGTTTATGGCATGTCAGCGGTTCCGACGCTGAGCGGTGGGGGCGGCACGGGGACCAGTGGAGGCGGCATTGGTGGCGGCGGCGGTTTTGGCGGTGGCGGTGGCGGCATGGGGGGCGGCACCGATAGCAGCAGTGGGGGCATGGTTCCTCGCGTATTTCCAGCCATGGGCGGCGGTGGCATGATGGGCGGCATGGGTGGCGGCATGATGGGTGGTGGCATGGGCGGCGGCATGGGTGGTGGAATGATGGGCGGCGGAATGGGCGGCGGCGCCTATTCCGGTGGTGCCGGTGCCGCTGGCGGCGTTGGTGGCACAACTGGCGGCGGCATGGGCGGCGCCGGTGTGCATGCAGTTACCCGCACGGTCAGCATGGATATTGTCCAATCGGCAGTGCGCCAGTTCTTCATGACCATGGGTGTGGACCTTAACCCGCCCAAGAGCATTTTCTTCAACGATCGCGAAGGTTCCCTGATCGTTCGGGCGACCATCGAAGATCTCGATACGATCGAGACCGCGGTTCAGGTCCTGAACTTCGCGCCTCCGCAAGTTAATATTAAAGCCAAATTCGTCGAAGTGACCCAGAGCGACACCCGCGCGCTCGGCTTTGACTGGTATCTAGGCAACGTTCTCATGGACAACGGTTCGATCGGCTTCAGCGGTGGCACAGCCCCGTCCTACGCCGGCCAGCCTTCCAAGGCTAATCCCAATGGTTATTTCCCGGGCACTTCCCCTGGAAATACGATTCCGTCCTCTGGTTCGGACCAGGTGGTCACGGCCGGTCTGCGCAACGTGGTTAACGCGCCCGCTCTCGGCACGTTGACGGGTATTCTGACCGATCCTCAATTCCGCGTCGTTGTGCGGGCTCTGGAACAACGCCAGGGCGTCGATCTCTTGAACGAGTCCTCCGTCACCACGCTGAGCGGCCGCCAAACGCAGATCCAGGTCGTGGACATGATCACGATCGTGACCGGCACGTCGCTCAATCAGACCAGCGGCGGCGGCGGCACCACCGGCGTAGGCGGCGGCACCACCGCTCCCGGCGCGATCGGGTCGACCATCGATTACCCGACTCAGATCCAGCCGTTCGGCCCGAC
>JAKLHY010000095.1 GCA_022709905.1 Verrucomicrobiota bacterium | reverse complement strand
ATAATCTGGCCATGGCCGTGGCCTTTGTCACCCGCCAGCGGCCTAAACTGTGAAAAACCCTTCATGAATACGCGCTGTCGTTAGACCGAAAGACGCACATTACGCTCGTGCTGCGTCGCCATCTTGGGTAATATGAATTGCGCATCCAAACTTATGAAATTCCATCGCGTGATTCTGCCGCTTTTGGCGGCCTTCAACCTTCAGGCTGCGACGACGGATTGGCTGATCGATCCGTCCCCGTTCAAGGCGCGGGTCACGCCCAGCGCTAACGGACGCGAGGTGACCCTCGATAACGGCCTGGTGCGCCGCCGGATTCGACTGGCTCCTAACGCGGCGACCATTGCCTACGACAACTTGATCACGGGAGAGTCCATCCTCCGCTCGGTGCGGCCCGAGGCCCGTGTGGAAATCGATGGCGTAAGTTACGATGTGGGGGGACTGGCCGGACAACCGGTGCACAATTACCTGGACGCGGCGTGGGTGAACAATCTGGAGGCCGAGCCGGGGGCGTTCCGGTTCACACGCTTTAAGATCGGAAAGGCTGAAGAACGCTTTCCCTGGAAAAAACGGCTCGAATGGATGCCGCAAGACCTGCCCTGGCCACCCCCGGGAGTGTCGCTCGTGCTCGAGTTCACCGCACCGGAGGATTTTGGCCGTGCGGCTCAACCCATGAAGGTGCTGCTTGCCGACGATTTCACGAAGCTTGAACCGGAGTGGAAAGTGGCGCTAAGCAAACGCCATGAACGCACGTCGTTTCAAAATGAAGGCAAGGTTGGCGAAATCATGGCCCCGGCCAACCATTTCGCTTTTGCCGAGCGTCCGTGGCCGGCGGGGGCTTGTGCCGCGCAATGTCTCATTCATCCTGGCACAGATCGGGGGGCGAGTTGGGGGCCGGGCATGGCCCTGGTGTTTCCCGCAGGCGTGGTCAAGTTTAACCTGCGCCCCGAACGCGGTTGCTTTGGCATGGCCACAAACGGTGTTGAAACGGAACTGGGCAAGCTTGAGCCGGGCAAAGCTTACGCGTTGAAAATGACGCTCGGGTTGGGTCAAGTCGCGTGCGAGGCATCCCTCGATGGAAAGGTATGGCAGAAGATCGGCGAAGTCCGCACAATCGGCGCCCCGACAGCGGTGCGCGTAGGGAAGATGGACAAAAGCGGCGGCGCCAGCGACTTTTCAGAGAGCGGTCCCCTCGAGCGGTGCCGGGTTGCCGAATTTCGTATCCTCGGACCCATCGAATCTCTGCCCGCTTCGACCGCAGGCAGAGGGGTCTCCGTCGATGTGCATTACGAGCTTTTTGATGGGATCCCCCTGCTGAGCAAATGGATTGTCGTGCGCAACGCCACCGACCAACCGGTGCGGCTCAACCGGTTCATCAGCGAAATCCTTGCTGTGGTCGAGACCGAATCGATCGTGGACGACTCGCCGGCCTGGCAACTCCCGAATCTGATGGTCGAAACCGACTATACCTTTGGCGGCATGTCGGGACCGAATCATAGCGCCGGCGTGTTTTGGGTGTCCGATCCGCTCTACCGCACCCAGGTCAACTACAACCGGCGCACCCCTTGCCTGCTGGAATGCCGCCCCCCCCTGGGACCGGACCAAGTCATTGCGCCGGGCGCGAGTTTCGAGAGCTTTCGATCGTTTGAATTGGCGCAGGATACCACCGAGCGCGAGCGCAAAACCCTCGCCGTCCGCCGCATGTACCGCACGATCGCGCCGTGGGTGACCGAGAATCCGGTGCTCATGCATATTCGCAGCGCGCAACCGGAGGCGATTCGGCAAGCGGTCGATCAGTGCGCCGAAGTCGGGTTCGAGATGGCCGTGCTGACGTTTGGGAGCGGGTTCGATTTTGAGAGCCGCGACCCGGCTTACCAGGCGCGCATCAAAGAACTCGCCGATTATGCCCGCGCGAAGGGCATCGCGCTGGGAGGATATTCACTCCTAGCAAGCCGGGGCGCGGGAACCGAAACGGAGAACACGCAGGGTGTCCCGGCGCGCTTTGGCGTGATGCCCTGTCTCGGCGCGACCTGGGGCAGCAACTACCTGGCGCAGTTGCAGCACTTCATCGATGGGGCCGGCCTGGGCGTGCTCGAACACGACGGTTCGTATCCGGGCGACCTCTGCGCCAGCACGAACCACCCATTCCATAAGGGCCTTGACGATTCACAATGGGTCCAGTGGAAAGCCATTACCCGTCTCTACCAATGGTGCCGCGGCCAAGGCGTTTACCTGAACATCCCGGACTGGTATTTCCTCAACGGCGGCACCAAGACCGGCATGGGCTACCGCGAAGACAACTGGTCGCTGCCACGGGCCTACCAGGAGATCATCGAACGGCAGAATATCTTCGATGGCACCTGGGACAAAACACCCAGCATGGGCTGGATGTTCGTGCCGCTGACCGAATACCATGGCGGCGGTCCGGCGGCGACCATCGAACCGCTCAAGGATCATCTGGAACATTACGAGCAACGTTTGGCGAACCTCTTCGGCGCCGGCGTGATCGCCTGCTATCGCGGCCCGCGGCTCTACGATTCGGACGAGACCAAGGTCGTGGTCAAACGCTGGGTTGATTTTTTCAAGCGTCATCGCGCGATTCTCAACTCCGATATCCTCCACCTTCGACGCGCGGACGGCCGCGACCTCGACTACCTGCTCCATGTCAATCCGGTCTTGAAAGAAAAGGGACTGTTGATGGTCTACAATCCGCTCGAGCGCGAAGTAAAGAAGACCCTTTCGATCCCGCTTTATTATACGGGATTGACGAAAAAGGCCGTTGTGATCGAGCGGGACCGCTCGGCCCGCGCCTACACCCTGGAGCGCGAATACAGCATCGAATTGCCGGTCCGGGTGCCCGCGCGCGGAGTAACCTGGTTTGTCATCAAGTGATTCATCGACCGGATGGAAGACTTCGCCAACGCGCTGCTCGCGGAGAAACCGAACTTGTCGGTCGTGCGCGGCAACGTGTCGGACAGTTGGATTCATGGCTTGGCCAGTTCGCCCCACGCCATGAGGACCGTCGCGAACGCCCGCCCGAAACTCCTCGCGCTCGAGTCGCTGCGCACCCTCAACCTGGCCCGGGGCATCCGGCCCCCGCCGTCTCCCGAAGTCATTGCTGCGGGTTACGACAACAGTCTCCGTTGGAGCGAGCACACTTGGGGATTGGCGAATCAGCATTTCGTTCCCGGCCTGTACGGCGAGGCATTCGATCAAGCCTATGCCGGAGGACTTCCCCCGAACTACCAGCACATGGTCGCTTCGTGGAATGAACACGACCAGTTCGCCTTCCGCATCGAAGACCGTGTGGTGCCGGAACTTGAAGCCGAGTTGCACACGCTGGCCGAAAACGTGAATGTCCCCGGCCTCCGGATCGTCGTCTTCAATCCATTGCCCTGGCCTCGAGACGGCCTGGTGGACTTCGCGTTCCCGTTCATGGGTAGCATCGCCGGAAAAACGGCCGTCAAATCCGTCGACGACGGGGCGGTGCAGGCGTTGCAAACCTGGGGCGCCCACAGCCATCGCAACGGGCGTTTCGTGGCAAAAAACGTGCCGCCGCTCGGGTATAAGACCTACATTGTCACCAGTGATGAGCCACACAAAACCGCGCTGGTCGGCGATGCACCCTCGGTGGTCATCGAGAATCGTTGGTTCAAGATCACGCTCGATCCCGCGCGCGGCTGCATCGCCAGCATCATCGAGAAAACAACCGGCGCCGAATTCGTCGATGCCCATTCCCCCCACGGGTTCGGGCAGTATCTCTACCAACAGTTTGACCGCCAGGAGTGCGATGCGTACGTCCGCAGCTACATCCTTCCTCCCTACCTGGGCTCGCACGGCCCAGTCACCGCCAAAAGCACCTACATTCCTAAAAGCGCGAAACACCTGGATTTCTCGCCGACGAACATGACCCTCGGAGTCACGAAGAACGGCTTTTCTATTACGGCAACGCTCATTCCGGTCATGTCCGTCGGCGCAATGCCGCATACGGCCGGGCTGACCGTAACGCTCTACGAAGAGATGCCGATCATCGATCTCCAGTCGCATATCGTCCATCATCCCGCCACCGAGAATCCGGAGGCAGGCTGGCTTTGTCTGCCGTTTACCATCCCGAATCCCCAATTCCGCCTCCGCATGAACAGTGACGATTATTTTTCACCAACGGGAAGTGAAGAATAAATGTCATTGACCATCCGCACACCGGGAGTCATTACCGATCCGACCAAAGACATGATTGAAGGCGGAAACTTCGCGTTTTTCTGGACCCAGGGCGGCGTGAGCATCTGCGATCCCTCCGGACGCGGCGTGGGTCTTTGCTCGCCCGACGCCCCCGCGCTGAGCCTCGGCGAACCGGGGATCTACAAGTTCAAAGGCAAATGGACGAACCCGAAATCGTCGATCTATGTCCACCTCTTCAATAACAAATGGAACACGAACTTCCGCTCGTTCTGGGAGGGAGACCTCAGCGTGCGCGTCCGGCTCTGGCCCATCACCGGCTACACCGCCGAGAGGGATTTGGTCACGCCTTCCGAAGAGACGTTGGCACCGATGCTCACGGGGCTGTCCAACTACAAGGCAGGCGTCTTGCCTCCCGCTATGCCGGGCCTCTCGGTGTCCCGCAAAGGCATTACCGTGACCGCCTTCGGCCCGAATCCCGATGGCGCAGGCATCTTGCTGCGTCTCTGGGAGCAAAGCGGCACGGGAGGAGCCTTGACTGTGACCCTTCCGTCGGAGTTGAAAGCCACAAAGGCCCAACCCGCTAATCTGCGCGGTGAAGAATCAGGACAGCCGATCGCCATTACGGACCACCAACTGACCTTCCACCTGGCTGCATACGCGCCGGCCAGTTTCATCCTCCAATGCGCACCATAGAAATCACTCTCCCGCCAACCGAAGTCGCCCGTCCTATCATGAAGTTGAGCGACCTCAAGGACAGAGCAGATGCCATTGAGCAGGTTCTGCCCGCACGCATCACAAGCTCCTTTCCCCCGACGAACACCCGAATCATGATCCTGGCTTCTCGCCCTGCTCCGTTCCAACAGCCTCGAGCAAAACCGGGCTTTGTTCTTGCACTGCCCCTTGCTTGCCGCCTTTTCATTCTTACACTCACCGCGCTCTTGGCGGGAATGGCGGTTCCAGCGGTTGCGCAGAATGCCCCAGCCCCGACCAACTTGCTGCCGAATCCCTCCTTTGAGCAGAAAATCGAGATCGGCGTCCAAGGCTGGAAATCCCGAGCCTGGAGCGGAGAAACCGCCGCGCGCTGGACCATCGAGTCGCCCGGAAGAACCGGAACCCAGTGCCTGTCCATCGGCTCCGACCCGGGTTCGGATGCCGCCTGGTCAGCCACGGTCGCCGTTCGTTCGAACACCTTCTATCGTCTGTCGGGATGGATTAAAACCAAAGACGTCCGCGGGGCGGTGGGCGCTCTGCTGAACATCCAAAACCTCCAGCACGTGAGGACCGCCCGAGTGGCCGGGACGAAAGACTGGACCCAGGTCTCCACCATTTTCCGAACTGGGACAACGACGAATCTTGAGATCAACTGCCTTTTCGGCGGCTGGGGCGAATCGACCGGACAAGCGTGGTTCGACGATGTGGCGCTGGAGCCGTTAGCCAATCCGCCCGACGAAGCACCTCAAGCGACCATCACGCTCCATCCCAATGCGCCTTCTGTGCCCTGCAGTCCGATGATTTTCGGCGGGTTCATCGAGCACTTCGACGGCCAGATCTATGGAGGGATTTTCGAACCCGGATCGCCCCTGTCCGACGCGCGCGGCTATCGCCAGGATGTCATCGCCGCTTTTAAGGAACTCCGGCTCTCGATTGTGCGCTGGCCGGGCGGTTGTTTCGCCAGCGGCTATCACTGGAAGGACGGTGTTGGCCGGCCCCGCAAGCCCGTGCCCGATCCTGTCTGGGGCGTCGTGGACCCCAACACCTTCGGCACCGATGAATTCGTCGAATGGTGCCGCCAGGTGGGCTGCGAACCTTACATCTGCTCGAATGCCGGCAACGGAACCCCCGAAGAGATGAGAGACTGGGTGGAATACTGTAATGCAACCAGTGGCCTTCTGGCTCGTCTGCGCGCCAACAGCGGTAACGCCAAACCCTGGAATGTCCGTTATTGGAGCATCGGCAACGAAAACTGGGGCGATCACGAAATCGGCGCGCGAACACCCCAGGAATGGGGGCCCCTGGTCGCCAGATCCGCGCAATTGATGCTGACCGCAGACCCGTCGCTCGTGCTGCTGGCGGCGGCCACGGCTGAACGGGATTGGACCCTGCCCCTGTTGAATGCAGCCGGGAAATATCTCCAATACGTCGCCGTTCACGGGTATTGGCTCCCCTGCTGGGGCGAGAACCTCACCCCCGAATACCTCGCCTGCATCATGAAATCCGAAGAACCGGAAAACACAATCTCCCGCGTCATCGAAGTGCTCGACGAAGCCGGCTGCCGTGGCCGCGTGAAAATCGCTTTCGACGAATGGAACCTGCGTGGCTGGCATCACCCCGGATTCCCGCGCAAGGCTGCGAGCGACCCCCACGACGAGGCCGTCAACCAACTGATTCGCGCCCGGGAAAAAAACCACATCGCGTCGCAGTATTCCATGGCCGACGCCCTGTTCTCGGCGTCCTTTCTCAACGCATGCCTCCGGCATGCCGAAGACGTGGGCATGGCCAACATTGCCCCGATTGTAAACACTCGCGGCCCCCTGTTCGTTCACCCGAAAGGCCTGGTCAAGCGCACGACGTTCCATACCCTGGCGCTGTATGCCAACCATCTCGAGAACCGGGTCTCAAAGATCGAAGTGGACGCCGGAATGCTGATCCACGGCGAGGAATTTATTCCCGTCGTTGACGCCGTGGCCACCGTGGACAAGACCGGCAAAACATGGGCGATCGCCCTGGTCAACCGGCACCCTTCCAAAGAGGTGGATTGCACCGTGAAAATGGAGAATGTCCCGCTTCAAGGCACGCATGCGGCCATCGTTCTATCTGGCGATTCGCCCGAAGCCTACAACGATGTCGAGCACCCCAATCGCGTGGCCCCGAAGCGAACCCGGATCACGTTCAACCAGGGTGTCGCTAGGTTGGCCCCGCACTCCCTAACTTTGGTGAAGAAAGTTATCAAGTAACTGAATCGTTGGCTGCGAATCGTAGTCGGTATCGGAATCGAAAGGAATGGCATGGTTTTAGTCATGAGCGACACGGTGGGTACCATGCGGCCATCGATGGCGTCGGTTGACTAAGCCCGCTGGAGTTGGTCTACGATTCAGGAGTCAGCGGGTGATTACCGAGGGGATCAAAACGATACCGATTCCGATCCCGGCCCCGATGAAAACGGATCGAGCTGAAAAACAGCCAAGTCGCTGCACCGAACGGCGGCCCTGCCACGCAGCTGTGCAATTCAGAAGTCACGGGGGCCGCCATCGGTGTGCTGAATCGTAGGCCATGAAAAGTGCCCTTTGGCTGAGTATCGTTTGGTGGAGCGTTCTTGGCGCGGCTGAATCCTTGTGGGCAGGACAGGATCAAGTTTCCCGCGGGAACGTCCGCGAACGGTTTCAGGAAGCCAGGAAATCCATGAAATCAACGTCGGAATTCATTGCCCTGTATTTTGTGGCTTTGGAGGAGGTAATCGATACGAAAATGAGCGTCAGGAATCTCATGGATAGACAATGGTTTATGGGCATTTTGAGGACCGCAGCAGCGGACGCAGCCGTCACCAACTACACCTCAAGCGATTTTGAACGCCTTTACGAAATGCATACAAACAGTCTGCGCATGTTTTCCGTTTCCCTGGATCTTCCATTGAGGATCGAGAACTGGCCCCCGCCCGATTTGTCTTGGACCAATGAGGCATCTGGGATCAGTTCGTTCATAAAGGAGCACGGTTGGTCAATGGAAACAAACGAATTTCTTTTTTCCCCAAGGCATCATGCCGAGTCCATTTCCGGTTTGCCTTGGTCTGAACTTTCTAAGCGTACCTTCCGGGCAGTGACCAAGGGGAGCATCCTGTACGTTCCCTTGGCTGGATTCGGAGGGGAGAGTGCCGGAGTCGCTTGGAATCCAAAGACAAATCGTTTTCCTCAAGCCATTACCAGGTTTAAGCCTCTAGGATCCGGCTGGTACGCTTGGAGCCAAGGCGGTGGGCCGAGTGCAGATGGGGATCGTAGATATCAGGGACAGGATATGAAGAATGGCCAACCAAGCGGTGGAGCTAACGGGAGCCAGCCGTTCAGCTCAGAGACCAACAGCACGTCATCGGCGGCTGGCTCCCGTCGCTGACCTTTGCGTTGGCCATAGAGAATGAATGATCGAAAGAAACTGGTCCTCCGACTCTTGACGGCGATTATGATCGGAGCTGGTGTCGTCTTCTCGGCCCTGGGCGACCGCATGAACCGAGACCAGATGTCTGGCTGTCTCGTTTTCTGGACCTTTCTCGTGGTGTGGGCGTCATTTATGTTCTGGGCTGGCACTTGGCCGCTTTTCGCACGCCTCGCAGATGAACCAAAGGCACGCGTCCCATTCGGGATCGGGGCTGCGGCGCTGATTTTCGCGATTTTTCAGATACCGATGTGGAGCCTGATAACTCATCGGTTCCCACCGAACGAGTTTACAGGAACGCAGGCGGTCATTGCGACAGTCGGCGTTGTCATCAGCCTATTTGGGCCGGCTGCTCCTGTTGTCATCGGAGTCTCAAAGCAGTTGTGGGCAGCGAATCTGCAGCAAAGGCGAAAGCTCAAAGAAGGACAGGGGCCAACCAGTCGATGAAGCTGACGGACTCAGCGATGGACGCCAGGGTTGAGTTCCGCCTCGCCAGCGCTGAGTCCGTAGCTTATCTTCTTCGTTGGCTCTGAATCGGGATCGGGGTCGGTATCGGAATCGGAATCGAAAGAAACGGCATGGGTTTTGGACATGAGAAGCTTGATGTGTACCGCGCGGCCATCGATTACGTCGGTTGGGCTTACCGATTCTGCGAAGGTTTGCCGGGCCATCGAAACGCGAAGGATCCGTTGTTACGGGCCTCTCAGGCCATCCCGCTCAATATCGCGGAAGGCAACGGCATAGCAACTGAGGGAGACCGTCGTCGGTACTTTGAAATCGCCCGTGGTTCGGCCTTGGAGTGCGAGGCCGTGCAGGACGTGCTGCAAGTGTGCGGGGCGCTGACTCCTGAGCAGAACGCGCAAGCCAAGATCCTGCTTGATCGGATCGTGGCCATGCTTACGAAGCTGGGACAACGGGGGTACACGATTCACGAAGAACCGGGCGAGTATCGAGCCGGCCGAAACGATACCGATACCGATACCGACCCCGACTCCGATGGGAAGATGAAGCCAGAGAACAG
This sequence comes from Verrucomicrobiota bacterium, assembly GCA_022709905.1. GTDB lineage: Bacteria > Verrucomicrobiota > Verrucomicrobiia > Limisphaerales > UBA1319 > JAKLHY01. The sequence continues at coordinate 11,969 of JAKLHY010000095.1, read as the reverse complement.
CCAAAGCGCTGCACCGAATGCGACTCCGCCGCATCGGTGAGCTGGTCGTTCGGCGGAGAAGGCGGATTGAATGGAAGCGCTTTACGATTTTTTGAACTGGGCCTGGGAGCGGCACCACAACCCGCTCAGTTGGTATGTCCGCCCTTTGTTCCTGTTGCCGTACTGCTACTTCGCCTACAAGAAGAACGTGCTGGGTCTTGTAGCGACGGTATTAGCGCTCGCAACCAGCATGTTCTGGTTTCCCAAGCCAGAGCAATTGGATCCGCGAGCGGTGGCGTATCTCGAAATGGAACGGCAGTATCTCACCGGCGATTGGACGATCGCCAAGATTGCGGTGCTGGTTTGGGTGCCTGTCTTTTTTATTTTGCTGGGATGGGCATTTTGGCGACGGTCATGGATCATTGGGTGTGTGGTAATCAACCTCGGGCTTCTCGTAAAGGTCGTCTGGAGCTTCCATTTCGGTGGGCAATCTGGTTGGACGATCGTTCCGATCGCCGTGACTGGGTTGGTCGTGTGTAACGCGGTCTTGCTTCTCGCAAGGCGACGATTCAAACGTGGACAGGGAAGCCGGCCAGTGTCCCCCAGCCCGATTGCGACAACGGGCAGCCGCGCCGCTGCACCGAATGGCGGCCCAGTGGCGTCAGTTGACAGTTCGAACGCTCCCGGTGGGCCGCCATCGGTGAGCTGAGTCATTCGCCAAATGAGTATTGCAGCGCCTTTTAGATGGCATATTGTTTGGCCATGATAACGATCGACATGCAGCGGATGTCGCGAGAAGAGAAACTGAAGGTGATGCATGCGCTCTGGGAGGACTTGGCACGGGACGAGGACGCTATTGAGTCCCCGGCTTGGCACGGGGATGCCCTGCGCGAGACAGAAGAGCGCGTACGTTCCGGTTCCGAGAAGGTTCGCGATTGGGATGAGGCCAAGGCCGAGTTACGCAGGCGGGCTGGATGAAGCTGCGCATCCTGGATTCGGCGTTAGAGGATTTGGACCGCGGGAGGCAATTCTACGAGCGGCAAGGCGAGGGGCTGGGGGCGTACTTTTTGGACAGCCTCTTCGCGGAGATCGAGTCGCTCCTGTTGTATGCAGGGATCCACCGGAAGGTTTTCGGTTTTCATCGCCTCATCGCCCGACGATTTCCATATGGCGTATACTACCGAGTTGATGACGTTGCAGTGGTCGTTGTTTGGCGGGTGCTGGATCTGAGGCGCTCCCCAGCAGTCATTCGAAAGGCCTTGTCATGATGGCGAACCAGATCACTAGACCGAACGCGGGCGGGCCGCGTCAGTTGTCAATTCGATCGCCACTAGACGCCCGCGTCGGTCAGTTTTATCGTTCGCCGTGAGTATGGCATCGCCCTTCGAGAATGTAATGGAGTGCTGTCGGCGCTGTGTGGATTCTTGGTGCGAGCGCCGAGAAATTCGCTGTTTGAGTTTGGGCTGCCGGCATACGTCAGTCCTTTGGCACATACGGATCAGCTTCACGGCCTTCTCGACGCGTTGAATGACGTGAAGGTTTTATGTCGTGAGAAGCTGACGCCAAACGAGTTGACCTGGTTGATCGAGGCGCACAACACGCTCGAAGACATTTTGGCAGAGGTATGGAAACCGAAATAGCGGCGAACAAACCGTCTGCAGGCAACGCCGCTGCGCTCACAGTTTTCACGGTTGAGTTCAGTTCGGATGCCGTGGTTGCAGGCGCGAGTGCGCTTGCCAGCGGCAGTGCCTGACCTTTATCGATAGACCGACAGGCGGAAAAGACATGACCGGAGCGCGGCGAACATGGTTTGTGGTAAGCATCGCGGTTGTCGTGCTCGCCTATGTTGGTGCGTACCTGCACTTGCGGGCCAGTCACCGGATCATGAACTACAGCAACAGCCATCATTGGGTGGCCGAGAAGCGCTCACCGGGGCACCATGTCGTAGCCGCGCGAGATTCCGACGCCTTTGCTTGCGTGGTGTTTCAGCCGCTGATGCTTGTGGAGAGAGGGTATCACCAGATCGTTGATGACTGACGGGTCTATCACCTATCAAGCCCGCGCGGTCAATAGATAAACAGCAGGTGAGCGTGGCTTCTGACGCATCGCGTTCGGTGACACGGGACTTGCCCGATTCTGGAGGCCATGGCACAGTGCGGTTATGACCACCCAGTTTCCCACCGATCACGAGGGCCGAAAGGTGGCCATGGTGGTGCCACTGGAAGTCGTCATCGTTCCGGTAAATCATGACGTATCCGATCAAAGGGTATCCTTGGCGGCGCAATCCCGTCCCCGCATACGAGTGTTGGCTGACGCCCGAGAAAGCAAATCGAATAACGCGGCATATCAGGACTAGAAAGCTCTGCTATGCCCTGGCCATTTATCAAGCTCCCGGTGAGGCGCTCGTCAGTTTCTCGATGGAAGAAGCTTTGCGTTCGGCGGCCATACAGAGGAGCCCGCAGGATAGACGACAAGTGCATAGCCTCAAAAATGCACAAAAACCTGAAAAATGCATTTATTTTGAGTCATTTGTTGTTGTGGCCATTCATTTGTAGTCCATCTGGCGGTCTGCTGAGTAACATGCAAACGCGATCACTGGTTGTTCCAACGATATTTCTTCAGGCAGTCGTGGTGCTCATAGGCATTGGGGCCCTTGCTCTCATGCTTTGGGAACCTCACATCGAAGGCAGAAACGCGCACGCCACGCTCTTTGAGATCTATTTCAAGGATCCATTTTTGGCGTATGCGTATTTTGCGTCCATTCCATTTTTCGTGGCGCTCTATCAAGCTTTCAAGACGTTGGGATACATCCGACAGAATATGGCATTTTCGCAGGTGGCCGTAAAAGCTCTGCGGACGATAAAACTTTGCGCGTTGGCCCTTGTTGGTTTTGTTGCGGTAGGAGAACTTTACATCCTGTTGGGCAATAGTGATGATCGCGCAGGCGGGGTTTTTATAGGCATCCTCATCACCTTTGGCTCTTTGGTTGCCGCCACTGCGGCGGCGGTGTTTGAACGGATTTTGCAGAATGCCGTGGATATGAGATCCGAGAACGACTTAACAGTGTAACGAAAAAACAAACGAGAAGCCCACAACCTATGAACCGCCGTATTTTCCTTCGTCGCTCGACGGTCTGCGGGGCTGGATTCATCCTCCTCGATATGGCGAATGCGGCCTGGAGCGCGCAGAACAACAGTCAACTCAACGTGGCCCTCATCGGGGTGGGTGGACGCGGCCAATGGTTTACGGGCCAGATCCCGCGACTGGGCCATCAGTTCGTGGCCTTATGTGACGTCGATGACACACGGAATCCTGATGTTTACCCGAAGTGGCCCAAGGCACGGAAATTTCGCGATTTCCGTAAAATGCTCGACACGATGGGCCGGGAGATCGATGCCGTCATTGTCGCCACACCTGACCACACCCACGCAGTAGCCTCTGCCGCAGCCCTTCAGGCGGGAAAACCGGTTTACTGCGAAAAACCGCTCACTCGCACCGTGCACGAATCGCGGGCCTTGCGCGAGCTGGCGCGGCGCCAAAAGGTCGCCACCAGCATGGGCAACCAGGGCACGGCCGCCGGACCTTTCCGGCGGGCGCTCGAGCTCATCCGAAAGGGTGTTCTCGGCGAAATCCGGGAGGTCCACATTTGGAACAGCGAGGGGGGCGCCGACCGCCAGCAACCTCCCAAGGAGAGCGAGCCCGTGCCTGATTTTCTTGATTGGGATTTGTGGCTCGGTCCAGCGGCCTTTCGCCCCTATCACCGACAATGGCTGCAACGGAATGTATGGCGCGACTTTGGCACCGCACAACTCGGCAATTGGGGGTCCCACAGCACCAACCTCGCCTTCATGAGCTTGCATGTTCAGGATCTCTGGCTGCAGACGCCGCGGGAATCGACGCCCGTCCTCATCCGCGTCGAGGCCCAACACACGGGGGTGAACCGGCTGTCATTCCCCAAATGGGAAGTGATCCGATGGCAAATCCCCGCGCGCGCCGGCTTTCCCCCCATCACCTTCACTTGGCACAATGGTCGCGCCCCCGGCTCGCGCGATTTGCTCGAGAACATCATCGGCGAGGAACTCGACTGGGGTGACAAGAAGGATAAGAAATGGGTGGACCACGGAGGGGCAATCATCGTTGGAACCAAGGGCCGCCTACGGGCCACCGAACACAATGCGACCTTCCGCCTGCTGCCGCGCGACCAGTTCCAAGGGATCCAAACCGACCGACCGGAGCAAATCGAGAATTCCCAAGGCCACGAACAAGACTGGCTGCTCGCATGTCAGGGCGGCAAGGCCCCGTGGGCCAACTTTGACTACGCCGATGCCCTCAATGAGTTTCTCATGCTGGGCAATGTCGCCACCCAAGTCGAGCCGGGCACGATCCTGGAGTTCGATCCCGCGGCGATGACGATCACAAACCATCCGGCGGCCAACGCGCTTTTGAGGTCGGAATACCGACCGGGTTGGACGCTCTAAAACCGATCAACCATGAACAAAACGATCCTCTTGATTTCCCTTCTTATACCGCTGTCATGGATGGTCCCCGCCGCGGACGAGATCCCGGTCCACCAGGCCGAAAAGATCTACAATGCCACTCCGGCGACCGCGCGGATCCCGCCTAAACAACCCCGGCGCGTTTTAATCTGGAACACCCCAGCCCACCTGATGGACCGGGATCCCCACAAGGGGTATTGCATCCCTTACGGCTCGGCCGCCCTGAGAGCCATCGGCACGAAAACCCGCGCATTCGAGCCAATCGTCAGTGACGATTTGACCGTCTTTCTGCCCGAAACCATTCGTCAGTTCGATGCCATCGTCTTGAATAACAGCTCCGGTCCGTGGATCACTCCAACCGCCACGGACCTGGCGAAGGAGGCGTTTAGAAAAGTGGGCGCCAGCCAGGCCGCCGTCGAGGCGGTTCTTCGCCAGAGCCTCGTGGATTACGTGGCCCAGGGAGGCGGGATTGTCTCGCTGCATTATGCCATTGCCGCAAACGCTCACTGGCCTCAGTTCCAAGAGTTGCTCGGTGGCAAGTTCACCGGCCACCCCTGGAACGAGGAGGTTGGCGTGACGGTCGAAGAACCGGCGCACCCGTTGGTAGCAGCTTTCGGGGGCAAGGACTTCCGCATCGCTGATGAAATCTACGAATACGGCCGACCCTACGACCGGGGCAAACTGCGGGTGCTGCTGTCGCTGGATCCAGCTCATTCCAACATGGGCGTGAAATGGATCAACCGGACCGACCACGATTTCGCCCTGGCCTGGGTTAAGGCGCACGGTCAAGGGCGGGTGTTCAACACCTCATTCGGCCATCGCACCGAACTGTTCTGGGATCCATCCCTCCTGGCGTTCTACCTTGACGCCATCCAGTTCGCCACAGGTGACCTCGATGCGCCAACAACCCCGCGCCCGGATTGTCCCGTCCGCCGCATTCCGGGCACCGAACCGGTCCCCGGCTTGCCCGGTTTCGTGAGCCTTTTCAACGGCCGCGATCTGGAAGGCTGGGACGGCGATTCCCGCATCTGGTCAGTGCGCGATGGCGCTATCACCGGCCAAACCACCGAGAATATCCAAATCAAGGAAAACAGTTTCCTCGTTTGGAAAGACGAAGTGGAGGATTTTGAACTCCGGCTCAAGTTCAGGCTTGCGGGCGGAAATTCCGGCATTTATTACCACGCCCGCAGGCGCCCCGCCGGCCGATCCCAAGGCGGGGCGCTTGTCGGTCCCCAGGCCGATGTCTCCGCCGACGGGCGGTGGACCGGTGTCATCATGGAATACACCCTGCGCGAGGTGCTCGCTGAGCGCGGCCAGCAGGTGCGCATCGAGACCAACGGCACCCGGCAAATCACGGGCACTCTCGGCGATCCCGCCCGGTTGCTCGAAGGCGTGAATCTGGACCAGTGGAACGATTATCGCCTGTTCACGAAGGGCGGCCGGGTGATGCTCACCATCAACGGCGTGCCGATGGCTGAAGTCGATGATCAGGATCCGAATCGGCTGGTCCGCGGATGGCTTGGACTCCAGGTCCATACGGGTCCACCCATGCGGGTCCAATTCAAGGATGTTTTTCTTCGCCGCCTGTAACCCGCCAAACCAGGCAATACCAAAGGCAAAAAAACAAAAGAGAACCAGTTCATCGCCGGGAAGGCAGTGGGGTCAAAACCATATTATTGACAGATAGGCCAATTAAGAGGAAAGACCTTTAAGAATTCAGGTGGCCGGCGGGTGGCTGAGCGTCAACGTTCGGCAAACGACGCCGCTTGAAAACACGACGGACCATGGCGACGAAAAATGAGATTCAATTGGGGTTGCTGATGAGCGTGTTGGCTGCATGTGTGCTGATCGATGCAAGCGGTCGGGCTGCGGATGCTCAGACGCCTGGCGCGGCGAGAATTGTCTCGACCAATGTCCAGCAGCGGATTGATTTGGCAGCGGATCTGTATCTGCGGAAGATCGGCGCCGGCGCCTATGTGATAGGTCATTTGGCCCCCTGGCTCTGCAATTCTGTGCTGGTTGAGATGAGCGATGGCACGCTCGTGATGGGAGGCACGCCGTGCACGCCCGAAGCCACGAAATTAGTGTTGGCATGGAGCGAACAGGAGTTCGGGAAGCGCAAGATGGTCGCGATTAACACCGGGTATCATGTGGACAATCTCGGAGGAAACCCGGCACTGATTGAAGCAGGAATTCCGGTTTATGGTTCGGATATGAGTGTGACGCTTTTGAAGGAGAGAGGAGAGCCAATGCGAGGGACGACGTTGAAACTGATGGGAGATACGAATTCGCCGTTCCACGCCATTTATGCGAAGATGACATTCCGGCCGCCGGATCGCCTCTTTCCAATTCAAGACGGGTTGACACTGACCTTTGGCGGCGAGGTTGTGCGGGTGATTTATCCCGGTCCCACACAGGCCCCCGACAAGGTAGTTGTGTATTTTCCAGACCGGAAAATGCTATTTGGAAGTTGCATGATTCTTGCGGGGGACCGGCCTGGGAACACTGCGGAAGCGGATATGAAGCAGTGGCCGGTGGCGATACGAAAGCTGGGGCAATTCCCGGCCAAAGTTGTTGTGCCGGGTCACGGTGAACGCCTCGATCCCGGATTGATCCAGCACACTCTGAATTTGCTCGACAGGCAGTGAAAAGGCCAAAGACGCTCGTCCGAATGAGGACGAGCGCGGTCAGCCAAAGCTTCCAGGTCGAGGGTCCTTTGCGGGATCCTCGTCGTCGATCAGCTTTTCGATGGGTGTATTCCAGCGATGAATGCGGGAAGAAGGTGTGAGCCGATGTCACTACCCATGAAGCTGTGGCAGCCCGTTCTTCTCACTTGAGCCGGCCGAGACGATACCCCCCGATTCCGACGGGAAAATAATGCCGGAAGAAGAGCCAGCCATACGCCGCTCCGAATCCCGCCTAAGAACCTGTTTGAAAATTACAAGGGGTGCTGCGGCGAGGGATTTTGGCTGGGGCCAAGGCGGCTTGGGCCGAGCATCCCCGATGGGGGCTCTAAGGGCGGACTCGGTAAGCTGACCGATCAGCTGTAAGGGCATGGATGAATCCCCTGGGCCCTAGGGCCCTAGGGCTATTGCAGGCGGATGCGATAGAATCCGGATTGCGTGTCAACAGCGTTGGTGACGTTGAACGTGTTCATCGGCGGCGTTGCGGGCAAGTCGGTCCGAAGCACCTCCCATTCGGGCGCGGCCAAATCCGGCGATTTCAAGATGGAGTACCGCTTTCCGACCGCGCTCGTCCAACTCAAGGCCACACGTCCATCCGCTTCCCACTCCACCGATAAGAGTTGGAGAAAGGATTCGGGATCCGCGGGATCTGTCCCCGCAAGAAACTCGGTCTGATCCTTCACTCCATCGCCGTCATAATCAGTCTCCCGATCGGCGACCAGCAGGCTGTGGAAATGCTCCAGCTCCCACCAGTCCGGAAGCCCATTGATCCCCGGATCATCCTGAGACAAGTCCAGTCGGATGACGTCCTGTCTTTGGCCATCGAGATTATGATGATGGAGCAGCAATACGCCCGGCATTCGTTGATCCTGGTCGGCGGCCGCGGCTCGATCGACGCGCACCACCACCGGCTGCCCGTCCGCATGGAACGGGGTTTTCTCCAGACCGGATCGCGTCGTGTCCACCACAGGACGTTCCGCATCGAAAGTAATCCATCCTGTGTCCGAGACCATCATGGTGAGCCCATAGGTTTGAACGCGGTATCGGAATTGGGAACGGCCCTCCTGAAGTCCGATCTGGGACGCGCCCACCGCCTGGACCATGACGCTGTTATTGAACGGCGCCGTGTCTAGTTCATCGGGCGAATAGACGTTGAGAAAACCTCCGGATTCAGGCTCGAGCCAATCTCCATTTTCATCACGCTTCTGAACCAGGGTGAGAAAGACATCCGCGGCCGATCCATTGGCGGTGGTGGTTGCCGCGTTGTCATTGCTGACCACGTAGTCCGATGCGCCATCGAAATCGTTGTCAATAAAAACCTGCAGCGACACATAGGTGGGCTGCGGCGTCGGCCAGGATGTTGCGGTGGCCAATCCAAAATAGATCTGCGTGTCCTCGATGGAATCCGCCGACGTCCGATCGCTGGCGGCCCCCACCGCCAGGAGGCAGGCATCGGAATTGTATCTCGAGATCAATCCCAGATCAGGATAGGTCGCGCCCAATTCAAACACCGAGACCAGCGCCTCCGAAAACGCCGACTTGCCCTCGATAGGCAGGGTCACGTTGAGGGTCGACTGGGCGCTCAGTTCCGGTCCCAAAGCCATGGCTTTTGTTCCGGCATGATAATCGGATGCCCCCCGAAGGATGACGTGATAGGGTAGATGGATCGATTGCCCCGCCTCCTCAAACCAGATCTGGCCGCTGGCCTCATAGGGCGTCTGACGCGGCAAATCGGCCGTGACCAACGCCGTGGTGACATCCGGCGCCAGCTTGAATTGCGTCGGATCAGCGTGGAACACGAAGGGAACCGTCGCCGTGCCCTGAGCGGGAATGGTCACCCGGTTCGTCGCTGGAACCAGTTCCACCCCCTCCTGAGCGACGGTCGCTCTCACGCGAACATCGAATGTCGAGGCTTGACGGCCATGATTGACCAGGACCACAGAACAATTCGTTTGAAACGGACCATCCAACACCAGCGATCCCAAGGCCAGCGCCACGTTCCCATCCGACTGCGCCGCGGAAGCCGTCACCTGGACCTGGGCCGCCCGATCGACCTGGACCCGTCCGGCACCGGTCCTGGACTCCGGATAAGGATTGCCTTGATCGTCTTGCGTGCCCACCGCGGTGTTCATCATAGCCGCCTTAATATCTTCCACGCTCCAGTCAGGATGAACCTGGCGCAAGAGGGCGGCCACACCCGCCCCATGCGGACACGCCATCGAAGTCCCACTGAACCGGATGCCTTCGGTCCCCTTGCCCCCTGCGGCTGAAAGGATCTCGGTCCCCGGCGCCACGATCTCGGGTTTCAAATAAGTGGCCAATCCCACCGGGCCCCGCGAGCTGTCCCCTGACAAGTTGTCCCGGACCTCGCGGCGCATCACGCGCAGGGTTGCATCCAGGCGAATCACGACACCTTGATCAAGAAAGGCTTTAATAATCCGGCCGTCATACTCCGAAATCATCACGCCGGGAATGGTAATGTCGCCGGTGTCATCTCCTCCCATGACAATCGGATCGCCTTCCTGATTATTCACCATGACCACGGCAAGAGCGCCCGCTTGCTGGGCTTTCCGGATTTTGTCCACAAAAAAACAGGTCCCGCGATCGATCAAAGCGACACAGCCCCGCAGGGCCTCGGAGTTCTGGAGTGATTCACAGGCGTCATTCGGTTCCACGTGAACCACCGGGCCCGACAGCGGTCCGCACTGCGTCAGCGGAACCGTAAATTCCCCTTCCACAGCATAGTAATTGCCCGCGATCGGCGACGGGCTGACAACCTGGATGGCGCTCCCCTCCGCCTTGTCGATCGAATTTCCCACCGCAATCGCCCGGGAAGCGGAACCCGGCGGACCCGCGGCATAATAAATGTTGCCGTCATTTCCCGCCGCACAGACCACCACACATCCCAATTGAGCCAGGTTGTTGACCGCCACGATCTCCGGATCCTCCGGATCATGCGCCCCAAAGGTCGATCCGAGCGAGAGATTCACCACGTCCAGGCGATCCTCAAAATCAAAATCGCCATTCGGATCCGCCGCCCATTCGAGCGCGTCTACCACCCGATCGGTGCTGCCCGTCCGCCCAAACACCTTAAGCGCATAGAGCACCGCCCGAGGCGCCACGCCCGGCCCCACAGCAAACTGACTGGCATCCAGGTCGGCTGTATACTCGCCCGAGTATGCTTGGCCGTTGGTCGTCACCCCCACACCGGCCAGTATTCCCGCCACATGAGTGCCATGCCCATTCTCAAGGTCCAAGGGATCCGGGTCTGGATGCGGAATCGAATGCGCCGAATCTCCTGCATCAAAATCGTCGCCTGCAAAATCAAAACCGCCCGCAACCTTCACCGTGGGAAAGGTGCCCGGCTCGATGCGCGTCGGATCATTGTGAGTGTAATCCTCGACCTTTCCCGATCCGCCAAAGTCCGCATGCGTGTAATCAATGCCCGAGTCGATCACGCCCACACGGATGTTCCGTCCGTCCACCCCGGGCTCACGCGACGACCAGACCTCCGGTGCCCCGATAAACGGCACACTGTGCGTCAGGGCCCGCTGATGCTGGCGGACGGGCATGATTCTCTTCACGCTTGGCCACGCGGCGATCTCGGATAAATGTCCAGGCGAAACCCGCACCCGAATAGCGTTGCCCACCCGCGTCAGATTCCCTGTCACGCGGGCGCCGGCCGCCTCGAGTCGAGCCCGAACGCCCGCTTGTTCGGCCAGCAACTCCCGTCCCCGTCTCTGCGTGTGGATTGCGGATTCAGCCGTCAGCTTGCCCGCCCTGGAGCTTCGCGCCGCAGTCACGACGGGTTCGCCTTTCAACACCACGTAAACATCCATTTCCGCGGATGGCTTGCCGGCACGCCGTGCCTCGGGAGGGAGGATCGATTCAGCCTGAATCGGTCCCCTGCCCCCCAGGATGACCAGGATCGCAGAACAGAGCGCCAACTCTCCGCAATGCCGGAGCAGAAATCCCGGCCTGCCAAGGCTCTCACGCCTGGACACTTTCCATGAACCGCTCGTTTCGGAGGGCCGAGTTATACGAGAGCCCGTTGATGAAAACATGGGACTCGCAGAGCTCGTGCCTCCGAGGTTCATGGTCCCAACGCATGATAAACCGTGTCTCATCCATGCTCTCCGTGTTGTGGCCCATCCCCCTAGGATGAATTTCTTGCACCACAAGACAACCGCGAGGGGAAATTTTTTCATACACATCAAACATCCGAAGTCATACTCTCAAGTTTGTCGAATCCCCCCCATGCAATGGCCATCTGGTGAGATTCTGCTCGTCAAGCGGGATTCTATCGGGGAACCCTGATCGAAACCAGCTTTAAACGCTCCCCACCTGTTCGACGCCCGCGCGACAAAGCTATCAAACAATGAAATACCTGAATTTGACCCAGATTTTATACACTAGGATTGAGCAGTGACGGATCGATGGTCTTGAGGATGAGCTCTTGTTTCTTGTTCAACGCCACAACCCGCGATAACTGAAATCGATGTTTGGCATCTCGAAGATAGACCTTGTACATCGTATTCAATTCCAGTAACGCGCTCTCGGCGGTGAAGTCAGTATTACGGAGGCGATATTGCAGCAGGGATAAAAGCAGGTAGGCCAGGTAGCAAATGAAGACATGTGCATGCACCCGTTCGGCCAACCAGTGGCGGACCGGCCGAAGTTGAGTGACTCCTTTGAGAGTCCGAAAGGCTTTTTCCACCACATCCTTGTTAAAGTAGAGCGAGAGCATTTTATCTTGGGGCAGCGCCCGCGTGCAGAAAAGGCAGGAGTAACCGTCAAACTCCTCGGCCTC
>JAKLHY010000094.1 GCA_022709905.1 Verrucomicrobiota bacterium | reverse complement strand
CGAGTTCCGTTCGCTGCTCCAGAGCAGACTGGCTACCTTGAACAGCGACCCTGCTGTCCGCCGCGATTTTTTGAAAGAAATGCAGCGGTTTCTGCCTGCCGCAACCGTCAGAGAAACGGTCGAACAGGAGGCCTATTGGGCATACCTGACTGACTTGGTACGCGTAGAGGGCGCCGCGGCGATGACCTGTGGGTAATACAAAATGCATCCGGTCCAAAACACCTCGGAATCGGCAAGGAGATTCCCTTTGGTCAGCCCTGTGATCCACTGAGGTTCGACGATGGGAATTGTGGTCATCAAGCAGGCGGTTATGATGGACTTTCTGGTCGTGAAGTGTGCCTAGAACTGTGCTCAGCTGTGTCTAAAACTGTGCTTAGTTTAGTACGGCCAAATTCTGACGCAGTACGTGCAAATAGTGGTGGAGTAGTTACTTGATATGGGGTAAAAAAGGCGTGATTTGAGCGCAAAAACGCCCGATTCCGACCTTCGCCGCAACGTGTGTTCTACCGCGTATCGATCCAATCGGTCAGCACTTCCACCAACTTTGTCGGGAACTGGCGGGATACGGATTGGGATTAAAGCCATAACGCTGCTAATTGGTCTAATCCATGAATACACTGACGTGAGTGGATTTATCGAATGGACCACTAAAGTTTCTTTGCCAACACACGTTTGGCAATCGAGCCGGCCCGGACAATTCGGCGTTGGTGATATCCTCGAGCGATCAACTCGTGGCTGTCGTGCGCCTCAACGTGGAACGACACAGCCTGCCCATCGGCTTGAACCACTCGAGCCCGACAAGTGACCGTGCACCCCGCCGGCGTCGGGGCAAGGTGTTGGATCTCCACGTTGGTGCCCACGCTGACTTCCCCGGCTTCCAAGACGGGCTTGAGCACCTCGATGGCGGCGTGTTCCAGGAACCAGATCAAGGACGGCGTGCTGAGCACCGCGGGCATGTCTGCCTCGAGAAAACTGATCGTGTGCTCGTTTTCCACGCGGAATTCAATCTCCGCGCACATCCCGGTCTTAATGGTGTTGCGCATGGTCTGGCATTTTGTTTCGCTGATTTTCATTACCGATTCGCGGCCACTCACGCCTGGAGACAACTGACATCCGGCCTGATTTCAGTCTGAGGCATGCGCCGCCCTGCCATTCTCATCGGCTCGATTCGGCCGGTCAATCCTCGTATTCGTTCATGAACAGGAGGACAGGCGGAGCTTGCCTTTAAGCGGCAGCCGCCTATCCTGGGCACATGCGCTGGTTTGGAACTGTTTTATTCGGATGGTGGATCGTGTTTCAGGTTGCGGCTGCGGACCCTATTCGTGTGATCAAGGTCCTCCCCACCTTTTTGGACCGGGAAGGCCGGCAATCGTTATCGCCCAGCTTATATGAGCGGGATGCTTACCAGGCTCAACTCCGAGCGTCGCCCGAGCAAAGAGCGGGCATGCGTTATGATGTTCAATGGAAAGCCCCGGCCAGCGAGCGCAAAAATCTGGTTCTGCGATTGGAACTTCGGGGGAGCCTGGCTCATAGCGTCGAGCCTATGGTGATTGACCAACCGCTGAAACGCACCGGCTGGCCGGAGCATTGGTCAACGATCCAAATTGATCCTTCGGTCTGCGAGAAACTGGGAACGATCATTGCCTGGAGAGTCAGTCTGCTGAGGAACGAACTGCGGGTCGCCGAACAACGGTCGTTCCTGTGGCAATCGGAGCCTTGAGCCCCCGACGATGGCCAATAGCGGCATTCCGATGATGAGCCCATCTCTGATCGCGCGGCCGCGCCGCTGGAGGATGTTCCCCGGGTTTATGTGGCTCCGCATCGTAATTCGATTGGCGTTTTCTTTTCTGCTGGGGGCTGGAACGTTCGCATCGGCCGCCGAAGGAACGACGGCGGGATCGGTCCATCGGACGTTGGATTCGACCGTTCTTTACACCTATGATGCTCGTACGCTGAGGCAATTGAACCCTGGCAAGTCCGAGCAGGCATCGCAGATCTGGGATACCTGGCATGCCCTGACCGCCATTCAGGGTTTGGCCAACCGGGAACGTCCTCGGCTCTATGTCTTTTACTGTCGGGAGTTTGGCGTTGAAACCGATGTGTTTTGGCTGAACTGGCTGCGCGAGGAAGATGGCTGGTTGCGCAAACGCAAGATCGTGGTCTTATCGAGCCTGGATGAGGTCATCCAAACATTTCGGCGGACCCTCAAAGGATTGGCCGTCTACGATCCCGCGGTGCCTGCCACGGCCAATGTCGCATCGACCGCGGCCGGATGCGATCGGCTTCTGCCAGTCCGTTACGATCCCAAGCCGGGTTCTCTTTATTTGCATTTGACGCAAGATCTCGGCATTCCGGTCCGGCTTTGGCTCGTTCAACCCGATGGAACGTCGAAGTTCACAGGCCAAGGACGGATCCCGGATGGCGTCGGGCCTTCCACTGGCAGCGCGAAAGCGGATGCCTATCGGTGGGCGGCGCAACGTTACCTGGATTCGGGACAATGCGCGGCCGGTGTGGCCGCCTACTACGTGGATGCCTTCTGGATTGGCGTGGCAGGCCATGGGCCGGCTGATCTGCATACCCTGTCCAACCACGATTTTTTCATTGCGCGTCGGGGCTTTTTCTTTGATCTGTCGTGCTGGAAAGATGAAGCGCCGAATGATGATCCCGCGCAACCGTTGGGAACGGACCACCGGATGTTGCTGGAAGTCATGCACGCTCTGCATCGCCGGGCTCAGGGCGGCTGCATCCAGGTTGGGGGATTCACCCCGTGGCCCTTTAAATACACGGATGCGACGGGCGTGGGAGGCCGGCATGGAGGAGTTCCCACGGAGTGGGAGTTCTCCCGGTTGATTTCGCAGTTCAACGGATATCTGGAGGCGGACGCAGCCGGGTTATCCGCGATGGCCAACGCTTCGTTTTTTACCCACTACCCCCTCAAGCGCCGGTATCCCCAACCCAATTCTCGTCCAACAATGTCCGACTGGAAAAAACGCGGTTTCGTGACCACGGATCACCGGGTGGCGCCACGGTTTTATGTAGGACATTACGTGGGAGACTACGATGCGCCTGCCTGGCTGTACAAGGCGGTTCCCGCTTTCTTTCAGGATCCCGCGCGCGGACGGACGCCTTTGGGGTGGGCCTTCAATCCCAATCTGGCTAACCGAGCCCCCCAGGCGCTGGTCTATGCCTATCGCCATGCCCGCACAAACGATTTCTTCATTACCGGCGACTCGGGCGCGGGCTACGTCAATCCACGGGCATTGACCGTGCGCCCGGATTCGGGACTGCCTTCCGGATGGCCGGCCTGGGCGGCCCACTGCCGGCGCCATTACGGTCGATGGGATATGACCATCACCGGCTTCATGCTGGACGGATCAGCTGGGGCCTCGACGGAACTCGAGTTTCGGAATTACGCGGGATTCAGCCCGGACGGGCTGGGAACCCATTTCGAACCGCAACCAGCCTTGCGCGCCGGGGTTCCGACCTGTCCGGAACGCGATCTTCCGGACGATGTAAAGGCTGCCGCGGCGCTGATCGTCGAACTGGCCAAAAAGACAACGGACCGGCCTGGTTTCCTTTGGGCTCGGAGCATCTTAAAGTCACCCCGATGGTACGCGGAGCTTTCCGACATCCTGGCACGCGACCATCCCTCCGCCCGAGTGACGATTGTGGATCCTTACACATTCTTCGGATTAATCCGAATCAACCGGTAAACGTGCCGGAGCCTGGCTATCGGTCTTGAGATACAAGGTCTGGGTGGGATAAGCCATTTCCAGCTTTCCCTGGGCAAAACGGTTCCGGATGGCAAAATTGAATTCCTGCATTCCGGCCAGATAGGCCTTATAGTCGGTGGAGTTCCACCAATGCACCACCTCGATATTGAGCGAGGAACTCCCGAATTCCTTGAACGTGATCCAGACGTCCTGGGTCATAGGATGCGATCGAAAAATGTCGCTGAGAATGTCCACGGCCTGCTTCAGTTGCGCCGTCGTGGTATCATAGACCAAGCCGATGGTCATCACCGTCTTGATGTTCGGCCTTAACGTGACATTCGTGATCGTGGCATTGCCCACGGTTTTGTTGGGGATTGCGACCAGATGACCATCCAGATTGCGGACGCGCGTGCTGCGCAGGCCGATGGTTTCCACCACTCCGTCGACTCCGCCCTCGAGCTTGACGCGGTCACCGATCTTAAACGGGCGGTCCAACAGAATGGCCACGGCGCCAAACAGGTTGGCCAGGGTATCTTGCGCGGCCAATCCCACGGCCAGAGCCCCCACCGAAAATGAAGCCAGGATGCCGGTAATGTTGATCCCGAGGTTCTGCGAAGTCACCAGCACGGCGACCAGGATGATGAAGGCCTTGAGAGTTTTGCGGACCATGGGATAGATCTGCTCGTTCAAGGTCCGATCGGACTCCGTCCCGTGATCGCGCCAATAGTTCAAGAGCATGTCGACAAACTTCAGGGCCACATACGTGATGGATGAGGCCACAACTATCTTTAATGCCTGCGACAAATAAGCATTAAACCAAGCCGGCCACGAAAACACCCGCAGGCCAATATGCAGAAGAATGACAAACGTGATGACCTTGATCGGACCGTGCACCAGGTCGATGAGGTAGTCGTCGAACCGGGTCTCGGTCTTCTGGGCCCAACGCTTCAACTGCACCCGAATCACAAAATCCAGAAATTTCGACAGATAAAGAGCCAGAAACAGATAAATCAGCGAGGCGAGGTATTGCCAAAGGGGATTTCCAAAAAGTCGATGCTGCAACAGATTGATACGGTTCAGTCCAAAAGTCAGCCAGATTTCTTCCCCGATCGGAACCGACGCGGGGGCCGCAAGGCTCAGATCCGCCGGGGACAACCCCTGAGATCCAACCGACTCGGGAGGGGTTGGAACGTTTGTTTCCTGAGTGGCAGCCCAGACGGTCCAACACAATGAAAACAATGCAATGCCCCAGAGGGCTCGCAGAATTCTCTCAACCGAAAAAACTCGTATCATGCGAGCCATTATGGAACAAGATGCCCTGCGGACAAGTCCGAAGCCCAAAGAATCATGGGCCCCGTAAACGCGAAAAACTCCCGCATCCGCAAACCGTGAACCCGCTTGACTGGGGCCCCGCGGCCTTGCCGGTGCAAGATCTATCGGGACAGCCCGATGGGGCTGAACAAGAAGTAGAACAACAGGGCGATAACCACCACCAGTATACCGCCGAACTTGGCCGACTTCGACGTATCGAGGGCAATCACCGTATTATGTTTGAATTCGATCGGTTTAGGCAACGGTTTTACCAGGGTGATGACCGACATAATGGCGAGACACAGAGCAAAGCAGACCGCCATGCGATTGAGGAACTGCAGGCTGGGAAAGCTCACTTTGAGAAGGCCATAGGCAACAATGTTGGTCACCAACCCGACCACGCCGCAAACGGGAGGCGCCCGGCGCACCACGAGGCCGAAGACGAAAACCGCCAAGATGCCCGGGGAAATGAATCCCTGACCTTCCT
Source organism: Verrucomicrobiota bacterium (assembly GCA_022709905.1). Lineage (GTDB taxonomy): Bacteria > Verrucomicrobiota > Verrucomicrobiia > Limisphaerales > UBA1319 > JAKLHY01. The sequence continues at coordinate 18,571 of JAKLHY010000094.1, read as the reverse complement.
GGATGATGGTAAAGATGCTGTTGCTGATTTTGGGATTGCCCAGCTGAGGCGCCAAAAAGACCGCCACGGCGGTAAAGACAATCACCGACACTCGTCCCAATAGCACCACGGATTTCTGTCCGGCGTTCTTGACCAGGTGCTTCTTGTAAATATCCATGGCAAAAATGGTCGAGGCCGCATTGAGCATCGCCGCCAGTGAGCTCACCACGGCGCCCAGGAGCGCGGCAAAAACAAATCCCACCAGGCCAACGCCCTGAGGGAGGACGTGCCCCAGGAGCTGCGCAAGAGCTGTGTCATACTTGTAGGCGATCAGCTTTTCCACGGCGGGAACCTGGCCAGCCGCCTTGGCGGCCGCCGCTGTTTTCTCGTTGAAGGCCTCGATCTCCTGCGCGAGAGCGGGGTTGACGTGCCGCCAGGAATGATCCTCACTCGTAAAGACGGTAAACGCGCCCAACGTTGTTTGATCGAACGCCTCCCGGGTGATGGGCAGAACCCAGGGATTGCTGGCCTTGATCGCCTTCAGGGCCTGATTGTCGGGATAGACCGCCAAACGATAGGGGCCCGCGGGAAATGCGGCGATCTGATCATCTGTCGGAGCCGTGACGACCTCCACTTGTTTGGTTTGGGGATTAGCCTTTAAATAACGGGCTAGGCCCACTGCTGTGTCGCCGGCCGCATCGAGTCGCATTTGACCGGAATACAGGTTGAAGGCGATGATGCCCGGAATCACGATCACGAACGGGATCAGGAGCTTCATGAAGGCGGCAAAGACGATTCCGCGCTGGCCCTGGGCCAAGGATGCCGATCCGAGGGTTCGCTGGGTGATGTACTGGTTAAGCCCCCAATAGTAGAAGTTGGGGATCCAAAGACCCAGCAAGAGCGCCGTCCAGGGCAACACGTTGTCGGCCGAAGGTAGAAACATGTTCATCCGGCTCTTGTTGAGCGTCCAGAAACGCTCGAAGACTCCGGTGTCAGGCGAAAGCGTTTGGACCGAGACGGCGCCCGTCTGGGCGCTGACCACCATGGCCGCCTCGGGAGCGGCGCCCAGTTTTTGAAACGCGTAGATCATGATGACAATGCCCCCGAGGATCAGGGCGCTGCCCTGGATCAAGTCGGCCCAAGCGCACGCCTTCAAACCGCCCGCCGTCACATAAACCATCGCCACCAGCCCGATCACCAGCGATCCGCTGGCCAGACTCATGGGGTATCCGGCCTTGCCCGCGAGAGTGCTGATGGTCAACGCCCCCGAATAGGTCACCGATCCCAGCAACAACAGATAGATCAAAATGGTAGCCACCGCCATGATCGTGCGCGCGGCCCCGTTATACCGATACTCCAGAAACTCCGGCATTGTGTAAATGCCCGCCCGTAAAAAATAAGGAAGAAATCCAAAAGCCACCACCACCAGCGTGATCGCCGCCATCCATTCGTAACTCGCAATCGCCAATCCGACGTGGCTGGCCGCGTTGCCGCTCATCCCGACGAACTGCTCTGTGGAAATATTGGCCGCGATCAGGGAGAATCCGATCAGCCACCAGCTCAGCCCCCGGCCCGCCAGAAAATAATCCTCGCTGTTGCTTTCATTCCTGCTTTTGATCAAGCCGACGGCGACGACTGCAATCACAAAGAGCACAAAAACGGCAATATCGATCGGAAATATCCTAAAGATCTCGTTCATAAGTTATGTGTGGCCGTGCGCCGGATGGCTGGCACGGGCGACGGTTCGCCAATGATGTATCGGGTTGAGTTCGGGTTGTCAATCCGCCGATGAGTGCCTCTTTACTAACGGGCCGGAATTTGTACAAATATCCCCGTTAATGATTGAGGATTGAACTATGCCAATCTACGAATTTGCCTGTCCGAAATGCCGGGTGATTTTTAACTTTTTGTCCAAGCGGATTCAGCCGGATCATCTGCCCACGTGTCCCAAGTGCGGCAACAAAAAGATGGTCAAGCAGATGAGCCGCTTTGCCAGCCCCAAAGGCCTGAAAGAACCCGCCGCAAAGACCGAAGGCGCCGAGGAAGGCCCCCCCATGCCGGACATGGACGATCCGCGTATCAACCAAGTCATGGGTGAACTTGAGCGCGACATGGAGCATTTGGACGAAAACAATCCCAGGCACATGGCGCATCTGATGAAGAAAATGAAGGACATCATGCCGGCGGGGACCATGCCCAAGGAACTCGATGTCGCCATCAAACGACTCGAGAAAGGCGAGGATCCCGAGAAAATCGAGGAGGACATGGGCGATGTTCTGGGCGATTTCATGGGCGGCCCCGAGGGTGAGGAGGATGAAATGGGCGGCTACGGGGGAGGGTACGGCGGAGGATACTCAAAGGACAGCGGTCTTTACGATTACTGACACCGGCTCCATCCGGGGAACTCATTGAATCTATGCGGGCTTTGCCTCTCTGTTCGGGGGCCTGGCAGATGCTCAAAGGCCATTCATGGCGCACATCCATTATCAAATCGATTTCACCGCGGCGGTGTTTGTCGTGCGGAACCAGAAGGTTCTGCTCGTGCACCATCGTCAGTTAAACCACTGGCTGCCCGTCGGAGGCCACATTGAACTGGACGAAGATCCGGAAACCGCGGCGGTGCGGGAAGCCCGGGAGGAAAGCGGCCTCGAAGTGGAGTTGATCGGGGATCGTCCTCCGATCGAGAGTCCGGGAACGCGTTTTCTTCTGGCGCCAAGGTTCATGGATATCCATCGGATCACGGATACTCACCGGCATATCGGCCTGATCTATTGGGCCCGGCCGCGGACAGGCGAAACGACGCTGGCGCCAGCGGAACACCACGCCATTCGCTGGTGTTCGGCGGCGGACCTGGACCGCCTGGAACCCGCCATCTCGCCCGCGGTCCGTTGGTATTGCCTGAAGGCCCTGGAGGAAGTCCGCTGAACAATGAAACCGGGTTCAGCCAAAACGGGCGTGTTCCTGATCGAGGGAATTAACGCGTTTGCCACATCCTACTACGGCAGCTATGTCTACTTTTGGATGAAACACCGATTTGGCTTCAGCCAGGCCGATAACCTGGCCTTGAGCGCCTTAATCGGATTCATCTACATCGGCGGGGCGTTGTGGGGAGGAAGATATGCTCAAAAACAAGGCTACTTTCCCGCACTGCGCCTGGGCATTGGCTTGATGTCGGGCGGCCTTCTTTGCGCCGCCCTGATCCACAACATCCCAGGTCAACTGGCAGGAGTGGCCATCTGGACGCTGGGGATGTGCCTGATGTGGCCTACGCTCGAAGCCCTGGCCAGTGAGGGAGAGAGTTGGACCGGGTTGCAGCGGAAAATCGGGATCTATAACCTCACCTGGGCTGCCGGCGCCGCGCTGGCCTTTTTCTTTGGAGGCGCTTTGATCGAACAACTCGGCTGGGCCAGCCTTTTCTGGCTGCCGATCGGCCTGCATCTCTTTCAGTATGTTTACCTGGTCTTTCAGGAAAACCCACAGTCGCCGGAATCTACCCATGAATCCTTAGCCACACCCAAGGCCGTTGCCCCCCACGAGAACGGCAGCGCAATCTCACCGGAGGGCGCTCGGTCTTTCCTCCGTATGGCCTGGGTGGCGAATCCGTTCGCTTATATCGCCATCAACTCAGTCATCCCGGTCATTCCCGACCTGGCGTCGCGTCTCGAGTTAACCCCGATGATGGCCGGCTTTGTGTGCTCGGTTTTGTACGTGGCCCGGCTGGTGGCGTTCGCCATTCTCTGGTTTTGGCCCGGATGGCATTATCGATTCAAGTGGCTGGCGAGCGCCTACGGGACTTTATTGGGCAGTTATGCCGCCTTGCTCTTGATCCCAAATCTGTGGGTGATCATCCTGGCCCAGGTCTTTTTCGGTTTGGCCGTTGGATTGATCTATTACTCCTCGCTGTTTTATTCGATGGATGTCGGCGATACCAAAGGCGAACACGGAGGATTCCACGAGGCGGCCATCGGCACCGGTTTGTTTGCGGGACCGGCCACGGGCGCATTCACCATGTATTTCCTGCCTCGATACACTCAAAGCGGAGCCCTGGCGGTCTGCGGCCTTCTGCTGATCGGCGGGATTGTTCTTTGGCGGCTGCGCCGTCAAACCCATCCCGCCCGCCACTGACCGACCTTTGAACCCGTTTGAGACCTGGGATCTGGAAATTGCGATGCAGGGTCGTGTGCTGCGCTTAACAGCCTTAGGGTCCGTGCAAAAATAAATTCCGATTTTGCTGCTGAGGATTTGGCTCGCTGGCGAGGCTCGACGAGGGAAGATACCCGCAGCGGTCTCTGACTGAGGAGTAACGAAGCCAGCGTGCCAAAGCCTCGCAGCCCTCCGGGGCGGGGCGGCGCCGGGTCATCTGCGTTGTTGCATGGACGGTCGAGTATCGCCGAGGATACACTCCCGCCCACGCGCCTAGCATCTGACCCGGCGGCGCTCCCGCCAAAATCGGAAGTTATTTTTGCACGGACCCTTAGCGCCGGGCCAAGACCGAAAGCAGGCGAGGTGGAATCAGCCATTCGAGGGCGGCGCATTGGCCATGGCTTAGGGTGTCGATTTCGAGCCGGATCAAACCGGCTTTCTTGAGGTCCAGGGGCAAGCGGATATTGCCGGTTAAAAGTGTGGAAGCCAGTTGGCTTAGGCTCGGCTCGTGTCCAACCACCAGTACGCGATCGAGATGGGTGTAATGCCGGTTGAGTTCCGCGATCAGATCCGCCGCATGCCCTGTCGGAGCCAGGTGATTCGATACGATCAGGAGGTCTTCCGCATCCAAAACCTTGGCGACAATCCGGGCCGTTTGACGGGCCCGCCTATACGGGCTGGAAACGATCCCGTTGAAAGAGAGCCCGAGTCGTTTCAAGGCGCGGCCCACTTCTCGGGCTCGGGTTTTGCCTTGAGGCGTCAGGACGCGATCGCCATCGATCTCAAAACCCTTTGTCGCGGGATCGACCGCCTGCGCATGCCGCAATAGATACAGCTCCATGATCGATCAAGCTAGCGCCTCGAAGACGTTTTCTGAAGCCCAAAAACACGACGATCTTGCTCAACCTAACTGCGCCGTGATTTGCCTCGACGGAGAGTCGCCAGCCATTCCGCAGCCTGCTCCCTGAGTTTTGACCGGTCCGCAGACGATAGACCCGCCGGATCAAAACGGTAACGATTATGCAGTCGGATCAAGAGGGAGAGCCTTTCCTGATTTCCGTCCAGCTCAGGTCCAATCCTCTGAAACCATGCTGTCCAGTTCTCGCCCACTTCACGCTGAAAACCGCGCTGGCGCAAACGTTCCGCGATCTGGTAGAGCTCCGAATCCGCGCCGGTCAACGGCATGAACAGCGTCCGTTCCGACGCGCTCCCAGCAGTTTTCGCGCGTCGTTTGGCCAGAAAAAACTGCCAGAACAATCCCGCCGCCGCGGGGATGAGCAGCCAAAGGAGATACTGACGAAGACCGGATTGACTCCAGCGCCAGCGTGAAAACTGGAAACGCAGCCAGGAGATCGCATCCCGCACGCTCTCGAACGCGGACGCTCGACGGGCTTCGATCTCGCCCCAGGTGGATGGCGTGGTATCGAAGTCTTCCCAAAACCCGCGGACGTTGACGAGACACCAGGCGTGGGCATGGCGTTCGCGCACAACATACCGGCCGGAACCGGCGCTTTCCATCACGGCGTACCCGGTGGCATAACGGGCCGGGATGCCCAACTGGCGCAATAACAGGACGGTCGCAGTGGCGAAGTATTCGCAATGCCCGGCTCGGCGCTTCAGCAGGAAATCTCCCAGAGGCGTCAGCGTGTTCGTGGATGCCGGGGGCGTTCCTCGAAGCCACGTTGAATACTCAAAGCGCTCCTGGAAAAACGCCCGCAGGGACTTCAAGACTTCCTCGGGATGCGCGCGAGCCAGCTGCAATTCATTCAGAATCTGCGCTAACGCGGCTCTTTCAGTCTCAGGCACATCGAGATCGTCTCTCTCGGGCGGACTATCTCGGGTGGGGCCGGAGGAGTAATGAACCAGGAAATCCGAAAAACCCGGGGCTTCGGCGACACGCACCACCCCCAGGGAATTGGTTTCCATATCGACAGCCGGCAAGCGCTCGATGCGAACGGCTCCCCCCGGCAACGCCAGCGTGCCCTTGCCCCGTTTCATGTATCGGGCAATGCCAACAGTCTGTAATCCGACCCGGTCAGCCCGCAAGATCCAGGCGTCATCGCCCTCGGGAGTGACCGCCGCATACTCGCGGCTGGCCCCGAACCAACTGGTCCGTTGGAAAGCCTGGTAGCTGGCCTCCCGCAGCAAAGCGGGCATGCCCCCGTCAGATCCAGCCTGGAGTCGCATCACAATCCGCCCCGAAAGCTTGAGCTTCCCAACCTGGCCGATGGCCGTGTGGTTTTCGTTGCTGTCCAGCTCTCGTTGCGCCAGTGAGGATATGAAATTCCCAATCTGGCCTTCGACCATTTGCTGAAGGATGCGCAAGCTCTGATGCGCCTTAAATGCAACGCCAACCGCCCCCGCGAAGACCACGATCCAGAGCCACTCCGGAAGCCGCCGGGGACGCGAGAGCCACAAAGCCCAGCCCCCAAAAAAACTGAGCCCGGCATAATACCACAATGTCTCCGAATAAGCCGAACCGGCGGATAACAGGCAAAGGGCGAAATAAGGATAGGTGATGTTCAGCCCTCGATCCTCGGCTATTTCCATAGATGCCCCCCCCAACCGGGGATTCAGGAGCGCCTTCCGCCGCCGGCGCCTGACCAGCCACGAGAAAAGATGGAACGGCATCTTGTCCCATGGGCCAAACCATTGGGCCATCACCAGCGGCAGATAGACCAGCGGCAACCATTGCACAAATACAAACGTCGAACGTACCCGCTCTTCCGATCCCAGAAAAAAGAAAAACAATGCGCCGGCCATTAACGTGGAATAGTCCCAAATCCGACGGTATTCCACCTCTCCCAGTTCCCATTGCCACCGGGCCAACCGCCCTCCCTCCAGCAGCACGGCGGCCAGGGCGCCCCACCAGATCCGGCCGGTCTGCCACCCCCAGAACAACAACGTCGATCCGATCAATCCGGCGGGAGTTTTCATAGCCGGTTTAACGTCTCCTGGATGTGATCGATCTCGAGCGGATGAAAACACTCGGGCTGGTCACTCAAAGGTCCGGGCTCAAGGGTTTCTCCAGCCTTGACCACCACAAAAACCCTCATCGGAATCCCCAGGGCTTTCAGGCCGGACACCAGTTCCTGCCGCAACTGATCCCAGGCCAGAAACACGCAAATACACCCGCTCAGGGCCTGGGCATGACTGAACACCAGCTGCTGCAGCGTCTCAAACGGACGGTCCATACAGGCGGGAACGGCCGCCAGGATTTCCAGCATCTGCTCGGCTTGCGCCAAACCTCGGCCCGATGTGAAACAATAAGCCTGGGGCCCCACAAAAAGCAGGTCCAACAATGCGTCCTGCGCGGGCAAGGCGCAGACAAAGGAGGCCGCCACCGCCACCGCCTCCTCCAACAGCTCGCTGAACGGTTCCCGCGTAAACGTGTCCAGGACCAGGGCGTGCCGCACAAAAAACTCGTCCGCAAATTCCTTGACAATCGGTTTGCCGGTTTTCGCCCAGCTATTCCAATGAATGTGGCGCCAGGGATCGCCAGGCCGATAATCCCTCAGCGACATGAACTCCTCCGATTCCCCCACCGACGAAGCCAGGGCCACTCCGCGCGGCTGGTATTTCCGAGTCCCCGCCAGCGCCAGGACCGGAACCTTGTAGCGCTTGGGCAAAATCAATACCGTCTGCCGCACCTCAATGCTTCGGCACGTCCGGAAAATTCCGAAGACATCCGGACAAGCCACCGTCGCCCCCCGAAAAGCCAGCACCCCTCGGCGGCGGGGGACGAATTCCATCCGAACAAGGCCCTCTCCCGAGGGCGGCAGATCCGGGATCGGTTGCTGAACGATCTTCGCCTTCCGCTTCTGGCTCGTGATCCACATCCATCGATAATAACCGGAACGCCGATCCGGCCAGGGACGCCGGGCCTCGTCCGGCTCGGCGATATGATCAAACTCCCACTGGGTCGGACGCGGATCTTCCAGGTCTTCCATCAACCATAGCCCGCGCTGACGCCGATGGCTTTGGTTGGTCACCTTCACTTCATAGGCAAGCGTAACTCCAATGGAAGCCAATCGCGGCAGGTCACGCCGAACCCCAAAACTCCCTCGAAAAAACCAGCGGCTCGCCCACGCGACCATCAATAGGCAGAGCAAAAACGCAAAAGCCTGATAGGCCAAGGAAAGGCTCGTGTCCGCCCCCAGAGAACCCGCGGCAACAAGCACAACCATCAACAGGATCGCTGTCGGCGTGAGGCGCCGGGTTAACCAGTTGCGCCCGGCGGATATCCGATCGTAGTTCCAGTAAAGATAACGCCGAAAACGCGTCATACAGGCACCGCAATCTTCTGGAGCAGATCCCGAACCACTTTCTCGGCCGTTAATCCCGAAAACCGCGCCTGGGATTCGAGAGCCAGCCGATGCGCGATGACGGGAACCGCCATGGCCTGGACTTGCTCCGGCGCCACATAATCCTGTCCGGTAAACAGGGCTTGGGCCTGAGCGGCTTTCATCAATGCCAGCGAGGCCCGTGGACTGGCCCCCAACTGCACACCCGCCATCGATCGCGTCGACTGGACCAGCGTCACGACATACTGCTTGATCTCGGCACTGACCCGGATGGTCGTCACGACTTTCCTGAGAAACACCGCCTCGGCCAGGCTCACACAAGGTTCAAGACGATCCAACGGATGCTCCTTTTCCTGGTCACTTAAGACCGCGACCTCCAGCTCGGGCGCCACATAACCCAGGCTGAACTGGAGGGAAAAACGATCCATCTGCGCCTCCGGCAGGGGATACGTGCCCCTGAACTCGATCGGATTCTGCGTCGCAACGACGAAAAACAATTCGGGCAGGGACCGCCGCTGACCATCCACACTCACCTGACCTTCCCCCATCGCTTCCAACAACGCCGACTGCGTCCGAGGCGAGGCCCGGTTGATTTCATCCGCCAGCAGGATCTGTGTGAACACCGGCCCCTCGTGGAACTGAAAGGACTGCCCGCGCGGATCATACATCGACACCCCCAGAATGTCGGATGGCAACAGGTCGGGTGTGAATTGCAGCCGCCGAAAATCGGCATCAATCGACCGGGCCAACGCCTTGGCCAGAGTGGTCTTGCCCGTGCCCGGATAATCCTCGAGCAACACGTGCCCTCCACTCGCAAAAGCCGCCAGCAGCTTGTCCACCGCCGCCGACTGTCCCCGCATCACCCTCTCCATGTTGCGGGCTATGCGTTGATAGATCTCTCTGGCTTGATCAAACGTGTTGGCGCTCATATTCGTAAAGCATTGTTTTCAAATATCGGGAAGGGGCTCAACCCTAAAACCTCCCTTCCGTTCGTGGATCAAGTCATCCAACCCTTTCACACCGGCCTTCCTGAGTTTTTCATAACCTCCCCTTCCCGGCGGTCTTCCTCGAAGACCTGAGTTCCCAAACGCGGACGAATCAGCGCTATCCCCGTCCCCACAACAAACAAACCCAAGCTCCCGATCAGCGCCCATACTCCTCCCGGGGCCTGATGCACGACCCGCCAAACTAGGTTCAGGGGCGCCAGCATCGGCACGGTCACTCCAGCGACCAGCAATGCCATCGGCGGACGCTTCCCATCCCACCACCAACAAAGCCCCGTTACCATGAGCACAACGATCGCCGCACCCAACGAAATCATGCCGCCGGCGCTCGATACGCCCACGGCCAGTTCGCCCGATGAACTCAACACCCAAACCCCCGCCGCCAGCCAACGACACACGATCGCCCCCGCCTGACGCCTGTCGTCCCAACGCAGGCTGTGCAACAGCAGAAACAGACATCCGGTCTGAATCGCTAATACTTCTCTCATCCCGGGCCAGTTCACCCAATGCATCAACGCAAGGATGCAGACCGCCATGCCCGCCAGTCCCCACCTCGGATCGCTGGATATCGCCGCGTGAAGCAGCACAAATACCAGAAAAACTATCGCCAGAAATGGAATCCCGGACGCTCCGAACCATCCCGCGGCCGTCAGAACCATCACCCCTTGCCCGATCAATCCCGCCCACGCCCATAGCACCAGCTCCGATATCAGCCGCGATCCCGGCCTCGCTCCCAACAAAATTCCGTATCCAACCGCGTTGACTACCCCCGGCAGCCACCTCTCGGGCCCCTCGGCGCTGGAGGTCTGAATAAACGACAGGATCAGCGGTATCGGCAAAACAACCGCTTCCCATCGGGGCGAAACCTCAGCCATAAAATCCGTCCGTCGCACGTATACCAGCCACGCTCCCGCCCACAGGGCTGTCAGAACATATTCCCAACGCCACGGCACATCATATACATATCCAATAGCGGCAAAATGCGCCCCGCTCACCAGGGTCCACAATCCCCCGATCACTAAAAACACCCAGCGCCGCGAAAAGTGCCCATCCGTTTCCGCTGAATCACGGGGTAATACCAGCAGCAAACCCAAGACAACCGGCAGCCACCCATGCCAGCACCCCCCCAGCGCCGTCTCAATGTAATAATGACGCAGCTCGGCATCGTTCTCCACATACATCCCCCGAAAAAACATCGGAATAACCGCCTGTGCCACCAACGTCATGACGCCCATCACCCACAGCGCTCGTGGCAAAACCAGGCTCCGACAATACCGCCTCAAGCCCCACATCCGCCCCGCCGCCAAGATCACAGCCCCCAAACAAAAAATCCCCGCCAGCCCCCCACCCAAAAATATCGCCTGGCTCACCAACAGAAATGGCACAAACACCAGGAGTTGCTCCAACACCACCAAAAGACCTGAATCATACATGATCGGCCGCCGAAATAACCCAATCGCCGTCCCAGCCAAAAGCACCTCATACCCCTCCAAGGCCCCGAAGTTAAACAGCAGCTTGTCCAACTCCATCGTCAGAAAATGCTCGTTCCCCGATAGCCGACCTATCCCATACAATAATAAAACGGCACTCAGAACGTAGAATGGATTGCCCATCAGAAACAGCCGCATCCAACACCGCCAGTTTGTTCTTTCACCCCTTGCCGCTTGGGTCGGCCCCCCACCAACCTCCGCCCAAGTTGAACTCGCCTTATTCTGCGGATCCAGACCCTCTCTGTAAGACTCAGAGTTCATAAACCTCCCTCTTTTCTTTTTAGAGTTATTTGGTATTTTTATCTATCTTTTACTATTAATACTCGTTTTATGTCCATATATATTTCATTTCATTTTTTATTATTTTATTTGAAATCATTATCGGCATTATCTAATTTTGAAATAAAAACGACCAAAGGATGACAAAAGCATGAATATGACAAATGAAAAACCGCGATGGTATTCCATCAAGGAGGCAGCGGAGTATCTCGATGTGGGCGAACCCACCCTCTATCGCTGGATGCGCGACGGCCAGATCACCTATCGCAAGGTGGGAGATTCCACCCGATTTTGGAAGGAAGACTTGGATGCTGTAATGCAAGTATTTCATAGCGAACGTGATGCGGAGAAAACACGCCTCATATGCCCTTATTGTCATCATGATGAGATGATTGAAGGTCATGCGCAAAGCACGGGTCTGGTCTATTTTCGGCCGATTAAAACCAAGTTCTGGACCTTGAAGGAGGCGAACGTGGATACCCGAGCGTTTATGTGCAGCCGTTGTGGCGGCATCACGTGGTTTGGCAACGTGGAGAAGCTGAAGCAATTACGGCAATCGACAAAAACCGGGGAGGAAAAACCTCCGTCAGTCCAAACGAAAGAGGTCCCGTGATAGGGCCGGAGACTCGCCCGACGGCGGTGTGGGGTGCGGTCTCGGCACAGCCGGACCCTTTTAAGTTTCCGATGTCACCTTCCGCTCGTTGTTTGATCTATAGAGCAGAAGCCTGTGAAATCGCCGCTGCAAACAACGCAGAAGACCGGTCGGGGGAAAGGCCGGTTCGCCACGGAGGGTGGGATTCCCGTGCTGACCATGGTCATCCTTTGCGGAGGGCTTTTGGCGCCCGGGATGCTCGCTGTTCCGTCCGATTGCACATCGGCCGATTACCATCCGGATCGAGTCCAGATCCCGGCACCGCCACCCACGGGCGGGTTAATCCTTTTGAGCCCGATGGAAGGCACGCTGTTTCCGAGAGACATGTCGCCGCCTCGATTCTGGTGGCGCGATGAGCGGGAGGAAGGCCGAGGATGGGTCATCGAGCTCGAGTTTGCGGATCACCAGGAAAGCCTCGTCCATCATGCGAGTGTTCCGGAGTGGACACCTTCGAAAGAGGATTGGGAACGGATCAAAGGATGGTCGCTGGAGAAACCGGTAAAATTCAGATTGCGGCGTCAGGGCCGAACCGATCCATCATTCGAGACCGGGTGTGCCTGCGTGAGTTTTCGGACCTCTCGGGATGCTGTGGAAGCGTCGATCTTTTATCGGGAGATCGGCTTGCCCATGGTGGAATCGGCCCGGTCACCTTCACAGATACGCTGGCGGATAGGCACTGTGGATTCAATGCCATCACCGCGAGTAGTCATGCAGGATTTGCCGGTATGCGCTAACTGTCATTCTTTTTCCCGGGATGCTGGAATTCTGGGTCTGGACATAGATCATCGATCGAAAGGGACCTATGCTCTGGCGTGCATATCGCCCGAGATGCGGTTGACCGAGGAGGACATGATCGACTGGGAGGATTTTGCGCCGGGCACAAAATCCTTTGGATTACTGTCGCAAGTATCGCCTGATGGCCGGTTTGCCGTCAGCACGGTTCGAGATGTTTCTGTGTTTGTTCAAAGGCGGGAGCTGGCTTTTTCGCAGCTCTTTTTTCCAGTCCAGGGAATCCTGGCCTTTTACGACAGGGACAAGCGGGTTTTCCAGGCCCTGTCTGGGGCGGACGATCCGGAATACGTGCAGACCAATCCCGTTTGGAGTCCGGACGGCCGGGAGGTGGTATTCGCCCGCAGCCGAGCCTTCCAATTTCCGCCCGATGTTCCCTCGGAGAAACGTGCGGCTCATCTGGAACATCATTTCGGCCGTGAATGTGCCCCCTTCCAATATGATTTGTATCGATTGCCCTTCAACGGAGGTCGAGGCGGGCGACTGGAGCCAGTGATGGGCGCCAGCGCGAATGGTCGCAGCAATTTCTTTCCGAAATACTCGCCGGATGGAAAATGGATCGTGTTCTGTCAGGCGGGCAATTACATGATGCTGCAGCCGGACAGCGAGCTGTACATCATCCCGGCGAGGGGCGGGACAGCCCGACGATTGGCGGCCAACACCTCCCGGATGAATTCCTGGCACAGCTGGTCGCCGAACAGCAAGTGGCTGGTATTCAGTTCCAAGGCGCAGTCGGACATGACACAGCTCTTTTTGACTCATGTGGACGAGCAAGGCAACAGCTCGCCTCCAGTCCTTCTGGAGCGATTCCACGAACCGGGATACGCCGCCAACATCCCCGAGTTCCTGCCCGCCTCCCCTTTTCCGTTGCCTCATATTGAAGCGAGCTTCGCCCCTGAACTGCGGCGAATCGCTGCCGGTCATGATCGATTCAAACAAGGCGATATCAGCGGGGTAATTGACGAATACCGAAAGGCGGTCGCCTTGGCCCCGGGCAATCCGGAAGCCCGCCAGAGCCTGGGATTGTTGCAGTATTACTTCCAGGCGGACCGTGAGGAAGCGCTTGCGCATATGATCGAGGCGGTGCGATTGGCCCCCAACAATCCCTACCTGCATCATGATCTGGGCATGATGCAACTTCATCAGGGGAATCTGGATCTGGCGGTTTCGCATCTCCTAAAGGCTGTCAATCTGTGGCAGGCGTCTTTGGATCCAGCCAGTGAGTACAGTCCGAATAGCGCCCAATACCAACAAGGGCTCATGCTCTCGCCGCGGCATCGCCGAAATCGCTTGCTGAATCCAGAACCCGAAATGGCATTTCATCTGGGTCTGGCCCTGTTTCTCAAGGGCGAGTTCAAGGCCAGCGCCAGGCATTTCCGCAATGCCACCTTCGCCGATGGAGCTCCAAACCACGACGCTACTTTTCGTTATCTGCTGGCCCTGGCCCTGGCCTCGGAGGGAGAACTCAAAGAAGCAGGCGATCATTACCGGCTCGCAACCACAACAAAGCCTAGCTTGAACAACTCCCTGCAACTCTCCGATCTGCTCGGATCCCAATGCGCCCTGGCCGATCGATTTCTCGATCTCGTGCGGATGGCCCGGGAGAAACTCCTCGGGAACCGTGAATTTCGAAAGGCCGAGTTCAACGAGGCCCTGTTGATGAAATCATGACAACTCAATCGAGAACCAACATGACCATGAATACATCCACGAAGACCTTGCGGAATCACTCGAGATGGATCCTATTTTTCGCCTCAGCGCCTGCAATGCTGTTTGTTGTCGCCTGTCTTGGCCCCAGCCAAGCCGGGGCGTCCTCACCGGCTCCGGTGAGGTTTACGAATTATGTGCAATCCCTGCCTGGGTCCTCGGTGAAGTTTGAGATGGTGGCCATACCGGGAGGTAAGATCCGCATCGGCAGCCCCACAAATGAAGCCGGACGCGAACCCTCGGATCTCGCTCCAAAAGAAGTAACGATCAGGCCTTTCTGGATGGGCAAGCACGAGGTGTCCTGGCAGGAATATGTGCCTTACGTCTTTATCGAGCCGAAGGAGGTCGCACGAAATGTCGACAGGATCGAGGGGATCATCGATCACGACGGGGTCAGCCACCCGACTCCTCCCTACGGCACCGTTTATCGTGAGCGCGGTGAAAAGGGCTACCCGGCCTTGGGCATGGGATTGCCAGCCGCTCGCGAGTATTGTCGGTGGCTCAGCAAGAAAACCGGGCACCGCTATCGCCTCCCCACGGAAGAGGAATGGGAATACGCCTGCCGGGCGGGCTCAACCCAGACCTTTTTCTGGGGCAACCAGACCAACCAGGCGAAAGAATACGGTTGGTTTATCGACAACTCCGGCGCTGGGGGAACCGGTGAGACCACCCATCCCTTGGGCAAGCTGAAACCCAATCCCTTTGGCTTATATGACATTGTGGGCAATGTGGCCGAATGGTGCGCCCAAAACGGAACAGGAGACCAGGCTCATCGAGTCCTCCGGGGCGGGGCCTTTTCAGAACCGGTATCCAGACTGCGTTGCGCCTCACGGATGATTGAAGTTCCGGAATGGAACGAACTCGATCCACAATCGCCTCAGAGCATCTGGTGGTTGTCATCGGCTGATTTTGTCGGTTTTCGTGTGGTCCGATCCTTCGATGAATCAGCCGATTCCGAGCCGAAACCTCACTATCAGCCGCCTTCGACAAATAAAACCGCCGTCGTTCCCCAGACCCAAGTCGCGGCGGGCACAGCATCTTCCCCGACCGAAACCCTGTCCGCCGAAGCGAATTACCAGAAGCACTGCGCCAGTTGCCACGGAAAAACCGGCAAAGGCGATACCGCGCTCGGGAAAAAGAAAAAGGCCAGGGATTACACCGATCCCAAGGTGAAATCAACACTTCGAGACACCGCCATGTTCAAAGCCATCAAAGAAGGCCTCACGGTGGAAGACAAACACGTCATGGATCCTTACGCCGACAAACTCAAGGATGGAGAAATCCAGGCCCTGGTCGATCTCATGAAGAAATTCTGATCGCTGGTGTGTTAGTGTGGTGTTTGCGAAATACGATGCATTCTGTTGCGCCCAAAATGGCCCGATGACGAGGCACGTGGAGGGCGCATCCCCTTCGTGGGGCTGTAACCGACGCGTAACGAAGTCAGCGGGCCATTTTCGGCGCAACCCTCCGGGCGGCCGTTCTTTTGGCCAGGCACTTCGTTGCGTCTCCCTTACAGATCCACTGGGGGATATGCGCGGTCGGGGCGCCTCGTTCCTGGCCAAAACTCCTGGCCGCAGAATGTATCGTATTTCGCAAACACCACACTAGCTCTCGATTTGCCAGCCGGAACGATACGAGCCTTTAATGAAACGCTCGGTCTCGGGGGCGTTGGTCATCTTGAGGTTGGCGGCGTCCCAGTAGAGTTTCTTGCCGACCCGCATGGCCACTAGGCCCAGCAGTCCGATCTCGGTCAGCCCGGCGCCATACTGGAAATTGGCGCTCGCCGCCGGCCCGCCCTTGCAGGCGTTGATCCAATCGCGGTGATGCCCCTTGGATCGTGCGAGAGTCTTGGGCGGTTGCTTGAAGTCATCCATCCGTGAACCCGGCAGCAATCGGGGATCCCCCGCCCAGCCGGGACATGTGATCATGCCTTTGTCTCCGACAAAGAGGATTCCGTTGCCGCTGGCGCCAAGTTGATCGTCGGGATCCAAGCCTTCGGGCATCGGTGGCATGAGCCCGCCATCATACCAGACGAACTTGACAGCCGGCATCTTCCCGCGCGGTCCAAACTGGTAGGTATACAAGCCTCCAGGCGGCGCCATCTCCGAATCCACTCCGCCCGCCCCATGCGCCTCGATGCTCAACGGGGTCTTCAGATCCAGCGCCCAGAAGGCCGGATCGAAATTGTGACAGAAAAAGTCGCCGATCGGCGCCGTTCCGAAATCCCAGTAATCCCGCCAGGTCACCGGGGTGTAGGCCGAGCTGTAGGGCCGACTCGATCGCGGTCCAAGCCAGAGATCCCAGTTCACCCCTTGAGGAATCGGCTCCTCCGGCGGTCGTCCGGCGTAATACTTGACGTTCCACCGCGATGCCGATGTCCACGAGTGAACCTCGCGCACATCGCCAATCGTGCCCGCCCAGATCCACTCGCAAGTCTGGCGGATGCCATCGCCCGAATGCCCCTGATTCCCCATCTGGGTGGCCACTCCCGTCTCCTGGGCGACCCTCGCCACCACACGCGCCTCCCAGACATTGTGCGTGAGTGGTTTTTCGCAATAAACATGCTTGCCCGCGCGCATTGCCCGCACACAAACATAGGCATGCTGGTGATCCGGCGTTGTGCACAGAATCGCGTCGATCGCCTTCTCTTTCTCGAGCATCTCCCGAAAGTCCACATACTCCCCCACCTTGTAGTTGGGCGTCTTCTGAGAGTAATGCTTCTCGATCTCGGCTTTGACGGGTTTTCGGCCTGCCATTCCCTTGTAGTAGAACGCGTCCAGGTTGAAGGCATCGATCGGATCCGCCACCGCCATGATCTGCACGTCATTCAGATTAAACAGCGTCCGGATGTTCGTGCGCCCCTGGCCGCCGCAGCCAACAACTGCGAGATTGACCTTCTCACTGGGGGGCACAAACTTCGCGCCGCCAAGCACATGCCTGGGAACAATGGAAAATGCCGCCACCGCCGTGGCTGTCGTGCCGATGAATTTTCTGCGGGTTATGGACTGATTCTGGGCTGATGTTTTCATAGGACGCAAGATTTCGGATCCCGACGGGTTCTGTCATGGACTCGCATGCCCTCCAGCCTGCGACAAACCCTGATTCGACTCAAGCGAGAAGATTGGGACTCAGACCGTCGGCAGGTGCTGCCGGTATTCGGTCGGTGACTGCCCCACCAGCTTGCGAAAAACCCGGTTGAAATGGGTCAACGATTGAAAGCCCACCTCGTAGGCAATCTCGCTGACCCGCAAGTTCGGATTGATCAACAGGTTCTTGGCTTTTTCGATGCGCACCCGCGACAAGTAATCGGTGAAGTTCAAACCCGTGGCGCGCTTGAACATCTTGCAGAAATAGAAGGTGCTGGTGTTCACAGCGCGAGCCACCTCGCCCAGCGACAAATCATTCGCCTGGTGTTCATGAATGAACTGTTTGGCGCGGACGATCGTCAACGGTTCGGCGTGCTCCTGCTGCACCAGGATCTGGTTGCTCACTATCGAAAGATGCTGGGCAAAGATCGCCAGCAGCCGAATCATCGACTCAAACTGGGCCGGGGCCAGCACCCGCGTCTGAAAAAAAGCCTCCTCGAGCCGGTTCAAATTGACCTTGAGCCCCCATTGAATCAGGAGCTTGGATGTCCGGCCAAAGTCCGCGTTTGTCGGGCGCCGCAGCATAACCTGGCCCGTTTGCAGGAAACCGACCAACTCATGCCCGATCCGCAATGGAACGGTGGCGTCGCACAGTCCCGCAAAACAGACGACCTTCTGGGGATCATGAGCTCCCTGATCCGAGATCCGGCGCTGAACCTCGAGACAGGCCGCACAACTCCGGCTGCCTTGAGCCATCAGCGCGCAAAACGGACTCTGATGCTTGTTCCCCTGGTGGGCCATCCGCCAAACCTCGACCGGCCTCAAGGTCAATGGCAGACCGGTCGATTGGCTGAAGGCTTGCTCATACTCGAGGTAGATCTGCGAGCGGCTCAGCTTCTCCATTAACCCATTATTGCTGCTGTCCACCACAACCAAGGGTAATCGACAGACCAGCTTTGGCAAGTCTGAATCCGGCGCCCCGAACCGCAGAAAAAAAACCTAACCGCGAATCATCCCCGATCAACACCAATATGGGCGGGCAAAATGCGAAGGCATTGAAGCAGATGTTCCTATAGCTCTGAAGCGTTAATTGTTGATGTTCAGATATATGAGTATTTTTTGGGTCAATAATGTAGCC
>JAKLHY010000093.1 GCA_022709905.1 Verrucomicrobiota bacterium | reverse complement strand
GAGTCCCGTACAAAATGAAAATATTTTCCGGCCCCTCATCCGCTCATACGGCCGCCGTTTTGACCTGAGTAGTTACGCGGGATCTGCGCCAGTGCAAAAAACGAACCATCCGTCGTTGATGCTGTCAGGATGCTCGTCCAACAATACGAAGATCCCGACCGGATTCTGGAAGTCGGTCAGGGTCAGATATTGGCGCCATTGATTATTGATCGGTGTGCCTCGGGAATCCTGAGGGCCGACAAATGCGTTCATGGACACACTCCTCACCCTCGGGCCGACCGCGCAAGGATACTTGTCGGCCGGGCACTTGAAGATTTCAACATTCCGCGCGATGTAAGGCCCCAGTTTCGAGTCGGCCAGCAGGTTGCGATTGGTGTTCTGGCGATCGGATCCCCAGCTCATCACGTTGCCCGCCCAGTTGTTCAAATCCGTGGCAGTCGAAGGCTGATTGTAAACCAGGCGATCGTTGTTGTCCTGGGCATACAAAATCCAGGCCAGCGTCAATTGCCGGGTGTTGTTCATGCAAAGGATCCCCTGCCCCTTCTGCTTAGCCTTGCTCAAGGCCGGCAGGAGCATCCCCGCCAAAATGGCGATGATGGCGATCACCACCAACAGCTCGATTAATGTGAAGGCCCGGCCAGCAGGCCGGGGGGCTTGATCCGCCCATAGACGAGAAGACCGGGCGGACAACCGCGGGCTCCATCGCGCATTGGTCATTGTCGTTTTCATACAACTATTGAAATCGTCAGGCAATCCGTCCCGTTCCGGGAAACGGCTGTTAATAAACCTGATCCCGCATCCTTCGTTCGGTCAAGCGAATTAAAGGACTGCGGAATAAGTCCCGCGCCCCCGCGGCAGGTAGGCCCCGCATGATTCCCGAACCACCAGACGGGGGGTGAGCGACCGGCTGCTGGCGGGCAGGGCCGGATCCGCGATCCGTTCGAGCATGGTCCGCAGCGCAATCGCGGCAATGTCCCGGCAAGGCTGGTGAATCGTCGTCAGTTGCGGAGAAATTAAAGTGGCATACTTTGCATCGTCGAAGCCGACCACACGCACATCCCGAGGCACCTTGATGCGAACGGCTTCCAGCGACCGCAAGAGCAAAGCGGCGGTATGATCGTTATGGCAGATAAAGGCATCGGCTTGTCCGGCGGCGGTCAGCGAACGCACAAATCGGGCATCGGTCGGATCACCGACCTGCAGCCAGCCCGGATCGATCTCCAGTCGATGCCTCGCCAGCGCTTGGCGCACCCCCGCCACCCGCGCATCAACCGTCGGAGCGGAGTGCGGCCGGGCCACAAAATAAAGATGCCGGCATCCGAGTCGAATCAGGTGCTCCGCCATGATATAGCCGCCGGCCACGTTGTCCACGCCCACCAGGTCGAAGTCGCTGCGATTCGGATACGACGGAAAGTCGCTGTCCAACAACACCACCGGAATACCCGCTTGCCGCAGAGTCTCCGCCAGACGACGGTTCGCCGAGGCCTTGTCCGGATCCAGTTCGTAAGGGGCGAAAAAAACCCCGCTGACCTTGCGCTCGATGAAATGCCGGCACAATTCCTCCGCGTGCTCGAGACTCGCGTCGGTATCGTGCCCCGGATGCGGCGACCCCCCCCAGAGCATCCCGTAGCCCTGCACCCGGGCCAGACTCGCCAGATCCCCACAGATATGCTCAAAAATCTCCGTCTGCCCCAAGCCAGGGATCAACAGGCCAAGCTGCCGGGTCGAGGAGGCCGTCGCTGCCGCTGCCCCCTCGGCCCGGACATACGTGCCGGATCCGGTTCGCCGGTCAATGAGGCCATCGGTCTGCAGGTCCAGCAACGCCCGCGCCACCGTCGGGCGCGATACTCCAAACCGCTCCGCCAGTTGCGGTTCACTGGGCAACCGCCCCCCCGCCGGATAACGCCCGCTGCTGATCTCAGCCCGCAACGCGGTGCTGATTTGCCGGTGCTTAGTGGTCATGAACACTTGGGTGGATGAGTCATACTGACAGGTATGGGAGCTGTCTTAGCGGCTTTTGAGGGAGGATGTCAAATCTGTCTTTGTGGAATTTCCGGCATCGTAGTTTACTACTTCGGGCCTTTGAATAACCGAGGTGACTCATGAACGCTTTGCTGATTCCACCCGAGAGGTTCACCCATCGTGTCGACGACTTCGGATTCGAGCATCTTTCCTTTGAGATCCGCCGGTTGAATGCCCGGGAAAAGTGCGGCGGCCAGACCGGTCGTCGGGAACTGGGGATTGTCCTTCTGGGAGGGATCTGTTCGGTGAGTTCGTCCGAAGGAGTGTTTCCCTCGATAGGCGGACGTTCGAATGTATTCGCCGGACGTCCTTACACGCTCTATTTGCCGGTATCGACTGAATTTGAGATTTTGGCCGAGACCGAGTGCGACCTGGCCTTCTGTTACAGTCGGGCTGAGGAGCGCCATCGGGCTCGGTTGGTAACCCCGGAGGAGGTAGCTGTGGAGATTCGAGGTGGCGGCAACGCGACCCGGCAGATCCATCACATCCTCCCGCCCGCCTTTCCGGCCCATCGTCTTCTGCTAGTCGAGGTCTATACCCCGTCGGGCAACTGGTCGAGTTACCCGCCGCACAAACATGATGTCCACGATCCACCAAACGAGGTGGATCTGGAGGAGATTTACTATTACCGGATCGATCGTCCCGAGGGATATGCGATTCAGAAAGTGTATACAGCGGATCGTCGTCTCGATGCGACCCTCACGGTCCGAGACGGCCAATTGGTGCTGGTCCCGGAAGGCTATCATCCCGTTGTCGCGGCCCATGGATACAACGTGTACTACCTGAATGTTCTGGCCGGCTCGGCGCGTTCGATGGCGGGCTCCGACGATCCGGCATACGCCTGGGTGCGGCAGACCTGGACCCGCCAGGATCCGCGCCTGCCCCTGGTCAAGTAAAGGGATAATGCTTATGAGCACCACGGGACTGAGTCCCTTGCAGCAGACCGTCGCGATGGGAGGCAATGATTACTGGAACGATTCCTGTTCCGTGCAGGAATTGAATTATGCGATCGCAAATGGGGCCGTTGGCGCGACCACAAATCCAACGATTGTCCTTGGGGTTCTTAAAAAGGAACTGGCCGTCTGGCGGGAACCATTGGAGCGGATCATCGACGGAAATCCAACCTGGACCGAGGAGGAGGTGGCCTGGAGATTGATCGAAGAGATGGCCTTAAAGGCCGCCGAGGTTTTAAAACCCATCTTTGACCGGGAGAACGGAAGGAAAGGCCGCATCTCGATGCAGACCAATCCGACCTTCTATCGCAATACCGAAGCGATTGTCGCGCAGGCCACGCACTTCCATGGGCTGGCGCCCAACATTCAAGTCAAGATCCCGGTGACGCGTGCGGGCATCCCCGCCATCGAGGAGGCGACCTATCGCGGGGTGAACGTCAACGCGACGGTCTGTTTCACGCTGCCGCAGGCGATCGCTGTGGCTGAGGCTGTCGATCGCGGATTAAACCGACGGACGGCAGCCGGTCTGGAAATAGCGAATATGACCCCGGTCTGCACCCTGATGATCGGCCGCCTGGACGACTGGCTCAAGGTGGCGGCGAAGAAGGCCCCCATCGTCCTGACTCCCGGGCACCTGGACTGGGCCGGCATCGCCGTGATGAAAAAGGCCTACGCTCTTTTTCAGGAACGCGGCTACCGGGCGCGTTTGTTGGCGGCGGCGTATCGTCACCATCTGCATTGGTCCGAACTGATCGGCGGCGATATCATCCAGACAATTCCCTACGAGTGGCAACTCCTGTTCAACCATTCGGATATTGAAGTCAGGAAACGGATGCAGAATCCGGTCGATTTAGCCATCGTGGAGGAACTTTATCGCAAGTGTTCGGATTTCCGGCGGGCCTACGATGAAGGCGGGATGGCCGTCGAAGAGTTCGACCGGTTTGGCGCCACGGTTCGGACATTGCGCACGTTTATCGGATCCTACTCGGAACTGCTGGCGTGTGTTCGTGATTTCATGTTGCCGGATCCCGACAAATAATCAGAGCGCGACTAATCATGGAAAGGAACACCCCGATGAAAACACGACGGATGACGGTCGCCCAGGCCATCGTCACTTTTCTAAAGAACCAATATGTCGAGCGCGACGGCCGACAGAACGCCTTTTTCTCGGGTGTTCTCGGCATCTTCGGCCACGGCAACGTGGCGGGGATTGGCCAGGCCCTCATGGAAAATCCGGAACTGCCTTACATTCTCGTGCGCAACGAGCAGGCGGCCGTCCACATGGCCGGTGGATATGCCAAGGCGAACAACCGGTTAAAGGCCTTTGTCTGCACCTCTTCCATCGGGCCGGGCGCCACCAACATGATTACCGGAGCCGCCATGGCCACAATCAACCGGCTCCCTGTCCTGCTGCTGCCGGGCGACATCTTCGCCCGCCGCAACGTGGCCCCGGTCCTTCAACAGCTGGAATCCCCGTCGAGCCAGGACATTAGCGTGAATGACTGTTTCAAGCCAGTCTCCCGCTATTGGGATCGAATATATCGCCCTGAACAAATCGTCACCGCCCTGCCTGAGGTGATGCGCGTGCTCACCTCTCCCTCCGACTGCGGGGCCGTGACCCTGGCATTGCCTCAAGATGTTCAGGCTGAAGCCTGGGACTTTCCCGCAGAGCTCTTTGACAAGCGGATCTGGATGATCCGCCGGCCGGAAGCGGATCGTCTTTCCCTGGACCGCGCCGCGAAGGCGATTGCCGAAAGCCGAAAGCCGCTCATCATCGCGGGAGGCGGCGTTTTATACAGCGAAGCCTCCGACGCCCTGGCGCGTTTCACCTCGCGACTGGGCATCCCGGTAGCCGAGACCCAAGCGGGCAAGGGTTCCCTGCCCTACAACCATCCGCAATGCATGGGCGCCATCGGAGCCACAGGCGGCTTGGCCGCGAACCGTTTGGCTCGCGAAGCCGATCTCATTGTTGGCATTGGCACGCGCTATTCGGATTTCACCTCGGCCTCGATGACCGCCTTCCAAAATCCGGACGTGCGATTCGTTAATATCAACACCGCCGAGTTTGACGCTTACAAGGTCTCAGCAATCCCGGTTGTGGCCGATGCGCGCGTCACGCTCGAGGCCCTCGCTGAAGCGCTTCCCCACTACAAGGTGAGCGATGAATACGCGGCCCAAATCGCCGGTTTAAAGCAGGCCTGGGACGCCGAGGTCGACCGTTTGTTCCATTTGAACACCCAGCCGCGTCCCGCCCAAAGCGAAGTCATCGGCGCGATGTGGGAGGCATCCGGTCCGCGCGATCTCCTGCTCTCGGCGGCGGGCAGTCATCCGGGCGACCTGCACAAGCTCTGGCGAACACGGACGCCTAACGGTTATCATCTGGAATACGGCTACTCGACGATGGGCTACGAGATCCCCGGCGCGCTGGGCGCGAAGCTGGCCGACCCGAGTCGCGAGGTCTACGTCTTCCTGGGGGACGGCACGTTTCAGATGATGCCATCCGAGATCGTCACCGCCGTTCAGGAACATATCAAGATCATCATTGTGCTGGTGGACAACAAAGGCTTCGCCAGCATCGGCGGGTTGAGCCGGTCGCTGGGAATGGGCGGTTTCGGGACCAGTTACCGCGAACGGTCGAAGCCCTCGGGGCAATTAGACGGCGAGATCCTCAAAGTGGATTACGCGGCCTGCGCCTGCGGCCTGGGCGCCCATGCCATCCAGGCCGGATCGCTCGTCGAGTTCAAGGCGGCGCTCGAGGAGGCAAAGAAAACCGATCGCATCACGGTGGTCGTCATCGAAACCCAACCCGGTGTGGGTGTGCCGGGCTATGAATCCTGGTGGGATGTTGCGGTAGCCGAGGTTTCGCAAATCGAAACCGTGCGGCAATCGCGCGCGCAATACACCGAAGCGCGCAAGAAAGAGCGTTACCACCTCGGAACCACGAAGGAAAAATAGGTCATGGCTCAACGGCTCCTGAATTACATTAATGGAACTTGGCAGACCTCGGGCGCCACCGATGTGTTGAAGGTCTTGAATCCGGCCTCGGCGGTCGAACTGGCCGAGGTGCCTCTCACCCCGGTGCCGGAAGTCGACCAGGCTGTCCAAGCCGCCCTCCGGACATTTCCGGACTGGCGCCGCACGCCCGCGGGCAAGCGCATCCAGCCCTTGTTCAAACTCAAGGCATTGCTCGAGCAGAACCTCGATCTTCTGGCCCGCGCGATTACAGATGAATGCGGCAAAACCATCGCCGAGGCCCAAGGCGAAATGCAGCGGGCCATTGAAAACGTGGAAGTCGCCTGCGGCATCCCGGTCCTGATGCAAGGCCGCAACAACGAGGACATCGCGCCGGGAATTGACGAGCACCTGATCCGGCAGCCCCTTGGGGTTGTCGCGGCCATCACGCCCTTCAACTTTCCAGGCATGATTCCATTCTGGTTTCTGCCTTATGCGGTGGCCACCGGCAATTGTTTCATTCTCAAACCCTCCGAGCGTGTCCCCATGACCTCGGGGAAAGTCTTCGAGCTCATCGAATCGGCGGGCTTCCCGGCCGGTGTCGTCCAATTGGTGCACGGGGGACGCGACACCGTGAACACCCTCCTGGATCATCCGGGAATTCGTGCGATCAGTTTTGTGGGCTCCACCGCCACAGCGCGCTATGTCTACAGCCGCGCATCGGCTGCCGGCAAACGCGCGCAATGCCAGGGGGGCGCCAAGAATCCAGTCGTGATCATGCCTGACGCGGACATGGAGATGACCCCTCGCATCCTGGCCGACTCCGCGTTCGGCTGCGCCGGCCAGCGCTGCCTGGCGGCCTCGGTCGCCATCCTGGTCGGTGACGCGCGCCGGTCTTTCATCGATCCGATGGTGGCAATGGCTCGCCATCGCAAAGTGGGTTACGGGCTGGATGCGGGAGTCGAGATGGGACCGGTCATATCGTCCGAGAGTAAAAGCCGCATCGAAACCCTCATTGGCAAGGGCATCCGGGAGGGCGCCACGGTGCTGGCGGACGGACGGGGCTCCTCCGTCCCCGGATACGAAAACGGTTTCTTTGTCTTTCCGACCATCCTCGATGGCGTCCCGCCTCGCGGTGATATCGCCCGCACGGAAATCTTCGGTCCTGTGTTAAGTCTCATGCGCGCGGCAACCCTGGACGAAGCGATCACCCTGGTGAACGAGCGGAGCTATGGGAACATGGCGTGCATTTTCACGCGCGATGGCGCCCATGCCCGGCGCTTTCGTTACGAGGTCAACGCGGGAAATGTCGGCATCAATGTGGGAGTGGCCGCGCCCATGGCGCACTATCCCTTCAGCGGTTGGGGCGACAGTTTCTTCGGGGATTTGCATGCGCAGGCCGAGCACGGCGTGGAGTTCTACACGCAGACCAAGATAATCGTCGAACGCTGGCCGAGCGATTGGAGTCGGCGCTTTTAACATCACCACAACGAATGTATGTCTAAATTCCTGATTGGGAACGCCCCGTGTTCCTGGGGCACCCTTGAATTCGAGGGGACTGGCGGCGAGCCGATCGGCTTCAGCCGCATGCTGGATGAACTGGCCGAGACCGGCTACGCCGGCACGGAACTTGGCGATTGGGGTTTCATGCCGACCGATCCGCCGGTTTTGCGCCAGGAGTTGTCCCGGCGCGGCCTGGTGATGCTCGGCGCCTTTGTCCCCGTGGCGCTCAAGGAATCGTCCGCCCTCTCCGATGGCATCGCCAAATCCCTCAAGATCGCCCGACTGCTGGCCGCGGTCGCCACCGAGCCGGCGCCTTTTTTGGTGCTGGCCGACAACAATGGAACCGTGCCGCTGCGCACCCAACGCGCCGGTCGAATCACCCCTGAAGAGAGTTTAAGTCCGAACGACTGGAAGATCTTTGCCGCCGGCGCCGAGGCGGTGGCCAGAGCCGTCCGGTCGGAGACGGGTTTGAGGACTGTTTTTCACCATCATTGCGCGGGTTATGTGGAAACGCACCAGGAAATTGCCACGTTGCTCGAACTCACCGATCCTCAAACCCTTGGCTTGGTTTTTGACACGGGACATTACACCTACGGATCGGGGGGCGCCGATGCGGTCGAGGCGCTTGGCCAATTCCGCGAACGCGTCTGGTATGTCCATCTCAAAGACTGCCACCCCGGCGTAGCCGCCGATGCCCGTGAAAAGGGATGGGATTACTTTGAAGCGCTACGCCAGGGTGTCTTCTGCGAACTGGGCAAAGGATCGGTCGATTTTCCGCGTGTGCTGCGGCGTCTCGCCGAAGAGAATTACGCGGGCTGGATGCTGGTCGAACAAGACGTCCTGCCCGGCATGGGATCCCCCAAGGAAAGCGCGCGCCGCAACCGGGATTACCTCGCCTCGATTGAACATTACTTCACCCAACCGCGGTAAAAGGAGCTTCCCATGAACGCCACCCAACTGAATGTCGGAATCATCGGGGCCGGCCGCATCGGCAAGGTCCACGCCGAAACGATTGCCTTTCGTGTCCCGGAAGCGCGGGCGATCTCGATCGCCGATGTGAATCGTGAGGCCGCAGAAACGGTCGCGGCCCGCTGCGGAATTCCTGCCGTGGCCGAATCGGCAGATCAAATCCTGGCCAATCCCGACATCCAAGCCGTCCTGATCTGTTCATCGACGGATACCCATGCCGACCTCATCAGCCGCGCCGCCTGCGCGGGCAAACATATCTTCTGCGAGAAACCGATCGCCCACAGCCTGGCCAAAATCGACGCCGCCCTCGCAGCGGTCGAGCAGGCTGGAGTCAAGCTCCAGATTGGATTCAACCGCCGGTTCGATCCCAACTTCTCCCGTGTCCGCACCGCGGTGGCTCGAGGCGAGATCGGCGCCCCCCGCCTGCTTCACATCATCAGCCGAGATCCCGTGCCTCCTCCGATCTCCTACGTGAAAGTCTCGGGCGGCATCTTCCTCGACATGACTATTCACGATTTTGACATGGCCCGATTCCTGATCGGCGACGAGGTCGAGGAGATATACACCGCGGCCGGAGTGATGGTGGATCCGGCCATTGGCGAGGCGGGGGATTTGGACACAGCTCTCATCGTGCTGCGGTTCCGCAACGGGGTAATTGGCATGATCGACAACTGCCGGCAGGCGGCCTACGGCTACGATCAGCGCGCCGAAATCCTCGGGGCCGTCGGCAAGATTGCCACCGAGAACTGTTACCCCAACCAGGCCACCCTCAGCCTTGGCGACGGCGTCCGCCGCGATCTGCCCTTCAACTTTTTCATGGAACGTTACACCGAAAGTTACACCGCTGAGGTCCGTGCCTTTGTCCTGTCGGTCATCGAAGACCAGCCCACGAAAGTGACCGGTCTGGATGGCCGCATTCCGGTGGTCATGGGTTTGGCCGCCCGAAAGTCGTTTGACGAACACCGTCCCGTGCGACTGGATGAAATCCAATAGCCCGCCCTTGAGGCGGGAGGGTCAACACCAAAACAGAAAGCGAGCGCGCGCATGAAGGATTCGATTCTGAAATCCATCCTCACGGATCTGCACTTTTGGGTGCCCGTCGTGGTTCTGATTGCCGGCATCACGCTGCTCTTCCTGCTGGGATAAGACCATGAACACCGACACGACTGCGACCCGGGGGCGTTCGCCTTGTTCGCTTCATCAAATCGGCGTGATGTGCGGTCTTGCGGCCGGCGCCTGGCTGGGAGCGGCGGAAGCCCCGACAAAACTCGTCACGATGGGCTTTTCGCCCTTCATTATTTCGCTCGGCATGGTCGCCGGGGTTTTCGTCGCGCGATGGACCGTGCCGGTGGCCTTGAAAGGCACGGCGTTTGTCCTGATGGATCTGAAGGAAAAACCGCACCTGATGGTCTGGGCCATTTTGGCGGGCATGCTCTGGGCGGTGGCCAATACGCTCACGGTTTTCGCGATTCGCGATGTCGGACTCTCGATCGCATTCCCGTTATGGAACACCAACAGTCTGGTCGGCCTGTTCTGGGGCTGGCTGCTCTTCAATGAACTTCGCGG
The DNA here is from genome assembly GCA_022709905.1 of Verrucomicrobiota bacterium. Classification (GTDB taxonomy): domain Bacteria; phylum Verrucomicrobiota; class Verrucomicrobiia; order Limisphaerales; family UBA1319; genus JAKLHY01. The sequence goes on along the minus strand of JAKLHY010000093.1, from coordinate 14,310 downwards.
ATCCGCGGCGAAGGACTGGTCCAAGGTCATCGGAGGCGCGGCGGCTATTGTGGTCGGGGCTTGCCTGCTGGCCTATGCAACCCAGCACCCCACTGGAACCGGACCCAGTCACGCGATGCTGGGCATCCTCGCCGCCCTCGGCGCCGGCGCCCTATGGGGAACCATGTACATCCCCTATCGCAAAGCCTACATCAGCGGCATGAATCCGCTGTCGTTCGTCACCGTGTTCACCTTTGGCGAACTGGGAACAACGATCGCCCTTGGAGCCGTTTTTCATGGCGGCCTCTCGAACCTCTGGACTGAACTCGCCAAAGCGCAGCCCGCCATGTTCTGGTTGTTTCTCGGCGGATTCTGCTGGGTGCTGGGGGATCTCTTCCAGCAATACGCCGCCAAGCACATCGGGATCGGGCGAGGCATTCCCCTGTCCAACACAAATCAGCTCTGGGGTTTGGCCTGGGGCGCGCTGGTCTTTGGAGAACTAGCCGGCCTTGGCGTGGACGCGCGTTTCCTGGTGATCGGCGGCTCGCTGGTGATGATTGCCGGAGCCGTATCCATCAGCCTGGCCGAGGCGCCCGCCTCGGAACAAGCCTCCTGGAAAAAGGCCATGGAACGCGAATGCACGCGCTATCACATGGATCCCGCCCGCGTCGCAGCGGTCCTTCGGGGTGAAGAATCTCCCGGGAACACACCACTGAAACGTCCCTGGTGGGAGATTGCCATCGTCTTGGGGGCCCTTGCGATTTTTATCTGGCTCGGCCTCGGGGCCACGCGCCAGGCAATTGACGTCAATCTGCCTTGGATGCTCGTGTTAACATCGGTCTCGATCGTGTTCCTTGTCGTCTGCGGAATTATCCTCTGGCGCCGGACACGATTCTCTTGAGGCGAGGCCGGAACCTTTCCGGGGCGGGCCAACGCCGGCCCAGGCCAAAGTGCCTCGTGCCATTCGGGAATTAATTTAGCAACCGGTCCGGCAAAAAAACAGCCGGTCGGTTGCCCGGCCGGCCGTCTGGAATTGGATCAGCGGCGCTCTATTTCTTCGAGCGATAGAACTTTGCCCCTCCCGATGCCGGCTCTGTCAAGGGACTGGCAGCGAGTGTATCGGCCCAGGGGCCATCCACGGCCGGGGCGACTTGGAGAACCCCCGTGAAGGTGACGATGACATTTCCGCCCTGGGCGGTGATGCTGACCACGGGAGCCACCGGGGTCAGATGCGATGAGGTCACGGCGAGAGCCGCGAGATACGTCACGCCAGGATTGCTGGTAAACGCCGCCAGGAAGGATTTGCTGACAGGCGAGTATTTGATGTTGTGAAAGTTCACGGAGGTCCCGAGGCCGCCGGGCGAGTCGGCAAGGAAATACGGCGCTCCCAACTGGCTGGGGAGTGGCAAACCATCGGGGCCCAGGAGTCGGAACACATAGGCCTCGGGCAGACCCACGGTGCTGCCCGTGGCATTGTATCCCACCACAATGACTCCGCTGTCAGGATCCGCCGCGAGTTGCGGATGCTGGTGGTTGAACGGATTACCGGTCGTCCCATCGAGGTAAGGCACTTCCTCCCGGGCCGAGGTAAAGACATAGTTCGGCGCTGCGCCAAGGTTGAAGTAGGACAAGTCGCCATGAGCGGTGCCGTTGCCGGCATCGTAAGCGACAATCAACTGCCCATTAAAAGGATTCATGATGGCGGCGGGATGACCTTCGGGGGTTCCGGCAGGCAGACCGTCGGATAGCACTTGTTCGGCGCGCACGACCAATTTACCTTGCCCATCAGGAGCCGCATCCACAATCGAGCCAACCACCCGGTTGCCCAGTGTGCCGGTGGAGCCATTCGAGTTGTCCGTGTTCGAATAATAGAGGAAGCCATCCATGCCTGCGTGATAGATCACATCCGGATCATCCTCATCCCCGACGGACTGGAGCAGATCGAGCCGGGTAAAGAGCGGGGTGAGCCGAGTGCCCGCCTTGTCGTATAAGGCGCCCACTGTGGATTCGCCTTCGTCAGCGGCCTTGCGTTCCGCCACCAGCAGGAAGTTGCCATTCTTCGAACTGACAGCAACCGCCACGTCATCATACGACTGATCGGAATCCGGATCGTGCACCCATGCTTTGGCCACGGGCGAATTGGCCCCGGCGATTGACGCGGGATTCACGAGAGCGACGAGGGGAACATCGTTGCCGAGGGTGCCATAGGCCCGGGCGTTGGCCACAACCACGTATTGTTTTGAAACGGGGTTATACTTGGCATCGCATCGATTCAACGTTCCGACGGGATGTCCGAAAATAATGAACGGCTCGCTGGTCGGAACCAGGGTGGCCGCATCGTAAAAACGCCCCATCATCGCCATCGTAGCGGGCTGCTGGGTGATCGGATCCAGGTATCCCCCAACGTTCACCGAGTCAACAAATGTCACCAGCACCTCCGAGGCATCGGTGTTCGGCGCGACCGAGGAGTCCTTGGCCACCATCCCCTCACCGGAAACCGCAACCGCCGCGAGACTGCGAAGGCGCGGCCCCTCGGGGGGAGCGAGAGGATTCTGGAAGTCGACCCAGGCAAAGTAGAAGTTGGCATCGGCAAGATCGGCCATGGTGTCACTGGTGGTCTTGCGCGATTGAACCATGAACTTCCCGTTCTTGTATTCGTAAGAAAGAAACGCGCGGGATGCCAGAGGCACGGACGTGCCCGCCTCGAAATCGGCGACCTGCAACAGGAGAGTGCCATCGGCGCCGGTCTTGCCGGGAACTGTCAGTTCGTAGGTCCCGGTTCCCGTCCGCACAATCGTGAAGTCACCGGACGCTTTGCGTTTGGAACCATCGACACCGACCACATGGCCCCCAATCAGGCGCTGCGCGCTGAAGGGAACATAGAGGAACTGGAACTCGGACTGGTCGGGTGCCGCCAAGGTCTCGGCATCAGCGGCTTCATCCTCGCGGATGGTGACCACCCAGCCCGCGCCATCCGTCATGGGCGCCACGCCCACAATGTTGACGTCGCTGCCGCCATCGGCTGATGTGGCGAACACCATGCCATCCTCGAGGGAGTCCACACCGGGAAGTCGAAGTTCGGCAAGACCGGCGTAGGTCTCCGTGTCGGCCGGGTAGGCCAGCCACTTGACCAGGCCGGCCGAAAGGCCAGCGGCGTGCGCCCCGGGAGCGGTCCAACTCGATGCCCCCGCAGCCCCGGGCCCCGCCACCTCACCCCCCAGCCATCCTTGATCGTAAGGAAACCAGGCGGCCGAGAAGCTGAAATTGGCCTCCGGACTCGAGCTATGGGTGCCGGCGCGTCCCGTGTTGATATCGAGGTCTCCGTTGCCAAAACTGCCATCCACCATGCTGAAACCGGGTCCCGACGATGCCTCGGACAACGCAACTGTCGGGAAGAACGGGCCTTCGCCATCGCCCCAATCCACCGGTCCGTTCTGGCGCGCCGTCGGAAGCACTAACCCCAGAAGCCGGCTCGGACGCCATGCCTGGCTCGCGGCAACGCTCGGGGCGCTGTCACCAAACTCGATAAATCCCTGACCGAGATTGTCGAGGGCCGCAGTGGGATTTCCTGGCGCCATTCGAAGCGCGAAATCCCCGCGGTTATACCGATTCACAGACCACGAAACCGGTCCCTGTCCGTTCAATCCGGAAACCTCAACACTGCTATTGAACGTGGTGCTGCCTTTGGCAATGACATTGACCGCGGAAACCGAAGTGTTGGGAAACGCGCCGGGCGCGGCGCCTCCCTCCGGGATCTGCGGAGTCGGGCCCGGGGGGGCCGCCGAGATGCATGTTCCCGTCGCCAGAAGGAACGCAACGGCCGGCGCCTTCCACGGGACCTGCCACAACGGAAAGAAATTCCTGACCATAATTTTATTGGGGTTTAGGTTTGAACAGAAGATTTGCTGAACGCGTGATTCTAAAAGTTTTCCTCGCATGCGGTCAAGGAAAACAAATGTGGGATGTCATTCTCGCCCGATCGTGCGCGAATCCGGCCAGGCCTCGATCACCATGGGGCGCATATCAGGCCAAATTCAGCCTCGCGGCGCATAGCCTGGCCGATGACCAGCAATTCGCGCTGGCTCTCGGGCAAATAGCGGATCAATCGCGGTATCCGAATCGGAAAAATCGGTCGCCAGACGGGAGGGCATTCGGTGGGAATTACAGAGGAGTCCGCAGGATAGAAGACAGGTGCATAGCCACAAAATGCTCATAAACCTCAAAAATGCAATTATTTTAGGTCATTTGCGCCTTTTTGTGGCCATTCATTTGTGGTCCATCTGGCGGTCTGTTGAGTAATTACTCGTGCAGACTGTTTGAAATAATTTCAGGATCCAGACTGTCGGTGGTGGCAAAAATTCGAGCCCGGCTTCTCTGACGCAGCACCGAGGCCAATGGGGTATCGCCATCCGGGAGAAGCGAACGGCGCAAGGCTTCCCGTTTTTCGGGTCCCACCACGGTGATCCAGACTTCTCCCGCTGCCGCGATGGCGGAATAACCGAGCGTGACGCGGATGGGAGGCGGCTTGGGGCCGACCACCGCATAAAACAACCGGGGATTGGCGAGATCCTGTATTTGATTGGCGGGAAACAGGGAGGCCACATGCCCATCTTCACCCATTCCCAGCCAGACAAAATCCAACGCGGATGTGTCACGCCCCAAACGCCCGGCCACACGGAGCAATTCCTCTTCAGCTTCCCGAGCCGCTTGAACGGAATCGCGTTCGCCTCGGATCCGGTGAATTCGATCTTCCTCAACCGCCAGCGGGGCCAGAAGAAAGCGTTGGGCCAAGCGGTAGTTGCTGTCGGGATGATGCGGGGGCACGCATCGTTCATCCGCCCAGAAGAAGTGCATCCTGCTGGCCGGTTTCGCGCCGGAGTGGAGTTGAGCCGCCATCGCGGCAAAAAGAGGCTCCGCCAACCGCCCCCCAGACAAGGCCACCAACCCGTCACCCGCTCTCGAGGTCATTCGTTCGGCCCACTGGCGGGCAAAGTCCTCTACCAGCTTCTCACGAGTCTTGAAAACACACCATTCAACGGACGGATTTTCCTTCATGGCAATCCACAGCTCCCTGTGATCCCGCATAATCCACGTATACCTGACGGATCCCGGCCTCCAAATCGATGGCGGGCCGCCATCCGAGCGTCCGGATGCGGCTGCTATCCATTAGTTTTCTGGGACTGCCATCGGGACGGGAAGAATCCCAGAGGACCTCCCCCTCATAACCCACGATGTCTTGGACCCTCCGAACCAGGTCGCGAATGGCGATCTCCTGGCTGGATCCCACATTCACGAGGCTGTGGTCGTGAGCTTGGCTCATCAGCAAGACACAGGCGCGCGCCAGGTCGTCGGCATGCAGAAACTCCCGCAGGGCCGAGCCTGTGCCCCAGCAAGTCACGGTGGGGGCCCTTCGAATTTTTGCCTCGTGAAATTTGCGGATCAAAGCGGGCAGCACATGCGAGCCTTCGAGATCATAGTTGTCGTTGGGACCGTAAAGATTGGTGGGCATCACACTAAAAAAGAAATGTCCCGCCTGCTGACGGTACGCATCGCAGAGCTTGATGCCGGCAATCTTGGCCAGGGCATACCATTGGTTGGTCGGCTCCAACGGACCGGTCAACAAATGGTCTTCACGCATCGGTTGCGGCGCCAGCCGGGGATAGATGCAGGAACTGCCCAAAAACAGAAACTTGCGAACCCGGATGCGCGCCGACTCGGAAATGACACGATTCTGGATTTCCAGGTTCTCGAGAAGAAACTCGACCGGCCGGCTGCGGTTCGCCTGAATCCCCCCCACCCGCGCGGCCGCCAGAAAAACATACTCCGGTTTTTCCTCGTCAAAGAATCGCCGGACATCCTCGGCCCGCGTCAAATCAAGCTCCCGATGCGAGCGCCCAATCAGGTGTTGATAACCCTGTCTGCCGAGCTCGCGCCAGATCGCGCTGCCCGCCAGCCCACGATGTCCCGCAACATAGATCCGGGCGTCCCGAGGCATTTCGATCATCATCAATCTCAATGTAAAAAGCAAAGACCGAGCTGTCTGCAATCAAAATGTGAGCCGTTGCGGGGATCTGAGGCGGGCCTCCCGGACGGGGTCACAGCTTACTGAGGGTGAGAATCCGTCTGATGAGCGGATTGGCCCCAGAGATGATCGAGGATTTCGCGCGCGGGCCGGACTCGGCGCCAGAGGCACACGATCCCGTAGGCCAAACCGGCCAACACAGCGGGCACGAATACCTCCCCCAGCCGATTCCACAACCGGTCGTGGCCAAGATATCGGCCCCAGGCGGCCTGTGTCAGCCAGGCGATGGCTGCGGCGACTCCCGCGGCGGGCACCACCCCCTTCAGGAGTTCAAGAACCGGCGTCAGATCCAGACGGGGCAGGGCACGTTTCAACGCATGGACCAGGAGCCATACGTTGAAAACGGCCGAGAGGGTGTTGGCCAATCCCAGGCCGCCCTGTCGCATCGGATTGACCAGCCAGCAGGAAAACACCAGGTTGAGCCCCAGGCACACCACGCTGATTAACATGGGCGTCCGGGTGTCTCCCAATGCGTAAAACGCCCGTGCCAGGACATTCACCACCGAAAACAACACCAGCCCCGGCGCCAGAAAACTCAGGGCCATGCTGGCGCGGCCGGTCGAGCCCGCGTCAAAAGCGCCCCGCTCGAACAGCAATCGAAGAATCGGCTCGGATAGCACGGTCAGCAGAACGGAGGCGATCAGATTGACAAAGATCAACAGGCTCAAGCCTTGGATCAGGTGCGACCGAAACTCGGCGTATTTTTTTTCGGCGGCAAAACCGGACAAGGTGGAGAGCAGAAAGGTGGCCATTGAAATGCCAAAGACCCCCTGGGGCAGTTCCATCAGGCGAACGGCATAATCAAACGAGGCGACAATGGTCTTGTCCACCCAATAGCCCACGATGTTGATCAGGAGGACATTGACCTGAAAAGCCGCCACACCCAGCATGCCGGGAACCATCTTGCGCGCCACCTGCCGAACAACAGGATGGCTCCAGGGGGGGATCCACTTTAAACGAAAACCCTGCCGATGCAGGGCGGGATACTGAAAGCCGGCTTGCGCCAGCCCCGCCACCAGCACACCGACCGCCAAAGCGAAAATTTGTGTCTCAAGTGTCGAGCCAAAATGGGGCGCCAGCCAGAGGACCGATCCAATCATCGCCACATTTAGCATGGTGGCGCTCATCGCCGGCAGAAAGAAAAAACCGCGCGCGTTCAGCATGCCCATGAAGACCGCCGCCACGCACACCAACAGCATGTAGGGAAACATCCACCGCAACAGCCGCAACATCAGAATCGTGTTGGCATCCACCCCTGCCCACCCCGGGATCCAAGCCCAAAACGCGCCTCCATCGCCGGCGGTCTCCATCGCCGGCTCGAATCCCCGTGCCGGCACCATCCACAAAGCCAACGATACGCCCGCCACGACGAGAAGGATGATCGCACCCGCCGCTACCGCTAACGCCGTTAAAACCGCGTTGGCCGCCTCCCACATCTCCGCCTCGGAAGCGTTCTTTTCCCTGTCCTTGAAAATCGGGATGAACGCCGCCGACAGGGCGCCTTCGCCCAGCAGGCGGCGAAACAGATTCGGGATTTGGAATGCCAGCTTGAAGGCGCTTGCCACCGGCGTGTCCCCCATGAAATGGGCGTAAACCATCTCCCGCACCAGTCCCAGCACCCGGCTGGCCAGCGTGGCCGCCCCCATGGCTCCCGATGATTTCAACAACTGCGACATGACGATTCAATCCAAGTGCGGACGACCGAAACGCATTCCTCAGAAACCCTTCGAATCATCAGGAACCCAAAGGCCTCCCCGCTTCCAGGTCCTTCAGAATGGGACAAAACCGGTTCAGTTCAGTTTCGAGGCCGGCCAAAGCCGATTCCAAGTCGGCGGGGGAACCCTTTTCACCTATGTCCTCCAAATGATCGGCCGCGTCTGCCGCCAATTGTCCTCCCAGACTGCCAAGCATGCCCTTCAGATTGTGCACGGCCCGAACCAGCGACACCCGGTCTCCCCGCTTTAAGGCTGAGCGAATCTCAGCCATCAGCGCGGGTTCCTCCTCCAGGAACATGCCGACCAGGAAACGCAGTTCGTCCTCGTCCCCTTCCACCTGGGCAAGCGCCTCTTTGGAATTGAAAACCATGCGATTCGCCAACTCCTGTGCCAGTGCAATTTCCGCGCCCGGTTTTCGAGAGGTTACACGGTAGATGGCGCCCAAGAGTTCCTTGATTTGAACGGGCTTTGAGATGTACTCATCCATGCCGGAAGCCAGGCAACGCTGCTGATCTCCTTTCATCGCGTTCGCCGTCATGGCCACAATGGGGACATGGCGATTGGTGCCCCATTCCCGCGTCCGAATGGCTGATGTCGTGGCAAAACCATCCATCACCGGCATGTGGACATCCATCAGTATCACATCAAAAGTCTGCGTGGTCAGCAGCCGCAGGGCCGCCTCCCCATTGCCCGCGACCACGACAGCGTGCCCGCGTTTCTCGAGCACCCGCCGCAAGGTTCGCTGATTGATCCGATTATCCTCGACGAGCAGAACCCTTAAAGGCGCCATGGGCATCTCGGCGATCTCCGAGAATATTCTCACCGGAACGGCATTCTGAGCGGCGCGAGCCAACTGGACCAGGAAATGAAAGGCCGTCCCCTGCCCGACCGTGCTCTCGACCCAAATCTTGCCCTGCATCAGGCTGACCAATCGCGCCGCAATCGTAAGCCCAAGACCTGTCCCTCCATATTTCCGAGTCGTGGAACTGTCCGCCTGGGTAAAGGCCTCAAAAATGTTGCCCAGCTTGCCGGGCGGAATCCCAATCCCGGTGTCCTTCACCACAGCATACAGCCAAACCCCGCCGGGTTCATCCTCTCCCCTTTCCCAACGACGCGCGAACTCGGTCTCCCCGGGAGGTCGCCCCGCGAAATTGGCTCGTTCGAGGATTTCGGTCACCATCGGGCGGTCCGCGATTCTCACCTGGACCGCGACTTCGCCTTTCTCGGTAAACTTGATGGCGTTATTGATCAGGTTGATGAAGACCTGGCGCAAACGAACAGGATCTCCCCGCAAAATGCCCAGCCACGCCCCCTCCAGATGGCACGTCAAGGCCAAGCCCTTGGCGTTGGCTTGGATCGTGAGGACCTTCATGAGCGTCCGCAGAGTTTCCTCCAGATCGAAATCCACGGTTTCCAACTCCAGTTTACCAGCCTCGAGTTTTGAAAAATCCAGGATGTCGTTGATAATGCTGAGTAAAATCCGGGCGGAGTGGTCCAACGTCTGGATATATTCGCGTTGCTCAGTGGAAAGAAGGGTTTCCTGGAGGAGATTTATCGTCACCAAAATCCCACTCATGGGGGTGCGGATCTCGTGGCTGACATTGGCCAAAAACTGGCTTTTGGTCTGGTTGGCGACAAGCGCCGCCCGCGCCAGCCTCTGGGAACGCTCACTGGCCTCGGCCAATTGGCGATTCATGACCTCCAGCTCCTGATTGGCCTTCCTCAGGGCCTCTTCGGCCCGTTTGCGCTCCGAAATGTCCGCCCCCACCACCAGAATCGATTCCGGACGTCCCTGAGAATCCCGGATGATGGTGCCGCTGATCTCAACCACGGGCCGGGAACCATCGTTCCGTGTCCTCAAGGATAGATGCAAGTTCTCCAAATGCCCGCGCGCAAGCATTTCCTGAAAGGCCTCATGGCCCCGGCCTTGCTCCTCCGGCGAGAAGAACTCGAGGATGTCGCGCCCCAGAACCTGCTGCTCGTGATCGAATCCCAGCAGGTCCGTCCCGCAGCGATTCACCATCTGCAGCCGCCGGTTCAGATCGATCAACGCAATCGCATTCGGCGAGGCCTCGACAAGACAACGATAGCGGGCCTCGCTGACTCGCAGCGCCGCCTCCGCATCTTTCAACTCCGTAATGTCCTCCTTGACGGCGACAAAATGCGTGATCACCCCGCTCTCGTCTGTCACTGGCGCTATCGAGGCGTATTCCCAATAAAGGGATCCGTCCTTACGGCGATTACGAAACTCCCCGTGCCACTCGCGGCCCGCCAGCACCGTCTCCCAGAGCCGGCGATAGGCCTCCGGCGGCGTCTCCCCGGATTTCAGAATCCGGGGATTCCTCCCCATGACATCGTCCACCCCATAGCCGGTCACCACGCTGAATTGGGGATTCACATACTCGATCCGGCCTTCCAGATCGGTAATAATCACCATGCTGGTGCTCTGCTCGACCGCCCTCGAGAGCTTGCGCAACTGTTTCTCGGCGCGTTTGCGCAGGGTAATGTCATGCACAATCGAAAACACCAGAACCCGGCCCTGAACCTGGATCGGACCCGCAAAACTCTCGACGTCGCGGATTTCCCCCTTTTTCAGCCGGTGAAGAAAAAAGAAGTGGCGCTGATGGCCGCTGACCGCGGCGTCCAGGCAGGCCCGAAGCTCGGCCGACGACGCCTGGTTGATCGCGGCAATCGGCAGCCGGCGCATCTCCTCGGCTGTATACCCGTAAAATTCACAGGCCGCCGCGTTCCCTTCCACAATCTCCCCGGTCTCCGCATCGATCAACAACATCACCGAGTGATTGTTCTCAAAGATGCTTCGATACCGAGCTTCGCTTTCCTGCCGGTCAATCTCGGATTGACGCCGCTCCTCTCGCACGCGGGATTCCCGCAGTTCCCGCTCGATCGCAGGCACCAGGCGCGCCATGGCCCCTTTGGTGATAAAATCATGCGCTCCGGCCTTCATCGTGGCAACGGCCTGCTCCTGGCTGATGCTGCCGGATACAATGAGGAACGGCAAATCCTGATTGTGTTCCTGAAGAATCCGCAGGGCGTCATCGGCAAAAAAACCGGGCAAGGTGTAGTCGGAGATCACAACGTCCCACACGTGCTCGTCCAACGCCCGCCGCATCGCCGGGGCATCCTGCACCCGCAAAGCCGCCGGCTCGTATCCCCCCCGGCGCAGCTCCCGTAATAACAAATGGAAGTCGTCTTCCGAATCTTCCACCACCAATACTCGCAACGGCTGGCTCATGCGAAACCGCCCGCGCCCCGCCGCCCCCCGGCGATCCAGCGCAATGCAAGCCCTTCTTAAATGGCCGCGGCCACCATATCGCCGATTTCCGATGTGCTGAAGCCCATCCGGCCGGCCGCCAGACTCTGTATCTTCTCCCGCACCAGCTTGATCACGGCGCTCTCAACGGCCTGGGCCGCCGGCTTCTCTCCCAGATAATCCAGCAGCATCTGCCCCGCGCAAATCGCCGCCAGCGGGTTGATCACCCCTTTCCCCGTATACTTCGGCGCGCTCCCCCCAATCGGCTCAAACATGCTCGTCCCCTGCGGATTGATGTTGCCCCCCGCCGCAATCCCCATCCCCCCCTGAATCATCGCCCCCAAATCCGTAATGATGTCCCCAAACATGTTGTCCGTCACAATCACGTCAAACCATTCGGGATTCTTGACAAACCACATCGTGGTCGCATCCACGTGGGCATAGTCCCGTTGCACGTCCGAATAATCCTTCTGCCCAATCTCGTGAAACGCCCGCTCCCAAAGATCAAACGCAAACGTCAACACGTTGGTCTTTCCGCACAACGTCAGCTTCTTCGCCCGAGCCCGCTGCCGCGTATACTCGAAGGCATACCGCAGACAACGCTCCACCCCGCGACGCGTGTTGATGCTCTCTTGCACCGCCACCTCATTCGACGTCCCCTTGAATAACGTCCCCCCCGCCCCCGCATACAACCCCTCGTTGTTCTCCCGCACCACCACGAAATCCACATGCTCCGGACGCTTGTCCTTCAACGGACAAAACCGCTCGTCATACAGCTTCACCGGCCGCAGGTTGATGTATTGCTCCAGCTCAAAACGCAACCGCAACAAAATCCCCTTCTCCAAAATGCCCGGCTTGACGTCCGGATGCCCAATCGCACCCAGCAAAATCACCGGGAACTTCCGCAGCTCCTCGACCGCGCTCTCCGGCAACACCTCGTGCGTCCGCAAATAACGTTCCCCCCCAAAATCATACGGAACATAGTTTAACTTGAAGCCAAACCGCGCGGCGCTGGCATCCAAAACCTTCACCGCCTCCCGAACCACCTCGGGCCCCGTCCCATCGCCACCGATGACAGCAATATTATAACTATTCATGCCAATTATCCGTATTGTTTATGTTCTCGCAATCCAAGTTTTGGCCGGCATCCTAGAGATTCGGATCCGGCCGGGCAACAGAATTCTCCCAATCACAACGCCGCCAACGCCGCCGCAATGGCATCGCCCATCTCGTTCGTGCCGGCCGCGCGCCCCCCCCGTTCGCCAGGCCCCAACAAGTCCCGAGTCCGCACCCCGTTCTCGAGAACCGACACCACCGCGCGTTCAATTCCGGCGGCGGCTTCCTCCTGGCCGAAGCTGTGACGCAGCATCAAGGCGGCGGAGAGGATCTGGGCGATGGGATTGGCGAGGTTCCGTCCGGCGATATCGGGAGCGGTGCCCCCGGCGGGCTCATACAGGCCGAAAACCGTCGGGCCTTTGCCCTGGCCGAGGCTGGCGCTGGGCAGCAGGCCGAGCGATCCCGCCAGGGCCGCAGCCTCGTCACTCAAGATATCGCCAAAGGTGTTTTCGCACAGCAGGACGTCGAATTGGGCGGGCCGCAAAATCATCTGCATGGCGCCGTTATCCACGAACATGTGCTCGAGGGCAATGTCGGGATAGCCGCGGCCGACCTGGGAAACGACATCGCGCCAGAGCACCCCGTTCTCGAGCACGTTGGCCTTGTCAATGCTGGTGACCTTGCGTCGGCGGGTTTTGGCCGCCTGGAATGCCACATGGGCAATCCGCTCGATCTCGGGAGTGGTGGTGACCATGGAATCCACCGCCCGCTGGAATCGCAACGGCTTACCCCGTTCCTGAAGAATCTCGACGATTTCCTCCGTCATTTTGGGATTGCCGAAATACAAACCCGCCGTGAGTTCTCGGATCACCAGGATGTCGATCCCCTCGCCCTGACGCTCGGGACGCAGCGGACAAATGTGGGCCAAGGCGGGATATAGCTTCACGGGACGCAGATTGGCATAAAGGCCGAACTCCCTGCGCAGGCGTAAAAGAGACGCGCGTTCCGGACGTTGTTCCTTGGGCAGGCTGGCATCGCGTTGCGGCAGTCCCACCGATCCAAACAGAATGGCATCCGCCTGCCGGCAGAGCGCCAGCGTTTTTTCCGGCAGGGCATGGCCTTCAGCGTCGATCCCGGCCCACCCCACCGGGGCCTCGGTTAAATCCAGCCGCAATCCATACCGGCTCTCCGCGGCCCGGAGAACCTTGATCGCTTCCCGCATCACTTCGGGCCCAATGCCGTCCCCCGCCAACACCGCAATCTTGCCTTTTTTCATCGTCATAAAAGCGTGCCAACTTAGGCCGCTCCGCATAACCTGGAAAGTCTAAAGTCGCCGGGGATTGGCTGCCTGGCCGCCGCTGACATCCCTGGATAAGAGCAACGATGACTGATTTTTCGGTCCGTCCATGATGGCCATTCGCATTGGACTCCTGCGCCATTTCCCGGTCGAACACGGGATGCCAAGCGGTTGGATGACCGCCGCGGAACTGCGCCAATGGCAAATCGCTTACGATGCCTCAGCGGTCAAGGTCGCTCGCGTCGATGTGGGGGATTATCCCTGGAAACGCTGTCTGTCCAGCGATCTCCATCGGGCTTACGTGACTGCCCAGGCGGCTTTTGACGGCCCCATTGACCGGACACCCTTGCTGCGCGAAGCCGAACCGGCGCAGTTTAATACCGGCCGGCTGTGTCTCCCAATCCCCGTCTGGCGTTGGCTGTTGAGACTGGCCTGGATGACCTCCCACCGTTCACAACGGGCGGCGCGCGATGATTTCAGAAACCGGGTCCTCCAAGTCGCCGAACTGCTGGCTAAAAGCCCGGAAGATACCCTGGTCGTCTCTCACGCGGGCCTGATGATTTACCTGCGTCCGGAACTTGTGCGTCGCGGTTTTCAAGGCCCCAAATTCACACTCCCTGAACACGTCAAACTCTATGTCTTTGAAAAGAACCCAGGCGACCAGTCTGACTGAATCTTCAAGACGATTCAGGATCGAGACATCTCGGGACGGTTAATCTCGGAGGGACGAGCTACACGAGTCCCAATCCCTTCGCAGCCGACGGCGGGATGCGGTCTCTGCAGGAAAAGCCGGTGGCATAGAGGCGAAAAACAGGCCAGAAAAGCGGCCGTGACCTACATTCCGCACCTCAAAAACGGGGATTTCCGTGATTTATCCTGCGGTTTGCGAGCGTTCAGTTCATCGGCCAGA
>JAKLHY010000092.1 GCA_022709905.1 Verrucomicrobiota bacterium | reverse complement strand
AATTGAGGTTCAACTCAGAGCAGAAGAGTTAGGCTATGTATGACTTTTCATCGCCAAATTTATCGCCAAAATGTCAGATCTAAATGCCCAATTTGCCTCTGTAGGATAGTGAGGCGGCTGACCGAGTCGCCAAAACAGTTATGCCGAAGAATCGAACCTGTCCCGAATGTGGGCAGCGGTTGCCCGAGGACGCTCTGGAGGGTGTGTGCCCGGCGTGTTCACTACGCAGCGCGCTCAAGCCAAGCCCGGTGGTCACCCCGGCTGAATCCCAGGTTCCACCTTCCGCTTCCCGTCCACCCTTTGTCCGCGACTTCGGCGATTACGAGTTGCTGGAGGAGATCGCGCGCGGCGGGATGGGCGTCGTCTATAAGGCCCGCCAGAAAAGCCTCGACCGCATCGTGGCGCTCAAGATGCTCCTGTTCGGACGGCAGGCCACACCGGAGTTCACCAAACGGTTCCGCGCCGAAGCCGTCCTCGCCGCCAGCCTGCAACATCCCAACATCGTCGCCATCCACGAAGTCGGCGTCCACGAGAGCCAGCAGTTCTTCGTCATGGAACATGTGGAGGGACCGAGTCTGGCCCGGCTGGTCGGGCACCAGCCCTTGCCCACCCGGCGCGCGGCCGGCTATTTGAAGACCGTTGCCGAAGCGGTTCACTACGCCCACGAACGCGGCATTCTGCATCGGGATCTTAAGCCATCCAATGTGCTGATTGATCCGATGGACGAGCCGCGGTTGACGGACTTTGGGTTGGCGAAACGTTTTGGCGCGCCGGATGCTCGTCATAGTGCCCCAGATGAAGCCGGAACCCCGAACGAATTGACGCTTTCCGGCCAAGTGATGGGCACTCCCAACTACCTCGCTCCCGAGCAAGCATTGGGGCAACGGGCGGCCGTCGGGCCCGCCAGTGATGTGTATGGGCTGGGGGCGATTCTCTACTTTCTGCTCAGCGCGCGTCCGCCGGTTATGGGGGAGAGCCTGGAGACGACGTTAGACCAGGTGTTGCACCAAGAGCCGGTATCTCCGCGGTTATTGAATGGGAGTGTGCCGCGGGACCTGGAGACGATTTGCCTGAAGTGTTTGGAGAAAGAGCCCTCGCGGCGTTATGGCACGGCACAGGCGCTGGTAGAGGAGTTAGTGCGGTTTCAAAAAGGCGAGCCCATTCTGGCCCGTCCTATTGGCCTGACGGGCAAGGTCTGGCGGTGGTGCGAGCGGAAACCAGTTGTGGCCGGTCTTACTGCGGGTTTGGCCCTGGCCTTTGTTTTGGGCTTTACCGGGATTCTCTGGCAATGGCAGGTGGCGGAAAGTGAGCGCCAACTACAGCGGCGGTATGCCTATGCCTCGGCCATGAAGGCGGCCCAGGTGGCCCTGCAACAAAACAACCGAGGCCTAGCTATGACCCTGTTGCGGCGGTATCACCCGAAACCAGGCGAAGAGGACCTGCGTGGCATCGAATGGCGCTACCTTTGGCAGGAGAGTCGCAGCGACGCGCTGCAGAGCTTCAATCACGCCGAGCCGTGGATCCATGATGTGGCGTTGTCGTCCAATGGGCAATATTTGGCCACGTCAGTTATGGAGAAGATCCGGATCTGGGATACCGTCTCCGGGAAGGTCCCCAAACAATTTCCCCGTGGCGGCACTCTCCCCTTCAAGAAATCACTTGGATTTTCGGCTGATGCGAATTGGCTGGCCATACGGGGACCGAAAGGGATTGAAATCCGAGAGACAACCGGTTGGAGTGTGGTGAAGGAACTGGGACCTCTCAGCGACTTTTCTCCGCTCGTGATGTCGGCCGATGGCCGAAAAGTGGTGGCCTGCAACCTCGACGGCCTGCAAGTTTGGGACTGGGCCTCAGGAAACTGTCGTGTGCTGACCAACTCGTTCGCCTGGTGTAACAATTTAGCCGTTTCACAGGACGGTTCCCGGGTGGCCTTCAGTTCGGCAATACCTCTCTACGATGTCTGGGGTTCGAATGTGGTCTGGGATCTCGAGCGGGGCGCAAGCGACACCATCGCCTCACACCAAGACACGACGTCGCTGGCGATTTCACCCGATGGAGATTGGCTGGCCTCGGGCCACTACTCGGGGAAGGTTTGCTACTATCGGTTGTCCACTCGGGAGCTGATCGGGCCTTTTTCCGCCCATCGCGGGATGGTATATGGCCTGGCCTTTTCACCGAACGGAACCTTGCTCGCATCGGGGGGAAATGATCAGTTGCTGCATCTCTGGCGAACCGGCACGACGAATCAGTTGCGCACCTTGCGCGGCCATGAGAGCGAGGTCTATTGCCTGGCCTTTTCCCGTGACGGCCAAACACTCATATCGGGGGGCAAGGATGGCACAGCCAGGCTGTGGAGCGTCGAACCCGACACGGTTCGCGCCTGTGCTTTTGAACTGCCCACCAACACGGTGCCCGTCGGCCCAATTCCGGACGGAAGCGCGCTACTAACCGTCGATGCGGCTGGGAAAGAAACCCGGCTTTGGCGTCTGCCGCGCGGTGAACTGATGCGAGCTCAGTCCTGGGAGGAGGCCGAGCGCCGAGGTTGTGCATCCCTGCGGTTTTTTCCCAAGAGCCAATTGGCAATCGGGATCACGACCAACGGAACAGCGCATCTCTGGAACCTGGCCACGGGCAGCCATCAGAAGGCGGTTCCATTCGGAGGCGGTGGATTTGACCCGCAACATCTTTCCTCGGACCAGCGATGGTTGCTAGGAACGATGCACGGGGAAGAGGCGGTCTTTGTCCTGGGGGATCTGCAAAAGGGCACAAGAATCGGGAATTTCGCTTTCGGATGGAGGTTCTGCCATGCGGCCGCGTTTTCGCCGGATAACCGCTCGCTGGCCTTCTCCACCTTCGATCGCGGCGAGGCAATCAAGGTTTGGGATTTGGCGGCCCACCGGCTCAAGCAGAACCTCGCAAGGTTGAGCGCGATCGATCCCTTTGGTGTTATGGCCATGGCCTATTCTCCCGATGGCCAATTGCTTGCCTGCGGCGGCTATGCCGGCGAAATCCAAATCTGGTTGGCCAAGACGGGGAAGCCTATTGAGCCAAGGCTCAAAGGGCACATCGTGGCCGTGGGATGCCTGGCCTTTTCTGCCGACGGCAAGACGCTGGTCAGCAGCGGAGGGGATCAGAGTATTCGATTGTGGAACGTTCCGACGAGACAGGAGACACTCCTTTTCCCCGAGGCCTTGATGACCACCGGTGAAGACCGTCTAATCATGGGCATACACGACGCGGGCCAGGCAGAATTAACACCGGGCGACCGGTGGATGTTGTGGCGTCAACCAGGAGGGCGAGTCCGGGTTGCCGAACTACCCTCTCGGGAAGAGATCGACGCGGGAGCCAAGGGTTTGAGCCAAGAACCGGCGGTGATTCCGTGTCCGGATTAGTAAACGATGTTGCCTGTGTCGGTATAGCTGGACGTGATGATTAGATAGGTGCGGAATTGACCTGGAATTAACTCAACGATCACTATCTCCTCGCTTAGGGTAACGGTGGTTTCAATGAAAGACCCAGTAGCGTTTTGGAACTTGCCCGTCCCCCCGGTAATCTCATAGTAGAAAGCATCGTCGGATATCGGAGTCGGTCTGAAGAACAGTTGTTCTTGATTATACGGTTTCTGGGTGGCTGTCGTAATCCAGCACTCTCCCGTGATTTCACCGGTCCAGAGGTTGAGGGTATGCACTCCCCCGGACGTATAGCGACCGACGTGCGTACCCTCTCCGGAGCCATCTGCCCAGAAATCACAAACTGGATCACCTGTGTCCAAGTATCCGGTCAAATCGAGGATCAAGGTTGTGATGCCGTGCGCTTTCCATGGTCTCTGCAACGGCGCTTTTGCGTTGACGGTCGTGGCCGTTACGAGTGCACATACCGCCAAGCCCAATACCAACTGCCAATTCGGTCTTTTCATGCATTAATACCTTGTTGATAAGTTTTCGGCCAGTCATGCTCCACGCCGCCAAGGCCTCATGTGCAGGCATTCGCCCTTCCAACTTGGGCTATGTCCGGAAACCCCGGGATCACGCGTGGTGCATCCAGCTGTCACTCTCTGCTGAAGGGAAAAACGGGGAAAGTTGCAGAAAAAATCGGGGATATGTGAAACAAGATCCTGCCTACGGAGATTCTCCTGCAACTCTTTTCCAGGTTTCCTTCAGTAATCCAGTGCCGACTCAATCATCAAGACCAACAACCTATGAAAACCACGAAAACCCGATCTCTGGGATCTGTGAACGGGGGTGTGCCATCCCTTCTGTTGCACGTGGCTGCCGGCCTCGGGATTGCCGTTATCGGAAATGCCCAACCCACCATTACCCAGCAACCGACAAATCAGTCTGTAAGCCTGGGGGCTGCGGCGTTCTTCCGCGTTACGGCCAAAAGCGCGGGTCCGATTGCGTACCAATGGTGCCACCAAGGTACCCCACTCCTCTGGGCAACGAATGCAGGCCTGGCTCTGACCAACATCCAAGTGACGGATGCCGGCCCTTACACCGTCGCGTTGACCGATGCGACCGGCATTACCAATAGCAAACCGGCGATGCTCGAGGTTAATCCCACGTTCACCAAGATCGCTTCCGGCGACATCGTCACCAACAAGGGCCATTGGCATGGCGCGGCGCGACGAAGGAAAATATCCCTGACCTTGAAAGTTGGTGGAGCCGACAGGGATCGAACCTGCGACCCCCACAATGCCATTGTACTTCCTCCCCTTAATTATCAATTACTTATGACAGCGTTCAGAAACATCGACAGGTTTATCGACAGTTTTTTCTCATGTTTACACCCCATCGCGGTGGAAGCCAGAAATTCTACCAAGATCCCCTTAAGGTTGAAATCCTCGACGTGCCTGACACGCCGGAATGATAACGTCTACCCCATGAGATGAATCGGCGAAACCAGCTCGATCCGTAGGCCGTCGAGTTCCAGCGGGGTGGGATCGGCGAGTTGTGGCACGACCACGAAGTTGCGGCCTGCCGGATAGGCGGCGCGGAAGGCACGCAGGTTCCTGGTCTCCGGCTGCAACGCGCTCCATTTGCACTCATAGGCATCCACAACCTCCCGCATCCGCGGCACCACGAAATCCACCTCGCGTTGCTGGTGGTCGCGCCAAAACCGCACGCGGGCCGGATCCTCCACGCTGAGTAACGTATCCAGAACCAGGTGTTCCCAGAGCCCGCCACAGTCTTCCGGACGCAGATGATCCCAGCCGCGGGCATGACAAATGAAGCCCGTGTCAAAGGTGTAGGCCTTGGGTTGATGCGTCCACTCGCGCGCCTTGCCGGCGTGATAAGGACGCACCAAGCGCACCGTCAGGGTCGTCTCGGCCACCTCCAGGTAATGCATCGCGGTGGGACGCGACAGGCCCGTGTCACGCGCGAGTCGGGTCACATCGAGCAACCCGCCGCTTTGGCGCAAAAGAATCTGCAGGAGCGCCAGGTAGCTGGCGCGCTTGGCCACCCCAAAGAGCTCCTGCACATCGCGGGCAAAGTGCGAGTCCAGCCACTCGCTGTAGAATTCCGGATCGGACCGGTCCGCCAACAAGATGGAGGGGAGGCCACCCCGAACCAAGCGATGCTCCAGCGGCGGATTCCCGAATGCCACCAACTCCGAGTGCAGCACCGGCCGCAGGCTGACCGTGCGCTTACGCCCGGTCAGCGCATCCCGGAATTTCCGCGCCGCCGCCAGCGTGCTGGAGCCCGTGGCAAGGACCTTGAGCTTGGGAAACTCGTCCGCTGCAATCTTCAGCACACGGGCCGGATCCGGAAGTTGGTGGATTTCATCAAAGACCACAATCGGCCGGCGCACCTGGCTGTAGAAAAACTCAGGATCCGCGACCGACTGAGCGACACGCGGTGAATCGCAGTTGAGGAACAGGCAATCTTCGGCCGGCAGGGATCGGGCGAGGGTGGTTTTGCCGATCCGGCGGACGCCGGCGAGCCAGACGATGGGCGCGTGGGTCCAAACCCGCTGCAGCCGCTGACGCCAGAATTCACGGTCGATCATGGGCCGATTTTACGTTTATCATGATAAATGTAAAGTCCATCTTCAGGTTTCCGGGCTGCTACTCCGGCCACAGGGGCACAGCGGCTCAACACGATCCGAGGGACTGCCATCCGGACTTCCAACCGCCCGCCAAGCGTCCCGGCCTACCGTGATGGCCATTGCGACCGAGGGAGCACAAGCGTTGGACAAGCGGGAAGCTGCCTATGGCAAACGCAAAGCGCGGTGAGATTTGGGCTCCTTACCTGCCCGGCCTCCGGTTTTCTTTTCACCGTGCTTTGTTCTGTCCGTGGAGTAATGTTAGGTCATGGCTCCTTTAGGCAAGGAGGTCGAAAAACCTGAAACGCCAAGAGGTGTGTTCGCCACCACACACTGGAGCGTCGTGCTAGCCGCGGGTAACTCGGAATCGCCGCCTGCAGCCGAAGCCTTGGAGCAACTGTGCCGCACCTACTGGTATCCGCTTTACGCCTATGTTCGGCGGCGCGGTTACAGCGTTGAGGATGCCCAGGACCTGACTCAGGAGTTCTTCGCGCGCGTTATGAAGAAAGGAAGCTTCGGCTTGGCCAATCCGGCGCGGGGCAAGTTCCGCACGTTCCTGCTCCACTCGCTGCAGAATTTCCTGGCCAACGATTGGAAAAGTGCTCAGCGCCTCAAGCGCGGTGGGGGGACTCCCTGCCTTTCCCTGGACGTCGCGGACGCCGAGCGTCGTTATGCGAACGAACCTGCGGCGATGCTGACGCCCGAGCGCGCGTACGAGAAGCGCTGGGCCCTGACCTTGCTGGAAGGGGTGCTGGTGAACTTGCAGCAGGAATACGCTCAGGCTGGCAACGGCCGTGTGTTCGAGGAGTTGGCCGACTTGCTCTGGGGCAAGGACACCTCGAGGTCCTACGCCCATATCGGCGAACACCTGGGCATGACCGAGGGCGCCACCCGTGGGGCGATGCACCGCCTGCGCGAGCGTTTCCGGGAACGGCTGCGCGCCGAAGTCGCTCAGACGGTCGCGGACTTCCGCGAGGTGGACGATGAGCTGCGCCACCTGATCGCTGTGGTCGGCAGAAGGGCTTAGCCGTCGCATTTGCAGTGGCGTCCGGCGTAACGCCGAACGTTTTTCGTTGTAGAACGACGGCGAGTGCCTGAATCGAAGACCGGACTGTTTATGACCGTCAGCCCAGTATGCCAGCGCTGCGGGGCGGAGTTGACTGAACCCACGGCCCGAGGCCTGTGTCCGAGTTGTCTCTTCCGCGAGGGCTTGGCCGGGGCGGTGGATCAGCGGCCCGAGGTCGGAGAGGAGAAGCCAATGGGCGGCGAGGCCGCGGCGTCCGAAATCGCAAATCGCAAATTGGGGATCGCAAATCCCTTCGGCGACTACGAACTGCTGGAAGAGATCGCACGCGGCGGGATGGGCATCGTCTATAGGGCCCGGCAGAAGAGCCTCAATCGCATCGTCGCGCTCAAGATGCTCCTATTCGGACCGCAGGCCAGCCCGGAGTTCGCCAAACGGTTCCGCGCTGAAGCTGTCCTGGCTGCCAGCCTGGGACATCCCAACATCGTCGCCATCCACGAAGTCGGGGTGCACGAGGGCCAGCCGTTCTTCGTCATGGACTACATCAAGGGGCCGAGCCTGGCCCAGCGGATTTCGGATTTGCGATTTCGGATTTCGGATTTCAAACAGTCGGCCCGGTGGATGAAAACGGTGGCCGAAGCGGTTCAC
Organism: Verrucomicrobiota bacterium; assembly: GCA_022709905.1. GTDB lineage: Bacteria > Verrucomicrobiota > Verrucomicrobiia > Limisphaerales > UBA1319 > JAKLHY01. The sequence goes on along the minus strand of JAKLHY010000092.1, from coordinate 16,902 downwards.
TACGCCCACGAACGTGGCATCCTCCATCGCGACTTAAAGCCGTCCAACGTCCTCATCGACGCCCAGGACCAGCCGCGTGTGACGGACTTCGGCCTGGCCAAACGGTTTGAAGGCGACTCGCAGGTAACCTTCACCGGCCAGGTGCTTGGCTCGCCGAACTACATTCCGCCGGAACAGGCGCTGGGCAAGCGCGGCAAGGTCTCGCGGCAAAGCGACGTGTATGCGTTGGGGGCTATCTTGTATCACCTGCTGACGGGGCGGCCGCCGTTCCAGGGCAAAACGCTCACGGACACGCTGCAGCAGGTGCTGAACACGGAGCCGCTGGTGCCGCGGTTGTTGAATCCCAGCGCGCCACGCGACTTAGAGACGATTTGCCTGAAGTGTCTCGAGAAGGAGCTGGCGCGCCGGTATGTGACGGCCCAGGCGCTGGCCGATGAACTGGGGCGGTTTCTAAATGGCCAGCCAGTGCTTGCCCGGCCCATCGGCCCCGCAGGCAAGGCGTGGCGCTGGTGTCGGCGGCAGCCGGTGCGTGCGGGCTTGACCGGCGCGTTGGCGCTGGTCCTGGTGCTGGGGATGGTCGGAATCTCCTGGCAGTGGCGCCGGGCCGAGCGGGAGCGGGGCACCGCGGTCGCCAACGAAATGTTGCGTCAGCAGAACGCCTACGCGGCAGATATGAACCTGGCCCAGGCCGCACTGGAGAAGGGCGACCTGGGAGCAGCCGTGGCATTGCTGGATGACCACGGGCCCGCGCCGGGCCACCGCGACCTGCGCGGCTGGGAATGGCGGTACCTTTGGCAGCGCTGCCGCAGCGACGAACTGTTCGAGCTCACCCGCTCTCAGTCAACCGTGGAACGAGTCGCCTTCTCGCCGCACGGCCGCTTGCTGGCCGCGCGCGATGATCAATCCACCCTGGCTCTCTGGGATATTCACTCCCCGCAGCGGATTGCCTCCTTCGAGATGCACGGCGACCTCAGCCCTTTCGCCTTCTCCCAGCAACGCAACCTGCTCGGTTATTGCGCCTCCGGCGCGCAGGCGGTGAGTATTGTCAGCCTCGACACGCGACAGGAAATAACCCGCCTCCCCAACGCCACCAACGTGGCGTATTTGGCATTCTCCGCCGATGCCACCCGACTTCTCACCTTGAGCGAAGTCGGCACCTTAACCGAGTGGGACATCGCCTCAAGACAACCGCTTCGCAACTCCAAATTCCCCGGGACAGATTTCACGACAGACTTCCGCAGGCTGGTGTTCTCCCCGGACGGCGACGTGGTGGCCTTCGGAACCGCGAACGGCCTCGGTCTCTGGGAGTTGAACTCCGGCAGGCAGACGCTGGTCAGGCTTGCGGGAACGGCCAGTTCCCCGACCGTTCTGCGCTTCTCGCCGGACGGCAAGTGGCTGGCCGCCGGCGTTGAGGAATCTGACAGCGAAGTCTATGTGTGGGCCGTCGAGAGTCTCTGGCGAAGCGCCCAGGCCACGCCGCCACCCCGCGGGAGATTCGGCAGGCACAGGGATTGGATTTGTGATGTCGCCTTCTCTCCGGACAGCCGTGCCCTGGTCTCCGCCAGCGCGGACTCCGTGCTGCGGGTTTGGGAACTCGACCATCCCGAGGCGTGCCGGCGCTACCAAGGCCACCGGCACCAAGTGCTCTCAGTGGCATGGTCTCCGGATGGGCAACGCATCGCCAGCAGCGGTAAAGATGGTTCCGTGCGGGTTTGGGATCCCTGGCGCGAACCGGCGCCCTGCGGGCCGCGCGTTCTTCCGGTCTCCTCCTATCTCTGGTGTTTTGGCATCTCGCCCGACGGCGAGCGCGCCCTGACGCTGGATCCAACCAACGGCACGGCGGTCCTTTGGGACACCGTCAAGCTGCAGCCCACGGAAACCCTCACATTCGCCGGCACGAATAACACCGCTGTTGCCTGGTCGCCGGATGGCACAATCCTGGCCACGGGTGACAAACTCGGGAACGTCAGAATCTGGGACCTGGCCAGCCGGCGAGAGGTCACCAATGCGCTAATCCCGGGTCATTGGATTGGCCATTTCCACTTCTCCTATGATGGGCGGTTCCTGGCTTGCGGTGCCTTTCGTCCGGGGCCACCTGAGCACCGCCTGGCCAAGTTATGGCAGGTGGATGGATGGCACGAGATTCGCCTGCCGCGCGAGGCTGTAGATAATTTCCTTTTTGGGGACTTCTCACCTAAGTCTGGCCTCCTGGTTGTCCTGCATTGGGGAGGAGCCTTGGACGTCTGGGACATTCACAGCGGCCATTGCCGAGCCCGCCTTTCACAACCTCTGGCCAGCCCGAACGAATTAGGGGTTGTGTGGTTTTCACCCAACGGGCGAACCTGGGCTTCCTTAACGCATAAGGGCGTGGTGTGTTTGTGGGATGGCGCAAAACAACGCCCGCCCTTCGTCATCCCTCGTAGCACCCAGGAGCTGTGGAATCTCGCCTTTGCAGCGGATGGCACACGGCTTCTGGTCAGCGGGAAACGCTCCTCGGACGTGGTTAGGCTATTCGATCTTGGCAGCCGTCGTTGTGTGATCGCTCTCCCAGGGCAGTCTGACGTCTATTGGAAGGTCGGGATGTCGGCCGACAACAGCACCGTGTTCGCGGTTGGATCGGAAAGGGTCCTGCTCTGGCACGCGCCTTCCTGGGCGGAGATTGACGCCGCCGACAAAGGTCAAGTGGCTCAGTGAATTCTTACAAAAGACGCAGCCGGTTCGCAGAAACGACAGAAAGTCCATAACGTTCCCCGCGATTCGTTGTAGAAGGAGGGTGAAGCCAACCCGGTGCTCCGCCGGTGATCGCGGGAGTGTCCGCTCCAGGCCGCAACTCTGACGGCGCGAGGCCCCGGATGGCCGCCTAACCAAGGCAGACGAAAGGTCCAGACGAATGAAAACACGACCCGATCCATCGGCTGGCCGCCGCGCGAACTGCCCCGAAATGAGATCCTGGACGCTCGGCCAGGCCATCCGGCTGGCCGTGCTGTGCTTGGCCGTTTGGGCGGTGGGGCCACGGGCCTCTGCCCAGACGTCGGCGGGGCTCGACCTTCAACTGTATGCGGGGCTGACCATCACGGGACCGGTCGACACCGTGTACTCGATTGAGTGCGTCACGGACCTGGCCCTGACGAACAACGCAAGCGCTTGGCGCTGTCTGGAATTCCTGCAACTGCCCGCCAGCCCCTATTCGTGGGCCGACAAGTCCACCCCCGTGACGGGCCAGCGATTCTACCGGGCGGTGGTGTTTGCAGCGCCCACGAACATGGTGTTCATCCCGCCGGGCACGTTCCGCATGGGCAGCCCGACGAACGAGGTGGACCGCTGGGAGAATGAAGGTCCACAGACGGCGGTGACGATCAGCCGGGGGTTTTGGATGGGGAAGTATGAGGTGACCCAAGGAGAGTATCTGTCACTGATGAACACCAATCCGAGCCCGTTTTCCGGCTACACCAACTTTCCGGTAGAGATAGTGAATTGGCACGAGGCCACGAATTACTGTGCGACGCTCACGCAGCGGGAGCGGACTGCGGGACGGATTGCGACCAACAGTGTGTATCGGCTGCCGACGGAGGCGGAGTGGGAATATGCGTGCCGGGGGTGGACCTCGACACGGTTCAGTTATGGGGACGACCCGGGATACACCAACCTGACGAACTACGCGTGGTACTGGAACAACAGCGGTTTCATGGCACATCCAGTGGGGCAGAAGCTGCCCAACCCGTGGGGCTTGTATGACATGCACGGGAATGTCTACGAATGGTGTCAGGACTGGTGGTCGCTCGGCCTTCCCAGCGGGATTGCCCTGGATCCCTTGGGGCCTGCCACGGGCTCGTACCGCGTGTTCCGCGGCGGCGGCTGGGGCCTCTGGCCCGACTTCGACCTCGGGACCTCGAACTGCCGGTCCGCGTTCCGCGGCAGCCTCGATCCGGCCCAAGGGTTCATCTTCCTCGGATTCCGGGTTGTGCTGGCTCCAGGTCTGCCCTGAGCGGATGAACAAGAACCCTGTTCAAACCAAGCTGCACTTCATGACACTAAAGAACCTGTTCCTGATCGGGCTGGGACTTGTGCTCCCGATCCAGCCAAATCTCTGGGCCCAACCTGTACCGCACCATTTCAGCGGCATTGCACCGTCGCCGGACAGAACCGTGGCGCTGAGCCAGGATGGCAGCGTCTCGAACATGTTCAACCTGACCGGCACGATCTCCAACCAGTTCATGCAAATGTTCGACCTCTACGCGGTCGAAGCCTCCACCAATCTGATGGACTGGAGTCCCCTGGCTTTGCTGCTGCGGACGAACAACAATCCCAATCCGCTGATCGTTCAGGACACCAACGCCACCGGCCTGAACCAGCGCTTCTATCGTACCTTCACCAATCACCTGCTCACGGCCTTCCCCAAGCCCAGCGGGCCGTTCGCCGTGGGTACGGTCGATCGGGTGATGATCGATCCAGAGCGGACCAACTCCTACCGGTACAGGCCCGCGACGAACGCCTTCATGGTCACGTTCTGGTATCCGGCGGATCCGCCAGGGGCCGGAGTGGTGCCGACTGCCGCGTGGGGCAAACGCTTCGCGGCAGATTTGAGTTTCTATTCAGCCATCGGCATAGACACCCGGTGGGCATGGATCCTTCCGAAACTGGTGGGACATCGCTTTCGCGGCGTGCCTCTGGCGGCCGGCGCCGCCAAATATCCGGTGGTCCTCCATTCGCATGGGAGCGGGGCGACTCGCACCACATCGTCGCAGACCGCTGAAGAGTTGGCGAGCAACGGGTATGTGGTCGTCGCGATGGATCACACCGATTGCTGGGCCACTGAGTTTCCCGACGGCCGGTATCTGACCGGCAGCAGCTCGGGCGATTTGTCGGGCCGGCTCAAAGATATGCAGTTCTTGCTTGATGAGTTGGCCCGATTGAACAGCGGCGACGCCCTGTTTGCCGACCGGCTGGACCTGGACCGCATCGGCGTCCGCGGCGGCGGATACGCAGGCATGGTGGTTGAGACTTGCCGCAGCGACAGCCGGGTGAAGTGCGCACAGCTCTGGGACGCCACGAATGTTCAGTTAACCAGCGGCGGGCTCCAAAAACCGTTCCTGGTCGCATTGGGGGAGAGCAATGCGTATTACTCCCAAGGCCAATGGCTCTTCAGCAAGGGGACCACCAATGCCATCCTGGTCCAGCTCCGGGGCGCCGAGCACCTGACCGGTGACGACGCTGCTTGGATCTTCCAGACACCCTGGGGCCGGGGACCGGCGCTAGCCTTCGACGCTTGTGTGGTATGGTTTTTCGACACCTACCTCAAAGGCGAAACGCCGCCGTTTCCGACAAATCCCGAAATCTACAACGTGCAAAGGAAATGAGTCTCCGCCATGGCCGGCCAACGCAACTCTCGGGTGCTTTTCTCCCTGCTTCCGCTGAACATGGGTGCAAGCCAAGACGCAAGTTGCCGGCTCATCCTGCCGCAGTGGCGGACTCCAACTTCAATGAAACCATGAAAACGAAAATAGCTACTCTGCTCACCTGGTTGAGCGCGAGCGTGGTGGGACTGGCGCAACCTGTGCCTCACCATTTCACCGGCATTGCCACGTTGCCGGACCGAACCATCTCCCTTAGCCTGGACGGTAAGATCTCGAGCCTGTTCAACCTGACCGGCGCCACTTCCAACCAGTTCATGCAGATGTTCGATCTCTACGTCGTCGAGGCCTCGGCCGACCTGGCCGACTGGACACGCTTGGCCCTGCTGTTGCGCACGAATAGCAACCCCAACCCGCTGGTCTTCCAGGACACTAACGCCGTGTCCTCGAACCAGCGTTTCTATCGCACTCCCACCAACCACCTCATCACGGGTTTTCCCAAGCCTAGGGGACCGTTTGCGGTGGGTACACTTTCTCGAATTCTCACGGACTCCTCCCGCAGTAACCGTTACGGCCTACGGACGAACAGCTCGTTCCTGAGCACTTTCTGGTATCCCGCCGAGCCGCCTGGCGCTGGCAGCTCTCCAGGGGTTTACACCGACCAAGCAGTAGCGGAGGATCGAAACTTCTACAACTACTGGGGCTGGTCGCTCCAATGGACCTCCGCCGCGCCCCGGTTGGTAGCGCATTCTCTGCCTGAAGCGCCGTCGGCCTCCGGCACGAATCGCTTTCCAGTCATTCTCCATTCCCACGGCTGGTCGTGCGACCGCCGGCTCAACTCTCAAAACGCGGAAGAACTGGCCAGTCACGGCTACATCGTCGCCGCCGTGGACCATGAGGACTGTCACGCCACGGTTTATCCTGACGCCCGCGGGGCGCGCTACGTGCCGCCGGGAAGCCGCGCGGATGAGTCCAACCTAGGTCCAAGCCGCCTTAAAGATGTCCAATGCCTCTTGGACGCCCTAGGTACAATGAACAACAGTGACCCGTTGCTCGCCGGCCGAATGGACCTGGAGCGGATTGGCATCATGGGTTTTTCCGCGGGGGGAGCCGTAGCGGTGGAAACTTGTCGGACCAACAGCCAAGTCAAGTGCGCGGCACTCTTGGATGCCTATATCAATTTCACGTTTCTGCCCGCCTTGAACACCCAGGGCCTGCAAAAGCCATTTCTGGCCATGAACCGTACCCTCCTGGATCACGGTTTGGCCGATTACTCACCGGCCGGCCTGCGGCTTTACTCCCTGGCTACCCAGGAGGCGATCTGGGTTAAGATCGACCACACTGGCCATTTTAGCTTCACCGATTTTGCTTGGTCGATCGAAATGACCGCCGAAAGCCGCCAGGCCGCCTTGGCCATCGACGGTTGCCTGGTTTGGTTTTTCGACACCTATCTCAAAGGGGAGGCGCCGCCATTTCCAACCAATGCGGAAATCTACAACGTGCAAAGGAAATGACCCAAAATGAACCGCCAGATCTTTCATCTCGCCAAGTCTGGCGTGCTCAGGCGTGGGTCTCTGTCGCACCTCGGTCTGCTGGTCGCGTTGTGCGGGAACATTCAAGCCGATGGCTGGCTGGAACGGGAGCGTACCTTCTATCAACTGCGCGAGGACGAGGGAGTAGTGCGGGTCGGCTTGGTCTGGGGGGGCGACGGGCCCTCCTCCCCGGTCACCGTTGAATACGCGACGCAAGACCTCACCGCCAAGGCGGGCGAGGACTACGTGCCAACCGCTGGGACGTTGGAATTCGCTGCCAGTGACAAGGTGAAGTGTGTGACGATTCCCATTCTGAATGACTCAGTGGCAGAGGGTGATGAAGAGTTCTACGTGGGGTTCTCCAACGTGAAGGGAGCCGACAACAGTTCGATCGGTGTGATTTCCATCATGATCCTGGATAACGATCGCAGCCCCGGCGTGCAATTCGAGTCCGAAACGTATTGGGTCATGGCCGACGAAGGCACCCTAACCCTCAGGCTTTTCCGGAACAACGACCTGGACCACGGTGCCTTCACTGTTGATTACCGCACGCATGACGGGACGGCTGTGGCTGGACAAGACTATGTTGAAACCAAGGGCACGCTCGCTTTTGCACCAGGCGAACTGGTCCAGTCGGTGACGATACCGGTCCTGACGGATGGATTGGCCGAGTGGGACAAAGAATTCTCCGTGGCGCTCGTTAATCCGACCGGCGGAGCATTCTTGGGAACAAACGCGACTGCCAGGATTAGGCTCGTTGAGTTTTCCCCCAACCCGCTCGTGCCGGAAATCATCGAAAATGTCCACTCAGCGGGCTTGATGGGACTGATGCGGCAGATCACCGGGGAAGAACCGGTCGTGGTCGGCGGCGACGTCCGCACGATCATTTCCCGGCACACGACTTCGGCGACGCTCCGTCAGGCGACACAGTTTGCTTTTGAGCGATTCAGAGCCCTCGGGCTGGAAACTGGCTATCAGCACTGGGATGCCGTCCAACTCAAAGACTGGATGTGGGAAGCTCTCGGGTTCTATATCGGAGTGCCGGGCTTGACCGACCGGAATGTAGTCGGCGTCAAAGCGGGTCGATCCCGGGCGGAGGAAATAGTTGTCTTGGGAGCGCATTTCGACTCGATGCCGGAGAGCGGGCCGGCGCCAGGCGCGGACGACAACGCGAGTGGTTCAACAGCGGTCCTGATGGCGGCGCAGATTCTGAGCCAATACGAGTTCGCCCGCACGCTGCACTTCGTCCTTTTCACCGGGGAAGAGCAAGGGATCGCCGGCAGTGCGCACTACGCCTCCGCCGCGCAGGCTGGCGGCAGCAATATTGTCGCCGCCCTGCTTCCAGACATGATCGCGTTTCACCCATCCGGTCCGGCTCGGGGTTGGCTCTTCGCCCGCACGAATCATACAGGCATCGACGTAGATGGCCCCGGCATACCCATCCGGTTCAGCTACCCGAACGATCTCAGCGTCGCCTCAGTATTCACCAACGTGGTCGCTACCTGGATGAGCAACGACCTGGATCTGGTGATCGCCCAACATAGCGGTGGGTTCTGGGGTCAACCTGCCAGCGATTATGGGTCGTTCTGGGCGGCGGGCTTTCCGGCCGTTTGGGTGCAGGAGGACTCGGGTTCCTCCTATCCCAGCATTCATACGACCGACGACACACTCCAAACCCTGAACGCAGAATACTTCACCGCGATGGTCAAGGCCATCGTGGGAACGGCTGCCCATCTGGCGCATCCCATCGGCAGGAAACCGCTCGACATTATCGAGGTGGCGAACAGCGATTGGACGCCGGGTAGCGGCATCGGAGGCGGTGTCTTCCACGCCAAGCATGAAGAAAGAGCGAGCGAGACTGACGGAGACCCGCGCGACCTGGCGTGGTCCAACGCCCAGACAAACTCGAACCAGAAATGGCTCCGAGTCCAGACCGAGCCGCACGGCGTTGCGCTGCAGACCGACGCTCGTCCCGCCGGTAGCGAAACAATGTTCCAGGCCAAGCTACTTGGTGGCGATGCCACCGGAACGGGCCTCTCGTGCAGCAATCAGCTCCGCTTCAGTTTTCTGACTCCGCCAGATACCAATCGGATTTACCTGGCCCGAATCCGTGTCGATGGGCGCTACGTCCAAAGCTCGATCGATTTCGACTGCGCAACCAACTTGCAGGCGATCGTCGCTGGAGGGGGATTTCTTCAGCTTCCGAACCTCACGAACCTCCCAGACGGAGCTGTTTACGGGACCTGCGACATTACCGCCCGGTTTCTGAATACGGAACCGGCCCACTGTCGGCTCCGGATCACCGGGGTGAGCGAGCGGTCCGTGGCAATGGTGGCGACCGCCCAACTGGGGGCTCATATCCTCGACGAGTTGGAGGTCAGCAAGAACCTGGCTTCCGGAAACGACTGGACGCTCGTAAAGTCTTACACCAATTACGTCAGTCCAGATGCGGCCCATTTTGATGCGGGCTGGACCGAAATGGCCCGCGACTTTGATCCCTCCCGGCTGCCAGCGGCTGGGGCCCAGTTCTTCCGGCTGAAGCGAACCTGGATTCATCCTTGAGCAGGGGTCCTGAGTAATAGCACCGGCTTTCTTTTCGCGGTCGTTCCATCCGCAACGTTTGCTCAAGCATCTGAAGCCAGTGTCATCTTCGCCGGTCTGACTCGCGCATGGCTGGCTGGCTGGGCCTGAGGAATGACCTCGTTTCCGCGGCCAATGAGCTTTTTCCACCACAACAATGGGGATGACAGTTTTTCTCGCATCCAGGCAGGTTCTCCCCGAGTTGCCGATCTGGCGATGGGCTGTAAAATTGTTGTTCGCTTTTCAGGACCAGACGCGACGGTTTGATTGAGGAAGTTAAAGAAAATTCAACCCGGCTGATTGGGATTGCCCCTGATCAAGAAGGTTGGTGGAGCCGACAGGGATCGAACCTGCGACCCCCACAATGCCATTGTGCTTCCAGCCATTGATCATCAATCACTTACGATCGCACCCAAAAATATCGACAGGTTTATCGACACATTTTTCCTGGACTCCACCGCTGCGGATCTGATCATACATGTCTGATGCGCGCCCTTCTATTCTTGCTCGTGAACCTGGGGCCGAGTAACCTGTTTCAATGAGCACGGTAACGGGAATCAAACAAGCAGTGATTAAGTTGCCCCAGCGGAAGAAGCAGGCGCTCGCCCGCTGGTTGCAGGCGCTGGTTGACGACCGATTGAGCGACGAGGAAATGATGGCCATTGCCGCCGAGGGAGGACAAAGGTTGGATAAACGGGAAGCTGCCTATGCCAAACGCAAAACGCGGTGAAGTTTGGCAAGTTGACTTTGGTTTGGCCGCCAAAGTGCGCCCGGCTTTGGTGCTCGGCTGTGACGTCGCCGACGAAGACCGAGTCTTGGCTTCTGTCGTTTATCACACAACGGCCTTGCGCGGTTCGCGTTATGAAGTGCGCATGAGAGTGCCTGGCTTGGACGAAGGCGGCTTCGACGCGCAAAGCCTGTACACTGTTCCCGCCGTCAGACTCATCCGTCGAAGGGCGGTGCTTACGCCTCTCCAGTTGAAGGAGGTTGAGGAGCGCGTGAAGTTTTGGCTCGGGCTGACCTAATCAACCAAGCCGCCCCTCGCTCTCCCCCCTACCTGCAAGATCTTTGAGCGCTGGACTGCCAACTAATGGTACACCTTTCAGGACCAGACGCGACGGTCTGATTCAAGAAGTTAAAGAAAACTCAGCATGGTTGCTTGGGATGGTTCCCTGGCCTTGAAGGTTGGCGGAGCCGAGGGGGCTTGTGATGGGGACGGCGTTGGCTTTCTTTTCACCGTGCTTTCTCCGGTTGCCTTGATAACATTAGGTCATGGCTCCATTAGGCAAGGAGAGCGAACAAGCTGAAACGCGAAGCGGCGTATTCGCCACCACCCACTGGAGCGTCGTGCTGGAGGCCGGGGGACCGCAGACGCCACAATCCGCCGCCGCCCTGGAGCAGCTCTGCCGCACTTATTGGTATCCGCTCTACGCCTACCTCCGACGCACCGGCTGCAACCCCGATGATGCAGAAGACTTGGTCCAGGGTTTCTTTGTTTACTTCCTGGAAGGGCAGATCCTGCGGTCGGTGGAGCGTGAAGGAGGGCGTTTCCGCTCCTTCCTCCTGGGCACTCTTAAGCATTTCGTTTCCGACCAAAAAGACAAGGCCTCGGCGCAAAAACGCGGCGGTGGCCGGCAATTGATTTCCTGGGAACTGGCCGAGGCCGAGCATCGTTTTTTTCGCGAGCCCGCAGAGGATGAGTCGCCCGATCGGCTCTATGAGCGACGTTGGGCCTCCGTCCTGCTCGAGCACGCAATGGAGAGGTTGCAGCAAGAGTGGGCCTCCAGTGGCAAGGCCGATGTATTCGCCCAGCTTAAGGGCTTTGTTTCGGGCGAGAAGGGCCTGGCTTCCTATGCCGAGGCGGCCGATCAGGCGAACTTGAGCCCCAACGCGCTCAAGTCGGCGATTTTTCGCCTGCGCCGCCGCTACCATGAATTGGTGCGCGAGGAAGTGGGCCACACGGTGGCAGATCCGGGTGAGCTTAAAGAGGAACTCCGGCACCTGCTGAGCCTCTTCAACTCGGGCTAAGCCTCCTGGCGCTGGCGGCGCAACTTTGCGCCCGCTTTTCCCAGGTACCGGGAGAAGAGATCGATATGGCGTCTGACCTGACATCGAATGCCCGCTGCAAGATATGCGGCGGACTGCTACCTGCCAACGCCGACAACCCGATTTGCCCCCGCTGCGCCTTTCGGGGAGCGCTCGATTCACGGGATGAAACCTCGCCGGCGAACCGGCTCGAGGCCCAAGCCCAGGCACGACCGGATCTATCCCTGGAATCACCGGTGCCGCCCCCGGGCCAGGCGACGGTGCTGGTCGCCCCGCAGGAAGGGCCGGGGACCCTGATCGGCCGCTACAAGCTCCTCGAGAAGATCGGCGAAGGCGGGTTTGGCGCGGTGTATGTCGCTGAGCAGCGCGAGCCGGTCAAGCGGCGGGTCGCCCTCAAAATCATCAAGCTGGGCATGGACACCCGGCAGGTGGTGGCGCGCTTCGAGGCCGAGCGTCAGGCCCTCGCGTTGATGGATCATCCCAGCATCGCCAAGGTGTTCGATGCGGGAGCAACGGACACCGGCCGGCCGTATTTCGTGATGGAGTTGGTCAAAGGGATTCCGATCACCCACTACAGCGACCAGGAGAAGCTGGGCCTCCGGGAGCGTTTGCTTCTGTTCGTTCAGATCTGCCACGCCATCCAGCACGCCCATCAGAAAGGGATCATCCATCGGGACATCAAGCCCTCGAATATCCTGGTCACGCAGCACGATCCCGACTCGTCGGGAGTGCCGAAGGTGATTGACTTCGGGATTGCCAAGGCGACGCATGCGGAGCTGACGGAGAAGACGGTTTATACGCAGTTCCAGCAGTTCATCGGGACACCGGCCTACATGAGCCCGGAGCAGGCGGAGATGACCAACCTGGACATCGACACGCGCAGCGACGTTTATGCGCTGGGGGTGTTACTTTACGAACTGCTGACGGGCAAGACGCCCTTTGATGCCAAGACGCTTGTGGCGGCCGGTTTGGACGAGATGCGCCGGATTATTCGGGAAAAGGAGCCGGTGCGGCCCTCGACACGGCTGACCCAGGAGTTGGTAGGAGCCGACGTCAGGAGGCTCAAATCTTCTGCGGCCGACGAACCGGGAGCAAACGAAGAAATCAGAGCCTCCTCACGTCGGCTCCTACAAACGAAGGAACTCATCGCCACCCTCCGCGGGGACCTGGATTGGATCGTGATGAAGTGTCTGGAAAAAGACCGGACGCGGCGGTACGAGACGGCCAACGGACTGGCGATGGACGTCGAGCGCCACCTGAAACACGAACCGGTAACGGCCCGTCCGCCGAGTATGGTTTACCGGGCACAGAAATTCATTCGCCGGAACAAGGTAATGGTAGGAGCGGCTGGTTTTGTTGCATTGGCGTTGGTGCTCGGGATTGCGGTGAGCACTTGGCAGGCGGTGCGTGCCAGCCGTTTACGCGTGAAGGCCGAGGCCAACGAACAGAAAGCCCTCCAGGCTCAAGCCAATGAATTGAAGCAACGCCAAGCAGCCGAGCAAGCCCAACGCCAAGCGGAAGTAGAGAAACTACTCGCCCACCAACAAGCCTACGCCGCGGACATGAACCTCGCTCAGCAGGCGCTGGCTGCCAACGACCTCGGCCGGGCCAAGCGGCTGTTGAATGGCCACCGGCTTCGACTAGGCGAACCCGACCTGCGTGGTTGGGAGTGGCGCTATCTCTGGCAGGAGTGTCAAAGCGACGCTCTGCGCGTCCTGTGCCGACACTCGAACTCGGTCTGCAAAGTTGCTTACGCTCCCGATGGCAAGACGCTGGCGCTGGCAGGATATATGAATCAAGGGGAGTTTGTCGAAATCTGGGATGTGGCCGCCGGCAAGCGAATCGCCATCCTGCAGACGAACACCGGCCACCGCGTGACGTTCTCACCGCGGGGCGATCTGCTGGCGACCGACACTGCTCAAGGGGAGATTAATATCTGGCGGGCTGGAACTACCAACCTTGTCCGTAAGATTACCTGCAAGGATCGGGTCAAGGCTCTCAAGTTCTCGCCCGACGGCACCCGCCTGGCGAACCTGAACCACGGGGGAGACATCCAGGTCCGGGATGTGCTCCGCTGGGACATCCTTAGCCATGTTAAGGGGCCCCAAGGGTTGGATGAGCATTGCGGTGATCTGGACTTTTCACCGGAAGGCAAGAGGCTGGTCGTCGGGCACGGGGACGGCACCCTCTGGGTGATTGCCCTGGAGCCTGGCACCCCCCATCTCAGCCTCGCAGCACACTCCGAGATGATCACGGCGGTGGCGTGGTCCCCCAAGGCTCCCCTCCTAGCCAGCGGCAGCGGCTATTCAAGTGGCCCAATCTTGCTCTGGGACGTGGACTCCGGCCGCCGCATCGGCTCGCTGGAGGGTCACACGGCCTGGATCTGTCAATTGATCTTTTCGGCGGATGGCCGGCACTTGTACTCGGCCAGCGCCGACCAAACCATCCGGATCTGGGATGTGGAGGAGCAGCGATGCCTCACGACTCTCTACGGCAACAGCGATGAGGTTTACGGCCTGGCGCTGAGCCCCGACGGTGCCACCCTGGCGAGCGGCAGCAAGGACGGTCTCATTGCCTTCTGGAGCGCGCTCCCCTGCTCGAAAGAGCGTCAACCCAGATGGCTGTCGATGAAGCAGGGGGTTCGGGCCGCATTCGCCCCGGATAGTCGCGTGGTCGCCGTGCCAAATGAGGGGATCGTCCATTTGTTCGAGTTGCCTGCCTTGAGAAAAACTGAGTCGATTGCCGCGCTGGGCACAAATGTCACGGTCGTGGCTTACTCGCCCGACGGGACATTAGTGGTCAGTGGCAGCACTCATGGCTGGTTGAGGGTTTGGTCTTTTGCCGAACGCCGACTGCTGCAGGAGCGGCTCGCCCACCCAGGATTCATAGGGGGGCTACGTTTCTCGAGCGACGGCATGCGACTGGTCTCAGCGGGTTACTCGGAGGGCGATGGCGTAGAGTTGATCTGTTGGGATGCTGACACTTGGCAGCGCCTCTCTTCGCTCGTGATGAGAAACACCATGCTCTTATCGGCTTCACCGGACGGTCGCCTCGCGCTGGCAGGAAACGACGGAGGCCAACTCAGTTGGTGGGACACTACAAGCGGGAAGATCTTGGCTACCACGTCCAGCCATAGAAAACGTGTCACGGGCGGCGCCTTCTCGTCCGACGGCGCCCGGGCGGCCAGCGTTGCCGAAGACGGTACGGTGGCGCTGTGGGATGGATTTTCGTTCAAGCCGATCACTCCTCCCTTCAAGGGCCATATGAATGCGACTTTTGGCGTGGCATTCGCCCCCGATGGCCGCCGACTCGTGACCGGCGGCGGCACCAGCCGCGATGCGGTCAAGCTGTGGGATGTGTCCACCAGCCGTGAGTTGGTAACGCTGGCGGGACAAGGCACTCTGTTCAGATATGTGGCCTTCTCGCCCGACGGCAACTGGCTGGCGGCCGGGAATCGGGAAGGCCAGCTTCACCTCTGGCACGCGCCGACCTTGGCGCAGATCGAGGCGGCGGAGAAGGCCGAGGCAACGGGTGGGCCTTAGCTTTCGGAATCTGGGCTGAGGCACTGCGCCTTGGCCTAGTTTTCTGGACTTATTCACTCCTGAAAAAGGAGACCATTGCTCCTCGCGTGTGGAGTGTCGCCTCGAACCGACAGGTTTCGCCGAAGGCCGCTGACAGAAATGGAGACACCAACAATACCAAAAACCGGAACTCAGGTGCGGGTCACCTGGTGGTGAAAGGAATCAAGATCATGAAACAAAAAAATGCACAGATGCGTCCAAGGGTTGTGCCCAATTCGAATCTTCCTTCGGTCACGAAGAGAAGGCTGGGTTGGCCCACGTTCGCGCTGGCTCCTCAGCGCGGTCCAAAGACGCTCGTCCTCATGCTGCTCTTGCTGCCGCTCATGCCGGGGATGACCTCAGCCCAACAAGGCCGAATGGAACAGGGTCGGATCACCAGTTCGGCGCTGGCGACGAATCTCTACGGCGACCCATCCACGCGGCCTTATCGCGTTTATCTGCCACCGAGCTACGATACAAGCTCCAAACGCTATCCCGTTGTGTATGCGTTTCACGGTTGGTTTGCCGACGAGAACCAATTGCTTAATGGTGGATCCTCCGTTTTCGGTGTCGTTAAGGGTTTGCGGCCAGCGCTGGACAAGATGATCCGGGAACGGACCATCGGCGAAATGATTGTGGTTTGCCCTAACACCAGTAATAAGCTCTGCGGATCGTTTTACCTGAATTCCCCAGTCATCGGTGATTACGAAACCTACATCGTAAAGGATCTTGTCACACTCATCGACACTCGCTATCGCACTCTTCCCGCCCGCGAAAGCCGTGGGGTGACTGGTTACTCGATGGGAGGATGGGGTGCCATGCACCTGGCGCTGAAGTTCCCGAACGTATTCTCGGTGGCAGTGGCACAGGCCGGCCGTTACGATTCGCGTTCCCAACAGGCCGACGCGCTCTCACGTCAGATAGCGCGTTACCATCCGACCAATTTCACACAATTCATGGCCATGGGAGATGTCGATTCCATGCTCTGCGCGTTTCAAGCCCTCTTTGCCGGCCTTCTGCCGAACCCACAGCGACCGCACCTCTATACCGACTACCCCTACGAGTGGATCAACGGCCAGCCCGTGCTTAGCGAGTCGGCTGATCAACGGTGTCGACAGGGGGACGTGCAGAACGGCGATTTACCCCGCTACCTCGTGCAGTCGTTCCGCCTCAATGGCATCCAGATCGTTCACGGCCGGGCCGATGCAGCAAGTCCTGTGGCTGCTGCGCGCCGATTCACGAACGCACTCTACGCGGCCGGTGTCGAGTTCGATTACCAGGAGCACTCGGGCCAGCACGATTATCTCCCCGAGTTCGCTCTGCCATTCCTCTCGAGCCATTTGCAGGGCGCTGAATCCTATATCGCGCCTCCGCGGTTGACCCTGAGCCTGGCTACAAATGGTCTCCAACTGGTGTTCCCCACCCAAACCAATGTGCAGTATAGCGTCGAATCTGCCGCTGGGCTGGATACCTCAGGTGCGAACTGGACCGAAACCACCCGAGTGATTGGGGACGGCCAGGCGGCCAAGGTGGAGTATCCATGCCATGGCAAGGCTCAATTCTTCCGAATCAAGGCGGCGAATCTGCCGTAGTAGCCATTTTGTTTTTCAGGAAAAAGACGCCCCACGAACGCCCGGGAATGAAACTTCTTTCTGGCTCGATTCTGGTTCTCCGCGAGTTACCGAGCTGAGGCAATGGTACAAAATAATTGTTCGTTTTCCAGGACCAGCCGCGACTGTCTGGTAAAAGAACTTAACCTAAGTTCCTGGAGAAATGAGTCAAAACATCAACTTTGTTGGGGTTTTGGCGAAATATGTAGCAAGTAATATTTGT
>JAKLHY010000091.1 GCA_022709905.1 Verrucomicrobiota bacterium | reverse complement strand
TTGCCGGGTGGGTTTCGTTTACTCTCCCACTGGAGTTCTGCGCCTTTGTCACGGCGCACTCAAACAGGCTCTAAGGGGTTCGAATCCGATAGAAACGTCCCGTGTTCGGCGCGGTTGGATCCCTGAACTCAAGAGAAGGGTGATAAAGGGACAGGTTAAAAGTAGTTATGTCATCTTTGTCCTGACAATTCCAATGCCGGTCGTTACTATGGATTCCAATGATCCCTGAATGGATGAATTCATGAAAACCATCACTCGAAGACAATTTGTGCGGATGGGGGCGCTGGCGGCGGGCGCTCCTATGCTGATGCCGTCCAACGTTCTGGGCGCGGACGCGCCGAGCAAGAAAATCACCGTGGGCTTCATTGGCACCGGCGATCATGGAACGCAATGGAATTTGCGTCGTTACCTCAAGCAGGAGGACGCGAGAGTCCTGGCGGTCTGCGACGTGGACAGCGAGCGGATGCAATTTGCCCGCGACCTCGTGAACGAGCAGTACAAGAATCGGGACTGCGCGATGACGAAGGATTTTCGCGAGGTGCTCGATCGCAAGGATATTGACGCGGTGATGATTTCGACGCCGGACCACTGGCACACCTTGATCAGCGTGATGGCCATTCGGGCGGGCAAGGACGTGCAGTGCGAAAAACCAACCCTGACGATTGACGAGGGCAAAGTCCTAATCGAGACGGTTCGCAAGCATGGGAAGGTCTTTCAGACCAGCACCGAAGACCGGTCGCTGCCGATGTATCACCGGATGGCCGAGTTGGTGCGCAACGGACGCGTCGGCAAACTGACAAGGATTGAAGTCATCCTGCCCAAACAACCGAATGGCCCGGGCAATCCAACGCCGCAACCGGTCCCGCCGGAGTTGGATTACGAAATGTGGCTCGGGCCGGCTCCCGCGGCGCCCTACACCAAAGACCGCGTGCACTTCAATTTCCGTTGGATCCAAGACTACTCCGGAGGGATCATTTGCGACTGGGGCACGCACTTGTTTGACACCGCTCAATGGGCCAATAACACTGAGCGAAGCGGGCCGGTCGAGGTCGAAGGAACGGGCACGTTTTGGGATGGCGGACTCTATAACACCGTCAAGGAGTATGACGTAACCTATCGTTACGCAAACGGCGTGGTCATGACCTGCAGGCCGGGCAATCCCAGCATCAAGTTTATCGGCACCGAGGGATGGGTCGGCAACACCGGATGGACGGGAAAGGTCGAAGCCAGTTCCGACAAGATCTTGAACGCGGTCATTGGCCCGGAGGAAGTCCATCTTTATACCAATCCGGCGGGGGAACACCGCGATTTCTTGGACTGTGTCAAGAGTCGCAAGGATCCTTATTTTCCCGTGGACATCGGCCATCGCGTGGCGACGGTTTGCCATCTGGCCAATCTCGCCATCCAGCTGGGCCGCAAACTGAAGTGGGATCCGCAGACCGAGCGTTTCATCAACGACGCCGAAGCCGAGGCCCTCTGTTCGCGTCCCATGCGGAGCCCGTGGAAATTGACGAATAGCCCGGCCTGACGCCATCGGGAGCGCCTGACGGAGCCGACTGTCGCCAAGACAACTGGCTACAGGGCAGGTGGATGTGGAAATAATAAAGTGCCTTGGGGTCGTCCCTTAAATTAAAAGTTAACGGGCATGGGGTCGCCGCGGGACTTTACGCGACGGGATGTTTTAAGGCGCCGCCTCGTTAGAGGCTCCAGCCTTCGCGAAATTTGGGCTTGAGGTATTGATTGGCCTCCGGGTTGTTGGCAAACCGCATATGGGCGCTGTCCCACTCGAGCTTTTGGCCTTTGAATTGCATGGCGATGATGCCCAACAAAGCCACTTCCGTGAGGGGCCCGCCGTAATTGAAATTGGATTCCGCCGGCTTGCCGCCTTTGCAGGCCTCGATCCATTCCTTGTGGTGTCCCGGCGATTTAGGCAGGCGTTGAGGACTGGTTTTGAGACCATCTTTTTTGCCCTCGGGGATGATCCTGAGACCGTTCGCGCCATGGGAACCGTAAACGATCTTGCCTTTCTCGCCAACCACCAGGGCCCCGGTGCCCGGCAGTTTTTCGTCCGGATCCAACTCTTCGGGGCGCGGGGGGGTCTGCGGGCCGTCGTACCAGGTCAGGATTACCGGCGGACGACTGGCTTTGGCTGGAAATTGGTATCGGATGACACTGCCGGCTGGAAAGGTTTCGGCGTGTTTTTTGGGATCGTAATCCCGGGTCTCCAAGGCCTCGACGTAGGTTGGCGCGCCGAGATCCAGCGTCCAGAAAACCGGATCGACCACGTGACAAGTCCAATCGCCGATCACCCCGCTGCCAAACGCGGTCCATCCTCGCCATTTCCCCGGGACATAAGCCGAGTGATACGGGCGCGCCGGCGCCGGGCCCAGCCACAGGTCCCAGTCCAATGTCGCCGGGACCGGTTGCCCCCGCAAGACTTCCGCAATTCGGTCGATGCGCGAATAAACGCTTCCGCACATGGCATGGACCTCGCGCACCGGTCCGATGGCGTCAGATTCGATCCATTCGCGGAAAGCCCGAATGGAATCGAAGGAATGCCCCTGGTTGCCCAGCTGAGTGGCGACGTTGGATTCGCGAGCGGCCTGAACGAGCTGGCGCACTTCGAAGATCGAGTGAGCCAGGGGTTTTTCGCAATAAACGTGTTTGCCCATCTTAATGGCGCGCATGGCCGCGGCCGCATGGCAATGGTCTGGGGTCGCCACCAGCACGGCGTCGATCTCCTTGCTGAGTTCATCCAGCATCCGCCGGAAATCCTGGAATCGGCGCGCGTTGGGGAACTTGGTGAATGTGGTCGCCGCCCGTTGCGAATCGACGTCGCACAGGGCCAGGATGTTTTCATGCTTGAGATTATCCAGGTTCCAGGCGCCTTGTCCGCCCACTCCAATACCGGCGATGTTGAGTTTCTCACTGGGCGGCGTGGCTCCGTTCAAGCCGAGAACCCAACTGGGCACGACAGAAACCGCGGCGAGGCTCGCGCTGGTTCGGGTGAGAAAATGGCGTCGCGTGAACCGGTTCGTGGAGTTTTTCATACTCCGCCAATTCAAGGATGTTTTCGAGGGATTGACCAGACTTTATTATGGTGGAAAACTCAGGCGTATCGTGCGTTCATTTCGCGTCCGCCGAGTGCGCGCTCGAGTTGTGACGCAGCGCCGCATAGTTCAGCATCGACAGGAGGCGGCTTTATCGGTTAAGAACTCACTCAAACACTGCAAATAGCCGATAGAGAAGCCTGCATGGCCAACGCCACAATCTATGAATACTCCAGCTTCCAATCATATGGGGATGCCCAACACCCTTTCTCGCCGCCAGTTCATGTGCACCGGCATCGCGGCCACCGCGGCCCTTGCGACCGGATTGAAAACCGAAGCCGATACAGGCGAGGCGCGCGGAACGGTCGATACCCGGAACATTCTGAACTTCAATCCGGACATGGAATATCGCCGGTGCGGAAAAACCGGACTGATGGTCTCGGCGATCACGTTGGGTGGCCATTGGAAGCGGGTGGTCAAAGTCATTGGCGGAGAAGAACCGGCCGGCTGGATGACCATGGCGATTGATTCCCCTGAGTTTCAAAAGAACCGGCACGAGGTGGTCACCCGCTGCATCGAGCGAGGCATCAATTATGTCGATGCCTGCTGCCGCGAGGAAATCCTCGCTTACAGCAAAGCGCTCAAAGGCCGGCGCGACAAGATGTATTTTGGGTATTCATGGCACATCAAGGAAAGTCGTTTTGAGGAATGGCGTTCCGCGGAAAAACTACAGCAAGGTCTTGACGAGGGGATGAAGGAAGCCGGTTTGGATTACGTGGATATCTGGCGCATCAGCCTCCTGGTCGACAGTCATCAGCACAGCGAAGCCGAAATCGACGCCGCCATTGCCGCCCTGGCCTGGGCCAAGAAGACCGGGCGGGCCCGATTTGTCGGGGTCTCTTCCCATGACCGCGAGCATTTAAAGAAAATGATTGAAAAATGCCCGGACCAGATCGAGGTGATTCTCACCCCGTACACCGCCAAAAGCAAGTTGGTGACCGACGAGACCGGGCTCTGGGCGGCCATTCAGAAACATGACATCGGCTGGTTTGGCATCAAACCCTTCGCCAGCAACTCGGTCTTCAAGGGAGACAGCTCCCCCAACAGCCCCCACTTCGAGGAAGATAACCGGATCGCCCGGCTGGCGCTCCGTTGCATCCTGTGCAATCCGGCGATCACCGCGCCCATGCCGGGCATGATTACCGTCCAGCAGGTCGATAACGCCGCCCTGGCCGTCAAGGAACGCCGGGAACTGGATGTCAAAGAACGAGCGGAACTGGATCGAGCCATGGAACATGCCTGGGCAAGCCTGCCCGCCGATTATCAATGGCTCAAACAATGGGAATACGTTTAGAGCCTGACTTGGAATCTCCCTCGCAACCGCATCGTTCCTCTCTTGACCAGGATTGAATGAAAACCAAGGTCTGTCTGTCGTTTGCCCTCTTCGGGATGGGGTTAATCGGTCCGCTCGCTGTTCTGCTCTGGAGCGGCGATGCGCAGAATCCCGCGCTGCCGGGAACAGCCGGATCGCAGACATCGCCCTCCAAAGGGCCGCCCCCGCTGGTGGTCGATAAAAACGCCCCGCTGTTGCTGGACGAATTGCCCGCAACAAACGATCTCCCCCCCCAGAAGGATCCCGCTCTCAATGCGGACAACGCCGCTTGCTTCGTCTGCCACGCCAATTTCAAAGGCGAAGCCCTCGCCCAAACCCATGCCCAGGCCAGCATGGGATGCGTGGATTGCCACGGAAAATCATTTGCCCACCGGAATGACGAGAACAACACCACGCCCCCCGAAAAAATGTATCCCCTGGAGACCATTGATCAGGCCTGCCGGGCGTGCCATCCAACCCATGACGTTCCAGCCGCAAAAGTGGTCGCTCGGGCCGTCGAGCGCGGTCTGGGCAAGGCGGATCCCAAGGCCGTCGTCTGCACCGCCTGCCACGGCCACCATCGCCTGACTCAACGCACGGTTCGGTGGGACAAGAAAACCGGCAAGTTACTGCCGCGTCCCTGACGATCCGGCGCGAAGGGCGGATGGTGTGACCCATGACACAAGCCGGGAACGGGTTATGAATTCTTCTTCTGCGATCTGACGGGAAGAACTTACCCCGAAAAAGCCTCCCGCGTAAACCGTCTTTTAAGTCGTCCCCTCCCGCAAACTCAATGCGCTCCCAAGAGCCGACGCGGCCCCCCCTTCCCGATGCGGCGCCGCTTTGAATCCTGGGTCATCTTAGTCCGGGAATCCCAGGCCTGCGCGGTAATGGCCACCACCGCCGGATGCGTGAGCCGGCGTTCGCCGCTGATCGCATAGAACTGCTGACGGCAAGCCGGCGCGTGTCCAATGATCCGCACGCCGTACCGGACCACCGCCTCATTGGCCACCAGACTGGGGAGCGCGAAAAAACCCAGCGCGTCAGTCGCCGCCACTTTCACCAGGGCGGCATCGTCAAACTCGGCGACAAGTCGGGGAGCGATCTTCTGTTCCCGGAACCATTTTTCGAGGGACCGCCGCAGGGCCGAGCTCGGGCCGGGCAACAGCGCGGGCGCATCCTGAAGCGACGCAGGAAACCGGCGCTTGAGCGGATCGGCCAGTTGCGGGCTGGCGCAGAACGAAACGCCGCACTCCCCCAGGAGATGATTGAAAGCCCTGAGACTGCTGGAAGCGGGGGCCGGCTCGTCCGCCAGCACAATATCGAGACGATAAGTCGCCAGCTGGGCGAGCAGATCGGGCACCTTGCCTTCACAACAAGAGGCTTGCACGGGCTGCGGCAAATGGAAGATCGGCCGGAGCATTTCGTAAGTGAGAAGCTTCGGCAAGGAATCAGCGATGCCAATGCCGATATGGAGCGGACGCGAGGTCGATCGCTGCTTCATCGTGTTCAACAGGTCTTCGCCCAGCGAGAAGATTTCCTCGGCAAAGCTGAACACCTTCTGGCCGGCCTCGGTCAACGCCAGGCCGCGCGGGGTCCTTCTCAACAGCTTGTCACCCAACACACGCTCGAGGGCCTGGATTTGCGTACAGATGCTCGGCTGGGAGACGCGCAGCTTCTCGGCGGCGCGCGTAAGCCCGCCCTCCTTGGCCGCCATCCAAAAGTACCGCAGGTGATGGTAATTCAAAAATTCCATGCTATACCTGTATTAGGTTTTATCTAAAGACTCAATAAAGAAATCGTATTAGCCTAATTGTCGGCGCCTGTGCGAGAGTAACTCCGATGAATCGAATCGCGCAAGCCGGGCCAACGCAGAAGACCGGAACGCTCCGATCCCGGTTGGTCTTGTCGTCGTGGGACACGGTGACGTTTTCGGTGGTCCTATCGACGGGCCCGGGCCGGGAACCGCGTCCTGGGCTCCGGAGGATTCGATCCCGCTGGCACCGTCTGGCTGGGAAGAGCGGCCTACGAGCCTGTTTGAAAATTCCAAGGGGCGCCCCCTTGTAATTTTCAAACAGGCTCTAAAAGCCCGGGGATCATGATCATCCACTTTCATATTCGAGGGATGCGGGAGGACGACGAGCTGAGGAGGCGCGTTGAAACCGACCTGGATGGCCTCAACAGTTCAATGACGATAACCTCGGCGCATGTGGTCCTGCAATTTCAGCCGGAGGTGACCCCTCCCTGCCAGGCCGTGGCGATGTTGGCTGGGAACGGTCCCGGCCTTCACGCCGCCTCGCGGGACCACACCTGGGCCATCGCCTGGCAGAAAGTGCTGACACGTCTGCAAGAGCAGATCGAGGAGAGACAAACTCGCCCCAAAGCCCGGGGCGACACCCACCCGAAGATTCGCGGCCCCCTCGACAGCCGGAGAAAACATTAACCATCCGCTTTTCGGGAGCGAACCCGATCCCCTTTCAGTAAAAAACAGAAAAAAAGAAAGATGAAGAACGACATGACAACCAGCAACCATCAAAAACTTCTCGCTTGGGTCGAGGAGATCAAATCCCTGTGCCAGCCGTCCAGCGTCCACTGGTGCGATGGGTCGCAGCAGGAATACGACGCGCTATGCGATTTGATGGTGCGAAACGGGACCTTTACCAAACTGAACGAGAACCTGCGGCCGGGATGCTATCTGGCCCGGTCGCATCCCAGCGATGTGGCGCGGGTCGAAGACCGCACCTACATCTGCTCCCGCAACCAGGAGGACGCGGGGCCGACGAACAACTGGGCCGATCCCGATGCCATGAAACAAAAGCTCACGGGCTTGTTCCGAGGGTGCATGCAGGGCCGAACGCTGTATGTGATCCCGTTCGCGATGGGACCGCTGGAATCGCCCTTATGCAAGATCGGCATCGAGCTTACGGATTCCCCTTATGTGGTGGCCAATATGCGGATCATGACACGGATGGGCCGCCAGGTGCTCGATAAGCTGGGGACCGACGGCCAGTTCATTGCCTGTTTGCACTCGATTGGAGCGCCCCTACAACCGGGGCAGAAGGATGTGCCGTGGCCGTGCGAGCCGGATGTTTCCCGAAAGCACATCGTCCATTTCCCGGAAGATTTTTCCATCTGGTCCTACGGCTCGGGTTATGGAGGCAACGCGTTGTTGGGCAAGAAATGCCTGGCCCTTCGGATTGCCTCGATGGTGGCACGCAAGGAAGGCTGGCTGGCGGAACATATGCTGGTCCTCTGCCTGACCTCGCCCGCGGGAAAGAAATACTACGTCGCGGCGGCGTTTCCCAGCGCCTGCGGCAAAACCAACCTGGCGATGATGCAGCCCTCGCTCCCCGGCTGGACGTTGCGTTGTCTGGGGGATGATATCGCCTGGATCCGCGTCGGCAAAGACGGCCGGCTTTACGCCATGAATCCGGAGACGGGCTTTTTCGGCGTGGCCCCCGGGACATCGGTCAAATCCAATCCCAACGCCGTGCGGTCCATTGCCCAAAACACCATTTTCACGAATGTGGTTCTTACACCGGAAGGTGACGTCTGGTGGGAAGAAATGGGGACACCGCCACCCGCCAGGGGCATTGACTGGCAAGGCCAGGAGTGGACGCCCGAATGCGGCCGCAAAGGGGCGCATCCCAACTCGCGTTTTACCGCCCCGGCCGCCCAGTGTCCGGTCATCGATCCGGACTGGCAAAACCCGGATGGCGTGCCCCTCTCCGCCATTCTCTTTGGTGGACGGCGCCCCTCGACGATCCCGCTCGTGTATGAAGCCTTCCATTGGGAGCATGGGGTGTTCCTGGGTTCGGCCACGGGTTCAGAAACCACCGCGGCGGCCATTCATGCGGCGGGCGTTTTACGACGTGATCCGTTCGCCATGCTGCCGTTCTGCGGTTATCACATGGGGGATTACTTGGGGCATTGGCTGTCGTTCGCCCGGCGAACAGACCGCGCTAAGCTCCCGAAAGTTTTCTTTGTGAACTGGTTTCGAAAGAGTGCCGACGGCCGCTGGCTCTGGCCGGGTTTCGGAGAAAACAGCCGAGTGCTCAAATGGATTTGTGAACGGATTGAGGGCACCGGCAAAGCCGTCCAGACGCCGATTGGACTGCTGCCTACTCCGGATGCGATCGACACCTCCGGGCTCAAGATCAGCCAGGCCGATCTCGACGAATTGTTGAAGGTCGACATCGAAGGCTGGACCCAAGAAGCCTTGGACGTCTCCGAAAACTACAAAAAATTTGGGGATCGCCTCCCGGCCGCGCTCGAAAACGAACTTCGCGACCTCAAAGACCGGCTGGTTGCTGCGGCCACGCCCAAGTAAAACTGCGCCCCCCCAAAACCAGGATCCCACCCGATGAATCCGACCTCTGATGTCGGCGGCGTCCCCGCGGTCTTCCTGGACCGCGACGGGACGCTGATCGAAGACCGCGGCTCACTGCGATCCCCCGCGCAAGTGGTGTTTTACGAGGAGACCGTGCCTTCGCTCCGAAGACTCCAGAAGGGATTTCGGCTGTTCATCGTCACCAATCAATCAGGCGTGGGCAAAGGGGAGCTTACCCTCGAGGAAGCCCGATGGGTCAACGCGCACGTGGTCGAGCGCCTGCGCGAGCACGGTGTGGACATTCTAGCCGTCTATTGTTGCCCCCACCAGCGCTCGGACCACTGCGCCTGCATCAAACCCCTGCCCCACTTTCTGTTGCAGGCAGCCAGGGATTACCGTTTGGATCTCGGTCGATCATTCGTCATTGGCGACCACCCGCACGATGTTGAACTGGCCCGCAATGCGGGCGCGACGGGGATCTACCTCCTGACCGGCCATGGCCGAAAACATCAGACCGAGCTCAGCGGCAACGTAATCGTGACCGCCAACATCCAAGCCGCGGCGGATTGGATTCTGACAGGGACAGGCGCGGTCGGAATCCCTTTGCTGAGCACGAAAGAGGTGGGACGGTCGAATCCAATGTGAACCGGCGATGAGAGAATTGAGCCATCTGTTTGCCAACAACCGTTCCTGGGCGAGTCAAATTCTGGCCGAAGATCCGGAGTTCTTTCAGAAACTGTCCCAACAGCAAGCGCCCCAGTATTTCTGGATCGGCTGCTCAGACAGCCGGGTCCCGGCCAACCAGATAACAGGTTTGCTGCCCGGCGAGATGTTTGTCCATCGCAACGTGGCCAATGTCATCCCCCCCACGGACTTGAACTGCCTCTCGGCCCTTCAGTTCGCCGTTGATGTCCTCAAGGTGCGCCACGTCATCGTCTGCGGCCATTACGGATGCGGCGGCGTGCGCGCGGTGCTGCGCAATCAGCAATTTGGACTGGTGGACACCTGGCTGGAGCACGTCCAAAGGGTCGCCCGGAAACACGCCACGCAACTGGACGGCCTCGATAACGAAATCGAACGTTTTGACCGTTTGTGCGAGCTCAACGTCATCGAGCAAGTGGTCAGCGCATGCCAAACCGACTCTGTCCAGCATGCCTGGCAACGCGGCCAACGACTGGCGGTGCATGGCTGGATCTACGCGGTCAACGACGGCTTGTTGCGCGACCTGGGCCTGTGCGTCACCCGTCCGGAGGAACTCGAACCTGCTTTTCAGGAAGCCATCCAAGGCGTCCGCTAAAATCCTCGGCCATTGTCCAGGCGCGCGCATGGCAGGGCGCGATCAGCGAGCACGCCGATGGGTGGGGCTGCGACTGCCAGGCGCGCCGAGCGCAGAGTCTCAGGAGCAGAACGTCTCGGAAGAGCCCGGTCGGCCCCGGCGGTCCAACCCTACCTTTTATCGCAACGGCTGTGTCTTCTATCCTTGGATATCCCGGCTGACGCGCCTTTAAGGCCCCGCAAACCTCAGAACCGGATCATTGACTTGGGGCGCAGGCCATTATCTAATGCTCTCTTGAGGCTACACCTCGGAATCGATCTTCCTTCGAGGATCGTAGCGCGGGATAAATGGTGTTCAGAACGAATCGTCCTTCGCAAAACAGGGGCGAATCGACGGGCACGAAGTGTCATCTAAAATGTCGGAAAAGATCTTTGTCATCGGCAGCAACTCGTTTTCAGGCGCCAGCTTCACGGACTACGTCCTCGAACAGGGCGCCGACGTGTTCGGAATCAGCCGTTCTCCAGAGGCTAACTCCGCCTTTCTGCCGTATAAATGGAGCACAACGTCTGAAACGGGGGGCCGCTTTCATTTTGCCCGGCTGGATTTGAATCATGACACCGATCGGATTGCGGAGGCGGTGGGCGATTTCCGTCCGGATTACGTGGTGAATTTCGCCGCGCAAAGCATGGTGGCGGAGAGCTGGCTTCATCCCGATCATTGGTATCAGACCAACGTGGTGGCGAACGTGCGTCTCCATGAAAAGCTGCGCCGCATGGATTTTCTCAAAAAGTATGTCCATGTCACCACGCCCGAGGTCTACGGCAGTTGCAGCGGCAATGTCACGGAGAACGCCCCTCTGAATCCCAGCACCCCGTATGCGGCCTCTCGGGCCGCTTGCGACCTGCACCTGATGACATTCGTCAAACAATACCGGTTTCCGGCGGTCTTTACCCGGGCGGCAAACGTGTTCGGTCCCGGACAACAGCTCTATCGCATCATTCCCCGGACGATTCTGTTCATTCGTCTCGGGCGCAAACTCCAACTCCATGGCGGCGGACACTCGGTGCGGTCTTTCATTCACATTCGCGACGTGGCCGAGGGCACACTCCGGGCGGCCCGCCAGGCCCCAGCGGGCGAGGTTTATCATTTTTCAACTCTTCGTATGATCTCGATTCGCCAGCTGGTCGAGATTATCTGCGGCAGACTCCGGGCTGATTTTGACCAGGTGGTCGAGGTGGTGGGCGATCGTCCCGGGAAAGACGCCGCTTACCTCCTCGACAGCACCAAGGCCCGCACGACCCTGGGCTGGCGCGATGCCGTCACTCTGGAACAAGGCATTGATGAAACCCTTGCCTGGGTGGATCGTCACCTGGATGTTCTAAAACAACAGCCCTTGGACTATATTCACAAACCTTGATTCGATGAATCCTCGCAAAATACTCGTTACCGGCGGTTTTGGTTACGTCGGCGCCCGGCTGACCCCGCATCTGCTTCAACTGGGCCATGACGTTTGTGTGCTCGATCTTCTGCTCTACACCGAAGCTGGCCTCGACGCTTTGCGGCGTGAGCCCGCCTTTCCTTCTTGGCAAGATCGCTTCAAATTCATCCAGGGCGACCTCCGGGATCCCGAGGGGGTGGAAAAGGCTCTGACCGGTCGTGACACGGTGATTCATCTGGCCGCCATCTCGAACGATCCCACCGGTGAAATCGACGAGGTCCTCACCCGCCAGGTCAATTTTGACGCCCTCGGGATGCTGCTCGCCCTGTCCCGGAAAGCCGGCGTCGAGCGCTTCATCAACGCCTCCTCGAGCAGTGTGTTCGGCATCAAAGATGTCCCCAACGTCACCGAACAGCTCGAACCCGAACCGTTGACCTTCTATTCGAAATACAAAATGCTCGGCGAGTGGCTGGTGGCCAGCGCCGCTTCTCCGGGGTTCTGCGCCGTCAATATCCGGCCGGCCACCATCTGCGGTTATTCGCCCCGGCAACGATTCGACTTAACCGTCAACAAGCTGACCGCCGATGCGGTCCGCAAACGGGTGATCACCGTCCACGGCGGCGAACAACGCCGGCCCAACGTCGGCATCACCGACATGATCCACCTCTACGGCGAACTGACCCAGTCCGATCCGACCCTGATCAACGGTCGCACCTTTAACTTCGGATTTGAAAACCACAAGGTCATCGAAATCGCCCGGATCATCCAGTCCGAGCTCCAGGATCTCCAGGTCGAGATCAAGATCACCGAGACCCTGGATCGCCGCGACTACCACATCTCCTCCTCGAAGATTCAGACCGAACTCTCCTATCGCCCCATCAGCTCGATTCGACAGGAAGTGGCCCATCTGCGCCGGGCCCTCGATCAAGGCCTGTTCCCGGACATTGAAGCGCCGCAGCACTATAACATGAAGTTCATGAAGCTCGACCGCCACGCCGGCGCCTATCGATTCCTGTCGCGCTGACCCAACCGCGCCCCCGCCACTCCTCCCGGCCCCGAGCATGCACCCCTTCCATAACCCACCACCCCATCCCTCCGCGGTAACCGACTACTGCCGGCAATTGGCCCGCCAGATCAGCCCGAAGGACTTTCAAGAGGCCGTCGGGCAACTCGCCCATCTCAAAGTCCTGATCGTGGGCGATACCATCATCGACCGTTACTCCTATCTTAAGGTCCAGGGATTGACGTCAAAAAACCGGATCATCTCCGGCCGGTACCTGGGGGACGAAACCCAATGCGGCGGCGCCCTGGCCGTCCTGCGCCATGTCAAACAATTCACGCCCCACGCCAAATTCCTCAGCCTCCTGGGAACCGAATCGTGGGTCGATCCCCTCCTCGCCCAGCACCTCAATCCAGCCGAGGACCTCACGATCCGCGACGAACGCTTTACCACCGTGGTCAAGCAACGATTCGTCGAACCGCTCAGCGAAGGCAAGGAGCTGACCAAGCTGTTCGCCGTGAATTACCTCGATGCCCACGCCCCCGAATCCGACACCCTCGAAAAAGTCCGCGCCCGCCTCGCCGAAATCCTCCGTCAATTCGATGCCGTCCTGCTGTTCGATTTCGGTCATGGCTTGATGCAGCCGAATATTCGTGAACTCATTCAGAATGAATCCGGGTTTCTCGCGTTGAATTGCCAGACCAACAGCAATAATTTCGGCTTTAACGTGATCTCCCGCCGATACCGGCGCGCCGATGCCTTTGCCCTCGATGAACAGGAACTCATGCTGGCCGCCGGCCATCGTCACCTCGATTATCCCGCCGAATTGGAAAACCTGCGCTGTCATCTCAGTTCCCGCTATGCGTGGCTCACCCGCGGCCCCGTCCAAACCATCGGTTTGAAACAGGACGAGGCCCCCAGCCTCTGCCCGCCGTTCGAAAACGACGTTGTCGACACTGTGGGCGCCGGCGACGCTTTCTTCTCGGTCGCGGCGCTGGCTGCGGCGCGGGGCCTCCCTGTCGCGCTGGCGACTTTTCTCGGCCAGCTGGCCGGAGCCCAAGCGGTGCGGATCGTGGGCAATTCCCAGCCGATTTCGAAGACCGTCCTCCTCGAGCGCGGCATCACGCTGCTCGAGGACTGTTGATTTGCCAACCGCGCGTCATCCGTCCACAAGGCCGATTCAGCAGATCGGCCTGCAAACGCTTGATAGAGCGCGACTGCCAGGCGCGCCGAGCCCGATGGCCGAATACCTGGTCGGCCCGGCGGTCCGACCCTACCCCAGGTAGGGCGCGACTGCCAGGCGCGCCGAGCCCGATGGCCGAATACCCGGCTGGCCCGGCGGTCCGACCCTACCCCAGGTAGGGCGCGACTGCCAGGCGCGCCGGACCGATTGGCTGAATAACCGGCTGGCCCAGCGGTCCAGCCCTACCTCCAGCAGTTCGGCATCGCCTTTTCCCATCGATTATGAAGACTCCCGCCGCGATTCTGGTGGAACAACGCCATCCCCTTGTTCTTGACGAAGTCGAGATTCCTCCCTTGGGATTCGGCCAGGTGTTAATCGAGATCGTTGTCAGCCGGATCTGCGGCTCCCAGATCGGGGAGATCGACGGCGTCAAAGGTCCCGATCGTTTCCTGCCGCACCTCCTCGGCCACGAAGCCGGCGCCATTGTCCGCGAAACAGGCCCCGAAGTCCGGCATCTCAAGCCCGGCGATCGCGTCGTCGGCCATTGGCGCCCCGGCAAAGGCATCGAATCCCGCCCCCCCGTCTACAACTGGAATGGACGCAAGGTGAACGCTGGTTATCTCACCACGTTCAATCAATTTGCCGTCGTTTCCGAAAACCGCCTCACCGCGGTTCCTTCTGACACTGACTTTGAATTGTGCGCCCTCCTGGCAGACACCTTGACCACCGGCTTTGGCCTCATCACCAACGACGCGCGGCTGCGGGTTGGGGAATCGGTCGTCGTCATCGGCAGCGGCGGCATCGGCCTCGGGGCGATCCTCGCCGCATCCCTGGCCGGCGCTTATCCCGTCATTGCCGTCGATATCCACGACCATAAACTCGATCGGGCGCGCGAGGTCGGCGCCACTCATGTCATCAACTCGAACCGTGAAGACTTCGCCGAAGCCGCCGCGCGCATCCTCGAGGGGCTTTCACCGGATGTTGTCATCGATGGCACCGGCAATCCCGCGGTGCTGGAAAAAGCCTTGGCTCTGACCAGCAGCCAGGGCCGCTGCGTCGAGTTCGGTGTCATGCCGTATGACCATAAGATCGCCTTCAATCCTTTGCCCTTGCACTTCGGCAAAGTGTTGACCGGCTCACATGGCGGCGGCAGCAAGCCCGCCGAGGATATCCCGCGCCTTCTTCGGCTCCTGAATCATAAATGCCCCGGGCTCGCGCAACGTTTCGTCTCGCACCGCATCCCCTTGGACCAAGTCAATGAGGCCATCGCCAAGATGCGCGCCGGAGAAGTCATCCATGCCATGATCCATTTTCGATGCTAAAAAAAGATCTCGAGCAGCCGGCAGTCGATGTCAGCCAGGTAAGGCGAGCTGACCTCAGCGAGCCGCGGAATCAGGAAACAGGAAACAGGGGACAGTAGCAGTAAGCAAGGTAGGGCGAGGGATCCTTACCGAGCCGAGCTAAAAATCAGTTGGACGTCGGCAGTAACGCAAAGGCGGATTACGAAAGCCGGCATTCGGAACCGGATAGGGCCGGCCAGGCATTCGCCAATCCGGGGATAGGGGTCGGACCGCCGGGCCGACCAGGCATTCGGCCATCGGGCGCGGCGCGCCCTACCATCGCATGACAGCTTGGCTGGGAATATCCTGAAGGGCGCACACCGATCCATCACGCGAATTGCATGAATCCAAACGACATCGGGCAAGCTCAGGCTTCATTGGCCGAGCTCGAGCTCTTGGCTCGTCAGATCCGCTTTAAGCTCGTTGAGATGTCTCACGCCGCGGGCACGCCCCACCTGGGCTCCGCCCTGTCCTGCGTCGATATTCTGGTCGCCGCTTACTGGTGGGTGCTGCGCGTGGATCCCCAGCAGCCAAACGATCCCCTCCGAGATCGCTGTATCCTCAGCAAGGGACACGCCGCCACCACCCTTTACGCCACCCTTGCTTACCGAGGATTCTTTCCCGCTTCCCTGCTCGACACGTATGCGCAACACCGCAGTCCGCTGGCTGAACATCCCGGCCCAAACTGCGCGCCCGGGGTCGAACTGGCCACGGGCTCTCTGGGACACGGCCTCCCCGTCGGTCTCGGCATGGCGCTTGCCGGCAAGATCCAGCATCAGGACTATCGCGTCTTCGTCGTCATGAGCGATGGCGAGTGCAACGAAGGCTCGGTTTGGGAGGCGGCGATGTTCGCCCCCAACCAAGGTCTCGATCGCCTCGCGATCATTGTGGACTACAACAAATGGCAGGCGACCGGCCGCAGCAATGAAATCATGGCTCTGGCCTCACTCGCCCGCAAATGGGAGGCCTTTGGCTGGAGCGCCAGCGAGGTCGATGGACACGATCTCTCGGCCCTGATCCAGGCCCTGAGCGGGGTGCCCGATGGCAGCGGTAAACCGGTGGCGATTATCGCCCACACCACCAAAGGCAAAGGCGTCTCG
Organism: Verrucomicrobiota bacterium; assembly: GCA_022709905.1. GTDB lineage: Bacteria > Verrucomicrobiota > Verrucomicrobiia > Limisphaerales > UBA1319 > JAKLHY01. The sequence goes on along the minus strand of JAKLHY010000091.1, from coordinate 8,766 downwards.
TTCATGGAAGACGACAATAACTGGCACTACCGCGTGCCCAAAGCCGCCGAGGTCGAGGCCGCCCGCCAAGAACTCTGCCCCCCGGATAGAGGTTTGCTTGGGAGAAGATCCACATAACGATTTTTCCGCCAATTCTCAGGAAGTTGCGCCTCGCATCGAAGATGCGGGAAGTGAATTCTGGGAATGAGCCTCGTTAAACCGTTTAATTTGACGCGTAACTTCCTGAGATCTCCCATGAGAAACGCCTTCGCCCAACAGATCACCGCGCTGGCCCGACAGGATGAACGCATCGTCCTGCTTTCCGGGGACATCGGGAATCGACTCTTCGACGACTTCAAGGCCTCGTGTCCCGGCCGTTTCTACAACTGCGGCGTGGCGGAAGCCAACATGATCGGGATCGCCGCCGGCCTGGCCTTGAGCGGCCTGCGGCCGGTCTGCTACACCATCACCCCGTTCCTCACTTACCGTTGCATGGAACAGATCCGGATCGACGTCTGTTACCATCAGGCGCCCGTCGTGATTGTGGGCACCGGCGCCGGTCTGTCCTACGCCTCCCTGGGAGCCACTCATCATTCCTGCGAGGACATGGGCATGCTCCGGTTGCTGCCCGGATTGGCGGTGATCGCGCCGGCCGATTCCTTCGAAGTGCGGGCCGCCCTCCGAGCCGCCCTCGAGAACCGTCAACCCGTCTTTCTCCGAATCGGCAAGAAAGGCGAACCCAACATCCATGCCGCCGATCCCGAATTCGTCATTGGCCGCGCGCTGCCCTTGCGCCCGGGCGGGGAGTTGGCTTTGTTGTGCGCGGGCACGATCCTGCCTGTGGGCCTGGCTGCGGCCGACCTGCTTTCCGCCCGGGGCCTGTCTTGCGCGGTCTACAGTTTCCCCACGATCAAACCTCTCGATGAATCCGTTCTGCAACAGGTTTTTTCCAGCTGCCGGGTGGTGGCAACCCTCGAAGAACATAGCATCCTGGGCGGCCTCGGCGGCGCCGTCGCCGAATGGTTGAGCGACCAACCCCAACCCCGCGCACGCCTCTGTCGGCTCGGCACCCGCGATGAGTTCCTCCATGTAACCTGCGGCCAATCCGAAGCCCGTGAACACTTCGGACTCACCCCCGACCGGATCGCCGAACGCCTCCTGCACATCCTCTCCGGAGAGGACCATCCTTGATTTTCGGGATCTTCTCATTAGCTGAGCATCACCCATCGCCGGGTCGGGGGACCCGGCCTCCAGCGTTGTAGGCTGCGCGCCCCCACGCGGCGTTTCCGCGGTTTCCGCACCCCGCATCCTGCTCCCGCGCCATGCACGTCGGCATCGATTTCGATAACACCATCGTCAGCTACGACCGGCTCTTTCACCGGGTTTGCCTCGAGCGCGGCTGGATTCCCCCTTCCCTCCCGGCCAGTAAATCCGAGGTGCGCAATTACCTGCGGTCGGCCGGCCGCGAAGACGACTGGACCGGCCTTCAGGGATATGTCTACGGCGCCCGCATGGACGAAGCCGATATCTTCCAGGGTGTCAAGGATTTCTTTTTGGCCTGCCAAACCCATGGTCTCCCTGTCAGCATCATCAGCCACAAAACCCTGCGCCCCTATCTTGGCAAGCCGTATGACCTCCATCAGGCGGCCATGGCCTGGCTGGAAAAACAGGGCTTCACGGATCCCGCGGCAATGGCTCTGCCCCGCGCGCGCATTTACTTCGAGCTCACGAAGAACGATAAACTGCGGCGCATCGCCGCCGCCGGCTGCACGCATTTCATCGATGACCTGCCCGAGTTTCTCGCGGAACCCGATTTTCCCGCCGGCGTGGAACGTCTCCTGTTCGATCCTAACCATCATTATCCGGATGAGCGCCGGTTTGTTCGTTTCGGCAGTTGGGCGGAGATTGGCCAATTCTTTCGTCTGAGGGACAAGGAAGCGCGGAACGACGCTCCAGCATAAAGCGGATTGGCATTAAGGGCCTGGACCGCGGAATTTATTCCGCAGCGGCGTTCCTGGCGGGCTCAAGTCCGCGCTCCTTTCCCCGTCGCCGTTGCCGTGTATTGTCGCATCGCTTGTGTCCCTGAACAGTTGGATTTGTCGTGAAGAAGTCCAGCTTGTCCGATCTTCATGACTTCACTCCCTCCCGCATCCATCCCGTTTCTTGAGCGGCTCGGTTTGGGCGCCGATTTTTCCGCGGCTCCCATCGCCGGCGGCGCAAACAACCGTGTTTACCGCGTGTGTGATGCCGAACACGATTGGGTGCTCAAGTATTATTACCAAAATCCGGCGGATCCTCGGGATCGATTCCTTGCGGAACGGGGCTTTTACCAACTCCTCTGGGATGCCGGGGTCCGTCAGATTCCCGAGCCGGTGGCCTGGGTGGAATCTCAACGCCTCGGGGTTTTTGCTTTTATTCCAGGACGCAAACTCACCCCGTCCGAGTTGAGGCCGTGTCACTTGACGGAAGCCATCGAGTTCATCGCCGCAATCCAAAGCGTGCGATACCTTGCCGATGCGATTCCCATGGCCTCCGAGGCCTGCTTGACTCTGGCGGAACACTTGCGTTGTGTGGAACGCCGTTTTCATCGTCTCATGGCCATTCAGCCCGCTGACGCTGTGGATCGTGAAGTTCTTCACTTTGTTCAGTCCGAGCTTGGTCCCGGCTTGAGCCGCCTTAAGTCTCGATTCCAGCGCGTGGTTGAGACTGCCACGGCAGATCCCCAACTGCCATTACCCTCTGCTGGCCGCTGCCTGTCGCCTTCTGACTTCGGTTTTCACAATGCCATTTTGGATCGAGACGGGCGCTTGCGATTTTTTGATTTTGAATATGCCGGCTGGGACGACCCGGCCAAGCTCGTGTGCGATTTTTTCTGTCAGCCTCAAATTCCGGTAAGTCTCGAGCACTGGAAGAGCTGGATTGCCGATCTTGTCCAGTGCATGCCCGAGTGGGAGGAGCTCGCCCCTCGCGCATCAGGACTCCTGCCGCTGTATCAGTACAAGTGGTGCTGCATCATGCTCAATGAATTCGTCCAGGCCGATCGGGAGCGTCGCGCCTTTTCCAACCAGCGCTCGCTCCAGGTGGATCAGCGTCTGGCTCAACTCAATAAAGCCCGCACCGCCTGGCAACAATCCCTGAACTACCTTCCCTGAATTCCCTGAAAAACAATCCTATGGCATACGTGGACTTCATCTCATCGGTTCATAAGCGGACCCAGCGCGATTACCTGGGGCGCGTGAATGAGTTTCCCAAGGCCGAAGCCGCCAAAATCGCCAGACAATTCGGGCGCGATTACTGGGATGGCGACCGAAAATTCGGCTACGGCGGCATGCGGTACGACGGCCGATGGCGCGTGGTCGCGGAAACGATGGCCAAACATTACGGGCTCAAACCCGGCGATCGCATCCTGGATGTCGGCTGCGGCAAGGCCTTCCTTCTCTATGATTTCACCCAGGCGGTGCCCGGCATCGAGGTGCAGGGCATTGATATTTCCGAATACGCCGTCGCCAACGCCAAGGAAGAAGTCCGGCCGTTCCTCAAACAAGGCCACGCCCGGCAACTCCCCTATCCCGATCAGAGCTTCGATCTCGTCATCTCCCTGAATACCCTCCACAATCTCTATTGCTACGATCTCGACCTCGCGCTGCGCGAGATGCAGCGCGTGGGACGACGTCATCGATACCTCGTGGTCGAGTCCTACCGCAATGAACAGGAAAAGGCCAATCTCCTCTATTGGCAGCTGACCTGCGAGAGCTTCTACACTCCGTCCGAGTGGGAATGGTGGTTCCAGCGCTGCGGGTATGCGGGGGATTGGTCGTTCATCTATTTCGAATGAAAGAACAAACCAAGGAAGCGCAATACCAGTTCCTGCTCGGGCTCGAACAACAAGAAGGTCCGCAACACCTGGGCCTCATGAGCAGCCAGGTCTGGCGGGACGATCCCAAACGCCTGCTCTTCGTCCTGGCCCGATACAAGTTCGTCGCCAAGATGTTCGCCGGCATGGATCGCGTGCTCGAAGTCGGTTGCGCCGATGCCTTCGGCACCCGTATCGTGCGACAGGAGGTGGCCGCCGTTGTCGCCACCGATTTCGATCCGGTCTTCATCGAACGCAACCGCCAGAACCGGGAATCCCGCTGGCCGATCGATTTCCGGGTCCATGACATGCTGGCCGGCCCCCTCGCCGAAGGCTTCAACGGCGCCTATGCCATTGATGTGATCGAACATATCCCCGCCGAGCAGGAACAGCTGTTCGTCAAACATATGGCCGCCTCCCTTCATCCTCAGGGCGTTTGCCTCGTCGGAACGCCCTCTCTCCAATCGCAGGCGTATGCTTCTCCACCCAGCCGGGAAGGCCATATCAACTGCAAAGACGCCCCCGCTCTCCGCAAACTTATGGCGGTCTTCTTTCATAATGTGTTCATCTTTTCCATGAACGACGAAGTGGTCCACACCGGCTTCACGCCCATGGCGCATTACCTTTGGGCACTCTGCTGCGGCAGGAAAATCCCGTGAAACAACGGTTTCTGATTGTCGGCGCCGAAAGCCTCATCGGCAGTGCTCTGCGCGACCATTGGCGCCAATCCGGCCACGAGGTCACTGGCACCTATCTTGAAGGCGCCGAAAAAGCCCCCCATCGCCTGCGGCTCGATCTGCGAGAGCCCCCCCAACACTGGCCCAGTCTGCCCGACTCGGACGCGACCATCCTCTGCTCCGGGATCACCAACCTCGATGCCTGCCGACGTGAGCCCGCCGCCTCGCAGTTGGTCAATGTAACCCGGATTCTCGATCTCATCCGCTGTCTTCACGGCCGGACCGGTCTTCTCCTTTTCCTTTCTTCCAACCTGGTTTTCGACGGTTCCCGGCCTCATCGTCAAGCCACGGATCCCGTCTGTCCCCAAACCGAATACGGCCGCCAGAAAGCCGCGGTGGAATCCGGACTGTCTCAGCAGGCTGTCCTGTGGGCGATCGTGCGCTTGACCAAGGTCATGCACTCGCGCTTTGCCTTGCTCCAGCAATGGCACGCGAGTCTTCGCGCCCGCCGTCCCATACGGCCTTTCTCCGATTTTGTCTGTGCCCCCATCCCGCTGAATCTCGTCGTGAACGGGCTGGCCCGAGTCGCCGAGAGACAACAAACCGGGATCTGGCAGTTGTCCGCCTCACGCGACATTACCTACGCCGACATGACCCGCCATATGGCCACGGCGTTTCATCTGGATGACCCACTGATTCAACCGGTGGAAAGCCGTTTCGTTTACCAGGCCGAACACGTTCCCTTGCATACAACGCTCGATCCCACTCGAGCCGTGCAAGAACTTGGCCTCATGATGCCAACCCCCGAAGAAACCCTCGCCAGCGTCTATCCCGGTTTGCTGTCCGAATCCCAATCGCACGATGCGGAATGCGATAGGACCTCAGACTCCACCCATTAGGAAGGGCGCGACCGCCGGGCGCGCCGAGCCCAATGACCGAATACCCGGCCGGCTCCGCGTTCCGGCCCTATCCCTGGTCCCAAAGCCAGTGTCTGATCTCAAATCTTAAATCTTAAATTTGAAATCCTAGTTTTTAACCCCAATGGATTCCTGCCATTCGTGCGGTGCCGATCCTTTGATCCCCGCGCCTGACTACTCCCGCCTGTGTCGTGTGACCTCGGACTGCAAGCCCTGGCCTTCAGGCGGCACCTTCGGGCTCTGCCAAGCGTGCGGCCTCGTGCAGACCATCGTCCGACCGCAATGGCGAGACGAAATCCAGCAAATCTACAACGGCTATACCATCTACCATCAAAGCGGTGGAATCGAGCAACCTGTCTTCGCCAACGAAGGCATCGGCACAGCGCGCTCCGAAGCCATCATCCGAGCGCTTCTTTCCCATAACGCTCTTCCACCCTCCGGCCGGCTTCTCGATATTGGCTGTGGCAACGGCGGTTTCCTGCGATCCTGGAGCCGCCTATTGCCCGGTTGGCAACTCCTGGGATCCGAGGTCTCGGACAAATACCGAGACACCGTCGAAGCCATACCCGGTGTTGCGCAACTGTTCACCTGTCCCATCGAAGAAATCCCAGGTTCCTTTGACTGCATCTCCCTGGTTCATGTCCTGGAACATATTCCGCAACCGCGACCTTTCCTCGACCATCTCCGTGCCCGCCTGAACCCGGACGGTGTCCTGCTCATCGAAGTGCCCGATTGCCAGCGTAATCCCTTCATGCTGACCGTCGCCGATCATTGCTCCCATTTCTCGCTCAACTCGCTTCGCACCCTGGCATGCGCCGCCCACTGGGAAATCTGCCATGCGGTCAACGATTGGATTCCGCGTGAACTCACCTTGGTCGCCCGCACCGCCCATGACAAGCCCGCCGCAGCCCCTCTCTCGGTTGACCTTGAGGAATCGAAGTCCGTTATAGACGGCATCCGTGAACTCGCCCGAATCGCTCAATCCGTTCTCACACTCGCCGACAGGAGAGCGTTTGGACTGTTCGGCACTTCCGTTGCCGCCACCTGGCTCGATGCCCAGACTCAACGCCGGGCCGCTTTCTTCGTGGACGAAGACCCCAAGCGCCTCGGCCACTCCCACGAAAACCGGCCGATCCTCAGCCCCGCCCAAACCCCGGCGGATACCCTTGTCTTTATGGCTCTGCCTCAGCCCTGGGCATCCCTCGTCGCCACCCGCCTCTCCCAACAATACCCCGCACCCCGATGGACTGTGCCATGAACCGTGCCATCCTCCTGGATCGCGACGGCGTGCTGATCGAAGACGTTCACCTGCTGCAGCGCCCCGATCAGATCCGGATTCTGCCGGGCGTGCCCCCTGCCCTGCGCCACCTCAAGAAGGCCGGCTTTCAACTTCATGTCCTCACCAACCAGGCCGTCGTCGCCCGGGGCTTGCTAAGCGAGGAGGCTGTTCGGTCTCTGCACCACTGCCTCAGCACGCTCCTCCAACAGGCAGGAGCCCCGCCGATCGACGGTTGGTTCTTCTGCCCGCATCACCCCCAGGCAACCCTCCTCGCATACCGCCTGGACTGCCATTGCCGAAAGCCCCGGCCAGGCATGTTTCTCGAGGCCGCAACCACCCATCACCTCGACCTGGCTGCCAGCTACGCCGTGGGCGATCGAATGACGGACATCGCAGCCGGCGCGCGTGCCGGGTGCCGAACTGTCCTGGTGGAAACCGGACGTCACCTCGATCCCCTCATCACGACCTCCGAACCCCTCGATCCAGACCTGCGACCCGATCACATCTGCGCCAATCTCCCCGCTGCTGCCCGTTGGATCATCGAATCCAATGACCGCTTCGTATGAAAGCCATGTTGTTATGCGCCGGTATGGGCACGCGATTGGGCCATCTCACCCGCGAACTGCCCAAGCCCATGTTGCCCATTCAAGACCGGCCGCTCCTCGATTTTCTCTTGAGCCACCTCCGCTCCCAAGGCATCGATGATGTCGTCATCAACCTCCATTTCCTTCCCGAGATCATCCAGGAATACTGCGGCAACGGCGCCCGCTGGCACTTGCGGATCACTTACTCGCACGAACCCACCCTCCTGGGCACCGCCGGCGGTCTCAAAAAAATGGAGGCCCTCTTCCGTCAAGGTGAAACCTTTCTTGTCCAATACGGCGACATTCTCACCGACCAGGATTTTTCCCGAATGCTCCAGTTTCATCGGGCTCATGCCGCCCTGGCCACCCTCCTCGTCCACCAGCGAAGCCGATCCAACAGCATCGTCTGCCTCGATTCCGAAAACCGAATCCACGATTTCCTCGAACGCCCCACCGATGAGGCCCGGCGCCTTGTCGCCTCGCCCTGGGTCAACTCCGGCGTCTGCGTGTGCGAACCTGAGATCCTGGATCACATCCCTCCCGGCGCTTTCGCTGACTTGCCCCGCGATGTCTTCGTCAAACTCATCCCCACCGGCCGGCTTTACGGCTTTCCCCTCGAGGGCTATCGATGCGCCATCGATTCCCCGGAACGCCTGGAAGAAGCCCAAAAAGCCGTGGCCAACGGCCGCTGCCAAATTTCACCCCTCGGTCTCCCCGATTGACTCCTGCATCGATAATGACTATGTTTATGGTCATGAATAAGACCATGATTAATATCAACGAGGCCAAAGCCCGATTGTCCGAATACGCGCGCCGCGTCAAGAAAGGTGAAACCATCATCCTTTGCGATCGCAACCGTCCGTTTGCGGAAATTCGTCCCCTGCAATCACTGGATCAACGCCGTCCTTTTGGGTTGGTCAAGGGATTGTTTCAAGTGCCTGAACATTTCAATGACCCGGATCCCGAAATCACCGCCTTGTTCAACGGATCCCGATGACCCTTCTTTTGGATACCTGTGTGCTTTTGTGGTTCTTCGTTGGCAGTGATCGGATCAGCGAAAAACTGAAAATGACCCTGACCAATCCACACCATGACTTGCTCATGAGCGATGTGAGTGTGCTCGAACTCGTCATCAAGCACAGCCTCGGGAAAATCAGCCTGCCTCAACCGCCCTCGAAGCTCCTTCCCCTTCTGGCCGCAAAGCATCGGATCGATACCCTCAGCCTGAAATCCGAAGACATTTACTACCTGGAACAACTGCCATCGATCCATCCTGATCCCTTTGACCGGTTACTCATTGCCCAAGCCACAACCGGCGGTTTCAGACTCGTGACTCCTGATCCCCTGATTCACCGCTACGATGCGCCCATTTTGTGGCAGTAAGGGTTCGTCAAGAAATTAGCTATACATTCGCGGCGAGGGATTGTTCGCTCCGACGAGGCGCGAGCGACGCGCATACCCCCAGTGGGTCTGAAAG
>JAKLHY010000090.1 GCA_022709905.1 Verrucomicrobiota bacterium | reverse complement strand
ACCGGCAAATGTCCCGACAAATCTGCGTTAGCCCTGTTGTTCCTGCTTCAGGGCACTTTCATGCATAGCCGCTGTTCTGCCAGCTTTGAGCGGTGTCGAGGATTATTCAATGCAGAAGGTCGCAGAAACTTCGCCAATCCCGACGCCTGCGAATTACGCCGAACAAGTCACCACTCTTGGAATGGTGCTCCGGCTGGCCTTTCGGACTCAGCCAAACAATAGTTGATTGTCATCCAAGATAGGATTGATTATCCAACCATGATTCATCGTCATATCACCGATCAACTTCAGAGTCACAGTGGGATCGAGGTAAACCCCTTTCCAAGCCACGGTGCGCAGCGCTTGGGTCAGTTCCTCGGCGTCGGAGCGTTTGACGACATAGCCTGACGCGCCTGCCTGGAGGATCTGGCGGATGTGGGCTTTGGTTTCGTGGACGGTCAAGGCCAGCACCTTAATATCCGGGCAGGCTTGCTTGATCGCCGTCGGCGGCTTCGTCGACAACTTCGATGTCCGGTTCGTTGGCGATAAGCGTTTTCAGACTTTGCCGGAGGATGGCCTGGTCTTCCGCCAGTAATACACGCAGTGCTTTCATATTCAAAACGTCCAATGGAGGGACCCGCTCCGTCGGGTCCCAAGAGGGGTGCTGACGGAGCATCGCCCTCCATCTTGGAAGGACCCGCTCCGTCGGGTCCCAAGAGGGGTGCTGACGGAGCATCGCCCTCCATCTTGGAAGGACCCGCTCCGTCGGGTCCCAAGAGGGGCGCTGACGGAGCATCGCCCTCCAACCTGGAGGGACCCGCTCTGTCGGGTCCCAAGAGGGGCGCTGACGGAGCATCGCCCTCCAACCTGGAGGGACCCGCTCTGTCGGGTCCCAAGAGGGGCGCTGACGGAGTATCGCCCTCCAACCTGGAGGGACCGCTCTGTCGGGTCCTAAGAGGGGCGCTGACGGAGCATCGCCCTCCATCGTGGAGGGACCCGCTCTGTCGGGTTCCTGGAATCATTTCTGATTCTTCCATTTCAATCATGCCATGCCAGAGGGTTCAATTCGCCCAGGTATGGCCAATTGTCGGCGTCTTTCAGCAGGCCTTTGCGGACCGGATTCAACCGCACATAATGCCACTTGGCAGCGTAATGTTCTCCACGGCGCAGCTGGGTATCCCAAAAATCCCGTTGCCAGATCGGTTGTTCTTCGGGCCGGGGCCAATGCTGCGACGCAACGCTCTTCCAAAACGAAACCCAATTCTTCAACGGCACGGCTGGATCCCGTGGCGCGCAAAACAAATGGATGTGGTCCGGCATGAAAATGTAACATCCGACCAGCCAGGTCTCTGCCTGTCGCCAGGCATCCGTGACCGTTTTGACCGCGGCCGCGTGGGCAAAGATCCTTTTTCGCTTATTCGCGCATACCGTTAGAAAGATGATGATCGATTGGTTATGTCGCGCAATCGGCGGGTGATGAGGCGGATGTTGCCGTTCGGGGTCATCCCGAAAGCTGGCGCCATCCTTCGAGGGATGACAGGGCGCTGACGGAGCATCGCCCTCCATCTTGGAGGGACCCGCTCTGTCGGGTCCCAAGAGGGGCGCGGACGGAGCATCGCGCTCGGAGCAACATCCGGCATCAGCATTCTGAATATCCTCTTTTGGTCTCTTCAATGAAAATAAGTATATACTATATAAATAGGAAAAGTCAACAGGGCGCTGACGGAGCATCGCCCTCCAACCTGGAGGGACCCGCTCTGTCGGGTCCCTGGAATTGTTGCGAGGGTTCTGTTCCGTTCCTATCAATACGATCCGGTTCAATTCAATCCAACTGCGGTTAGGATATTAGGGCGCGGACGGAGCCGCGCCCTCCATTTTGTGAGTTCCGCGTCATATTCTCGATCCCGGTTCATGGTGGTGGAACCTCCGCGGCCATGGGGATCCGGGCCAGAATCGTGGTGCCCGACCCTGGAGAGGATTCAATCAGGCACGTACCGCCCGCCAAAGCCAGGCCCATCGTCCTCCACCGTCAATCCCACCCGGGAGGCATCGCGTCCTAACAAGATGCTGACGTGGCAGGCTTGGGCCTGTTTTTCCACGTTGATGAGTGCCTCTTTAACGATGTGATACAGCGCGGTGGCCACTCGAGGCCGCAGCGGGATGCCCTCCAGGCGGAGATATTCGGAGTCCACGGACACGCGGGCGCGCTCGGACTATGCCTCGGCTAACTCCCGCATCAATTGGACGGGGTGAGGATTTCCCACGGGCACTGCCTGCAGTTCAATCATGTAAAGGGGGACGAACCGGTTTCATCTCATTCGATGCGGGCGGGTTTCGCCTGGGCGACGAAGTCCGGATCTATCGTCACGCCCCAGCCGGTGCCGGAGGGGCAGCGCACTCGGCCGTTTTCGCATTTCAACGACGAGGTGTCGCACGCGATCGGCAGGCCGGCGTCGCCCTTGAACTCCATGAACGTCCCGATATTCGGCGTGAATGATGCGAACTGCACGACGTCCAGGTAGCCGAGCCCGCCGCCGCTCATATGCGGGATTATCGTCATCCCCGCCGCCGCCGCCATGCGGGCGACCTGGGTGGCGCGGATCAACCCGCCCCCGTAGTGCAAATCCGGCTGCACGATGTCCACGCCGCGATGGGCGATCATCCATTTCCAGCGATGCAGACTGTATTCCTGCTCGCCGCCGGCGACGGGGATGGTCAATGCGTCGGCGACCTCTCGGGTGCCCCACAAATCGTCGAACTCGCACGGTTCCTCGTAGAAACCGTAGCGATGCTCCTCCAGCAGCCGTCCGATGCGGATGCCCTCGGGGACGTCGTAGGAACTGTTCGCGTCGCCGTACAGCGTCATTGTGTCGCCAAAGGCCTTCCGCGCGAGCGGAATCAGTTTCACCGTGCGGCCGGTCGGATCATCGGCATTGCGGCTCATGCGCCCGCCGAGGCGGAACTTGACGGCCTGGACGCCCGAGCCAGCGACGAGTGTCTGCAGATGCCCGATCTCCGCCTCGGGAGGGTTGCCCCGATTGCTGCTGGCGAAATACACCGCGATGTCGCGTCGCAACGCGCCTCCGAAGAAATCGGCCAGCGGCCGCTTCGCCGTCCGCGCCATCAATTCCAGCAGCGCCATCTCGACGGCGGCAACGGCGACCCAGAACACCAGCCCCTGCAGTTTGTAATTGCTCTGCGCGCGATACACGTCCCACAACAGCGACTCGATTCGGCGGCGAGCGCCGGGCCGCGCGATGCGGTGAGCAGGCTGGTGGTGGACAGTGAGGCGGTGCCGAGGAAGGCGCGGCGGCTGGTTTTCATGGCCAGGAGCTTATCCACTAAAGCCCGCGGGCGCCAGCGATCAGTTCATGGCTGGAGATCATCGTGTCAACTTAACTCGAATTTCCGCGTCCAACTTCGCGCGCCGTAAATCCTCCCGCCGCCGGCTGGCAGCAAATCACGAATGCAGATGTGGCACAGGCTTGAAACCTCTCAGTTCTCATTTACGGGGATTCGGGCAGCTGGTAGAACATGGGCCATGAAATATGTTCTGCCGCTGGTTGCGATGGTGTTTTTTACCCTTGGCCCAGCCTGGAGCGCTGACTCCGCGGCAAGTGTCACCAACCGGCCTGTGATCATCTTCGACACCGACATGGGATCCGATGTGGATGATGCCGGCGCGCTGGCCTTGCTGCATTGTCTGGCGGACCTGGGCGAGGTCGAATTGGTCGGTGTGATCTTCAGTTCCGGAAAGAACCGGTTCGGGGTAGGGGTTTGTGACGCGATCAACACCTGGTATGGCCGCGGCGACCTGCCTCTTGGACAGTATCAACGGGACGACGTTGGGGATCCTCAAAATTCGTATTCCCGCCAGATCGCGACCGCAACCAACCTCTATCACCATGATGTCATCGACCGGGCTCCGGATTTGGTCCGCGTGTACAAGGATTTGCTGCGCGCGGCGCGCGATCGGTCGGTGACGATCCTGACCGTGGGGCATCCGCACGGTTTGGCATGGCTGATGCGCGATCCGGAAGGGTCCGGTTGGGTGAAAAGAAAAGTCTCACGCTGGGTGGCCATGGGCGGCACACCGGAGCAGCCGGGCCGTGATTGGAACCTGGGCGAGAACGGAACGGGGGCCTATATGGATGAGTTGCTTTCAATTTGGCCCACGGAAGCTTACTTTTCCCCTTTTGGAGAAACCGTGATCACCGGGAACCGGAAGATGCCGGCGACGCCAGTGAATAATCCAGTGCGCGAGGCGTATCGTCTTTGGAACAACGCCCTGGAGAAGGGCAGGTCGAGTTGGGACCAGGTCGCGGTGCTGTACAGCGCGCGGCCGCACCTGTTTGAGGCGCGGCGGGGAACCCTGCGCCACACTTCCGGTCCGAACGTTGTCTGGGACAGCAAGGCCGTCGATTCAAAGCATTATCGCGTGTTGCCTAGGATCTCCCAGAGCGAATTGGCGGAAATGATCGAGGATTTGATGGTTCAACCCCCGAAAAAAAGCCGGTGAAGGAGGCGTAGAACTCCACATATTCCCCACCGCGAATACCTGATCGGCGCCGTGCAGCATGCCGATCGGATCGAATTGGCGCAGTTGTTTGTGGTCCGAGTCCCGATCATCAAAAAGCACCTGCGCAATATCTTCCAAACTGGCGAATTGGCGGAGGAAGGCGGAAATGAGGACGCGGCCCTCAAAAATACCAAGTTGGCAAAGAAGGTGGACGCATTAGCCAGACCGTCGCAGCCCAACCCCCCCGTGCCTGAGAAGGCATGAAGAGCCACTTCATCGGTATGATGGTTTTCATTTGTCGTAGTACTTGACCGCTGTTATCGTGGGCGGCGATGTTTGCGCGAACCCAGCGTTGTTGCTGCCGTCCGATCTTTTGTCGGGACGGGAGGATGGCGCACATGCCGGCGGAGCGGTTGAAAGCGCGGGTGGCGGGGTTCGAGGACTTTCCCCCCCTGTGCCACGGACAAGTCTCCTTTACCTCCATGCTCCGGCCTCGCATCGATGGGCTGCGGCAACGGGCTGCGCCATGAGTCCGGCATCCCTGGAACTGAGCAACCTCACCGTCCACGCCGGCCGGCGGTGTCTGCTGGACGTGGACCGAGTCCGGGCCGAAACGGGCACGATCCTGGCTTTGATGGGGCCGAACGGCGCTGGAAAAACCACCTTTCTTCGCGCCTGTCTTGGCCTGACTCCGCCTTCCCGGGGCCGCGTCACAGTGCTAGGCGAGAATGTTTTCGCGCTGCGCGGCGCTGCGCTGGCTGGATTGCGACGGCGCATCGGCTACGTGCCTCAACTCCTGCCCGCCCGCAGCGAACTGCCGATCACCTTGCGGGAAGTTGTCGCCATTGGCCGCACCGCTCGGGCGGGGCTGTTCCGTCGGCTTTCGCGTCACGACTGGGAGGTGGTAGACCAGTGGCTTGAGCGGCTCGGCCTGGCGTCGTTGGCCGGCACCGCTTTCAGCCAGGTGTCGGGCGGCGAACAGCGGAAGGCGATTATAGCGCGGGCCATGGCACAGGAGCCGGAGTTGCTGCTCCTCGATGAGCCGACGGCCAACCTGGACCTGGGTTGGCGCGAGCGCATTGTCGAAACCATTCAGGCCCTCTACGAGCAGACGCGCATCAGCGTGGTCCTCGTTTGCCACGAATTGGAGGTGCTGCCGCCCGCCTGCCGCCAGGTCGTTTTACTTGAAACGGGCCGTGTGTCGGCGTCAGGGTGCCCGGAAGAGGTCTTCACCACGGAGCGCGTCAGCCGTCTCTACGGCGCGAATCTCGACGCGCTTCATCGGGCGGGCCGCCATGCCGTCATGCCGGGAGGAGGTGCGCCATGATCGACTTGGTATTCTGGGCGCCCGTCATGGTGGGGGGCGCGTTGGCCGGGGCCTCGAGCGGCATGCTGGGCACCTTCATCGTGGGGATGCGGATTCCTTTTCTTGGCGTCTGCGTTGCCCATGCCGCGTTGGCCGGGGCCGTTTTCGGCGGGCTTGGTGGTCTGGAGGGACAGCAACTTCTTTGGCCCGCGCTGGCCGGGGCGGTGCTGACGGCTCTCGCGCTCGGTTTGACGAATCCACAACGCGCTCACCTGGACGACAACACCGTCCTCAGCTTTCTCTTTTCGGCCACGATGGGCCTGGCGTTCCTCGGGATCGGCCTCTACGGCATCCTCGGCAAGAGCGACAACGACGTTCGCAGCCTGCTTTGGGGCAGCCTGAACTTCTGCCGCTGGAGCGATGTGCGCCTAATGCTGGCCATCGCCATTGCCCTGGCCGCCTACATAGCCCTCTTTTTCAAGGAGCTTCGGGCCATCCTCTTTTGCCGCGCCGACGCCGAAGCCGCAGGCATCCGGGCCACCGCGGTCTGGACCGGATTTCTCATTCTGACCGCCGCCACGCTCACCGTGAACTTTCAGACGGTGGGCGGTCTCATGATTTATAGTCTTATTAGCAATCCGGCCGCCGCCGCCTTTCAAGTGGCCCGGGGTTGTTCGCGTGTGCTGCTTCTTTCGGCGCTGTTCGGCGCGGCCAGCGGCTGGGGAGGTTTCCTGATTGCCGCGGCCACGGACCTGCCCAGCGGCGCGGTCATTGTCCTGGTTTCTTCGGCCTTGGTGGGAACGGCCGTCCTTGTGGCCCGATTGTCCCGTCGCTTTCAGGCCGGCTGAAGCCGAATACCCGGTCGGCCCGGCGGTCCGACCCTACCTCGGTCTCCGATGGAAATGGATTGCGGTTTTCATCTTAACGAGACAACCTTGCGTGATGATCGCTGACTGGAAACAGACTAGTGTGGTGTTTGCGAAATACGATGCATTCTGCGGCCAGGAGTATTGGTCAGGAGCGAGGCGCGCCGACCGCGCATATCCGGAATGGATCTGTAAGGGAGGCGCAACGAAGTGCCTGGCCAAAAGAACGGCCGCCCCGAGGGTTGCGCCGAAAATGGCCCGCTGACTTCGTTACGCGTCGGTTACAGCCCCCCGAAGGGGATGCACCCTCCGCGTGCCTCGTCATCGGGCCATTTTGGGCGCAACAGAATGCATCGTATTTCGCAAACACCACACTAGGTAACATGCCGATTCTCAAACGTCTTTTACTGTCTTTGGTTCTGTTGGGTGCGGCAACTCTGGTGCTGCTGTTGTCCGATCTTCATTCCCGCGAAAGCGCCCGGAGTCAAAAAACCGGCGGCAAGACCGTCCGCAAGGTGGCCGTTCTGAAGCACGCCTCCAACATGCTCCTGGACGAAGTCGAGCGCGGGGTGATCGAGCAACTGGCGGCGGCCGGATACGATCACGGCGGGCGGCTGGCGCTTCAGCGGTTCAGCGCCGAAGGCGATCTTCCCACCGCCAACTCGATCGCCCAGCGCATGACGGACGGCAGCTATGAGATGGTCATTACGATCAGCACGCTTTCCCTGCAATGCGTGGCCAACGCCAACAAAGACGGCCGGGCCATCCATGTGTTCGGCGCGGTGACCGATCCCGCCGGCGCGGGCGTGGGCATCCAGAAGATGAACACGACGAACAAGCCGCCATGGCTTGCCGGCATGGGGACCTTCCAGCCCGTGGAACAGATTTTCCGGGAGGCCAAACGGCTCTGGCCTGATTTAAAAGTGGTCGGGGCGGTCTGGAATCCCACCGAGCGCAACTCCGAGGCCTGCACGATCAAGGCCCGTGAAGTCTGCCGGACGCTGGGCATCCAGCTGATCGAAGCCAACGTCGACCAGAGCAAGGACGTCCGCGAAGCCGCCGAATCCCTGGTGGCCCGGGGAGCGCAGGCCTTTTGGACGGGGGTTGACGTGACCGTGCTGAACGCGACGGCGGCCCTCTGTGAAACGGCGCTCAAGGCCAAGATTCCCGTGTTTTCGAACACCAGCGGTCAGGTTCGGGACGGCACCTTGTTCGACCTGGGCGCGAACTATCTGGAGGTGGGCCACGCCATCGGCGCGCTGGCCGCGTCGATCCTCGATGGCCGGAATCCCGCCTCGGTCATCATCACCAACTTCATGCCCGAACGGGTGATGCTCAACAAACAGGTTTTGAAGAAAATCCGGGATCCCTGGCGGTTTCCCGAGGACATCCTTGCCCGGGCGGACCTGATTATTGGCGAAGACGGTCAGGTCGAGAAGGAATCCGCTCCGGCAACAAAGACAGCCATGGCATCCACGGGCCGGCTGTTTAAAATTGGACTGGCCTATTTCGGGCCGGACGAGGGCGCCGATAGCGCGATTGCCGGGCTCCTGGATGGATTGCGTCAGCGCGGACTCGAGGAAGGCCGCAACCTCGAGGTCCAGAAACTTCACGCGAATGGCGAGATCAGCGGCATCCCGGCGATGCTGCAATCCCTGGAAGCCAGCGCGGTGGACGTGATCGTGCCCTTCTCCACGCCCGTGATCACGGCGGCGTGCGCGGGGGTGCGACGGAAACCGGTCGTGTTCACGTATTGCTCGGATCCGATCGCGGCGGGAGCGGGCAAGAGTTTTGAGGACCATCTGCCCTTTGTGACGGGGATTGGATCGTTTCCGCCGGTTGAAGAGGCGCTCGAGATGTTGAAGCTGACGTTTCCGAAACTCGGGCGGCTTGGGACATTATATAACAATGCGGAGGCCAACTCAGTGAAGGTGGTGGCGGTGTTGCGCCAGCTTTGCGAGAAAAGCGGGATCGAACTCGTCGAGGCGGTGGCGAACAACACGAGCGAGGTGGCGCCCGCGGCGCAAGCCCTGGCGGCGCGCGGGGTGACGGCGGTTTACCTGCCGGGCGACAATACGGCGTATCAGGCCTTCGAGGGTCTGATCAGCCGGCTCACCGACGGCCGGGTCCCGGTGGTGATCGACGCGCCCGAATACGTCAATCGCGGGGTCTTGGCGGTGGTCGGCGTGGGCTATTACCAGAGCGGTTATGCGGCCGCCGAACCGTTGGCGCGTGTCTTGGCGGGCGAGAAGCCCGCCGTCATTCCCTTGCGGAACGTCACGGAGAAAAAGGTGATTTTCAACTTCGATGTGGCCCGCAAGTTTGGCATTACTTTTCCCCCTGCCGTGCTGGCGATGCAGACGCCCGCGGAAACTCCGGCGCCGTCGGACGCCGCGCCCGGTAAACAGCCGGCCAAACGCTGGCGGATTCAGCAGATGATCTACAGCGAATCCGTCATGGTCGAAGAGGCGATGGAAGGATTTCAGGCCGGCCTGAAAGAGGCGGGATTGCGTGAAGGCACGGATTATGTTCTGCACACGCTCAGCGCCCAGGGGGACATGGCCACGTTGAGCGCGCTTTTCGATTCGGCAAAGACAGCGGGCGCCGATCTGTATGCTGTCTACAGCACGCCGACTCTTCAGACCGCGATCCGCAAGGTGAAGGACACGCCGGTGGTGTTCACCGTGGTGGCCGATCCGTTTGTGGCGGGAGCCGGCAAGACGGATGCGGATCATCTGCCGAACATGACCGGAGTGTATACGCAGGGTCCCTACCGGGAGATGGCCGAAATGTTGCGGGATCATTTTCCCGGCATCAAAAGGGTTGGCACGATTTTTTGTCCGGCCGAGGCAAATTCGGTGGCGAACAAGGATCTCTTCGTGCGGGAAGCGGCCCGCTGCGGCCTGACGGTGGAGACCGTGGCGGCCAACAGCCCCGGCGATCTTCCCGACGCGGCGATGGCGTTGTGCGGCCGGCGCCTCGACGCGGTTGTCCAGGTGATTGACAACCTCAGCGCCGCCGGTTTTCCGACCATTGCCCGGGCGGCAACCCAGGCCCGGCTGCCGGTCTTTTCCTGCCAGGGCGCGGCGGTGAAGCAGGGGGCCACGATGGCTCTGGCGCGGGATTATTACGATGCCGGGCGTGAGACCGCGTTGAAGGCCGCGCGCATCATGCGCGGCGAAAACCCGGCTCGGATTCCCTTTTCGCCACCCCTGAAAATCAAGAGGCTGGTCAATCTGAAAAAAGCCGGGGAAAATCGGTTGGTCATTCCTGAGGCGCTGCTCGGGCAGGCGCAACAGGTCGTCGATCCATCCGCCCCTCATTAACCCTCCGTGTCTGAATCATGGAAATCACTCGCACGGCGCGCGCCGAACAATATGAAATCAAACTGAAAGGCCGGCTGGATGCCAGTTGGAGCGATCGGGTGGGCCAAGCATTGGACGAGTGCGTGCAGTCCGGCGAACACACCATCGCCCTGGACATGGCCGGCGTCGATTACATCAGTTCCGCCGGCATTCGAGTCCTGGTGATTCATGCCCGGCAGCTCAAGGGCATTCAGGGACGGCTGCTCGTGGTCAACGCGTCGACCATGGTCCGGAAGGCCCTCGAGCTTGTGGGGCTCGGAGAGCTGCTGCATGCTGCCAGTCCGGCCTCGGTGTCCGCCGCTCCTGGTATGGCCAGGCCGATTCGGCTGTCTCACGCGGGCGCCACGGCGGAGATTTTCGCCCTGTCAACCGATGCTGTGCTCCGGGTCGATTGGCCCGGGGATCCCAGCCCCTGGCTCGATGGCTCTGCCCGGTCGGAAAGCGGCGCGACTGTTCAGTTTCCCGCCAGCACCATCGGAATTGGCTTGGGCGCCCTTGGAGAAGGCGATTCGAGTGAGGTTCCCCGGTTTGGTGAATTTCTGGCTGCCGCCGGCGCGGCCGTCTGCCAGCCGGCCGACGGCTCGAACCAGCCGGATTACATCTTGCACCAGGGATCGTTGACTCCCGCCATGCGGGTGGCCTATGGCATGCTGGGGACTGGCGGATTCCGGCAGTTGCTGCGATTCGACAAAGGCCCCGAGCAACCGAGCCTGCCGTTCAGCTCCATCGTGAAAGCCGGCCTCGAGACGAGCGGCGGGGAAGCCGCCGGCCTGGTGTTGATCGCCGAAACGGCGTCCCTGATTGGGGCGGCTTTGCAGAAAATGCCTTCCGTCCCCGAGAGGCCAGGCGTTCCCACGAACATCTTTGGTTTTCCCGGCGTCCGGGACTGGCTCAGTTTTACCGCCGAACCCGCCTTTTTGAACACCACCAGCCTGGTGGTGGGCTTTGTCGCCAGCCAGAAACTCGGCTTGAGTCTTCGATTGCTCAAACCGCTCATGGCTTCCGGCGAGCTTTACGGACATTTCCACGCCGCGGCGTTTCCCTACCAGCCTCTTCGCAAAGGCCAGGTCGATCTCGAAGAAACCGTCGGCCCGCTGTTCGAGAGCGGCCGGATCCTCGGCCTCCTGCATTTGCTCAACGACTGGCGCGAAATCCAGGGAGCCGGAGAAAGCCGATTCCTGCGAGGCGCCTGTTGGTGCGCCCCCCTGGTTCTCCCGAGGCCCTCATCAACGATTTCGTAAACGGATTCACCATGACCCTCTTACTTGGAGCATTGACCATCGGTTTGATCCTCTCGCTGCTGGCGTTGGGGATCTATATCAGTTACCGCGTGTTCGACATTGCCGATATCACGGTGGACGGCTCGATCACGCTGGGGGCCGCGATCTGCGCGGTGTTGATTGTCAAGGGCGTTCATCCCTTGCTGGCGACGCTGGCCGGATTTGCCGGGGGTCTGGCGGCGGGCACCGTCACGGGCATCCTGCAGGCCAAGTTCAAAATCAACGCCTTGCTCGCGGGGATTCTGGTCATGACCGGTCTGTATTCGGTGAACCTGCATGTGATGGGGAAGAGTAATGTGCCCCTTCTATCGGGGGAGAGTTTCATCACGTTGGCGGAACGCGCCGGCCAGCGGTGGTTCGGGCGGCCGGAGGTCAACCTGTTGGGTTGGCTGGTCAGCGCGCGCGATCTTGTGACGCTGCTGGCGGTGTTGCTGATGATCGTGCTGGCCTGCCTGGCCTTGTATTGGTTTTTCCGGACGGAATTGGGCACTGCCATGCGCGCGGCGGGCGATAATCCACAGATGATCCGGGCCCTGGGGGTCAATGTGGAACGTTACCGGATCATGGGACTGGCGCTGGCGAACGGGCTGGTCGCCCTGTCCGGGGCGCTGCTGGCGCAGTATCAAGGTTTTGCCGACGCCCAGATGGGCATCGGGATGGTGGTCTGGGGGCTGGCCAGCGTTATCATCGGCGAATCCCTCACGGGCTCACGGAGTCTGGGGCTGGCCATTTACGGGGCTGTGGCCGGGTCGGTGTTATTCCGATTGCTCGTGGCGATTGCCCTGCGTTGGGGGCTCAATCCGAACGACCTGAAACTTGTGACGGCCTTGTTTGTTTTCGCGGCCCTGGTGTTGCCACAGATGCTTCAGCGCCGAAGACAAGCCGCTCTCGCGTGACTTGATGTATGCTAACTCTCAGCGATATTCGAAAAACGTTTAATCCGGGCACGGTCAACGAAGTTCGAGCGTTGCGCGGGGTCAGTCTCGAGCTCCCGGAAGGATCCTTTCTGGTGATCCTCGGCGGCAATGGATCGGGCAAGTCCACCCTTCTCAATGCGATTGCCGGCACCTTCAAGGTGGACTCAGGTGAAATCGACCTGGCCGGCAACCGGGTCACGCGCTGGCCCGAGCACCGTCGGGCGGCTTTGATCGGCCGGGTTTTTCAGAATCCGTTCACCGGCACGGCCCCCAGCATGTCGATTGCCGAGAATTTCGCGTTGGCCGCGCGGCGCGGCCGGCCCCGGGGGCCGGGCTGGGCGCTCTCCGCCAAGCTCATGAACGAACTGCGGGATCGGGTCAGCCAGCTCAAGATGGGTCTGGAGGACCGGCTCGAGAACGCGATCGGCAGCCTTTCCGGCGGTCAACGCCAGGCCTTGACCCTCCTGATGGCCACCTGGATTCGTCCGGCCCTGCTGCTCCTGGACGAGCATACCGCCGCTCTCGATCCGAAAAGCGCCGATCAGGTCATTCGGGTTACCGAGGAAGTGATCAAACGTCACAAGCTGACAACCCTCATGGTGACGCATTCCATGCAACAGGCCGTGAATCTCGGCGATCGCGCCATCATGATGCACCAGGGCTCGGTCGCTTATCGGTTCGAGGGCGCCGAGAAACAGCGCCTCACCGTGAACGATCTTTTGGCAAGATTCGAGGATCTTCGACGCCGGGAAATGCTTGACGAAACAGCCGCTGTTTTTTTAAAAAATGCTTATATTTAATGCGACTCGGAAGCAAGATCTGGTTCATCTGGTTCTTACTGGCGCTGGCTGGATTTCATCTGGCTTTCGAAATCCGAGGGCTTGAGCTCGGCATCGTTGTTTTCTTTATCGCCCTGTTGGAACTGAACGGGGTGGACACCCCGCGAAAAGCGTTCTACACCGGCTTATTGTTGGGATTGTTGATTTACTCGCCACAGCTCGGCTTTTTTTATGTCATCTTCAAATTGGGTGCCGTGCCGCTTTGGGGAATCTTGTCGGCGTGGCTGGCGGTTTTTCAGCTCATCTCCTGGAAAGCGCTCAGGAAATTCGGCGATGTTTATGGATCGTTTGCAGTGCCCATCTTCTGGTGCGCTATCGAATACTTTCGAAGTGAACTCTATTACCTGCGGTTCAGCTGGCTGAGTCCGGGAATGGCTCTTAGCACCGCGGATTGGGCGCGCGGATGGTTTGTTTGGGGGAGCTATGGCGTTGGATTTCTGCTGGCAACCGCCGCGGTTTGTATGTGGCTGGGATGGCGGGCCAAGCAGGGGTCCGTCGTCATCGCAACCTTGGCGGCTGGTGTGGCGATGCTGTTTTTACCGGCTGCGATAGACCGAAAAGTGGAAACCGAGGGCCGTTCGGTATCGATCGCTGGAATCCAATTTGAATTTGCCGGCCTGGCCGAGGTGCTGGAGGGTTTGGAACGGACACGACAGGCGGCGCCGAAGGCCGAACTGGTGGTGTTAAGTGAATACACCTTCGAGGGTCCGATCCCGGAGCGGGTGCTGAGATGGTGTCGCAAGCATCAATGCCACCTCATCGCCGGGGGCAAGGAGTCTGTCGGGCAAAACAATTTTTTCAATACCGTCTACGTGATTGATCCCTCGGGGAATGTCATCTTCAAGCAAGGCAAGAGCGTGCCGATCCAGTTTTTCCGCGACGGACTGCCCGCTCCAACCCAGGAGATTTGGAACTCGCCGTGGGGGAAAATCGGTATTGCGGTCTGCTATGATTTGAGTTACCGGCGTGTGATTGACCGGCTCGTGGCGATGGGAGCCGAGGCCTTGATTATCCCCACCATGGATGTTGCCGAATGGGGAAAACGCCAGCATCAACTGCATGGACGCATGGGGCCGATGCGCGCCCGCGAGTACGGTCTGCCGGTCTTCCGGCTGTGCAGTTCCGGCATTTCCCAGATCATTGATGCCAACGGCGCGCTTTTGGCCAGCGCTCCATTTCCCGGTCAAGCCAGCATCATCCAAGGAGAATTATTCTTGAAAGGATCCGGCCGAATTCCTTGGGATCATTGGCTGGCTCCGGCCTGCGGGCTTTTGTCACTCATCGCGCTGCTCCATTTTCTTGTCTCGAGCCGGTTTCATGTCCGCGGCAAACCCTAACCCCAGCGTTTTGCCTCGGCAATCCCCGCCGGATCGGCTTACATAACCCCATGGGCGCATCCCTGAAATGGCCGGAGTTCAAGACCAGCGCGGATCCGGCGCGCGCGGAGAAATGCTGGAACCGCCTGGCGGGCCTGGTGTCGCGGGCGCGGGCCACATCGTGGAGCCCTGTTCAGCGCCAGTTGTTGGCCACCGCGATGGCAGGTTCGGAGTACTTGGGTGAATTACTGCTGGCGCACCCGGAATGGGTGACTTCGTCGCTCTTCGATCCGGAGTATCTGCGGCACCCTCGACAGAAGCAGGGCTTGCGCCGTGAGATGGAGGCGGGTTTCGAGGAACATCTCGAGCGCGGCGATTACGAAATCCTGCTGAAACAATTGCGCGAGTTCAGGCAGCGCGAGATGTTTCGCATCGCGGCGCGCGATCTGAACCGGCTCGGCGCCGTCGAGGAACACATCCTGGAAATATCCAACGTGGCGGACATTTGCCTGGACGGCGTGCTGACCGTGCAGCGCCACCGGCTTGAGGCGCGTTTGGGGCGGCCGTATCATCGCGATGCGGATGGGGCATGGCAGCCCACTCAATTCAGCATCATAGGCCTGGGCAAGCTGGGCGGGCAGGAGCTGAACTACAGCTCGGATGTCGATGTGATTTTTCTTTACGACGACGAAGGCCATGTCTTCAAGCAACCTCCGGGCAAAACCGACGCGGGCCAGGGCATGAGCAGCCACCAGTTTTTCGCGCGGCTGGCCGAGTCCGTGATCAACGAGGTATCGCGCGTGACCCAGGAAGGCCGGCTGTTTCGGATCGATTTGCGGCTGCGGCCCGAGGGAAAGGCCGGCCCGCTGGTGCGGTCCCTGGCCAGTTACGAGAATTATTACGCCCAATGGGGCCAGATCTGGGAACGGATGATGTTGATCAAGGCTCGGGGCGTGGCGGGCGATCCCAGTCTGGCGGGTGAGTTTCTCGAGATGACACAGCCGTTTCGGTATCCGCGATCGCTGGGAGAACGGGCGCTGCGGGAAGTGGCGGCCATGAAACAGCGGATCGAGCAGGAAGTGATCCGGGAAGGCGAGGAAGATCGCAACATCAAACTCAGCCGGGGTGGGATTCGTGAAATCGAATTTTCGGTCCAGGTGTTGCAGATCCTGCACGGAGGCCGGATTCCGTTCCTGCAGGAACGCCGCACCCTGGCCGCCCTGGCCAAACTGGTGGAATACAACCTGATGTCCGAACAGGAAGGCCGACGGTTGGGCGAGGCTTACCGGTTTCTGCGGGAACTCGAGCACCGCCTCCAGATGGAAGCCAATCTGCAAACCCATACCCTGCCGTCGAATGATGCCGCCATAAAACGACTCGCGCGATTGATGGAATTCCGCCAGGTCCCGAAATTCCAGGAAGCACTCGAACGCCACAGAGGCCTCGTGCGCGAAGTCTTTGACAAGGTGGTCAAGACCGAGAAAACACCGGTGACGACGGCGCTGCCCCAGGAACTAATCGGACACGAGGCCGAATGGAGGACGATCCTGGCCAACCATCGGTTTCGCGATCCGGACAAAGCGGTCAAACTGCTGACCACCCTCGTTCATGGCCCGGGCTATGTCCACATTTCACGGCATACCATGGACCTCGCCCTGCAACTGTTGCCTCGGCTGTTGGCGCTGTGTCCCCAAGGGATTTATTCCGATGATGCCCGCCTTCCGTCCTCGCCACCCAAGAATCAGCCAACGGCGAAACCTGCGACCGGTGGAACGTCAACCTCGGGGACATCCCGGATTCTCTCCGATCCGGACCGTGTCCTGGCCCGGCTCGACAGTTACGTGAGCGCTTACGGCGCTCGGGCGATGATGTTTGAAACGTGGGCCAGTCATTCCTCTTTGTTTGAACTGCTCCTGCTGTTGTTCGATCGTTCGGAATTCCTGGCGGAATTGGCCATTCGGACGCCGGACCTTGTGGATGAACTGGCGTTGAGCGGGCGCTTGCAGCGCCTCAAGACCGCCGAGGAAACACTCAAGGACCTGCGATACGGCCTCGAGGACGCCGACCAATATCAGTGGATCCGGCGGTATCATCCGATCGAGCAAATGCGGATCGGGCTCCGGGACATTCTGGGTTTGTCGGATTTCGAACAGAATTTGAGCGAGTTGACCTCGCTGGCCCAAGCTTGCCTGCAATACGCCTTGGATGTCGTCCTGAAGAAACATCGGCTCAAGCATCCGCCCTTTGCGGTCATCGGCCTGGGCAAACTGGGCGGGGCTGAATTGACGTACGGCTCGGATCTGGATGTGGTTTTTGTCGCCCCCAACAAAGTGCGGGACTTGCCCAAGCTGCAACGAATGGCCGTCGAGCTGATGGACTTGCTCGGCAGCCAGACCGAGTCAGGCACGGTGTTCCAGGTAGATGCGCGGCTGCGTCCGGATGGCGCCAAGGGTTTGTTGGTGAACACGCTGAAGGCCTACGAGGATTACTACCGCCAGCGGGCGTTGCTATGGGAAATCCAGGCTCTGTCCCGGGCGCGTTTTGTCGCCGGTGATTTCATTTTAGGAAACCAGTTCGAGGCGTTGGCCACACGGCTCTGCAATTTTCAATCTCCCAGTTTGCCTCTGGCCGCCTTTAAGCCTCAGTGGAAGGCGGAGATCGCCCGGATGCGTCATCGGATCGAGAAGGAACGCACTCCAGCGGGCCAGGAAACCCTGGCATTCAAAACGGGCGCCGGCGGATTGATCGACGCCGAGTTCATGGCCCAAACGATATCCCTGGCCTGCGGTTGGCACGAACCGAATACTCTGAAGGCCCTGAAACGCGCCCGCTCAGAGAAGGTGTTGAACGAAATCGATGCCGCAAGTCTTTTGGAAAATTACGGGCATCTGCAACGCCTGGAATGCATCCTGCGCCGCTGGAGTTATGTGGGCGAATCGGTTTTGCCCGTCGATCCCGCGCCCCAATACCGGGTTGCCGTGCGTTGCGGTTTCCCCGATGCCGCCACTTTCCTGCAGGCGGTCTCGGATTGGCGCGCCCAAATCCGCGGCGTTTACTCGCGGTTTTTCAGCTGAAAATATCCTGAGGCGTCCCGCAATTCGCAGGCCAAAACTCCTCCTGCCATTCGGAAATTAATTTTGGCAACCGGTCTAATGCGCGGGAGAATCGGAAGCAGGAGTCTTGCGCGGTGTAAATTCCCGGACCAGGCGTTGTGCCTTCGTCAACTGCTCCGTGGTCATCCGGCGCTCACAAGCACTCAGGCCTTGTTTGGCCGGTTCGTAACCCTGAGCGAGAGCGAGGCTGAGCCATTGGTAAGCTTGGATGTCGTCCTTGACGACGCCAACAGCTTGGGCGTAGCAGGTGCCAAGGAGGGCTTGGGCGCTAGCATTGCCTTGCTCGGCGGCTTGGCGATACCATCGCACAGCCTCGACCGCATCCTTCAGCACGCCATCGCCCTTCCTGTAGCATTGTCCCAGCCAAGTTTGGGCTCCGGAATGCCCCTGCTCGGCTGCTCGACGAAACCATTTTACGGCTTCGGTGCAGTTTTTCCCTCCGCCTTGGCCCTCGAAGTACATCAGGCCGAGATTGTACTGAGCGGTGGACAGATTCTGTTCCGCAGCCTTGAGATACCACCTCCGCGCCTCGACGTAATCGATCGGGACGCCGTATCCGTGGAAATAGGCGAAGCCAAGGTTGTGTTCTGCTCCGGCATCCTGATGCTCCGCGGCTTTGCGGTACCATTTGATCGCCTCGGAGTAGTCCTTCTCCACCCCTTCGCCTTTGCTGTATCTGAGGCCGAGGTTGCGCTGCGCCAGGGCGTTATCCTGCTCTGCGGCCTTGCGATACCACTTCACTGCCTCCGTAAAGTCCTTTACCACACCCTGGCCCTTAAGAAAGAAATCTCCGAGGGTTGATTGAGCTTTTGGATCTCCCTGTTCCGCCCTGGCTTTCGTTTCCTGGAACAACTTTGCGGCCTCTTCGAACTGCTGGGCTTCCAACGGCCGCTCGAAGGCGGCATTGGCAAGCAGAATGAATCCTATCCATCGAACGGTGTTCATAGCCAGTCCCACGCTAGACCCGGGGTGTTCCCTTGGGCCGGGCCAGATTCGGCGGCGTGAGTTGCCGCGCACGACTCATGAAATACTGGGATGCGATCCTGATGCCAGTCAAACAGTTTTTGGCCGGATCTTTCGGGTAATACCGGTCCCATCGTCCGCGTCGCTTGCCTGGCGTCGCCCGAGGGGGGGCGTGCGGGGACAATACCAGCGGGGTTTGGAGTGGGGTTTGATGTTGACCATTTTCAGCCATCTGGACAGACTCTGGCGCGTTGCAGAAAACACGCCTCCAAAGTTTGGCAGACTGACCATGTCTTCTCATCCCAAGCGTCCCAAGAAGTCTCGTCTCGCGGCGCCGCGCTGGCTTTGGCCCATTCGGTTTCTCCTTGGCATCGCGGCATTAGTGGATGCCTACCTCTTGTGGAGTTCCGGCTTTGGGGGAGCGCTGGCAGGCTGCGGCCCGGAGTCGGAGTGCCATGTGGTCCTGAACAGCCGATGGGCCTATTGGTTCGGGATCCCTGTGAGTGTGCCCGCCCTGGGGGTCTACCTTTTCCTGATCACGGGGACAAGGTGGCTCGAACCGAATCCTCCAGGCGCAAGTCGAGGACCGGTTTGGCGGTTGCTCTTTGCCGGCTCGGTGGCAGTCCTTGCGGCCGGTCTGTGGTTTGTGGGCCTTCAATTGTTCGTTTTGAAAGCGATCTGTGTCTATTGCATGGGGGCACATGCCTGCGGTATGGCAGCCGCCGCGCTCATCTTGTTGAAGGCTAAGCGATTCATGCGAAACCCAGGCAAGGGACGGACCCACGAACTACCGCCTTTTCGGCCTGGAGATATGCTCCTGCCAACGGCCGGAGCTGTCGGGGTGGTTCTGGTCCTTGTTGTGGGCCAAGCTCTCCATCAGCCAAAGACTTACCAGTCAACGCTGATTACTGCCGGAATCAGCGCGGGCTCGGCGACTATGCCAGCGCGGAAGATACGGATTTACGATGGGGAGTGTGAATTCCAGCTTAACGAAGTGCCTTTGATGGGCAAACCGGATGCGGAGCATGTGCTGGTCAGCCTTTTTGATTACACCTGTTACCACTGCCGGCAAGTGCATCCCATTCTGGTCGAGGCGAGTCGCCAGTTCAGCAATCAGCTCGCAATTGTCAATCTGCCCATGCCGCTTGACAGCCGCTGCAACCCCATAGTTCGCCGCACACAACCTGCTCATACCAATGCCTGCGCCCTGGCGCGCCTGGGCCTGACCGTCTGGGCTGCGGACCGGAAGAAGTCGGCCGTGTATGATCATTGGGTGTTCACGCCGACCAATCCCCCCCTTCCCGCCGAAGCCGAGTCCTATGCGCGCAAACTTGTCGGATCCGAAGCTTTTGACAAGGCGTTCACGAACGCCTGGGTGGAGACACAACTTCAGCGCGATATGGCTGTTTACGAAGCCAGTCGGCGTCGCTTTCGCAAAGGCGTCATGCCCCAGTTGATTGTTGGCACCAACCTGATCTCAGGTGTTTACACTCGGAGTCAGTTTTACGGCATGCTGGCCAAACAGTTTGGCCTGACCTCCGCCATCCCGCAGCGGGTGGAGCAGCGCTTAGGGTCTGCTCAAAAATAACTTTGGGTTTTGGCGGGAGCGCCACCGGGCCAGATGCGAGGCGGGTGGGCGGGAGTGTATCCTCTGCGATACTCGACTGCCCGCCCAACGACGCAGATGGCCCGGTGCCGCCCCGCCCCTTTGGGCTCGGGCTCTTTGGCTGGCTGGCTTCGTTGCTCATTCCTTACAGATCCCATCGGGTATGCTCGTCATTCGCGCCTCGCCAGCCAGCCAAACTGCTGCCAGCAAAACCCGAAGTTATTTTTGAACAGACCCTAAACCGCGTGCGGAATTTGGATCTTGCAATCGTCAGTAGACGAACGCACACTGCCAGTGCAAAGGAGATCATGATGTATTTGTGTACATCGAGGTGACTGTCAAAATCTCAGAGGAACCCTCATCCACCAAACATATGCATAGACTAAATCCAAAGCTCAACTTGCTGTGCGGCGGTCTGTGTCTGGCAAGTCTTGCCACAGTGCTACTCTTGCTTACGCCCCCCGCTCAAGCGCAATCTACGCCGGCCTCGACCAAGATCGAAGTCTTGGGCACAGGCGCGGAGAGTCTCCTGATGAGCCCGCTCAACGATCCGAACAACGATGGATTGGACGCCCTCGACGGGGCCATGGACACGTCCTGGGATTGGGAGGAAGCGAGTGCCAGCCTCGAACCCGATTTTGAAGGCGGTGAGAATGCATTCAACGTGTTCGATCACAAACTGGGCGGGGGTAACGACAAGTGG
Organism: Verrucomicrobiota bacterium; assembly: GCA_022709905.1. GTDB lineage: Bacteria > Verrucomicrobiota > Verrucomicrobiia > Limisphaerales > UBA1319 > JAKLHY01. The sequence continues at coordinate 4,769 of JAKLHY010000090.1, read as the reverse complement.
TGCTGTGACGATCCTACGCCGGACAATCCGGTGTGGGTGGCGGTGAAATTCAAGCAGGTGGTCAGCCTAACCCACTTTACCGTTTCGTCCGCCAACGATTCGCCAGATCGCGATCCAGTCGACTGGGCAATCCAGGGATCCAGCGATGGAACGACTTACACCGATATCTACCACTTCACCGATGCGACGGCGCTCTGGACCGAGCGTTTGGAAGTGATCAAGTTCACCTTGCCAAGTCCCTCTCCCGCTTATCGTTATATTCGCTACATTGCCTACGATACCCCAGGCAGCTTGCATCAGATTGGCGAGATCGAGTTTTTCGGCATTGTCGGGGGGGCCAATCCGGATGATAAGGATAACGACGGGATGCCAGACCAGTGGGAAACGGAGCATGGGCTTGATCCCAACGATCCCACTGATGCTGCCAAAGACTGTAATGGCAACGGATTGACAAACCTTCAAGAATACCAAATGGGCCTGGAGCCGTGCGACACCACCAAACCGGCGGTGCTCTCGGCGTCGACGACCTCGTCGTTCGACACCGTGGCGATCACCTTCTCCAAGTCACTCGATCCCGCGTCAGCGACCAACATCGCCAACTACACGATCAGCCCCAGCCTTGCGGTGACGGCGGCGGCTTACAAGAACAAGGTGGTCACCCTGACAACGGCCCCGCAAACGCCAGGGGGCGTTGCTTATACCGTGGCGGTCAAAGGGGTCAAGGACACCGAGTTATTCGAAGTGCCGGAGGGTAGCAATACGGCCACGTTCTTCTCTTATATGATGACCAAGCAGGGTGTGCTCAAGTTCGCCTACTACGGTGCCGATTTCGGCGGCGGAGAGGCTATTAGCGGTACACCGGTTGAAAACCTGATCCTCGATCCCCGCTATCCGGACAGCCCGAACATGGTTGGCGCGGTCTATTCGTTCAACAGCCGGGATATTTTCCCCAATGACAGCCATGAAAATTACGGAGCCACCATGGAAGGTTATCTGACGCCGACGGTCTCCGGGAGTTATCGGTTCTTCGTCTATAGCGATGACGCCTCGGAATTCTACATCAGCACGGATGACACAGAAGCCAACCTGGTCAAAGTGGCCGAAGAAACCAGCTGCTGCAACAACTTCACCGAACCGGCCGCCACCCACGACGAAATGCTTCGCACTTCGGACCCGATCGCGCTCGTGGCCGGCAAGAAGTATCTCGTGAGAATGATCTATAAGGAAGGTACTGGCGGAGATTACGGCCAGGTGGCTTGGCGCATGGAAGGCGATACAACTGCCGCCAGCTCCCTGAGGCCGATCTCGGGCAAGTATCTCTCCGCTCAGAATGAGTGGCCCTATCCTGCCGAGGGTGTTCTTGTGACCCAGAGTCCAGCCGCCAGTGCCAAGGGTGTGAAACCCAATGCCCCGATCACCATCGTGCATCTTGATGGCAAGTCAGCCTGGACCACCGCCAACGTGAGCATGAAAATAGACGGCGCAGCCGTTACTCCGATCCTGACCAAGGACGCCGCGGAAATGACAATTAGCCTGGTGCCGACTGGGCTCTATGCGAGTGGCTCCACCCACACAATCGCGTTGACCTATCCGGATCCCGCCGGCAATCCCGCTACCATGGAGTGGACCTTCACCGTATCAGCCTACAGTGGACCGACCAAGGATATCATTAAGGGCGTTGGCGGCTTGCTGATGGGCAAGGCTGTCTACACCGCCGACAAAGGTGGTTATTCGGGCAAAGACGCCGATTATGCCATTGACTTCGGCAAGACGGGCAATGCTTGGGTTGATATCATTGACGCCAGCTTCCTTAACACCGCAGCGGCGAAGGATGAAATGAGCTTCTCCTTCTGGGTTTATCGTTACGACATCAACGCCTCCTCCGCCTTCTGGGCCGTCTCAGCCTCCGCCGGGCGCGGCTTCCAAGCCCACACACCGTGGAGTGACGACAACATCTACTTCGACACCATGGGTTGCTGCGATGCAACCACGCAGCGTATCAGCGCTAGCATCACCGGTTTGGGCAGCTATGGCCCCGATGACATGGCAGAAATGGCATCATTTTGTCTTCACGAAGAAGGCGGATCAGAAGAACATTTACATCGACGGCGAACTGTTCCTCAACGGCAGCAGCTCCAATCCGCTCAAGTCTGACTTTAACGAACTGGCCCTCGGCACCGATGGCGTTCCCGGAGCCGACTTCATGCACGGCATGATCGATGACTTCGCCGTGTTTTCTACGGAAATTAACGCGGCGAATGCGGTCAAACTCGCCACAGGCAGCTCGCCGAAGGAAATCACGGATGCGACCCTCATCGCTTACTGGGACTTTAATGACGGCGGAGTGAAGCCAACGCCGACGATCAGCATCGAGCGGAGCGGCGCCAACGTTGTTATCACCTTTACCGGCACACTCCAATCGGCGGACAGTGTGACGGGCCCCTGGACCGACGTGCCAGGCGCCAGCCCGGCCACGATCCCGGCACAAGGGATCAAGTTCTATCGGGCAGCGAATTAATTCAGCTTCGGCTGTTTGACTGATTCACAGGGGACCGGATACTCCGGTCCCCTTTTCCTTGTGGATCCTTAAAGCACGGGGCCCAGGACCCAGGGCACGAAGTCGTCATTGCCGAGCCCGGCGATTTCAGCCCGGGTTTGTTGACCGCTGGCGGTGGCGATGATTTGTTCAAAGATGCGGTTGCCCACTTGGGCAACGGTTTCCAATCCGGCCAAAATGGTGCCGGCGTTCAGGTCGAGGTCGCCCGACATGCGATCGAACAGCTCGGTGTTCGAGGCCACCTTAAGGCAGGGCACGGGTTTGCCGCCGAACACGCTTCCGCGTCCGGTGGTGAAGACGGACAAATTACAGCCGCCGGCGATCAGACCGGTCATGCTCACGGGATCGAAGCCGGGCGTATCCATGAAGCAGAGGCCCAGTTCGCGAACGGGCTCGGCATAACGATAGACCGCGCGGAGAGGAGACAAACCCGCTTTGGCCACGGCCCCGAGGCTTTTTTCATAGATCGTGGTCAGCCCGCCTTCCTTGTTGCCGGGGGATGGATTGTTATCCACGCTGGCTCCAAATTCGCGCAAGTGTTCGGTCCACCAGGCGATCCGTTCGAGGAGGGCCGAGGCAATTTCAGGTTGGGCGGCGCGATGGATGAGCAAGTGCTCGGCGCCGAAGATTTCCGGGGTTTCAGCCAGGACCGCGGTGCCGCCCTGACTAACGAGTTTATCGACAGCAACACCCAAGGCGGGATTGGCGGTGATGCCACTCCAGGCATCGGATCCACCGCACTTCAAGGCGACGACCAGTTTGCCGAGTGGCTGGGGAGTGCGGTGGCAGGCTTCCGCCAAGGGTAATAATCGTCTGACAGCTGCGACGCCGGCCTCGACCGTTTTTCTGACACCCCCGAGATTCTGGATGTTCAAGTGCGGAGGGACACCGAAGGAGGCGGCACCAGGAGAAGAGGTTGTTCCGGCAAGACGGGCCAGTGCATCCGCTTGATTCACCTCGCACCCAAGGCCGATGAATAGGCAACCGGCGATATTCGGATGATGTGCCAGGCCGGCCAGGGTCCGCTGAAGTTGCCGGAGGGGATCACCGGATGTCAAACCGCAACCGCTATTATGACGCAAGGCCAGGATGCCGTCGACATGGGGGAATTCTCTTGCCAATGCCCGGGGATCGAAGCGGTCGGCGATGAGACTCGAGACCGAAACGGAACAGTGCACGCTGGGAACGATCGCCAGGTAGTTTCGAGTTCCCACACGTCCATCGGCCCGAGCGTAGCCCTGGAAACATCGCGGAGGCTGTGAAGATCCAGAGACTTCGGAGAGAGAGGATTCAGTGGGGTTGAGCGTTGGCAACCTCGGGGGCGCATCGGGCATTTTCATGTTGTGCGTATGCACATGCTGGCCGGTTTGAATGGCCTCGAGGGCGATACCGATGGGATGGCCGTATTTCAGAATCGGTGCGCCTGAGGGGATGTGGCGGATGGCCATTTTGTGAGCGGGCAGGATCTCCTGGAGGGCGCGAACGATTCCTGGGGATCCGGTCCAACCTTGTCCGGCGGGCAGCCTTCTGAGAGCGACGACCACATTGTCGTTTGGATGCAGGAGAAGGGCGCAAACCGGGTCGGGTGCGGGACGATGATTGGCCATGGCGGCCAAGTCTGCCTGAGGAACAATCCGGAGCGAAGCGCAAAAAGCGTCCTGATAGCAGGGGCATGTTCGATTGCGGAACAGGCAGTACGCGCTTGCCATGGCTGGAAGATTCGCCAGAATGAGGTCCATGGCTGAGATCGCAAAATTTGTCCATCGTGGGGCCAGTCAGATCACGCCCAAGATTCTGAGCGGAGTGCATCGGAAACTTCCGATGCTCAAGATCGAGTTTGCCCAGATCCAAGCGCCGAAATACCCGCATCTAGTCGAGCAGTTGGAGTTTCTGGCCAATTTGGTGGAGGACTTTGCCGACAATGCCGATCAGGACATTCCCTATGCGACTGCCGCGGCCGCGACCTTTGCCTTGATCTACGCCCATCGTCAAACGGACTTGATCCCCGATCACAACGAGGAGTTTGGCTGGTCCGATGATTCAGGCGTGGTCAGGGCCGTCTTGATCGAACATGAAAAGGTCTTGGGCGATTACGCCAAGCGCCACGGATTGAATTGGTCGCGAGTCACGATCAAGCCCTAGCGGGACTTTACAGGTTGCGACAGCTGGTTCTGGATGGGGTGATCTGATCGTTTAAGGCTCAGCGGCGCTC
>JAKLHY010000009.1 GCA_022709905.1 Verrucomicrobiota bacterium | reverse complement strand
TGCTCGAATACCTTCGCCGTGCCCTCGATGGCCGCCCATTCCTGCCTCAGCCAGTGAAAAGCACCTGAGCAGTTACAACCAACTCGTGGCTGCGCCAGGCGAAGGTGTCATTGGTCTTGAAGGCACGGTCGAGCGGAATGGGCTGAATGGGTGGACGCACGTAGCTCGAACCGTGAATGGTGAACGCGTCGCCCAAGCTCACGTTCATCTGTCGAAAGTCTGTGGGCCGCTCGAACAAGGCCCGTTCCGCGTCTGGCGCGGCGACTTTGGCGCCGCGGCCCACCAACCGCGACGCACCCTGGCACTGCTCGCGATGGTGGTGCGTGAACAGCACCCACTCGACGCGCTTCACTCCAATATCGTCCAGGTGGTCGAGCACGCTGCCATCGCCGAGGTCAATGAGCAGCGCGGCATCGCCGTCGCGCAGCACCCACACGTTGCACGTGTCGGTCCAGACGAACAGGTCGGGGGCCAACCGTGAGTCCACCGGCGTCAACCGGGCGGCCTGGGTAGGGAGAGTGATTCCGACCAGAGCCGTCTGCAGGACAAGTGTCAGCCAATGTTGTTTCATGCGTTGCACGGTTCAATAGCGGGTGCTGACATTGTCACTGACTGTGGCGAGCGGTTCCGCCGCGATGACGGCCGTGGCGCACAAGACACTGCCCAGAATCTTCAGGTTCATGCCTGTATTGTCGTTTCCCGCAGAAATTGGACATATTATCGATCGTTCGAACGTGGATTCTGACCGTACGACCGTTGCTGGCGCCCCGGTCATACGAAGTGTTCTTCCGCCAGGTGCGGACGTGGAGCTTGGCGTGGATTTCCCAGACGCGGGTGCCCATCGCGCAGCTCGTTGAAAATTACATGGGGTGCTGTGGCGAGGGATTTTGGCTGGGGCCAAGGCGGCTTGGTCCGAGCATCCCCGATGGGGGCTGTAAGGTCCAAGCCAACGAATCCAATTCGGCAGTGGCGGCACGGGCAGTCTTTTGATTTGCGGTATTCAAAAACAATCCGGGCGCGAAGACGGGACGGATCGAGATCCGGCGATGATGCTCTTAATCGCATGACACGCCGGGTAGAAATCGGCATGATTCCGTCCGGCAACTATGACACTTGCGAACCACCGTGACCGGAATGCTGCACCGCTGAAGAGAGCGCAGCGGGGCCTTGCGATTTCTACCCTTCTGCTGCTCGTCATCCTCGGGTGTGAGGCGGGGGCTACTGTCTTCGCTGCGGAGGCGAAGCGCACGGTGCCCACCGATCGTCCGGTCAGTTATGAGGCGTTCGGTGCGGCCGGCGACGGCGTGGCCGACGATCTGCCGGCCATCGTCGAGGCGCACGCGTTTGCCAATGCTCACGGTCTGGCGGTCCAGGCCAAGCCCGGTGCCACCTACCATCTCGGTCGCCGGGCGCTCACCGCCATCATCGCCACCGACACCGACTGGGGCACCGCACGGTTCATCATCGACGACACCGATGTCGAAAACCACCGCGCGTCGCTCTTCGCCGTCCGCTCGCTGCTCGAGCCCGTGAAGCTGGCCATCCCGCAGCTGACCCGTGATCAGCAGCGCCTCGACGCGCGGCCGCCTGCCGACTGCTGGGTGCGGGTGGAGAACGACAGAAAGCGGCTCTACATCCGGCGCGGCCTCAACCAGAACAACGGTTCCACACAGCGCGATTGCTTCATCCTGCGCCGGGACGGCACCATCGAGGGCGCCATCGACTGGGAGTACGACACGATCACGCGCGTCGAAGCCCGGCCGATCGACGAACGGCCGCTGGTCCTCAAAGGCGGAGTCTTCACCACCACCGCCAACCGGATGAAGCAGGCCAAGGGGTACAACTACTGGGCGCGAAATATCGCCATCCACCGCTCGGGCACCATCGTCGTGGGCCTGACCCATCACGTCGTGGGCGAGACGGATACCGGGCATCCCTACGGTGGGTTCCTGGCCGTGAGCAGTTGCGCCAACGTCACGCTGCGCGACTGCTTCGTCACCGGCCACAAGACGTACACGACCATCGGCGCCACCGGCAAACCCGTGAGCATGGGGACCTACGACCTGAGCGCCAACGAAGTGGTCAACTTCACGATGATCGGCTGCCGCATGGATAACATCTGCGACGCCACGCGCTGGGGCGTCATCGGGGCCAACTTCTGCAAGAACATCCTGCTGGAGAACTGCACCCTCTCCCGCATGGACACCCACCAGGGCGTTTCCGGCATCTATACGATCCGCGGCTGTACCCTGGGCCACGCCGGGCTCAACGCCATCGGCCGGGGCACGCTGACAGTCGAAAACTCGACGCTGAACGGCCGGTCCCTGATCAGCCTGCGCGGCGACTACGGCAGCACCTGGGAAGGCACCATCGTGATCCGCAACAGCCGCTGGATTCCCGCGTGTGGCGCGCCGGTCCAGCCCTACTTGCTCAACGCGAGCAACGACGGGCAACACGACTTCGGCTATCCCTGCTTCATGCCGCAGGAAATCACCATCGACGGCCTCATCATCGACGACCGCCAACACCCCAAAGATTACGCCGGCCCCTACCTCTTCACCGACCCGGACGGGACGTCGTCCACAGCGGCCCGGCCATTTCGCTACCGGCTGACCGAGCGGGTGACCCTCCGCAACCTGACCACGACCAGCGGCCGAAAAGTTCGCCTGTCGCCGGACGCCGCGTTCGCCGCCAGCCTGCGGGTGATCGAGAGGAACTAAGGGTCTGTTCAAAAATAACTTCGGATTTTGGCGGGGCGGCACCGGGCCAGATGCGAGGCGGGTGGGCGGGAGTGTATCCTGTGCGATACTCGACATTCGCCTGCTCCACGCCGTCCACCATGAGGCCGACGCGCTGGGCCGCGTCCACGTTGAGCTGCTCCAAGTACACCCGGCCACCGGGCTGGTCGCATTTCTCAACCACGATGCCGTCCGCCCGCCTCGCGCCATTGACCTCGAAGTCCCGCAGCGTGGCGCGCGACGGCCCCGCCAAGCGCAACACCGGCCCGACGTCTGATCCAGCCCAGATCAATCGGGTGCGCACGCCATCCCCAACCAACTGCAAGTCCTTGCTTCTTCGTCGCCGGGGTCTTGGACTCCAACGCAATCGGTCCGCACTCGGCCCGACCTTCTGCCAACAGGGTGAACTCCACCTTGCCGTCTTGCCAGCGTTTCACCACTGCGGCGGTGCCTGTGAGTTTCACCGGACCGTCACTCACCGTCACCGGTTCCTTGCTCAACAGAATCCAATGCGTCTGGTCGGGCAGCGTCAGTTTCACCAGCTTGCCGTCGGCAAGCGACTCGACCTTGGGCTCCGGTTCATTCGCCTTCCGCGGGTGGAGCACGGCCAGGAAGCCTTGCCCGCCACGCGGGCCGTAGACACGCGCGAGTCGCTGGTTTTCTTCCAGCCCGCGTTCGCCGATGAGGAAGCCCTGTTTGTGTCCCCACGCGTCCAGCTGGATGCGGTCCTGCTCCGGCGCGAGCACGAACATCTCGCAATCGAGTCCATGCTGACCGGTGAAGTGGAGCCGGCGCGGCGAGACTTCCTTCACCTCGCTAGCGAGACACCAGAAGTTGAAGGCCGGCGTGAGCTCCTCGTTACCGGTGAGGTCGTCGGCGATGACGAGGTAGCACGGGCCATCCGGACTCGGGTCCTTGACGAACACAAACTGCCGGACCCAGGGAAACGGATGCTTCAGCTCGGTCTTGTTCCACTCCGAGAATTGCCCCCAAGGACTCGGACTGCCCTCCGTTCGCCAGAAGTACGGTTTGCGCTCAAACCAGCGGCGGTTCGCCTCACCGCGGACGTAGTCAGCGGCGGGTTGGGAGGCAAAGGACGTGATCTTGCCATGCACCTCGGTGAACTTCGTGCTGGCCTGGTCGGGAATAGGTTCCAGCAGGCTGTGTGGTTCGAACTGATGCTGATACCAGCTCTTGCCCGTGTAGAAACAGTCCGGATGCCCGCGGCCGGGGCACTTCACCGGCGAGGTATGTTCAATGTGATCGTAGGTCAGCGTGGAATGCAGCCAGGCGCCAGGCGTGTGCGGGGTGTACATGGTGGCAAAATCCAGGGCCAGGGGCACGCCGCGCGCATACCAATTGATCGATCCGGCGTCGTTGTGGGTGTGGTCGAGCGTGAAATCACCGAAGCGAATCCCGACATAGCTTTCCGAGTCGGTCCCGAACCCATGCCGCAGGAATGCACCCCATCCCGGATAGAGGACGCTCTTCAATTCAGGCGCCTTCGCCGCGATGCCTGGGACCGTAGCGTCTTTAATCCCGCCGGCCTGCGCGGCCCACAGGAGATTTTCCGCCAACTCCGGATCGCTGTCCTTGAACACCGGTGCGACGGTGAGGGCGTTCTGGTGCTTTTCCCAATAGCCGTCGCCCACTGGGGGAACAAGGCGCACTCCCAGACGCACATCGCGGGGTGTCACCATGTCCACCAAGAAGCGGGCGGCCTTGTGGAAATGCGGGAAGGCCGTCTTCTCATCCTGAATGGCGCCGCGTTCCTTGAGCAACCGCGCCGTGCTGACGGCGGCATCGGTGAGCAATCCCATGTAGTGCGGGTTAGATTGCGGCGAGCCGTCTTCGCCGAAATTGGCGTTGATGACATAGCCCATGACCTTGGCCGACGTCGCCAGCCAAGTCTTGGCCATCGGGTGATCGGGTAAATTCGCCGCCGAATCCATGCGCCCGCGCGCGACGCTGACGGGCATGTTGGCCGAACCGCCACCATAACCGTTGCGACGCGGCGGGAAATAGTCGTCGTCCCAGAGCAGGTAGGTCAGAAACGCGGCCTGCGCGCACAGCAAGCGGCCTTGTTCGGCCGTGAGTTGACCGGACTCGATCAGCACCCGGGCGCGCCCGATGTAGGTGGCGCAATTGTTGGGGAAGGAGTTGATGCCCGTGCGCTCACCCCCACGCGGGAAATCCAATGCCTCCCTTACAAAACGACCCAGTAGATGACTCACGTCACGATACTCCTTCCCAGTCTTGGAATCCTGGTCTGGCGGTGTGCTGGCATAGCGGTGTGCATCCGGCCACTCCAGGATCCAGTCTTTCACTTTGTCCAAAGGGAAGCCTCCGTGCTTGGCTGACAGTCGGCAGAGCGGAGTAAAGTCGCGGACCTCAGTCACCACACCGGGATTCTTCAGCACAGCGATGGCCCATTCCCGGCGTCCCAGGTGCAGCGGGGCGCGCACCAACACGTCGCGTTGGGCGGTGGAATAGACCCGCAGGTCGCTCGTGTCCGTGTGCTGCTTGATCTGCGCCGGCTCATGCGGAATCATGTCCGGGTTGCGCCATTGACCCGGACGACACGGCAAGAGCGAGATGATGTCCGAGTCTGCCTGGTCGCGTCGGAACAACGCATAGAGCACCGCCTGGTCGGGTTGTAACCGCGACAGGGCATTCAGTGTAAACTCCAGGCGATCGACATCGAAGGGCAGAGGATACTCGTTCTCTCCGCGATCCAGTCCCATGTTTTGACCCTTGGTGGGCGAGGTGACATTGTGCTCGATGCACCGGGCGTGCGTCGGCTGAAACGCCCTGCCCGCGGTAAAGCTGAAGCAGAAGTTGTCCGCCACCTCGTGCGGTCGCCATTTCCACCAATCCCAGAGCAGTTCCTCGGCTTCTGATGCGAATTGCGGTTCACGATAGACTTTCGGATCTCCCAGTGAAAACTCCTCGGTCAAGTAGATGATTTCCTGGCCCGCTGTGATTTGGGCCGTGCCACGATAAATGTCGTCACCTTCGCCGCGATACCCATCAAAGCGATACTCAAAGGCAACCCGCGCGAATACCGGCCCCAACTCGACCAGCGCCACCTTGCAGCCGCGGCACTTTTTGGGCGTCTCGAACCAGCCACGTCCCGTCCATGCGCCGCCGCGCAATTGGACGGCCTGGAGGAACGCCGGGACCTCGGCGGCGGGAATCGGCGCGGGAAATTGCCTCTCGCCGAGATGAAATCGAGCTCCAACCAGCCCGTTAATGATTTCCACCCGGTCGCCGGCTCGGGACACTTTGAGTTCACTGCCCACCGCTGGCTCGCCCGGCTGCAGTTTGAACTGCCTGCCCTCACCCGGTTGGAGGGTGACCAGAAACCACACCTGTGCATTCTGGATGGACCCGTCTGGGTGCTTCGTCACGGCGCTCAGTTGTGCGGGGACTTCCTTCCCGCTGGCATCCACCATCCGCACATCCGCCGCACGCCATTCGCCCGGTGCAAAGGCAAAGTTGTAGTGGACAAGCTCGTGCGGCCACGCGCGCCCAAGCTGTTCCTTAAGGATGACGGCGTCACCCGCACGATAGGTCGAAGCGCTGGCAGCCACGGTGAATGAGACCCAAATCAGGACCAGTGCGAACCGAGAAAGGAGATTCATTGGGATCTGCAGTCTCACTGGTTCCCCCACGCCTGCCAATTGCGGAACACGGGTGGCTGTTCGAGCGCCCGCACTTCGAATCTGTGCTCGCCGGGCAGCAAGGGAAGGATCAGGGTGTCTCCACTGGTGCCCGGGGCATAGGTCTGACCATCGATGACGAGCGTGGGGAGTACCTTCATCCCCGCGGGCATGGGCGCATACAGCAGCCCGCCGAACCCTTCGCTGTGTCCGGTAATGCGGTCGCTGGCGATGTTGATCTCGCACCGCGCCGGTCCTTCGAGCCGACACCCCGTCGGCAGAGATAAGGGCGACAGTTTCCAGGGTGCGGGCCGGGCGAAGCTTTGCTTCTTCCCGAGGTCGGCCGTCGCAATCACTTGGATGGCGGGGGTCTCGGAGCGGAGAGTCGTGCCCCGATACGAAATCGAGCCCGGCCCTTCGCTGATGAGCAGGTGGATTTCACCCGGGAAAACGCGGACAGCCCCGGCCCGTCCTTCGAACGTCATGTCCGCGTCTGCGAACTTCGTGCTGTCGGCGCTGAGGAACACCGTATCGGTGCCCTCGCTCGTGGTGACTCGGGCGACGCCGTCGCCCAGCGATTCGTAACGCGGCGGCGACTCCTGGCCCGGGTGTGGGTAGAGAGCCACCATGACATCCTGGCCGGGTGGCAGTGGGCCGAAAGACGTGATGGTCATGCTGTCCTCGACGGTGATGTTATCATCCTGTTCCTTGCGGATTGCCGGAGAACCGGCCCTCATCCAATTGCGGGCGGTGATGAAGTAGAGCGGCACATTCTGGGCGGCGTCGCGTGATTCGGCGGAAACCTGCGGCGGTTGGAGGAAGTGGGCATTCAGCTTCGCGCCGAATGCCGAAGTGTAGTCAAGTCCATCAGCATTGGTCCGCACCTGGCTCTTACGGCCCAGGGTGCGCAGGTACCACCACTTGGGCTCCAAAGAGCCGACGCTGCCGTTGAGCGGGGTTGCGCTGTCCCGGAAAACGAAATAGTTCGGCCCGGAGGCCGAGCATCCTTTGAAGAGCGCTACCTGGCGCGTCCACCGTTGCGGCCCATAGTCGCCGACGGCGCGCGCATAATCCACTGAGGAGCTGAACGCGTGGGCGGGAATCCCGCCCAAGGCGCCACCTCCCGGCCAACCGCCGGTGTTGGTCGGCGCGCCAAACCGCACCCGGCTATGCCAGCCGAAGTCCCGGTTGAGCCGCGCGAAGGGTCCATCGCCGTGAATGGCATACCCAAAAAGACTGAGCGAGACGAGCGGCGCCCCCTTGGCATACAGCGTGAAATCGCCCTGGTTCGCGTCGCAGTGGCTGACCGAGCAGCCTTGCCGAAGGGTGAGTTGGGTCTCATTGGAATCACCGGCGTGCGCGCGCATCGTTACACCGAAACCAGGGAGCCAGGCGCTGTTGAGTTGAGGGGGCACAAATCCGTCCGGGAGTTCGGTCAGGAGATCGGCATGGGCCTGCGCGCGCGGGCTGAACCCCGCGTCATGGTGGCCGTTCATCGGTCGTCCAAAGGCATCCCAGGACCAGGCGAGCGACCGGGCCAGCGGCAGATCGAGCGCGCGCACCGTGTTAGCGGCCACCAGGAAATGAACGCCCTGCTCGATGCCTTCATGTCCCCAACCTGGAAGAATACGCGCGTCGAACCGGGGATCGCGGGGAGTCAGGAGTGTCTGGGTGAACTGGGCCGGCATCACGGCAAGCCGGGCCGTCGAATCGTCCAGCCGCCCGGTCCGGGCTAAAACGCTCGCGGTCTGCATCAGGTGGGGCGCACTGGCCGCGTAGTAAGTGAGTAACTCACCCCATGTCCCACCGGGCGCGGCATTCATCGCCAGCTTGTAGCGGACATACTTCGCCGCGGTGTCCAGCCAGGTTTTGGCCATGGGATGGTCCGGGATCAGCGCTGCCGCCCAGGCCAGGCCGCAAAAGCGGTTGATCGGCATGTTGGGATTGCCGAGATGGGTCATGGAGCCGCGCGGGTTGACGTCCGGCTCGGAGAGCGCGTAGCACAGCGCGGCCACGTCTCGGCGCAACCGCAAGCGCTGTTCGGGCGATAGTTTTTCACTGCTGAGAAGTTCATCCATGTCCCCCGCCCAACCCGTCATTTGGGAGACGCGATATCCGATTGCCCACGGGATATTCGAAGGATCGCCTTTCGACAAGACTAGCCGCGCTTGGGCGGCAGGACCGCTCCATTCGTTGTTGCCCGTGAGCTTGTTCCAAAGCTCTTCCCGGCGTTTGTCCGTCTCCTCCACATAAAGGTACTGTTGAAAAGACTTCCCATCGGGGAGCCAGTCGAGTTGCGACTTCAGTTTTTCCACCTCGGCGCGGCCGAAGAGCAAGCGTGGGTAGGTCACTTTCGAATCGGCAGGCCAGTCGAGCACCCAGTCCTTGTAGTCATCCAACGTGACGCAACCTTCCTGGGCGCGGAAATTCCATAGCTTCTCAAAGGACTGGAATCCTCCACCTACGAGTGCCCACTGCCGTCGGCAAAAGGTGAGCGGCAATTCCGGATCGTATTCACCCGTGTGGAGCATGGTCCGTGGATGCGGACTGGCGCGCAGTCGCCAGTTCAGGGAGAGATCGCCCAGCTTGTAGGCGAAGAGCATCCCGTCCATCGGGTCCGATGAGCCGCGCCAGTTTCCCGCGTGCATGGGGACAACCGCCAGGAATGGCATGGTGCCGGCGGCGACCGCTTCCGGGGTGAGGTCAGCTGTGCGCACCAGGCCGAAGAAGTGCGCGCTGGGGTTCCATGGGTATCGCACGGCGACATCGAAAACGTGCTTGAAAGGTTCGTCGTAGAGGATCGGTGTGCTGCCGCAATCAGAAGCGACTTTCAATCCCACCTTCTGCAGCGCGGTCTGAAAACCAGACTCGCGCCCCTTGAGCCGTTCCTCCGGTGTAATCCAGTAGGCAACATTGGGTTTCCAGCCATCGCTCTTCCACCCGCTGGTGAGTGAGATCATTATCCGGTAATCCCACATCGAACCCGGCGATCCCAGGTCGAATTGCTCGTCAATGCGCACTGCCGGGTCCCCGGCGAGAACGCGGGCCGTCAACTCGTACCAGCCGCCCTGGTTAAAGCTGTAACGAACCACCGCTTCCACGAACAATGGCCCTTGCTCTGTGATCCGGCAGGTGTAACCCGTAACTTTCGGTGCTGTGTCTGGATTGGCTGAAAAGAAATAGCTGCCGCCAATCCAGCGGCCATCCGCCAGGCGGAAACCTTGAATGGGTCCCGGCGCGATCCCTTTCTCCACTTGCTGGCCATAGGCCGGCACCATCGCGGCTTGATCCGCCCCCATCTTCAGAGGCGGGTCGAATCGGAACTCCCCTGTGTTCGGCAGTCGAAGCGCCACCAATCCGTTCTCCAGCGTCATCAAGCCCCCATCCACCGTCGCCTTGGGCGCATTGCCCGCCGACGCAGGCTTGCCGGTCTCGAGGGTGTAGCGATAGTGCCCGCCCTTGGGCATCGAGGCATAAAGGCTGACACGCCCCGAGGCGATCGAACCATCCGGATGAAGCTTGACTCGCCACAACTGGCAATCCTGCTCCTGACCTTGAGCATCCACCAGGCGCACGTCCCCGGGCCTGGCCTGGCCGGCTTTGAGTTCCAGCGGGTAGGTCAACAGGGTTCGGGGCCAATCCCGTCCCATGATCTCTCTGGATTCAAAGGTGGCCAGAGGGCCGGCTGAAACCGGTCTAGCTCCGGTAATGCCAATCAACGCTGCCATTACAGCAAAGGTGAGTTTCAGACGTATCGGTAGTTTTCTTTTAACAATGTGCATAAACATAAACGGATCAGGGCTGACTCGAAATGGTCGGTGTCATTCATTCAACGTTGTGGATGCCTTATGTTCCAGGGCTTGCTTGGCAGTGGGATCCAGAAATTGGATCTCCTGGAAGACCAGGCCATAGCGGCTTCCCGGTGGATTACTGACGATTTTTTTATTATTCCGGTTGGCGGCAAAATTGGCGGAATAGCACAGCCACGCCTTGGTTCCATCGGGGCTGATGAACTTGGAGGGTATGTTGACAGAATAGAGGTTACCGTCAGCAGCCCAGGTGGGATACCAGGTATCTGCAACACGATAGTCACTGTGCACCCCGGTAAACCGAATCGCGACAATATCCTCCGAAGGCTCGAAGGGACAATCCGGCGGAGGGGAGGATGGCCAGCTCATCGGAGGAAAGTACTGAATGCGCTCCCTTCGAGCGGCGGGTTTGGATTCGGGTAACTCGCGTCGTTCTGAAGGCGTTGTCTCTTCACGCGCCAGCACACAGCGAAAACCAAAATCATCGAAACGAATGCGGGGATCGCCAATGCCACGCATGCGACTCCGCATATCCACCTGACGCTGGGCATGCCAGGAGCCACCCGCCTGTTTCCAGTCGTAACCGGATGCGTTGGTGGCGTCCGCTTCCAGCGTAAAGGGGCGCTTGCCATCGGTGGACTCCGAGAATGCGTCATACCCGGTCGCTTTGACGAAGGCGGCGAAATCCTTCACCTGCGTTTCCCAGCGCGACACCAGAACGTTGGATGTGCCGGCGGGCACGAACTCCATGCCCAAGGAATTGACGTGCGCCTGTTCCCGGGTCGCATTCATTAACAACGGCTGCAGGTCGGCAAAAGCTACGTTGCATGCCGCGCCAGCGATACGCACTTCGGGCGAGTTTGCGGTGGTGGTTTCGCCAAATCGCAAGATGTTCTCGAATCGAATGTCGCGAACATAATGGTCGGGATCGGGTCCACCCACATCGATTCGCCCCAACTTGCAGCGGTCATCTGCGGTCACGGTGATATTCTTCACCGGCAGGAGCGATCCTTGCCCGCCTCTTTTTGGAGTATCGTCGCCTCCCTTGGTGGCAATACAGTCATCGCCACTCCGGATAAAGCTGTCTTCGATCAGCACGTCGCGCGAATTGCAGATATCGATGCCGTCATTGTAGATGGTCCGGCTGCCGATCAGTTTGAAGTTCTGGAAAACCACGTTGCTGCTCTGCATGAGCCGCACGTTCCAAGTCCATCTATCCTTGGCAATGATCCCTTCGATGCTGACATCGGATGCCTGGTATGCGCTGATCAGATTGTGAGCACCTGCGGGAGCGGATGGATAAGTAGTCGCATCAAGAATTCCTCTTCCTCGCATCTTGACCTTTGAGCCAGTGATGGTGACCGCCCCATTGACCACGGCGCCGCCGGCACACAGAGCAATCGCTCTAACCACGCTTAACAAGGCGCGGGGACCCATGGAAAAGCAACCGGGGGAAGGCTTCATCGCTATGCCCAGGGCCGTTCACGTTTGGTGTGCGCATCGGCGAACGCGGCCTTGGCCACCGCCACGTCCTCGGCAATCTGCCAGTCAAACATTCCCGCCAGGATGAAGTCCGCCCCGTTGTTAAAGGCATACGGAAACGCATGCTTGGGTGAGATGGCGCCCGCCGCCATCACCTTGAAGGCGATCCACGGCTTCGCAACGCCGTCCATCACCTTCACAACTTCGCGAGGGTCCTTGCACCACGAATTGTCATATTGGCCCAGGTAGCCCGCTTCTCCCGGCTTGGGTGCGGTGGGGTAGTTGTGAGTGTGCAGCGTCTTCTGGTAGAAATCGCAGTCCAGTTTGATCGCCTCGCAGCGCTGAATAACCTCCAGCGAGTGGGCGGCCACTCCGGCAAGCACCTTCTGCCTCTTCACGTAGGCCATGATCTTTGCGATGGCGTCCATGTCCCCTGCTTCCATCAACTGCTCGGCCCCGTGTCCCTGGAGGTGAACGGCACAAGCCCCGATGTCCACGGCTTTCTTGAATTGGTCGAGATCGGGACTGGGCAGTGCCTGTGCAATCAACTTCATCTTACCGCCATTTCGCCAGTGTTGCTGCAGGAATGAGACATTGTCCCAGATGGATAGATTGATGGCATTGATGCCGTGTGACTCGGCCATCTCCAGGGTTTGGAGGATTCGCGATTCGGTGTTGTACCGCTTCATCAACTCGGCCACGTAAGCCAGGTCCCGGCTATGGGCGTAGCCGGCCACCAGGTTGCCCCCCAGCATGAGCCGGCTGAACTGGACCCCGCCGATTTTACCCATGGGCATGTGGCCTTGCGGCGCTGGCATGGGATTCGGACTCGTGGACGCGGGCGGTGGACTTCCATCCTCCGCTGCGGCAGAGGCTGCTGCGGGTGCCAAAGCGGCGCAGATCATGAACCTTCGACGGTTGATTTTAGTGTGATTCATAGGCATGGTTTAAGGGCAGCGGCTGCATGGAGTGGGCAGGGGCGGGAGATCGGTACCAGTGGGACCTGAGGGCCGCAGGCTGCGACCCTGAGCGCGCGATCCTGGCCCATGGTATCGATCTTCACGCCAGTATTGTCGTTTCCACCGGAAATTGGACATACTTTTTTGCAGATTGCGGGCCGCTCCATTTCCAGTCAGGCCAAGCCTAAGGCAACAGCCCAGAGTCTCAACGCTGAGATGGCGGGCCACGAGGGAAAAGTCCCGTCAGGGAGGCAGGAAGGCGCCCAAGGAACAGTCGGCCAACGGGCCGCACGCCAGCTCGGACAACATAGCCGAGGATAAAGCAATATCGTCCCGCTTCATCTTATTTGTTACACTCGGCTGCGGCGGTGGAAATACACGGTGACGATGCTCAGTGAAAATGAACAAGAGCGGTTCCTACGGTTGTGGGCGGATGCCCAACCGGCCGTGGCTGCCTTTGTCCATGCCGTGGTGCGGGATTCGGCAGCGGCAAAAGACCTTTTACAGGAAACCGCCATGGTGGTATTTCGCCGTTTTGCCGACTATGACAGCGAACGCCCGTTTGTCGCCTGGGCGCTGGGGGTGGCAAAATTGCAGGTGCTTGGTTTTCGTAGAGATGAAGCCCGGAGCCCGGTCACTTTTGACACCGAGCTTTTCAATCAGTTCACGGCATCCTGGGCGGAACAAGCTCCGGCAGTCAGCCAGCAATCGGTCGCGCTAGAACTTTGCCTCGAGCGGATGGCTGCGCGGCCGAGGCAAATCCTGCGCTGGCGCTACTTTGAGGATCTGAAGTCGGAAGAGATTGCGAGCCGGCTCGGTAGCAAGAGCGCCGCCGTGCGAGTAACCCTGCAGCGGCTTCGCGAGCAACTGCGCGCGTGTGTGGAGAAACAGATGCGCCTGGAAAGGAGGGCCTGGTGAGCGATTCCAAGGACCTAATCGCCGGCTACCTCGATGACTCCCTGACCGAGGAGGAGCGGCAGAAACTGGCCGTATGGCTGAAAGCCCATCCAGACAACCTGCGCCGGTTTGTCGAGGCCAACTTGTTCAACGAAAACTTGCGGGCCGCCGTCAGCAGTCATTGTCAGCGCGAAGCCATGGAGGCATTCTCTCCCAACCTCGGAATCCTGCCGTGGCTGAAGGTCCGCTTGGCAACACGAATGCCCTTGCGCGGACTGTTGGCCTCGCCAGCGGGCATGGCCGTGGCAGCCGCGCTGGCGCTGGTTGCCTTGGTCCTCCTGGTGGATCTGCTTCGCCCATCCGCATCCGGCTCCGGCGCGGTTTCTTGGGCGCGCGTGGTACAGACCCGCAGCACACAGGTTTCCGCCTCCACCCCGTCGCTGCAAGCCGACCGGCCAGTCCCCGCCCGACGCATCGGCCTGTTGGCAGGAGCCGTGGAATTGAGCTTGCACAACGGTGTCACCATTGTCTTCGAGGGACCGGGCGACTTGGAACTCGTCACGCCCATGCGGGTGCTCCTTCACTCGGGACAGGCGGTCGTTCGCGTTCCGGGCAACGCCACGGGTTTCCAGTTGGAGACCACGGCCGCGCAAATCGTCGATCTGGGCACCGAATTCGGTGTGAAATGCGGCCCGGGCGGGGCCTCGGAAATCCTCGTGTTCGATGGCAAAGTCGTGGCGTCGGCCTCGGGCAAGGGCGCCGGTTTCCCGCTCCAACTGGCGGCCGGCACGGGCACCCGCTTCACCAGTGACCAGCCAAACCCCACCCAAATTGCTTATCGCCCCGAGCGCTTCGTGCGGCGCTTCCCCGCCGACAAACCCGTCGAGCTCGATGAGCCTGGCAGCGCGTTGTTCAATACCGCGCGGTATGAGGAGGTCGTTGTCTCGCGTCTCGAACGGTCTCTGACGATAGACGGGGATCTCTCGGATTGGAGCGACGTTCATTCCTTCCGTACCGTGCGAAACGAGCGGAGGGGTGAATTCATCGAGGGCCGAATGCACTATGATGAAGAGTTTCTCTACCTGGGGGCGCATATTGGCGACCCCGCGCCCATGCGCAACGTGGTGGATCCAGCCACGGACGGGGAGGTGGGCTGGCGCGGGGGCGGCCTGCAAATGCGAATAGCCACTGACCCTGCCCTGGGCTGGCCCGTGGAAGGCAACGCCGCCGAGTATTACTTGATGCGGCGAATGACAACCGATGCGGCCCAGGTCGCCAAGGCTACCAATTCGCATCTGGTCCACCTGACGATGTGGCACCATGCGCCCAGCGCTCAACCGTGTCTTCATCTGGCCTTTGGGATGGATTTTCACAGCAGCAAGGTCAATCCCCCCGGGTACCGCGCCGCTTATCGCAAAGATGCCCACGGACGAGGCTACACGATGGAGTATGCCCTCCCTTGGAGCCTCTTAAACGCGCCCCGTGTTCCGCATCCGGGCGAGACCCTGGCGATTTCTTGGACGGCACATTGGAGTGACCAGGGCGGCCGCCTGTGGCGGGGTCAATGGGTCGAGATTCGCAATGCTACCGAGCCGCGCCGGATTCATACCTGGGAACGCGCCGCCACCTGGGGAAGGGCGGTGTTCCGGCGAGTTTCTGCAGAGGCTCCATGCTCCTCACGTGGAGTTCGACCGCGGTGACTTGCGAGGCGTGTCATGGCCCGGGTAGCCTCCACGCCCGGGACGGCGACAAGACCAAGATCGTCATGGCCCAGCACGCTCCCAAGGCGCCCGCCGACGCGACATGCGCCACCTGCCACCTGCCGGGTGGATCACATCAATTCAAGAAACCAGCCAGGAAGTGACCTGCTAATTCCAATGAACCTCAAACCCCTTGTCTCCATCATTTCAGCGCTGTTCGCGATTGGGCTCGCGGCAACCGCGGAGAACCCGAAGGACTTCACTGTCCAGTCGCCCACGCACGGCACGACCTTCACGCTCTCGGAGGCCAAAGGCCAAGTGGTCGCGCTACACTTCCTGCTGAAGACCGAGTGCCCTTTCTGCCTGAAGCACACGCACGACTACGCCGCGCAGGCGGCGTCCATGCCGGGAGTCGCTGATGTGTTCCTCAAGCCCGACAGCGATGAGGAAATCAAAAAGTGGGCTTCGCATCTCGATAGGGACCAGTTGACGGACCTGCCGATCATCTACCGCGACCCGGACGCGAATCTGGCGCAGGCTTTCGGGGTCCCCAATGGCTATCCATTCCACGGGCAGACGGTGCATTTTCCCGCACTGGTGGTGCTCGACGGCACGGGCAAAGAACTATTCCGATACGTCGGCAAGAGCAACGCGGACCGCATGAGCGTGGCGGACTTCAAGAAGAAGCTCGGAGAAGCAAAGGGGGCGGTTCCTCAGGTAAAGGTAACTCCCGCAGAGTGGGTGCGACAACAGATCCCGCCACGGTTCAAACCAGGTCACACGCTCCCGCATCTCGGCCAGATGCACTGCATCAATCCGCCCGTCGAGCTGCGCGCCGAACTGGCGCGGAACTGGGGATTTGCTGTCCGTCTCAACCGGCCGCAGGGCGAGCCGGAGTTGATTCGGTTGTGCAAAGAGAATCCCACGATGTTCAAGCCCGCTGCTATGATCGGCAACCTCGCGAATCTCGAGAGCAGCAAATCCATCCCATGGCCGGAGGGAACCTTTCTGCGTAAGGCCGACGGCTCGCTGGTGGATGGAAAACAGATCTTCAGTCCGGAAATGCCGGAGGCGGCGTGGCTAATCCTTGTCGATGGCGCGCTGCGCCAGATTGAAGGCCAACTCGGCGGTCTGCCCGCATCGTCATTGGCGACGGTGGAGAACTGGACCGAGCATGGAATCAATGTTCCCATCAACGTCAAAAACGAGGCGCAGCACGACCCGCGGGTTGTGGCGGCCAAGGGCGACCGCTCCTGGCAAGACTATGTCTCGCAGCGCAAAGCCTATTACGAAGGCAAGATGCGTGAGGCGGTCAAACACCGCTACCCGAAAGCCTTCTACACCTGCTACACTTACGGTGGCTTCACCGGCAAACCCGACGGCGACTGGGCGTGGGATTTCCATCACCTCAAGACCGCCACCGATCTGCCCAGCCCGGAGTGCTACTTCAACTACTTCAACTCGGGCTTTGTGGGCGGCAAGGACATGCTCACGCTCCGGCTGTATGCCCGCCACATCGAGATCCAGGAAGGCTCCCCCCACTACCTGGGATGGCTGTGCGCCGGATATCAACGGAAGATTGCGGACTATCAGGGCGACACCACGCAGGGCATGTATTCCGATCTCCCCCGCTGGATGGGTTACCTCAAGATGTCCTACCTGGCTGGCATGCTGGGCGGCATCACCACGGGCGAGTTTGGATGCGAAGTACGCTATGAGCCGTTCGATCCGGCGCAGCCGCCGAAGTGGCTCGACCAGATGCTCACGGTGTCCCACGCGCACGCATTGTTCTCGTGGATCGAGGCGGACCTGCGTAACAGCCAGCTGCTGCCCGGCCCGCAGCCGCACGCCTGGAACAAAGACCAGCCGGCCTACGAGTTTCCCACCGGTTACAAAAACACCCGCGTGCTTGTCCGCCGGATCAACGGCGCGTCGCGCTGGCTCATCGGCGCCTGGGCCGCCGACGGCATCGAGCGCGAAGTCATCGTCACCGTGCCCGGCCTCGGCGATTACCGCCTTCGCGCCCGCCCCGCCGGAACGGTCCATTGGATCGAGCAGGTCGCGGACAAAGGAAAGGTGACCTGGCTCGACCCGAACGCGATGCAACCCTCGCTGTCTCTTCAACCATGAAACGCAGACTTCTAACGATCACACTGATTGCCTTCTCAACGCTCACATTGGCCACCGGTTCCATTGGAGCTTTGCTGTATCTAATTTGTACGCCAGCAAACAAAGGCAATCCATCCAGTGTGATGAGTTAAATCACTCTCCTTGATTTACATATGAAGACCTCTATTCACTGCAATGCCTTTGCGATCGTTGTGACGATCATTTGGGCCCTCAGCGGCTTGCCATGTCCGAGTCAGGCTGGCGAAATTGCGTCTATTGAGCAGCGAACCAGTACGGCGCAGGTGCCTGACCTTTGGCGGTTGGCCCAGCAAAGGAAATCTGTCCATCGCCTTTCGACGTTGTTAATGGCCCAGCAAGTGCACCAGCACTTGTCCTCGGACGAAGGCATCAACGCTTGTATCGACTGGTGCCGGGAAACGGCTGTCACCAAGGTATATTTGGAGACGTTTCGCGGCGGATTTCGAGCCGATGCCAATTTCCTGAAGCATGCGGCTGCACAGTTTCGCAAAGCCGGAATTGAAGTCTCTGGTTGCGTGACAACAACGCACGTCGGGAAGCCGTGCGAAGCATGGAAGGAGATCTCCTGCTACACCGATCTGCCCACCCAGGAAAAGCTGCAAGCCATCTTTGAATACACTGCCGGGCTGTTCGACGAGATCATGATCGACGACTACTGGTTTACTGTTTGTGAATGCGCCGATTGCAGTGCGGCTCGAATCGCGCGAACTGTCAAGGTCGGTGAAAAGACCTTTCGGGTACCTGGAGACAGTTGGGCAGACTATCGTTGCGAATTGATGCTTCAGGTGTCGCGTCACTGCATCTTGGCTGCGGCCAGGCGCGTAAATCCCAAGGTCAAGGTGATCATCAAGTATCCTCAGTGGTACGACGAGTTTCACGTTCGAGGCTACGATGTCGTGCGCCAAGCCGCTGATTTTGATCGGACCTGGGTGGGCACGGAACTGCGCGATTACGGCGGCACCTGGGGCAAGACCCCTCAATATGAAGGCTTCTTCATCATGCGCTGGCTGGGGGGCATTGGCGGCAGCAAGTGTGGCGGTGGTTGGTATGATCCGTATGGCACGACCGAGCATACTGACTTGGAGCAGGCCCGCCAGACCATCCTGGGCGGCGCGCGCGAGTCCATGCTGTTCTGCTACGGTGCGCTCCTGGAGGAAACCGGACCCAAGAATGTAGAGACATTGAGGGCCAATATTCCCGAGCTGTTCGAAGTCGCGGAGCAGGTGCGTCGGCGCCCTATCACCGGCATAGCGGCTTACAAGCCCGCCAACAGCGATGCCGAGACTGGTCGCGGCAAATCCGTGTCCGGCTGGCTATTCGATTTCGTCGGCATGCTCGGCCTGCCATTGGCACTCTGCCATGAGTTCCCCACCAATGCGTCCGCCGCATTCTTCTCTACGCATGCACTCAAAGATCCGCTGTTTGTGGAAAAACTGACGGTCTTTGTCGCATCGGAAAGACCGGTGCTGATCACGGATGCGTTGGCCAGCAGATTGGAGGGCAATTCTCTCTTGAAGCAGAAAAACGTGAAGGTTTTGCCTGTGCCCGGCAATCCCGAATCATTACTCGACATGCCCCAGGACGAACTGGATGCGCTGCGAGCAACGCTTTTGGCACCCTTGCATCGGTCGTTTCGGGCGCCTGCTCGTGTCGCCCTTTACTTATTCAAGGACGGCAGTTGGGTGGTCGAGAACTTCCGAAATGAATCCGTCAGAATCGAAGTTGACGGAATCCGCCACGCCATCGCAGGCCGGGGGTGGCACCTCAATTGGAAATAGGGATTGCGGCAGCATCTAACACGCTGCGTAACTGGAACTTCATTTGCTCACACCATGAGACTACATACGATCTGTCTGATTTCCGTGTTCATATGCCGGACTCTTCTGGCAAATACCACACTTACTTACACTCTTCCCAAAGACGGCCGCGTCTCGCTCGCGCTCTACGATGTCGAGGGCCGCATGGTGCGCACCCTTCTGACCGGCAAACCGCTGGCGAAAGGCCAACACACAATCACTTGGGACGGACTTGATCGCTACGGCCACGCGCTACCTGCCGGCGATTACGCCTGGAAACTGCTCGAGACCGAAGGGCTGCGCGCCGAGTTCATCACGCAGGTCGGGCAGAACGTGGACCCGGTTTGGGAAAAGGCCACGGGCAATCATCAATCGCCCAACGCCGCCGCTATTGACGCCACCGGCCTCTACCGGCAGGGATCGGTCAACGAGGGAGGGCATTGGGGCGTGAAAACCGATCTCAATGGACGCACCCTCTGGGTCAACGACCGTAACCAAGCCGACCCGTGGATGGGCGGCGGTGAGGCTCTGACCTTGGTCAATGGGCGGCTCTTTGAGCTGATGCGCGATGGTACGGTGTATGGCTCCGACGCCGCCTCGGGCCGCGTTTTCACCGGCAGCGACTCGCAGCCTAGGCCTTGGAATCTGCGCTGGGAAGGTTACCAAGCTCCGGCGGGGACCAGCGACGACGCCCGGCGCAAGCGCAACATCGCGGAGCGCCCGCACGACCTCGCTGGCGACAGGGCGAACGGACTGCTGGTGGCGGCCTACCCGCAGCACGATGCCGTTGTCTGGTTCGACGCCCAGGATGGCCGACAGGTGGACAAGGCCGTGGGTATCGTGGGGTTGGCGGGGATCGCGGTCGCGCCCGATGGCAGCGTGTACGCCATCGCCCAGGGCCGCGTTGTTGCGTTCAGCCGGCAGGACAAGACGCCGCGCGTCGTCATTCCAGCGGACGGGTTGCAGAGCCCGTGGCGGCTCGCGGTCAGTCCCAAGACGGGCAATCTCTTCGTGGCGGAGAACAGCGACTTGGCGAAAGGCACTGCAGTAGCGCCGGTGCCTGACCTCGCCGATGGCAAGGCACCGGACATGGGGGCGGGGGTGAAGATCACGCCCGGCTCAAGGCAGAAGCACCACCAGGTCAAACGCTTCACGGCGGACGGCCAACTCGTGAAGGCCATTGGCCGGACGGCCGGACGGGGTGACGGAGCTTATATGCCGACGGATTTCCGCGGTTTGACCGACATCGAGCCCGATGCCGAGGGCGGCTTCGTGGTGACGGAAGGAAACCACACGCCGCCCCGGCGCACCGCGCGCTTTGCCGCGGATGGGAGGCTGTTGCGCGAGTGGATCGGCGCGCAGCATTATGGAGTTATAGCCTGTCCCGAACCGGACAATCCGCGCTTTGTCTGGACACGGGCGAACGCCGATTTACCCGGACTGCTCCGTTGGGAGGTTGACTATGATCAGAAGACCTCGCGCCTGGTGGAGGTCTATCAGGACACTTTCGCGGGCAATCGTTTCTTTGGAAACAACAGCTCCCACGGCTCCACGGTCCCGACCGTCTTCCAACACAAGGGACGCACTTACATCTACAACGGCAGCATGAGTTCCCTGACGCTTTGCGTGTACGATCCGGCAACCAAGCAGGTGCGGCCCAGCAATGCCAGCAGCGGCTCCGACAGTCGCGCGGTGATCTGGAACGACCTGAACGATGATGGACAGGTATCCGATGGCGAAATCCTGCCCATCAACCGCAATGTGGTAGGGGGGTACATTGATCCCACCGATCTTACCTTGCGCACGACACCGTTTGGAACACGCTCTCAGGCCGGCCATCAGGCCACGCCCTCGCGATTCACCGCAGGAGGCACTCCAGTCTATGCCTGGGGCGAGGCGACCAAGGTCGAACCCTGGAGAGAGAACGGCCGAGCTTACCATCCGTTGGACTGCCGACGCGCCGCCGACCGGAGTTGGTATGGGAGCATCTCCGATAGCCTCAGCAATCCCAACGAAGGCGTCGAAAACCACGGCGCGTGGTATTACAACTCGTGCTCGGCCTTCGACCGACTCGTAAAATGGGACAAGGCAGGGAAGCCGCTCTGGAGTGTCGGCAAGCACAGCTCGGACGATGATCACGAGTTCGGAACAACCGCGATGCCGCGTGGCCTGGTCGGTTTCACCCATGGCTGCATCGTCTGGGGCGATGCCTCCGATGAGGAAGCCGCCCGACCGAGTGTCTGGACTGAAGATGGTCTTTTTGTAGACGAACTGCTGCGCGTTCCGAGCGACAGCCTGCGCAAGGAGGAATACGGGGAGGAGAACACCAATGAGTATCCGACTGGTCATCTCGCCACGGATCCCAAGACCGGTGACACCTATTACTATGCGCTCAACTCCACCGGTGGCTCGCCCATCTATCGCATCAAGGGCTGGGAAGGGTGGCATCGCGCCAGCGGCGAGATCAGGCTGACGGCGGCCGCAACCCACGTGGCTAAGCGCGATGGCACCGGCCTGAAGGGCGAGTATTTCAAGACCCCCGACTGTTCCGGGGAGCCTGTGCTTACCCGCACCGACAAACTGGTGTTTTTCTATTGGTGGTCCAATGACAAGAACTCTCTGCCCAAAGGCATCGAGGCGCGCAGTTTCTCGGTCCGGTGGACCGGCCAAGTCGAAGCGCTCACAACGGAGCTGTATCGTTTTGTCTTTGAGTCTTACGCTCCCTGGCGCGGGGAAGGCTGGGGCACACCGGGG
Source organism: Verrucomicrobiota bacterium (assembly GCA_022709905.1). GTDB lineage: Bacteria > Verrucomicrobiota > Verrucomicrobiia > Limisphaerales > UBA1319 > JAKLHY01. The sequence continues at coordinate 125,930 of JAKLHY010000009.1, read as the reverse complement.
CGGCCCCGTTGGGTGAAGCTGTGGATCGCAGGCAACCTGATTTTGGACACCGATGCCGGGCTCTATCGCAATACCACGTTTGGCCTTCCTCAACCCCAAGGCATCTACGCCGAGGTGCCGCTTCAGGCGGGTGAACGGTATGACCTCCGCCTCGAGGCTGGCTTCGCCACCAACGCCGTGGCGAGGTTCTGCTGGGAAACACCGGGCCTCGACCGCCGCGCGATCCTGCCGGAGTTCCTTCACCCCGAGCCCGGCCCGAAGCGAAACCTAGAAACACCGAGAGGGCAACGGCCTGAAGTTATCGCGGACTTCGGCTTTGAGGAAAGTGACGGCGTGCTATCGTGGAGCAAGACCGGCGGCGATGTCTTCGGCCGTCTCACGGGTACCGCTCGCCGTGTGCCGGGCAGGACCGGTCGCGCAATTGAACTGGAGGCCAAGGGCCAGTTCGAGCCGGCCTTGTTTCCCATTGACGAAGAACTGCGCTTGCCCGACACCGACTACACCGTGGCTTTCTGGTTCAAGACCACCAACCAGACGGTTCGTCTTTGCGAAGCTAAACGCTACTCCAGCTACAACAACCGCTGGAGTGACCACATCGTCTCACTGGAAAGCGGGAAGGTGCGATTCCAACTTCAAGGCGACCGGGCGCTCGAAACCTCGGACGCCTTCAACGACGGCCAATGGCACCAGGTCATTACCACCGTCGGCCCCGGCGGACAGCGACTGCATATGAATGGTAAACTCATCGCCACCGGCAAGCTCGCCCGACGCACTAAAACCAGCAACCGGTTGGGGCTCGACCTTGGCCCGGGTGGCGGAACTGCCACTGTGGCCACGGACGAATTCAAAGTCCTCGGGCGCAGTCTCACCACCGTCGAAATCAGCAAAATGGCGAACTGAGGCAGCTCAACGATAAATCGCCTTACCCCAGCTTGCCGCGCGCTCCCAGCGGTTGTTGCGGAGGGATTCGGAGGGATTGCGGATCTCGACCAACTGCCCCCGCCAGCGGCGGACGGAGTCCCAACTTCGCCACGCTGCTGGACAACCACTCTCTTTGACCTCCCCCCATGAGCCCGGCGCGTATCGGGTCGCTCCGGGCGTTGCACCATTCGTGAATAAACCAGTTGACAGTCCGGTGACAACATCGCTATATGGTGGCTATGCCACAAGTTGATACGTCCAATCTGGCCAACCGAGGGCGGCTGGTTCGTGACCCCGTTTATCAGCAGTTGAACGAACTGCTTCAGCAACTCATTCGGAAAGGCGAGTTCGCGCCAGGCCAGCAGTTCCTGACCGAACGCGGAGTCAGCGAACGCTTCGGTGTCAGCCGAGTCACCGCCAATAAAGCGCTCTCGCACCTGGTCGTTGCCGGCGCGCTGGAGTTCCGCAAAGGCGTCGGCACCTTCGTGCGCGAGCGGGTTCTGGATTACGACCTGCAGTCGCTCATGAGTTTCACGCGCAGGGCGACTCTGGCCGGCAAGAAACCAGAAACCCGTCTGCTGCGGTTCGAGTCCCTTCAGGGGCGGGACGTGGACGACTTCGTGCGTCGCGCCTTGCGGCCGGCGGACACCGATGCGCTCTATTATTGCGAGCGGTTGCGCTTGGCCGACAAGGAGCCAGTGATCCTCGAACGGCGCCATCTGGTGGGCCGCTTGTGTCCCAATTTGAGCAAATCGGATCTCAAAGGGTCGCTCTACTCGGTCCTGACACAGAAATACGGCCTCCCGGTCAACGCTGCCGAACAGCAGATCCGGGCGGTGAGCGTGTCGGCCGCCGACGCCCGGCTCCTCGGCGTCAGGGCCGGTGCTCCAGCCTTGAGGGTGCGGGCGGTAGGCTGCGCCGGGGAACCGCTCTGGCTGGAAGACACGCTTTACCGGGCCGACTGCTACGAATTCCACAACGCCCTTGGGGCCAGCCGGGGCCAGCAACCCGCCGGCCTGATAATCTGTTCTCCCACGCCAGCAACCGAACGACAGTCTCGATAACGGGAGGACATGAGAGTGCACCTGCCCTGCTTTCCCTGTAACTCGCGGCTGCTGTTCGTGATCGCGTCCTTGCTCATCCCGCCCGGTCTGGGCCGCGCCGGGGATTCCACGACTGCCGATGGATGGCTCCGGGTGCATCCCGTGAATCCGCGGTATTTCTTGTGGCAAGGCCAACCCGCGGTGCTCGTGGGATCCGGCGCGTGTCCGAATGGGTCACCGCCGAGGAATCACGGCTGCCCAGCCGGCACTTGCTGGGCGTGGACATCTGCAATCAAGGGACAGTGATCACCCATGACGACCTGGAAAAGTACTTCGGGGCGCTTTCGATTTTCAGGGTGCACTATGACGCAAACGCGGAGATTCTTCGCCTGAACCCCGCACTCCCGAAGATTCTGGCTTTCAATGAGACCAGCTTTAACGGAACCAAGGATGATGACTACCGTACCCAGGGTTGGCGTTTCCTGCTTTCGGGCGGAGGCCTTTACGCGCACCTCGACTTCAGTTTCACCGTTGGACATGAGGATGGCTCGGCAACACCGAGGTTCCGCAACGCCAGCTATGACGGCGGAGGCAGTCCGGCGTTGCGGAAGCAATTGAAAATCCTCCTGGATTTCATGAACGCTATCCCCTTCAAGTTAATGCAACCGGACAACGGCGTGGTGGTCGGCGGCGCGGACAGTTGGAATGCTTTGGCCTGGACCGATCACGCCTATGCCGCATGGTTTCCCGGCGACGGCCCCATTGCCCCCAAGGTGAATATCCCGAAAGGCGATTGGCGCGTTGAATGGGTCGATATTCTCTCCGGCGAAGTCACTGCTTCAGTCGTAAGTCCCAAAAGGTGAATCACCACCCTGAATGGCACTAGACGAGGTGGAGGTGCCGCTTTGAGGACTCTTCCCCAGGAATCTACCAGCTTAAAATGAACCTTCAACCTGAGTGAATACGTCAGCAAGAAACATCCAGACCGCAACGTGCATTTCTGCCGCTCTCTCTGTCGCGTGCTTCGGCCAGGTCGGCCATGCGCTGGCCGAGACCTACCCGCCCCCACCGGCCTGGCATCCGGATATCGAGCAGCGGGAGCACCTGCGCCGGTCCATCACGCTGATGGACCAGAGCACCCCTCAGAAGCGCAACACGGTGAAGATCGTCTTCTATGGGCAATCAATCACCTCAGCGGAGTCGCAGCACTGGTGGAAAGAGGTGTCCAGGTATCTTCACACCACTTACCCCAATGCCAAGCTGGTGATCGAGAACCGCGCCATCTCCGGCCACGGCTCAGAACGTCTGGTGAAGACCGCCGAGGCGGACATCTATCCCTTCCAGCCCGACCTGATCATCTTCCATGTCTACGGCTCACACATTGAATACGAGAACCTCTTCCGCCGGATCCGGCAGCGAACCTGCGCCGACATCATTGAACAGACCGACCACATCACCAAAGACCAGGCCCTTAGCGAAGTCGCCGACCCAACCAAGTTGACCCCCAGGCAGTGGGATGCCTGGATGAACAACAGCTTCCTGCCTTCCAATGCCGCCAGCTACGACGCCTGTCTGGCTGATGTCCATGGTCTATGGAAGAACTACATGAAGGCAACCGGAGCGAAGGCATCGGACATGCTCCGCGACGGCATTCACCTGAACGCCCGCGGCGACTGGCTCATGGCCGAACTGATCAAGCTCTATCTGGCCCCTCTGCCGGCCAAAGACGGGTACGACCCGCACAACGCGGCGGGCGTCAGCGCGATGATTCCGCAAACCACGCCCGGCCAGAACTCGCTGCGCGTTCAGTGGACGGGCACTCGCGCTGATCTGGTGTTCAGGCCCGAGGCCAAGGGCCAGGTGGCGGTGCTGGTCGATGGCCGGAAACCCTCGGCCATAGCCTCGCTCTACTGCTTCAGCAGGTCGTCGTCGCTGCCAGGACGTGACTGGCCGCTGCTCCTGCGTGTGGGCAACCAGTCGCCTCTGGTGGCTGAAGAGTGGGCTCTGACGCTGCAGAGCATCACACCGGACGGCAAGTCGGGCCACTTTGTGCTTAAGGGAAGCGTTACGGGTGACGATGGCGAGGGTGATCTGGCCAGCCGATTCGTCTCCAGGTCCGGCCGGGTTGTGATCGAGCCCGACGACTGGAACATCGCCTACTGTGTCGCGGGATATCGTCAGCCCCTGCCCAGCGGTCACACCATCACCTGGAAAGCATGGCTGCAGGGCACGGACATCGCCACCCCCTCGAGGCAGGCACCAGGAGTGGAGAATGCGGTGACTTTGGCCCAGAACCTCGCCGGCGGCCAGCACACGTTGGAACTGCAGGGCGAGGACCTGGGCCAACAGATCCAGTGCCTGCGCTTCTACTGCCCACGCGATGCCGTGGGTCCGGCGGACACTAAGGTCGTTATCGTCGATGACTTCGAGTCCTACACGAATGACCAGCAGTTGGCGAAAGCGTGGTATAAGCCCCCGCACGGCGGCGGCATTCGGCAGACCCGCGGGTCGACGATCAAGAACAGCGGTCAGTTCAGCCTCAAAGTCGAATACACCACCAGGAAATCCGACGATAGGTTCTACTCCCCGATCTGCCGCGTATCCAAATGGAACCTGGCAGGCTGCAACGCGCTGCAGTTTTGGTTCAAGCCCGACGGCTCCGGCCGCGCCCTGCTGGTTAACCTGAACATCGCCAATGCTGAGGGTAAAAACATCCACGACCTATGGGACTACACGTATGTGCCAAAGAAGGGTGACACCAACCCGCGTATCGTGACCGTTCCCTTCTCGAAACTGGTCAAGAACGCCAGGTACGCGGACTCGCCCGACACCAGCCCGGTTTTCAGGCCCGAGGCCTTGATCGAAGTGGCACTCTGCATCGGCGGCAGGAATGACGAACCCGGCGACGGCCTATACTATTTCGATGATTTCCAAGGCGTCACGACAGAATAGGCCTGTCCCTATGAGCATCTTCCTGCGCTGCCGTGGCAACGCCTCATTGCGGTTGGCCGCGTTTGCCGCTCTCTTCGGATGGATCGCGTCCGCGTGGCAAATGGGCGGGGCGGAGTGCCTCACCTTCGACCAGCCCCAACTCGCCGGCATCTCCGGGTTCCGTGCCTTCTGGAATACACCTGTCGTCCTGGCGGGTGATGGCCTGGTCGTGGAGACCCAGCACAATCCCGGCGGCACTGGATCGAATGCGGTCTGGTCCCCCGCCCAGCGTGACGGCGGCGCCAAACCGGGGGCCATCGTGTTCGATGCCGTCCATCGCTCGGTCCTGGTGCGGTTTCCCGGCTGCGCCCAACGCATCGCCGACGAGCTGCGCAAAGGCTTTGCCGTCGACAGGGTCGAACTGATCCTGCCGCACCGCGCCACCGAATTGTGGGCCGAAGGGTATGCCGAGCCGCCGGGCATGTCGTTCCTGGGCGACACTTGGGAGAAGGAGCAGCCCCGCTGGCACGCGGTGGCCTGGGTCCTGCGCCAGCCTTGGACCGCGGACCGCGAGCGCGGACCCACCTTCAACGCGTCGGTCAACGGCGTTGCCTACTGGAAGCACTTTGGCGCCCGGGATGAAAACGAGGACTGCTTTTCCCGACAGTTCGGCCCGACCGAAGTGTCAACCCGGTCACCGGAAGGCCGGCTTGACCTCACGGCACTGCTCACGGACTCCGCGTTCGGCACGACGCTGGCCGAGCGGTTGAAGACATTGGATGGCAATGGCTTGGTGCTGCGCAAATGGGAAACCTACGACCTGGGTTACTGGCACGGGGGCTACGAATGGGGCACGGCCACTGGCGGACGCGGCATCATCATCCATGCGCCCCGATTGCTCGTGAAGCTGAAGGTCGCACCGGCGGCGACCCTCGCTGGCGACTTGGCAGTTACGTTGCCCTCCGGGAAGCGTGGCGCACCCACGGCGGTCATGCCGACGGCCGGGCAGCTCCTCGCTTTCACCTCCAAGCATGCTTTCCAGCGTCCCGCGTGGATGCCCGACTGGCAATGGCAGCGCGTGCAGGAACTCAAGGCCCTGGGCCACATCCAGGATTACCCGGCCACACCGGAGGCCTACGGCCAATGGATGGATGCCATGCTCGCCAAGCCGCCGCGCACCTGGGACGGCTTCCAGGCGGCCGAAATGACGCAGGATTACATGCTCTTCAGCGACACCTGGCCGGAGCCGGTGCGCGAGCACTGGAAGCTCTATTGGTGGGCGTGGCTCATGCCGGACCGCGACATCAAGGACCTGGTCCAGGGCTACATCGGAGGCCAGCAAAACCAGGACTACATCAAACGCACCGGCGATTGGCGCGGCAACGCCAGCGTCTATCGCACCTACTGCCGCGCGATGGGCACGATGAACTTAACCACTGGGCCGCCAATGGCACGCTGCTCGGTGGGCATATCCTCGGCTCGGAAGCGATGCTCGCCGAAGGCCGCTACGGTTTGGAGCAATGGCCCCTGCGCACCTGGTGCTGGTTCGACGGCAGCACGCAGGAGTCCATCGACCACTACTACTTCTCCATCTCGCTCAAGGACCAAAAAGTCTTCGCCGACTTCGGGCCTACGTCGTTCGACCGCATGATGGGACGGAACATCCTGGCCAAGTCGGTGGGCGAACTCGCGGCGCTCTACCATCCGTCGCTCAAACGCTTTGTCTCATCGTCCGGGCGGACCGGCATTGCCTATTTGCTGGCGATTCAAGACGGCACCAAGCACATCGTTCACACGCTTTCCAAGAGGGGCGCGCTGACCGACGCGGGGCGCCAGAACATTCCCGGCGGCATGCCGATGCTGGGCCACGATGCGGACCCCGGTGTCATCGCGCAGCAGACGCTCCAAGGCCCCTGGGCGGACGAATGGCTGGCGAATGTGGTGGACGACAAGCCGCTGCCGTTCGGGATGACCGCCAGCTACAAGCAATGGGGCCAGTTCGGCGCCACGCCGCTCTGGAAGCGCGCCTATCTGGGCCAACACTACGGCCTGGCCACGATTGACGTCGCCATCGGCAATCAAACCGTGCCGCTCATGGCTCAATGGCGGCGCGATGACCGACACGCCGACCGCACGGAACAAGTCGGCACGCTGCTCGCGCGCTTCGGCGTCAATCGCACCGAGTTCCTCGACAGCCTCTGGCACGGGACGCAACAGCGCAATCCCAACGGCGGCATTGGCCAGCAAGGCGGGTTCATCGCCTCGCTGCAGCATCGCAACAAGCTGCTCGCCTTCACATCGCCGTACCCGAGGCTCCATTACTCGGGGGATCGCGCCCTGCCCACCCACGTTACCAGCGTGCAGACTTCCATTGCGCTGCTCGATCTGCAACCGAAGCCCACCTGGGAGATTCATCTGGATGGGCGCCAGGTAACCGAGTGGCCCGTTCGCGGCGCATTCGGCCAGCGCTTCACCATCAAAGACGGCGTGACATTCATCGGCATCATGCCGCTCCCCGGCGCCACCGATCTCGGCCGTGACACCGAGGTCCTCCTCACCGACGAAGGCGAACTCACCGAACTGCAGGGCGGCGGCAGGCTCAAGACCACGCTGGTGTTGAACCTCTTCAACTACCGCTCCGGAGCGCCGCTTGACCGAAACCGCGCCGACCTCGACGAAGCCTGGGGGGGCTTCGCCCTTGAAGTGGGCGACGCCACCGAGTTCAAGGATTTCGCCGCGTTTCAGCAGCACATCGCCGGTGTAAGCGTGGAGTCGCGTTGGGACGCCGCGGGGAAGACAGTCCACGCAAAACTCGTTTCCGGAGCGGACACGCTCGAGGCCGGTTTCAAGCCCGGCTACACAGGCGATTGGGACCGGCAGACACCCACCGACCAGTGCTTTCCGTATCGCCGCGTGAACGGCACCTGGCCCTATCTGGCCAAGGATGTGGAGCGGGAAACCACCCTGGCCCAGTTCAGCCGCACGGGCCGCGTCGAGAAGGGCGGCGCGGTCCTAACTGTCGAACCGGGCCGCATGGCCTGCATCGAGTTCGAACCGATCACCGGCGCCTTTGTGGCCTACACGCCCCTTCCGGACACCACCTCCTGGAGGCTGGAGTTCCCGGGCGGGATCACGGTCGAGCCGCACGGCAAGGTCGGGATGATGCGCGTAACCGCCTGGCTCAAGGAACGCCGGCTGGCGATTGAGCACGCCGCACGTCCAGGTGACGCCCAAAGCCCACTAGCAGCAAGGATTCAGGTGCGCGGAATGAACTCACCCGAGGTCCTGGTCAACGGCCAATCCGCAACCATGGAAACGGACGGCTGCATAGCGCTGCCGCGTCCGTTCTGACCCATGACAACGCCCCTGAGACAACGCACGCGCACCGCACCCTGGGTTCTGGCGCAGGAAGTGGAGCACACCCCTGCACGGCGCCCGCGAGGCGCACGTACCGCCTTGAAGATTATGGAAAATCAAATGGCCCTGTGTGATGGGACACTCCACGAAGGCATTCTCGCGCCAGCGAAAGGTCCTCGGGCGGCAGGGAGAAGATGCGACTTCACGAACCTGCTCGTTAGCGTCGCGGCCAACTGCGCGTGGACCCACAGTATCCGGAGCATTTCCTCTATGCGGGCACGGGCGAACACTACTTCTGGAATGGCACCACGACCTATTATCTCATGGGTTGGGAAGACGATGCGGTCATCCGCCAGGCCATTGACCGCCTGGCCGCGCTCAAGGTCAACCGCCTCCGCGTGCTGGTCTATGGCCGCAACGAAGACCGGCCGTGGGGACAGCCCGTCAAGACCACGCCGGACTTCAAGCTTTACCTGAATCCGTGGCCTGCAGCCCGACCCGATGACGTGCGGAATCCCGCCTTTGACCTCAAACGGTTCAACGTCGCTTTCTGGCAAAAGTACGAGCGGATGTTGTGCCATGCGCGGGAACGGGATGTCATGGTGTCGGCGATCTGCCTGGCAGAGCCCGGAGTGGTCTATGCCCTCTACCTGCCGAGCCCGATGCAAATGACCGTCAAACTGGCTGGGGCCAACAGCTATCGCGCGCGCTGGTTCAACCCGCGCACGGGTCATTGGATCAAGTTGCCGGAGGAAGCCACCGGCCCGCAGTGGACCTCGCCCAAGCCGCCCGGAGATGGAGACTGGGCATTGCTCCTCACGACGTGCGAACAACTGCACCCTCCATCCGAAAAGCCATGACTCGCCGTTTCTTAACTCGAAGAAGTGCTGGTGCTGCAGTGTGCAGCCCCGGCCTCTCAGCCCTCATCCGTGAATGCGCCGGGGCGGAGACATCAGCCGTTGCGCGGCCAGCCGACCCGCTTCGGTGCGCTGCCCTTTGCCTGCTCGCATCCTCTTTCTGGCTCGCGCCGCCTTGGGGCGTTCAGGCCGATCCTGGCGGCAGTCCGGACGGCGCGGACCTGATCGATGTCGCCGTGGTGAGCGACCGCATCCTCTGGCTGGAGTTTAACGATGGTTGGGTCAAGCACAGCGGCTACCACGAACCGCGGAATCGTTGTGTGGTCCACCGATGGCCGCTCGACCTGCCGGCGGCTGCTCAGACTGCAAACTACACGCTGCGCAGTGACGACGATCCCGATTTTGGCGGCGGCAGGCACCCGACCGACATCGGTCGCAAATCCAAAGGCAGCGACTTTGCCGGGGGCTCAGGAGAAGTGGTTAACAACCATTACTTGTACCTCTTCTTTTCGCAGCCACTCAAGCCCGGCAAGAGCTATGAACTGAGCGTTGGCAACCTCGCGGGCAACCTGAAGACGTGGCCCATTCGGTATGACTTCCGTTCAACGCGATCCGAAGCGGTACACGTGAACCAACTCGGGTATGCTCCCAGGGCGCCCGTGAAGGTCGGCTATTTAAGCCAGTGGATGGGAGATCGCGGCCCACTCGATTTGGCGGCCTTGGAGGGCCGGCCGTTTCACCTAGTGGCCGCTCGCGGGTCCGATGTCGCGTTCAGTGGAAAGGTGAAACGGCGGACGCCGCGAACGCACATCGACTCAGCCGTGCCCAAGGATGTGCCGCATCAGAACTGGTCGAATGCGGACGTTTGCGAATGCGATTTTTCCAGTTTTGGGCAACCGGGAGAATACGTGCTGGCGGTCGAAGGCCTGGGGTGTTCGTATCCGTTCCGAATCAGTGAAGATGTCTACCGTGATGCGTTTTATGTGACCTGCCGGGGGCTTTACCACCATCGAGCGGGGATCGAACTGAAGCGGCCGTACACGAGTTGGGAACGCAAGGCCGACACCCATGAGGGCCACATCAGTCACCCGGTTTGGGGGTGGTACCACGATGCCGGGGATTGGGACGGCTACGGCTCGCATAGCATTGTGCCACGTTACCTCCTGCTCGCGTTTGAGCTGGCGCCGCGCAATTTTTCCGACGGCGAGTTGAACCTTCCGGAGAGCGGGAACGGATTGCCTGACCTCCTGGATGAGGCGGCCTGGCTCATCCATTACTACCGCAGGTCGCGGGCGGTGTTTGATGGCGGCGTTACAGGCGGCCGAGTGGATGGCGACGCCGAGGGGGACTTTCCCGAGCAGAACGGCTATCCTTCGTACGAGGATAGCCGAAAATGGGTCGTGCAGGGAGCGACCGCCGAGATGACCTACGGCTACGCTGGTTTGGCGGCGAACCTGGCTTATTGCTGCCGGCAAATCTCCAGCCAAACCCAGCAACTCGAAGCCGCCATCGCCGACTGGACTCGTGAAGCGAGGTCGGCCTACGCCTGGGCGGAAGCCCACGACGGCCCAATTGAAGCGAAAGCGTACGCGTCGGCGTGGCTGTACAAGCTCACCGGGGAGGAAGCCTTCCACCTCAAATTCAAAGAGGCGAACGCGGTGAAGTCCGCCGATCAGACCATCGGTTCCAGTTGGAATGGCGGTTGGTCCACCTGGGCCTGTTTTGCCTACGCCACGCTCCCTCATGGCGCGGGCGACCCTGAACTGAAGCAGGCGATTAAAGGAGCGGTGTTGAAGGCAGCAGATGCTTATGTGCTGGAGCCTGCCCGGAGACACACGTATCGCGTTGGCCGTGATCCACACCTGCCGTCATTTCTCGGAAAATTGACCACGCCGGTGCCTCACGAAGCGATGTTGGCCCACGCTCTGACAGGCAAGCCGGACTATCTGGCGGCGGTGTTCACTACTGCCGACTTCTTCCTGGGCGGCAATCCGCTGAACATGACGTGGGTGACCGGCCTGGGCCAGCGGTGCCCGCGCGAGGTTTTAAACCTCGACGCCTGGGCGCTGGAATACCGGGACTTTCAGCCGGGCATCGTACCGTACGGCCCGTCCACTCAAGACTTCATGCACCCCAATTCGGTTTATGCGGCGTTTTGGGCCTACGACCGGCTTTACCCCGCAAAAGATTCGTGGCCGCTGGCGGAAATGTGGTGCGATAACCGCTATGCCGTGGCCAGCGGCGAATACACGGTCTGGCAAAACATTGCCCCAGCCGCCGCAACCTATGCGTATCTCTGCGCAGCCACCCGGCACGGTTCTCCTAACGGCCCACCTTCGATCCAGATATCATCCAACCCCGGACCCGTCCAGCCACGGCACACGGTGACGCTGCGCGTCGAGGCGAAGGACCCGGACGGCTGGATCCAGCGCGTGGATTATTACGCCAACAAGAGAATGATCGGCCACGCCACCGAGCCGCCGTTTTCGTGCGATTGGCAACCAACCGCCGAGGGAGAATTCACCATCGAGGCCCGGGCCCGTGACAACCATGGCGCCCGGTCCTACAGCCAGCCCGTCCGGATTCGCGTCCAGGCAACCGCGGCCGCAGGCAAACCAAGCAGTCCCCAATCCCGATAGCCATGGATCCCCGCTGACTGGCTTGCCACACCGGGCGTGGTGCACCCACGGGCTGGCCTTAGCTGCCTGGATGGGTGCCGTGACATCGGGAATCCGGGGGGCGGGGAACTGCGGCCGAAAGTCCGAAGGCAGGGGATCTGCCGGTGGCCCTTCGCATTCGATTGTGGCGATGCCCCAGAGCTTTACCTCCGGCATGGTCACCGTGTTGCCTTTCAACGGGAGCGGTTCGACGGATGGGGTGCCCGTCCGCTCGCAAAGGCGTTCTAAGTATGGTTCCTCTCGACCATCGCTGCGGCGGCTTTGCGCAACAACCGATTCCACGAAGGGCCGGTGCCACTCGGTGCCGATCTGCCATGCGCGCGTCGGCTTCCATCCCGGCGGCAAGCAGCTGCGCGGTGATCAGCGACTTGCGTCACGACCTCGCGCCGATAGGGGCTGGAACAACGCTTGAGCGCGGCATGGTCCCAGACGTGTCTATTCACCGGTGCAGTCGTCGGTTCCGCGGCAAATGCCGCGTTTGCACACAGCAGGGCGCTTAAGAGCGTGAGTCTCATGCCGTGTATTTTCGGGTTCCGCTGGAATTGGACATCTTTTTTGTCCAATTTCCGGCGATTTCGACAATACTTCGCAGACGAGGCCGCATGGGGCGCCTGACGAGGCCTTCACCCAGGCCGCGCGACAGATATGACCAGCAGTCGGGATGACCAGTTTATCGAGCGGTACGTCGAGTGCCAGAGCGGGCTTTATCGCTTCATCGCCACGCTCGTGCCCAACCGCGCCGACGCGGAGGAGTTGTTTCAGGAGGCCAGTCTGACTGCCTGGAAGATTCGGGATCGATTCGACTGCCAGCGCGAAATGTCGCCCTGGCTGTGTGGCATCGCCCGCAACCTGGTGGCCGCCCATTACCGCAAGCAGAAATCGCTGGCATTGACGCTGGACCCGGATGTCGTCGAACGGCTCGGCCAGCAGCAAATGGAGGAGGATGCGGTGCTTCGGGAGCGGGCGCGGGCCTTGAACCAATGCCTGGAGAAATTGCCCGATCGGCAACGCGACCTCGTGCGGCACTACTACCACAGCGACCAGACGATCCAGTCGTTTTCGCAAGCCCAAGGTCTGAGTGTGGAGGCGGTCTATAAAACGATGCAGCGGGTCCGGATGGCCCTGTTCGAATGCATCAACCAAACTCTGAAACGGGGAGAACTCGCATGAGCCACGAGCCGTCATCCGAACATGGTGTGCCCCCCGAACTGGCTGGGCTGATCGAAAAGTTTTATCTCCAGGCATTGAGTGAGCCAGAGAATCGACGTTTGAATGACCTGCTGCGCCATGACGACAAAGCGCGTTCCTTCCTGCTGGCCTACGGAAGCATCCATGCGCGTCTCGCCTGGGAATTTGGCCCGACCCTTGCGGAAAAATCCTTGGCACAGTTTAGCCGCGTCGAGGATGAAGCGGGTTCCCTTCGTCCACATCGTTCGAGGCAGGAAGAATCGAGCTTCAATTGGCTGGCCTGGCTGTCGCAGCGCAGGTCGTCTTTGGTCCGGTTGGGCTGGGCCTTCGCCGTGTTGGCTCTCGGGTTGGGTGTGTTCCTGGTGCCACTTCTGTGGCCAGCGCGGACGGAACCGCTGGCGGTCATCACCCGATGCCTGGGGGCGCAGACCGCGGACTCCAGGGGGGCCATCCGACCAGGGCAACGGCTGGGGCCTGGCCGGCTCTCATTGGAGGCCGGCACGGTGGAACTAACGATTCAAAACGGTGCCCGGATCCTCTTGGAAGGCCCCGCTACCCTCGAACTCCTGACTCCCCTGCGAGCTTATCTGCAGGCTGGGCAAGCGGTCGTGCATGTTCCCGAGGCCGCCAGCGGATTCGTGTTGGAAACCCGGGACGCCAGCGTGCTGGACGTGGGCACCGAGTTTGGGGTCAAGGTGGGGCCGGACCGGGGGACGGAGGTACAGGTGTATCAAGGTAGTGTTTTCACGACTCCGAAGCTCCTGGGCGGACACACGAACAGCCCACAACGTCTCCTCTCTGGCAGCGCCGCTCGCATCAATCCCGATGCGGTGGAACCGATTCAGAGCCTGCCCTTTGCCCCTGACCGGTTCGTCCGGCAACTGCCGGAGACGAAGTCCGGCAGCACGGACAACTTGCCGCTTTCAAACCAACCGCGCTGGGATCGGATCGAGATCATGCAGGCCAACCAACCGGTGGTCGTTGACGGTAACCTGTCCGAGTGGGACCAACAGAAGATGTTCCGCAGCCAATGTGACGGCGCCAAGGACTGCGGCGTCGAGGGAGCGATGATGTACGACGCGGATTACCTCTACGTGGGCGCCCACGTGGCGGACCCAGCCCCGATGCGCAACCTGATTGATCCCGCGATGGACGGCGACTCAGGGTGGCGCGGCGGCGGGATCCAGGTGCGCCTCTCGACCGACCGCAACCTGGGCTGGCCGGTCGATGCGAATGCGGAGATTTACTACCACGGCCAACCGGTCAAACCGCGCCTTCAGGATCAGAACGAAAAGCTGGTTCATCTGACCTTATGGCATCATACCCCCAGCCAGCAGGACTGCCTCCACGTCAGCTACGGCATGGACTTTCATGGCGGCCAGACCAATCCAAACGGCTATCGCGCCGCGTTTCGGGAGGATAGCGACAGGCGAGGCTACATCCTGGAATACGCGATCCCTTGGGCACTGCTCAAAGCCCAGTCCGATCCGCCACGTGCCGGCGATACCCTGGCCGCAACCTGGACGGTCCATTGGAGCGATGACTCGGGACGCTGCTGGCGGGGACAGTTGGTCGAGATCCGCAATCCGTCTGAACCGCCGCGTCCGAACAGCTGGGATCGGGCGGCCAGTTGGGGACAGGCGATGTATCGTTAGCGGCGCGCAGAGAATCTCCCGTATGCCTCGTCGCGAGTCGATCGAGGCTGATCGGGCTAGGTCAAGGAGAGGGGTTGCCCAGCAGCGTGGTGAAGTTGGGGCTCCACCCATAGCCGCATGAAGCGCCCTTGTTCCTGAGCATTAAGCACGCAACAGCGTATCACCGCCTCTGGGATCAAATGTAACAAGAAGAACGCACAACTACCTCTATGAACAGTGGGGAGGGAAGAATCAATCCCAGATTGGCTCTTGTCAGCATTCGAAATCCATTGTGGCTTGCGACACGAAGTGGAAGATCTCCAGACTGTTGAAGGTGAAGCGTAAACGTTAGGATAAGTCCGGATTCCGATCGAATTGGCTCCAGAGACAGGGCTCGAACCTGTAACCCGCCGGTTAACAGCCGGCTGCTCTACCATTGAGCTACTCTGGAACCCAAACCGGCGGGGAATCTACCGGCGGCCCGGTCTGGCGTCAATCATTTTGAAAAAGGTCCTTGCGTTTGCGTTTTGCGTTGTCGCTTTGGGGTTTGATGTTACATTGGGGCGCAAGCCTATGGACCCCTCTGGTAAAAGCCTTTCTGGTTCAGCATCCTCTTTAAACACGGTTTCTTTTGGAGGGTGTAAACCTGCTGGTCTTGAACAAGCTGCAGGCCCTGAACCACAAATCCGACCGCCGAGTCAAATCCCAAAGGCCGCATGGCCTGATGCTATCCAAACCGAGACCGAGCTGGAAGAGATGTTAACGAGACCGAGTCCCCATCTCGTGGAATTTGTCAAAGGCCTGGGAGGTCCCCTGCTTATTTTGGGTGCGGGTGGAAAAATGGGACCCACATTGGCCGCGCTGGCATTGCGGGCGGCCGAGGCCGGAGGGAGAAGGCTTGAGGTCGTGGCCGTCAGCCGATTCACTGATCCAACTGGGCAACAATGGCTTGAAGAGCGGGGCATTCGCACGATCCGCTGCGATCTCCTCGATGCGGATGACGTCGCCCGGTTGCCTGATGCGCAGACGATTATTTACCTCGTCGGGCTAAAGTTCGGGACGACCCAGAGTCCTTCAATCACTTGGGCTATCAACACGCTTGTGCCCGCGCGGATCTGTGAACGTTATCCTCGCAGCCAGATCGTGGCGCTTTCCACAGGCAATGTTTATCCCCTGAGCGAGGTCTGTCTCGGCGGTTCGATGGAATCCGATGCGCTGACGCCGATCGGTGAGTACGCAAACGCGGCTGTGGGCCGGGAACGAATCTTCGAGTTTTATTCCCGGCGGCACGCAATACAGGTGGCGCAACTCCGGCTCTGTTATGCCGTTGAGCTTCGTTACGGCGTTTTGGTGGATATTGCGCGCAAGGTCTATGCGAATGCATCCCTGGATCTATCGAACGGGTATTTCAACTGCCTTTGGCAAGGAGACGCGAATGAAATGATTCTGCGGGCTTTGACCCTGGCAGAATCGCCGCCGAGCGCCTGGAACCTCTGCCGGCCGGAAATATTTTCGGTGCGTGAGATTGCTTCACGCCTCGGCGTTCTGTTAGGGCGGTCCCCGCGGTTCATGGGCGAGGAGGGGACAACTGCGCTGCTGGTCAATGCATCACGGATCTGCGAGAAACTGGGTTCTCCCGCTCTACCCATGGATGTTTTATTGCGGTGGATTGCCCACTGGGTCCTGGCGGGTGGTCGCACGTTGGGCAAACCCACACATTTCGAGGTTCGGGATGGACGCTACTAAGGCTTTGCGAGAGCAACTCGGCGAGGGCCTGGTGATCCCGGCGTGTCCGCTTGCCTTAACCCCTAAGCGCAGGTTGGACGAGCGCCGCCAACGGGCGCTCTGCCGTTACTACCTGGCCGCCGGGGCCGGGGGCTTGGCGGTTGGAGTGCATACGACCCAATTCGCGATCCGGGACCCGAAGGTGAATCTGTTCAAGCCTGTCCTGGAGTTAATGGCGGAGGAATTGACACGTTCCAGACCGCGGGCAGGCCGGGGCGGGACACCGGTGCGGATTGGGGGAATCTGCGGCGAGACACGACAGGCTCTCGCCGAAGCGGCCCTTGCGCGCGAACTCGGCTACCACGCGGGACTTCTCAGCCTTGGCGCATTGCGCAACGCATCTGACAAGGCCTTGATTGCCCATTGTCGATCTGTTGCGGATGTGATTCCGGTGTTCGGTTTCTATCTTCAACCGGCTGCGGGCGGCCGGGTGTTGCCGTATTCATTCTGGCGGCGCTTTGCCGAAATCGAGAATGTCGTCGCGGTCAAAATCGCCCCGTTCAACCGGTATCAAACGCTGGATGTCATCCGCGCTTTCGCTGAGGCAGGGCGCGATGACGTGGCACTCTACACGGGTAATGACGACAACATCGTGCTAGACCTACTCACCTCATACCGGTTTCGGGCAGGCCGAAGGTGGGTTGAACGTCAGATTGTGGGCGGCTTGCTGGGACACTGGGCCGTTTGGACCCGCCGCGCGGTTGAACTGCATGCCCAATGCCGCCGATTGGCCGCCAATCGGTCCCCGATTCCAGGCGCGCTTCTCCAGACAGCCGCCGAGATCACGGATTGTAACGCGGCATTTTTCGATGCGGCCCACAACTACGCCGGCTGCATCCCGGGCATTCATGAGGTCCTGCGACGACAGGGATTGCTGTCGGGGAATTGGTGTCTGGATCCGACCGAAAAACTGAGCCCGGGACAACGGGAGGAAATCGACCGGGTCTGCCACGCTTACCCTCACTTGAGCGATGACCAGTTTGTCGAGAACCACCGCGAAAAATGGTTGTGCGATGGTTGAGAATCAGATCATTTTGAAGCTTAGGAGCATTGATGAGGTCAAAGGCATTCATGAGGCACAGCTTCTGACATCCATGAAGCTGGCCGGGATCCGACACGGTTTCCGGATCAACTTCAACGTGGCACTTCTCAAGGAGGATCTGCGAAGCTTCGTCTTCTGATTCTACATGCGCTTCATGCCCTTCATGGTGGATTTCCAAGAACGGCTGGATTCTATAAACGCCAGGGGGCGCGCATCGGCCGGGCGAGCATCCGGTCGGCCTGGTCGTCCCCTATGAATTTTTCTTTGACAGGATCCCAGTGGAGTTTGCGTTTGAGGAGCATGGTGATGTTGCCGAGGTGGCAGAGCGACGCCGTGCGGTGGCCAATTTCGACCGATGCGATCGGATCCCGGCGCGACTTGATGGCATCGAGGAAATTGCGAGCCTGATCCGGAATGAAGAACTTGCCAGCCTCCTGGATGCGATCGGGATTGCTTTGGGGAAGGTGGATTTCATTGGGACCGATTGGCGAAGTCTTGAGGGATGCGGGATGGGTCTTGAGCCCTTGATATCCGTATTCAATCCAACCTTCGGTGCCTTCGATGCGGACTCCGAAGCCTGGCTGATCGGTTTTGCAGATCAACTCAACGCCGTTGGCGTAGAGGGCGCGGAAGGCCGTTTTGGTGGCGGTATTGTAAAGGCAGCCTTTGGGCGGCCATTCAGATCCGAGATCCTCAAACTCGATGGGACCGCTGTGGTCCATGCCCAGGGCCCATTGGGCGATGTCGTTTGAATGCGCCCCGAAGTTGGTCACTTGTCCTCCGGAGTAATCGAGGTTGAAGCGGAAACGATAGAAACATCGGTCCTTGTGGTAAGGGGCCCAGGGAGCGGGGCCCAGCCACAGGTCGTAGTCGAATCCCTCGGGCATCGGTGTGGGTTGCCAGCCGGGGCCGGGGTCCACGGCATTGATCTCGGCGACCTGAGTGAAGATGCGTTTGACCTGACCGATGCGGCCGTTCCGGACCAGTTCGCAACCGAGACGATTTTCGGGACTCGAACGATAATGGCTGCCGGTCTGCAGAACCCGTTTGTATTTCCGGACGGCCTTGACCATGGCCCGGCCATCGCTGACGGTGAGGGAAAGGGGTTTTTCGCAATAGATATCTTTGCCGGCTTTGGCGGCCATCACCGTCATGAGGGCATGCCAATGATCGGGGACAACGATGACGACAGCGTCAATATCCTTGCGCTTGAGCACATCTCGAAAGTCGTTATATGCGTCACAGCCTTTGTAGGAACCGGAGGCACGGCGACCGGCGTAGAAGGCATTCACCTTGTCTTGGGCCGGTTTGCGTCCCAGAAATTGATCGGGGGTGCGGTAGCCGTGGCTGGCGGTGTTGACATCACAGACGGCCAGGATCTGGCAATCGTCATGGCCCAGGAATGCGGGCAGGTCGATCGTGCTTTGGTTGCCGCAGCCGATGAACCCGATGTTCACTCGGTTGCTGGGCGCCTTGGCGCCAAAAACCGAGGACGGGACGATCCAGGGCATTCCTGCGGCGGCCGAGAGAACGCCAACGGTCTTGAGAAAACGACGTCGGGTCAATGGATTGTTGGTCTGGTTTTTCACGATTGGAGCATTCATGGTTTTCCTTTCAGCGCCTTAGGAAAGTCTGAGGGCGGCCACTGCTTCGCCGGTCGCTTCAAGCAGCACGGCGAGTCCCTCCTCGAGCGCTTCTTGTGGGATGGTGAGGGGTGGGGCAATCTTGACCGTCTGTCCCCAGGCCCCGACGGGGGCGAACATGAGCAAGCCTTTGTGAAAACAGCGCTTGATGATTTCATGCGCCAAATCGTGCCACGGTTCGCGGGTTCCGGGTTTGACGGTTTGGAGACCTCCGACCAGACCTCGGGCCGTCACGTGCCCGACAACGGACGTGTGTTTGAGCCGGATCTGTTCCAGTCCCGACCGGAGCACGGATTCCAGGCGGGCGGCGTTCTCGCTCAACCGTTCGCGAACGATTTTTTGGACGCTGGCCAGCGCTGCGGCGCAGCAGACGGGATTACCCGTATGGGTGCTGGTCATCGAACCCGGCCCAAATTGTTCCAGGATTTCGGGGCGGCCAATCACGGCCGAGAGCGGCAGGGAACTGCTGATGCCTTTGCCACAACAAATGACATCCGGGATCACCCCGTAGTGCTCGAATGCCCAGAACTTGCCGGTGCGGCCGAATCCCGCCTGGACTTCGTCGAATACCAGCACGACTTGGTATTGGTGGCACCATTGGGCGAGTTCCCGAACATATTCGTCGGGGGCGAAATCGGGGCCAACACCCTGGTAGGTTTCCATCATCACTCCGGCAATCTCCTGGGGCCGGAATCCCCGGCGCTCGATGGTGGCCAGGAATGTATCGAAGCGAGTATCCTGCTGCCAATATCCGTCGGGAAACGGCGCGTTGATGATGGCGGGATCCTCGTTGACAATCCAGGACTTTTGGCCGGCCATCCCTCCGGCTTGCTGAGCGCCCAGGGTCCTTCCATGAAACCCGCGCTCGAAACCGACAATCCCGATTTTCTCGCGTCCTCCGATCTGGATGCCGTGTGATCGCGACAGTTTAATGGCGCATTCGGTGGCCTCGGAGCCGGTGGTGAGTAGAAACGCTTTTTTCAGGGGCTCGGGCGCGAGACTTGCCAACAACTCGACGAGTTGGGCGCGTTCTTCGCTGGGGAAACAGTAATTATGGATGAGACCGCTGTTGACCTGATCGATGATGGCCTGGCGAATCTCGGGGGCGCCGTGGCCCGCATTGGTCACCAGAACGCCGCTGGACCAATCGAGCCATCGATTCCCATACTTGTCATAGACCCAGATGTCTTCGGCGCGATCCCAGACGATGGGAGGCTGTCCGCGCATGGACCTGGGCTCCCATTGACGGAGTTTCTCGAGGGTTGGCACCGAATCGGGATGCGGCAACGGGGTGAGGATTGTCCGATACCGGGTTTCCACCCGGGGCACGGACTGCGGCGTAATGTTGAATTCTTTGCCCATAAAAAGCGGATCGGTTCACGATAACAACGGCGGTTCACAACGGGGGGTTAGGCGCGCCGGTCTCCAGAAGCTTGCGGACCACGCGTCCTCATACGGCAATCGGTCTAATGTTGTATGATGCATCAAGCCGGCTTGGATTCCCTGGAATCGCGGAGGGCCACATGGGGTGTGGGCTCGTATCGGATGTCGACCCACGCGCCGTCGTTGAGGATGGAGAGCCGAGCCGCTTCCACCACGAGTTCATTAATGGAACTGTTGGCGGGCGTTGCCAGCAGGCCGTGGCGATCGATGGCGGCCAGTAATTCACGGCGCCGCGCAAGAGCCGTATTTTCGGGCATGCCGGCGGTGGCGGTCTCGAGCTGTTGCATGGCCTCCAAGTGGGCGGCGATGGACTCAAAACCGTAACCGACCGGTTTGAAGCCTGGTCCCTCCCATGGTACCAGCCGATAGAAATCGGGACTGACGTAGTTATAGCGCGAGCCTCCGCAGCCGATGCCTTCCAGGTAGCAATGGCGGACGCCACGATCGTTGTCCTTATGCTCAATCATGCCGGAGGCATTCTTGCCCTCGCAATACATGAGAAGCCCCTGGTCGTTGCTGCCAGCGGCCTCGTCGGGATACCCCAAACCATCGGTCACCGACAACAAGGCGCCGTTTTCGTATCGGACGCGGCCATTGGACCAGAGAAAACCGCAATTACCGTTCGGGAAATGTCCTTTCACACCCGAGACAGAAAGGGCCACAGGCTTAAGGCCCGTGATGAAATAGACGAGATCCACGTAATGGCAACCCACATAGACGAACGGATCGGTCTGGTCGCAAGTGAACCAGTTTTGGAAGTTCGAATGCCGGTAGTAATACGGTTCGATGAGCTTGGCCTCGCCCAGGACGAATTCGCCAAAATGCCCGAGCCCGTACTGTCGTCTGGCCATGAGCGAACGTCGATCCAGCCGCTTGTGATACTCGACTCCCACGAACAAGCCCCGCTCGCGGGCCTCCTCCTCGATGGCGAGAGCATGCTCGTATTTCAACACCAACGGCTTGACGCACAAGACGTGTTGGTTGTGGGCAAGCGCCTCCCGGACCACTTCATAATGAAAATGATCCGGAACGGCGACGATGACCACCTGTCTCGGGGGGAGGCCACGGAGAATTTCTTTGTAGAGTCCGGGAAACGCGCATTCGGGCGGTTCTTCAAAAGCGGGCGCTGGCCTGAATTCGTGCCCGGGAAAGGCCTGGTGCAATTCGGCGCTGTCCCGGAGCGCCCGCAAAGGCGCGTTGTTCAGGGCGCATACCGTCAACCGGCCCACGCGTTTCAATCGTTGGAGATGATATACCGATGGCAGGATCAGATCGTGTGTGATCATGCCACCGCCAATGATCACCACTTCGGGGCAGGAAAAAGCGCTCATGGGTTAAGGGTCTGTTCAAAAATAACTTCGGGTTTTGCTGGCGGCAGTTTGGCTGGCTGGCGAGGCGCGAATGACGAGCATACCCGCAGGGGTCTGTAAGGAATGAGCAACGAAGCCAGCCAGCCAAAGAGCCCCAGCCCAAAGGGGCGGGGCGCCACCGGGCCATCTGCGTCGTTGGGTGGGCAGTCGAGTATCGCAGAGGATACACTTCGGCCCACCCGCCTCGCATCTGGCCCGGTGGCGCTCCCGCCAAAACCCGAAGTTATTTTTGAACAGACCCTAAAGCCGGAGCCACAACTCAGGTCCGATGTTTCATGCATCGTTGACATCACTCCGGCATCCTATCAAAAGCGGGTCTCGAAAGCTCCTCTTTTCGTCACCTTTTGAGATACAACACTGCATCACCCGCAAGGGCCGGTTTGAATTCCTGCATCCCACCAGGGGCTTCGACGCGACCTTCGCCCGCAGTAGTTCCTTTCGCAGTGTCCAACCACTCGAAACGATAAGTCCCAGCCTTGAGGTCGATGGAGAAGCTCTCGCCCGCTTTGGGTTGGTAAACCAGGTACTCGACGCCGGGATGAGCCAGGCAATAACCTGTGGTGGCGAGTTCAGGATGAGGAATCACGGACTTGAGATTCATTTTCTCCGCGAAACGCCGCGTGTGCCCAAGGGCCTTGCGGACGGGTTCCCATCGCTCTTCCGGGCCTCCACTCAGAATCTCGCGTTTGTACGGGTCCATGAAAATGGGATTGAGCCCGCGCAGAAAACTCTTCCAAACCCATTCGACATCGCCGCCAATGCCCCAGAGATGGTCGGTATCCGTTAGAATGACCTTACGGCCGTCCGCTGGAGGAGGATTGGTTCTGTAATCGTATCCTTGCTCGGCGGTTGGATTCGGGGAGATCCAGTCCGCTGGACTGGCCGACAGGACCGCGTTAGCGCCCCCTTTGTATTGGAAGGTCATCCCCACCGGATGTTGCCTGGGTTTGGTTTTCTCGTATTCCTGGATGAAACGGATAAAATGATATTGCCATTCGGTCGAGGGAGGATGGTTCTCGTTCGAGATCTCGAACAGCACGTTATCGAGGTCGTTCACAGTATCGATCACTTTCCGTACATAAGCTTCCTGCAGCCGGGTGATCTCCGGATGGGCGAGCGTGAAGATCGTCAGCCCTTTTCCTTCGAGCTTGATGCTGACGCCAACGCCGTTTTCGTTGTTGTCCGGATGGAAGGGATGTGCCTTCCAGCCCTCGGCGACAAATTGGAGTCCCCAGCCTTCGAACAGCATGATCGACACATAAATGCCGCGCCGGTTTGCCTCGGTCACCCGTGAACGCAACCGTTCGAAATAGGCGTTGTCAAAGGATTTGAGATTGAACTTCGGCTTGCCATCCAGGGCCTTGTCTGCGCCAGTGCGCGCCCATGGATGTGGACCGGCAAAGTGGATGCGACTCTCCTTTTCGTTGTTGGCCGCGGTGTTCCAACTGAGCAGCTCCCAGCGCCACAAACGAATGAAGTTGTGATGATGTTGCTCCAGAAAATCCAGGTAACTTTTGAAATCGAACACCGGTGGAGGATAGGTTGGCCCCATATCCTGGAGGTTGTTCCACGTATGAGCGCCGGTCAGGTAGACGGCCTTGCCACTGCCATCCGTGAAGTAACGCGGATTTTCCTTGCACGCGCGCAGTGGACCGGCGGCCCCCTGCGATTTGACGCCAATGGCACTGCTTATCAACAACAGAAGACCTGCCCCGAACATCATCAGTTTGCGATGCCGGATCAGGCGACCCGGTCCGGCGAGGCTTGCAGGCCGTGTGCCCTCGCACGATGACACCGCTGTTGCATCATATGGAATCAGACATCGAGAAGCTTTCATAAGCTCGTTTGGGCGGTGGGAAGATTCCATGACTCGATTCGATCGCGCGTTCATGCTCCCCATACTGATTGCATAGAGCGCAACGTCAATTCGATTTCCCACCTGGATCCTTTGGGGAAGAAATCGGCAGCGGTAAAGCTCAAGGCGCCGAATTGGAACCAACCATGGACGGGGCAGCTGGCCAGAGACATGCGCGATAGGACATGCCCCCCGGCGTTTGGATGGCAAGGACCAGTACACGAGCCTGGCGTGTTTTGTGGTTTGTTCGGACTTGTTCGTTTCTCCAAGAAGGGATATTTCTTGAATTAACCCAACACACTTATGACAAAATCACAGTCCACGTTTACTCGTCGTGAATTCACGAAGACAACCCTTGCCGCCACGGCCGCGCTGGCAAGCGGAACTATCACCAGCTTGGCTGCTGACCCCGCGCCACGCCGCATCCGGACCGGTGTGATTGGCTGCGGCAGTGTTTCGGGGGCTTACCTGCCCACGTTGAAGAATTCCCCTTTTGTCGAGGTGGTGAGCCTTTGCGATATCCGGTACGAACGCGCGCAACAACGGGGGCGCGACTTCAAGGTGGAGAACACCTATCCGGACATTGATGCGATGCTGGCGGGCGTGCCGTTCGATTTTCTGCTGGTGCTCACCGACATGCAGGAGCACGAAGGAATTAACCGCCGCGCGCTCGAAGCTGGCAAACACGTTTGGAGCGAGAAGCCGATCGGCAACACCGTGGCGGCGGCGCAAGAGTTACTGCGTCTGGCAAAAAAGCAGAACGCGCGGTTGTGGGGCGCGCCCATCACCGTTCAAAGCCCACAATTCGCTTTCATGGCCAAGCAGTTGGCGCAAGGCAGGCTGGGCCGTGTGGCGGCCGCCCAGGCGCATTATGGACACGAAGGGCCCGACTGGTCCGCGTTCTTTTACGAGAGGCTCGGCGGGTCATTGCCTGATCTGGGCGTGTACAATCTCACCTCGTTGACCGGCTTATTGGGACCGGCCAAACACCTTGCGGCGATGGTCAGCATCGTCACGCCAGAACGCACCGTTCACAACAAAGGACACATCAAAGTCACCGAGGAAGACAACGCCATGGTGCTGATGGACCATGGCCATGGCATTATCTCGCACGTGCAATCCGGGTTTAATTACTTCAACCCGCATGGCCACGATGGCAGCAAGGAAAAGCGCTACACCATATCGGTAGTCGGCTCGGGCGGGTTTATGGGCCTAGTCGGGTATGACTGGGAGCCACTGGGCGTGGATATGGCCACCAAGGATGAACCGGAGTTGAAGCCCCACGTGACCGACGCGCAGGGTTACTCTTGGCCCCTGGGCGCGGTCATGGCGGCGGAATGCTTGTCCACCGGCAAGGAAATGCTCGTCACACCGGAACACGCCATTCACGTGCTCGACATCATCACCGCGGCGCGCGAATCTTCCGCCACTGGCCGGCGGATTCCCCTAACCACGACCTTCAAGTGGCCCATCATCTCATGATGAGATACATGGGAGTATTCACTGCCAGCGACACACTCGAATCCGCCACCTCAGCGAGCTCGCGTTTTGTTCAAAACCCTCTGCCGAACCCTCTAAACCGCGCTCTGCTGATCCTTCTGTTTAACACGTCGCCCATCGAGGCAGCGGACCTGGAGGTGGCGGGGGACACCGATCGGCGCCATCGGGGTTGAAATGCGGGTATAACGCGTCAATAATCGTCATGGCAACTGTCGGGGGTGCCTGGCAGATGCGGTCTGACCATGAACATAAACCAGTTTTCTTGGGTCTCGGGTAACATGACAGCGATAATTCGGAGCGCGGCTGTGTCCATAGGACCCGCCGCAGCGCCTCAGCACATGTTGAAATGGCCATTGGCTGCGGGTAAGACATCCGTCCCATGCCAGCGCTCCGATACATTCCAGAAGTGTCGCTGGAATGGCAAAACGCGGGTTCTCGGCTTCATGGGTATGATCTGCCTTTGTTTCCTCATCCGTCTTCAAGGGTATGCCGCGGCGCAAGAAACATCCCCAACACCTCATACTGTTCTCGGCATAAAGCAGGCCCGCTTCACGCTGAACGGCCAGCCGACATTCCTGCTGGGGATCAGTTATTACGGCGCACTCGGGGCGCCGGAGGAATTCATCCGGCGCGACTTGGATGACCTGCAACGCCACGGCTTCAACTGGCTGCGGGTTTGGGCCACTTGGTCGGCCTTTGATCATGATGTATCGGCGGTGGACGCCCGAGGCGCGCCGCGCGAACCTTACCTGGGCAAGCTCCAATGGTTCGTGTCCGAATGCGACCGCCGCGGTCTGATCGTGGACGTGACCCTGACGCGTAATCAGCAGTCCACCAAACGCGCTAGCAGTGGCGGCTTGGCCGATTTTCCCGCGCATGAACGGGCCGTGGAAACGCTGATTAACGCTCTCAGACAGCACCGCAATTGGTATCTCGATCTGGCTAACGAACGGGATGTCCGTGATGCCCGCTATGTCAGTCCCGCCGAACTGAAATCCCTTCGTGACTTGGCCCGGCGCTTGGCCCCGGACCTGCTGGTCACCGCTTCATTCGGCGGGCATGATCTGACCGAAAGCGACGTGCGTGAGGCCCTGGTCATCATCGGTCAGGATTTTCTGAGCCCGCACCGGCCGAGAAATCCGAAATCGCCTTCCCAGACAGAGGCCCAAACCCGGGACTGCCTGGCTTTAGCAAAGGCCGTTCATGGCGTGGCGCCAATGCATTATCAGGAGCCGTTCCGACGGGGTTACGAACCGTGGCAACCCACGGCGGACGACTTTTTGACCGACCTGCGTGGCGCCCTGGCGGGTGGCGCCGCCGGCTGGTGTTTCCACAATGGATCCGAACGGGCCTCGCAGGATAACCAGCCTCGACGGTCGTTTGACCTTCGGGCCAAGCGGTTGTTCGATCAACTGGATCCGGAGGAACAAAAGGTGGTATCCGGAGCCAAAATGGTTATTCGCAATACCGCGGCGTCCCGCCCCGAGCCGTTGCGATGATGTGTTTTCTTGCTCGAGTTCTTAGGCTTAAAATTGAGGACAATCGTGATCTGGTCCCCTGGCATCACTTCAAGTGTGCCGGATGATTGAGCCTCAGGTCAGTCTCGCCGAGACGGCGGAGATCATCAAGGGCGAAGCTGAGCTTGGCGAGGACAGTTTCGGCCTCGGATTCTCGAAAAAACATGCGTTCAATAACCGGATCCGCCTCGGGGGCTGAACCGTAGAACTCGTTTCCTGCGGCCGAAAGTCTTCCTGCGATGCCGAGTTGGGGATCGGGTTTGGCCCCGTACCAACTGGAGCCCCATACAATGAGGTCCACAGGTGACGACCCTTCCTGCTTCATGCGCATCCGTTTGGGTTCCTGATAAAACTGGTAGGGGCCAACCGCAATTTGTCCGCGGTAATTGCGGATATCGAGCATGTTGTTTTTCGCGGGATCCTCCGAGGTGAACGATTGAAACTTGGCCCCGGTGAGAGTGGCGCGACCGGGCGGATCGCCCATCGTTCCTTCAAAGAAATAGCCGTTGTCCGCCTGCTCGATGTAGAAATCGCTCATGACGATGTTATGACTGTCGCGAAGATAAAGCCCGTGTGTCACGAGGGTGGCCAGGCGGGTCTGGAATCCAAGCAGCCCGGCTCGCGCCTTGTCCTTGCCCTCGACCACAACCGAGCCTTCATAGCTGCAATTGGCCAGCACCGTTGCCTGCGCGCAGTTGATGAAACGGAGGTTCCCCTGCACGTGCGGCATGATCACCACCTCATTCTCCCCGAGATTGGTGAACTGCAGCCCCTTGCGAAGCGGCGCTTTCTGATACATCCCGAACACATAAACACCATCGTACGTCATCCGTGTGGCTCCAGTCGAACCTGCTTGATGAATATCAATGCTGTTGTTCATGGAACCGGCGTCGTGAGCACCAACCATGAGGTCTTCGAGAGTGACGTGGTGCGCATCGCGAACCTCGACCATGACGCCTCCTTCAGGTCCCTTCCAAATCAGTTTTGTGCACCACCCGCTGCCGCCCACAAAGAAGTTCTTACCCGAGATTCGCAGCGTGTTTGTGATGACGTAATTGCCGGTCGGCAGATAAGCGATCGCGTTTCCGGCAGCGATCGCGGCCGCGTCAATGGTCCTCTGGACCGCTATCGTGTCGTCGGCCCGCCCGTTGCCTTTCGCGCCGAAATCGCGTCGCGCATCGAACACGCGTCCCGGCAGTTGTACCTTTTCCTTGAGGAAACCCCTGTTAGCCGAGCGGATTACGCCCTGGCGTTCCCCTGACGGGATGCTGATCAGCATGGGCTGGGCGCCTTGTGTGAGCGTGGGCGCACCACGAACCTGGTTGCCGGAAACAAGCAAACGCTGACCTGCGTGCGCGACACGGACGGGCGCCAGACCAGCCTGATTTCTGTCTTGGGGTGGCCCGGTGAACACGCAGTCGAATATTAAAACCGGCGGACGCGAAAGAAGGACCGCTCCTTCGGGATTCTTCCAATCCTCGACGTGGCAATCCTGCAGCGTGAGTGAGGCGACGGATGACTGCCTCAAAACAAAAGCCCGCGAACCCATTGAAGTGGAGCGCCGGATGGAACTGCAATGCTCGGATCCATCGCGAATGTCCACGATCTGGCTTCCTTCAAAATGACAGTTGCGGACGTAAAAATTACCATGGTTACAATCGATGCCGATGCCGCAGCGTCGGAATTCGCAGCCATCGAAAGTAAAGTCATAGTCGTTGAATTGCAGGAACGCGACGCCCCGTTCACAGTTTTCAAACAGGCAGTTCTCGAAAGTAGTTTCAGCGAGGGCATGCCCTTCATTGGGATGGGCCTCGAGGATTGCCGAATTAGTGAATCCCCGAAACGCCAGGTGCCGGTGCGTGACCTCAGTCTGAAATCCCTGGGTGGCGTGGTAATGGAATCCAACACCGGCTCGGCCTCGACCGTTCAGTTCAAAACCAACAAATCGCGTATACGCCATCCCGTTCAGCGTCAAAAGGGGCCCATCGCCGGGACCATCCCAGATCCACTTCGTGTCGCGGCCGCTTCCGATGATCAATCCGCCAATCCATCTGGCCCCCGTCCCATTTTTCAGCACGAGTGGAGCTGTGATCCGATAAGTGCCCGGCGGAAAATAGAGAACCGACCCATCACGTACCTGGGTGAAAGCACTTTGGATCGCGATCGTATCATCCGCTTGCCCATCCCCGATCGCTTTCGGGGATATGTCGGTTTTTACATTGATCCAGTCAGAGCGTTCCTCCCATTGGAGCGCGGGAATCTCGGGTGGAGCAGCCGCGGCGGACGGGAGGGCCTCTGCCGCCATGATCAGCATGGTGATGGCATGCGACGGACCAAAACGAAAGAACCGAGGGATTGTCATTCGTCTCATTACTTTGAGTGCCGGCATCATCACAGTAACAACCCGCACTACAAAATGCAGAATGCGCATGGAAAACATTACTTTCATTTGATCGCGATCCTCAAGGTTTATGTGCCTTCAAGGATTCTCAAAGCGAGGCGCGGGAGCAGGGATTACGACTGCTGGCTATCCTGTGGCACACGCTCTTAACAATGCGGCGATCGATGGCACCCCGCGAGTGTTCTTGCAGGGAAAGCCGCTTGCCAGTCTTGGATCCGTGGTTTATTCATCGCATATTCTATTTGATTCTCCAGTCATGAAGCGATTCCTCAATATTGCGTGTCTGTGCGCGATGGCGCTCAGTCCATTGTCCGTCTCTGCGGTTGCAGCGGCGACCCGCCCGAACGTCCTGCTCATCCTGGTGGACGATCTCAAGCCGGCACTCGGGTGCTACGGGGATACACTGGCCAAAACGCCTAATCTTGACCGCCTGGCGAGGCGGGGTATGCGGTTTGATTTGGCTTACTGCAACCAGGCCGTGTGTGCTCCCTCGCGCAACAACCTGATGACGGGCAGCCGCTCCACAACACTCGGCATCTACGATTTGGGCACCCACTTTCGCCGGGCCGAACCCGAGGCCGTCACACTCCTGCAGTTCTTCATGAAACAGGGCTGGCGCACCGAGGGAATCGGCAAAGTGTTCCATGTCGGCCACGGTAACCACGATGACACCCTCTCCTGGAGCGTGCCCTTCCAGCCGGATAAGGTGGTCGAGTATCTCAAGCCGGAAAATTCGGCCGGCGGACAACTCACGCGTGAGGAAGCGTATTTCACAAACCAAAAGCTCGGCCAAAACCGGGATCTGCCTCGCGGCGCCGCCTGGGAAATCGCCGAGGCGCCCGACCATGCCTATGCAGACGGGCGCATCGCCGACGAAGGCATCCGCCGCCTCCAGAAGGCCGCGCAGAAACCAGACCAACCGTTCTTTCTTGTCCTTGGCTTTGTTAAGCCGCACCTGCCGTTTTGCGCGCCCAAGAGGTACTGGGACCTGCACGATCCCAAGGCGTTCATGCTGTCGCAGCGCAAAACTCCTCCCGACGGCGCTCCTTCCTACGCAGGCAAAACACTGCTGGAACTGAACCAGTACACTCCCGTCCCCGATCATCTGCCCTTGACCGAGGATCTACAACGCACCCTGATTCACGGCTACTACGCAGCCATGAGCTTCATGGACGTGCAGGTGGGACGCGTGCTGGACGCATTGGACCGCCTGAGTCTGGCAGGAAATACTCTCATCGTCCTCTGGGGTGATAACGGCTGGCATTTGGGCGATCACGGCATGTGGACAAAGCACACGAATTACGAACAAGCCAACCGTATCCCCTTGGTGATTGTGGCCCCCGGGGTGGCAAAACCCGGAACAAGCACGAGACAACTAACAGAGACGGTCGACATTTACCCAACGCTCGTTGAACTGGCTGGACTGCCCCAACCAGAGGGTCCACAGAAGATCGACGGCGTCAGCCTGGTCCCCGTTTTGCGAAATCCCAACACCCGACTGCGCGATCATGCCTATCACGCCTTCCCGCGTCACCGCGAGGGCCAGCCGATCATCGGACGCGCTATCCGCACCGAACGCTATCGGCTGGTCGAGTGGAAGAAACCCGGCGCGCCCTCCAGCACCGCCGATCTCGAGCTCTACGATTATGACTCGGATCCGCAGGAGACACAGAGCGTCGCTGCTGCCAACCCAGAAGCCGTCGCCCGTCTACGGGAAATCCTGGCCAAACACCCGGAAGCCAGACCGGCCCGATAATTGCCTGGCTTGAGCAAGCCAGCGGAATGAACATAGTGCTATTATACACGACGTCATATACCATGTCATCAGCCCGGGGTCGGTGAGTTCCCTCATTGGCTACGAATCGGGGGTGGAATCGGAATCGAAATGCGAAGGACCAGTTATTACCGGGCATCGCAAACCATCTCGTCGGCAAGGCTGGTGTGCTATCCACTGGGAGTCGGGTGAACATCGAGCCGGCCTGAGCGATTCCGATACCGACTCCGACCCCGATGAAAATATTACGCCGCAAAGAAACCAATCGAGCGCCGCACTGAATCCCGCATAAGGGCGAATCGGTGAGCTGAGCCTTTCTGCGGGGGCGAGGGCCAACTGAATTCTGACAGGATGCACAGGATAGGGCGCCGAGACTCGGCGCGACGGAAATGAAAACGGAACACATGAAGCCAGTTTGGAATGCAGACGCGCTGAGCGGCCCGAGTCTGTCGGTTAGTTTTCCTTCGGCAGCCAGCTGCGCGTGGGCTTTGAAGTCGTCTTGCGGACTGAGTCATCCCGGGCGAGACATTTCCCCGATTCTCCTGCGACAAATCGCTTGGGACATTGATTTCACGGCAGAGGAGTTAATTCGGGAGCGATGATGAGACGGAAGCCGGAATAGGGGCATCAAGCGGTATGGATCACGCGTCGCTGGATTGAACTGTGACGCGCTCGACCTCTTCCAGAGTGGTGACGCCGCGCAGGACTTTCTTGAGGCCGTCGTATATCATGGGGCGAAATCCATGTTGGAGAGCCAAGGATTGGATGTCCAGGATCGATGCATTACGGGCGATCAAACGCCGAACGGCATCGGTCAGCAAAAACACTTCGTGGATCGCAATTCGGCCGGCATAACCACTCCCGCCGCATGCCGAACAGCCTCGTCCTCGCCATTGGGTGACGGTCCGATTTCCGATATCTCCGAAATAGCGAGCCACACTGTCCGCGGGCATTGGCGAGGTTTCACGGCAGGCCGGGCAAAGGCGGCGGACGAGCCGCTGGGCGCTGACCCCGATGATGGAGGGGGCAACCAGGAAGGGTTCCACGCCAATTTCCACCAGCCGGGTTACCGCTTGAAGGGCGTTGTTGGTGTGCATGGTGGACAATACCAGATGACCGGTGAGCGCGGCCTGTGAGGCAATCTTTGCCGTTTCCATGTCCCGCACTTCGCCGACGAGAATGACATTGGGATCCTGGCGCAAAAACGATCGCAACGCGCTGGCGAAGGTCAGGTCGACGGCGGAATTAACTTGGACCTGGTTGACCCCCGGCAAGCGATATTCCACCGGATCCTCCACCGTCATGATATTGATTCCAGATCGGTTGAGACGCTTGAGGATGGCGTATAAGGTCGTGGTCTTTCCCGAACCTGTGGGGCCGGTGACAAAAAACACACCGTTCGGGGTGCTGATAATCCGCTTGAGCAGTGTGAGGTTGACCGCGGAAAATCCGAGTTCCTCCAAGGCGGGAATGGACCGTCGTTGCACGGAACCGAGCACGCGCAACACGATTTTCTCCCCCTCCAACAATGGGACGCTGGAAAACCGGAGATCGATCTGGCGGGAACCCAGAGAGAGTGAAATCCGGCCATCCTGAGGACGGCGATGTTCCGCAATATCGCAACCCGCCATCAATTTGAGCCGGGAGACCAAAGGGGCAAGCAGTCGAGCATTCAGTTGATGCCACTCCTGGAGGTTTCCATCAATACGAAGGCGCACGCGGACCTGGTGCTCGGTGGGCTCGATGTGAATATCGCTGGCACGTTCTTTGAGGGCGATCAGGAGCAAATGCCGGGTTAATTCAATTACAACTTGGTCGCCAGCAAGCTGCGCCATCAACTCCGGAGAGGCTTCGAGAGTTTCCGGGACGAGACGATCGAGATCGATCCGCGCTTTAAGCTCTTCGAGCACGCTGAGGCTGGCGTATTGGACCTCGATGGCTTCGAGGACATCTCCGGGCAGGCTGAACACGGCGCCGACCGGCAATCCGATCAACCGCGCGGCATCGTCCAGCATCGTCAAGTTCAATGGATCCGGAGTGGCGAGTGTGACAGCATCCCCGAACCGATAAATGGGAATGAGCCGGTGTTTAAGGGCGAACTCTCGAGGCAAAAGGTTAACCACCTCGGATTGGATGATGGTGCAGTTCAGGTCGACATAAGCCACGCCTAGCATATCACCATACAAACGGCAGAGCTCGTCTTTGGGAGCGGTCTGCAGATCGATCAGTTCTCCGAGCACCGACAGGGCATCCCCCCGGTGTCGGGTCTCCAGTGCGGCAATCTGGTCGGCGGACAGGAATCCTCGAACCACAAGCAACTTCAGAAAGGACCGATTTCTCATGGACTTGTGGCTTCATTCCCGTTCGTTTCCCGGCGGCGGCTTTTCTCAATCAAGCGACGAATATCGTCCTGAGATAGGAGGCGGCGGGCTTCGCGATCCACTTTTTGATCGTCGGCGATTTCGGACAACATGGCGTCCAAATCAAACGGGAGATGTTCATGGTCCGACATGAAGGCCTTTCTGGCGATGGAACCCCTCGATCTCCGCACGCAATGAGGCAAGCACTCGGTTGATCTCATCGGCTGATGAGTCCTTACGAATGTAGCCCACAGCCCCTTTCTCGATACATTCCGTGACGGTGCCCTCATCCGCTATCGAGGTCAGCATGACCACGCGAACGGCCGGATGAGCGGCGATGATGGCGGGAATCGCATGAGGCCCGGTTTTGATTGGCATACTGACGTCGAGCAAGACCAGATCGGGCTTGGTGCGGATCACAGCCTGGATAGCTTCGTCGCCGTTGGCGGCCTCGGCTGACACAGAAAATCCCAGTCGCTTGGCCAACCCGCGGAGCCAGCAACGGCTGGTTGAATCATCGTCCGCAATCACGAGGGTGCAAACGGGCTGAGGCGAGGGAACAGGGTTAGCTTCCACAGACGCACTCTATCCTGTCCTGGGTATTGGCACAATTGAATTGTGATCGGGGCAAGGAAATGAGATGGAACGGAAGCTCCATGCAGGTTGCTTGGGGAGTATTGGAGGTTTGGCACCCGAGGATGTGGCGATGTTATGGACTGATGATGCCGCGGTGGACGAGGGGAAGCCAAGCATGTCTGTTGAGATCAAGGCCCTTCATCAGGAGCGGGCAGCCAGTGACTTCATCGGGATTTCAAGCTCGGCGAACTGGGTTTGGAGTCTGGGCATCAACTGACGCAGCTGATTTTCCTGGCCATCGTGGCCAGCCTGTTCCATGGCGCCGGCGACTTGAAAAAGGGCCATTCCCCCGACCGTAGCGGCAGCGCCTTTGATCCGGTGGGCTTTGTCTTGAGCCAGTTTTAACTCGCCTCGCACGACAAAACCCTGGAGATCCGCAATCTGGATCGGCATATCGGCCAGGAAAGTCTTGACGATGGACTGCGCCAGGTCGGCGTCCCCGCCCACGCGGGCCATAAAGGCTTGTTCGTCAAAAACCGGAACGACAGGCGCGTCGGGACAAGGCGCGATGGAGGGGGCCTGCTTGGGGGTTGCAGATGCAAGGACGTCAGCGGAATCCTCGGAGGCTCGCGGCAGCCATCGTTCGAGGACCTTGGCCAGGAGTTTGGTATCTACGGGTTTGGGCACATAATCATCCATGCCTGACGCCAGGCACATCTGGCGGTCGCGATCGAGGGCGTGGGCTGTCATGGCGATAATAGGGATCCGTTTATGCCCGTTATTTCCAGGTGGGGAAGCCGAATGGCCTTTGTGAATCTCAGCTTCCCGTTCCCGGAACAATCGGGTGGCCTCGAGCCCGTCCATGACGGGCATCTGCACATCCATCAGGACCAAGTCATAGGGGATAGCGGTCAGGGACTGAAGGGCTTCCTGTCCATTCGCCACGGCATCGGCGGTTAATCCGAATCTTTTCAGAATCCCAATAGCGACCTGCTGGTTGGTGATATTGTCCTCAGCCAACAGGATTCGGGCGCGGCGGATGCCTTTGGGGGGCGAGAACGATGGTTTGGATTCTCGAGTTCGCGGCAATGAAGCGGGGCTTGTGACGGCCTTGACCAAGGCATGGAGCAGGTCTTTCTGTCGGACTGGCTTGGTCAACAAGGTGTGAAAGCCGATTTTCTTGAGCTCTCGGGACATGCCGTTTTCACCGAGCGAACTCATCATGACCAGGGTCAATCCGTCCAAACGTGGATCAGATCGGATAGCCTGGCCCAGGGTTGCGCCATCCATGCCGGGCATCCGCATATCCAGAAGGGCCAATTCGAAGGGCCGATGATTCTCCAGCTCTTGATAGATCGCCTGCAAGGCCGAAGGAGCATTGGCGGCCTCGAAGGTCTCCATACCCCATGAGCCGAGTTGGACCCGGAGAATCTCACGGTTCGTGGCATTATCGTCTACCAGGATAGTCTTGACGCCCCGCAGGTTGGGCGCGGCGGTGGATTCTGGTTGGGTTACGGATTGCAGGGTCAAGCCGATGGCAAACCAGAACTCCGAGCCGACGCCCTCGGTGCTCTGGACGCCGATCCTGCCCCCCATCATTTCAACCAGTTGCTTTGAGATGGCCAGTCCGAGGCCTGTGCCGCCGTAGTTCCGCGTGATGGAGGCATCGACCTGGGTGAACTTCTCGAAGAGTAATCCGATTTTGTGGGCCGGAATACCGATGCCTGTATCTCGCACAGAAAAGCGGAGGATGACCGCCTCCGGTGTGCGTGACTCCAAGCTCGCCCGCACGACGACCTCGCCCTGGTGGGTGAACTTGAGCGCGTTGCTGGCGAGGTTGGTTAGAATTTGCCGCAGCCGGCCGGGATCACCCCGCAGGAGGGTGGGCACATCGGGATGGAGCGCGCAGATGAATTCGAGGTTTTTTTCGGCGGCCTTGATGGCCATGATTTCGGCGAAGTCATCCACGAGATGCCGGAGGTCGAAATCCAGGGTTTCCAGTTCCAGCCGGCCCGCCTCGATTTTGGAAAAGTCCAGGATATCATTTATGAGCTGCAGCAAGGCCTGGCCGCTCGCCTGAACCGTCTCGGCGTAACGCCGCTGGGTATCGTTAAGCTCCGTATCGAGCAGGAGGCCAGTCATGCCAATGATGCCGTTCATTGGCGTGCGGATCTCGTGGCTCATATTGGCCAGGAACTCGCTTTTT
This sequence comes from Verrucomicrobiota bacterium, assembly GCA_022709905.1. Taxonomy (GTDB): domain Bacteria; phylum Verrucomicrobiota; class Verrucomicrobiia; order Limisphaerales; family UBA1319; genus JAKLHY01. The sequence goes on along the minus strand of JAKLHY010000009.1, from coordinate 89,849 downwards.
GCGGCGCTGGCCAAGGCGGCTTGGACGGCCAGTTCGTTGGCGCGGGCGGTCGCGGCCTCCAGGTGGTCGTTCATCACCTGAAGTTCCGCCTCCGCCCGTTTGCGCTGGGTCAGATCGATCATGACCGTTAAAAAGTATTGCTGTCCCTGAATGCTGATGACTTCGCCGGAAAAGAGACCGTCCACCACCGAACCGTCCTTGCATCGAACCTGCAGTTCAACATCGGCAAAACGCCCGCGGAGCCGAAGATGTTCCGACACGATCTCCTGCTGGCGAGGATCAACGAACAGCTCAAGGTCGGCGCTGGACTTGCCCAGAACCTCATGCCGGGCATAGCCGAGCGTTTTCAGAAAAACGTCATTCACATCTGAAAAAGTGCGACTGGGCAGGATGGACAGCGCCATGAGGGCTGGGTTGTTACGAAACAGGCGCTCGAATCGCTGCAAGGCCTCCTGTTCTGTCGTCAGGTCTTTGGAGATCCCAAAAACGCAATCTGCGCCGTCCCATTTGCCATGCCACAGGCAAGTTTCCACGGGAATAATCGCGCCTGGTTTTGCCACCAGAGGCAGCGGGCATCGGCTGCATTCCCCCCGGAGCATCGCCACATATATTTCCTCGGCCTCCCGGCGTCGGTCGGCAGGATGAAGATCAGGAATCTGCATCCCCGCCAATTCCTCGGCACGGTAGCCTAATTTGCGTTGGGCCGACTGGTTGGCAAATAGAATCCGGCCGTCGGGCGTGGCGACGATGATCAGATCCCCCACGGTCTCAAAGAAATCCCGAAAATTGGCTTCGCTCTGGCGGAGCCTCACCGTCCGCTCTGCCACCAGCCGCTCCAGTTCGGCTCGCCGGTTGAGCATCATGCTGAGTCCCAGCACCAGGCCGGTTGTCAACAATAATCCCGTCAGGGCGGTCATCCAACCTGCCCGAGCCGGATGCAGCCGCAGAAAGTCCTCGCCCGCGTCCGCAGTCAAGGCAAAAGCTTTGTCAAAATCCAAAAAAGGACGGATTAATGAGAATTTGGAATCCGGGGGATTACGGGGATCGCGGACTGTGGCAGGAGGTTGGATCTCAGGGTCCGCATCGAGGATGGTAATTCCAAGATACGTCGTGTTCCCGTCGCCGGTGTTCTCGAGCAGCTGATCCAATTTCAGGATAGCCGCGGCAAAGCCGCGCACAGTTTTTTGCTGCTGCTCTTCCAAGATCGGTCTGAAAACCATCAGGGTCTGCGTGCCTATCCCGCGCAAAGGGGCAACGGGACGAACAACGGTGTTCAGTCCAGTCCGGACAGCTTCGCGGAGGGCTGCCAGGCTTGAGGATTCCGATCCCACATCATAACCCATGACCTTTTCGTGGCCTGTCCAGGGCGCCAGATTCGTGATCGGATAATAAACGTCACGCTCAGTCGCAGGCATCCTCTTTCCTTCAGGATCCATTTGCCAGATTTGAAGATTCTTTCCCCCGGGCGTTCGAGCCCTGGATTGGAAGCGGATCTTCTCTGCAGCGGGGACTGCTGAAATCCATGCCCAAGCCTGGACCGCCGAATTGCGGATTAAGTGAGAGGTGTATTTCTGGAACTCCTCCGCGGTAACCTCTTCCGATCCTTCATAGAGCATTGCCAGGCTTTCGAGCTCGGTATTCTGAAGGAGACGCAAGTTTCTGGCAATGGCATCCGTCTGGCTGGCCGCTAGTTGGGCAAATGCCTCGATGCGCGCGTGATGTTCGTTCTGATGCACTGTCCAGGCAACAAACAAGGTCAGGACAACCCCCGCTAGCGCTACCTGTCCGGCTTCAATGTGTCGCATCCAGAACGATGTCCCCAACTGGCGGCGGGCGCGGCGGCGCTGGAGTGCTGTGCCCACCAGGAGGATTGTCACGAGAGCAAACGTCAGTAAAGCAGGTGGAAGCCCGGCAACGGCCAACATCCATTTCCAGGTGCGGGCATCGACATCCAGGCCAAGGACAGCAATCGGGCGGCTCGCCGAGGGTGCCTGAATAGGGACCAACGAAGAAACCCAGACGCCCCATTCATCCGGCAAAGGGCCCTCGACAAATGGGGCTCCTCTCTCGAATGCCTCCTGGAGTTCTGGGGACGCTTCTTCATAGACGCGGCCTGGGGGAGAGTAATCCTTGGACTCGACCGGTTCATTGTCCGCGTAAAAAAAGATTTGGTTTTCCGAGTTACGGCCGAGGAGATAGACGAAGCGGCAGTTCGGATTAATCGCTTTTAGGCCGGCTAAATTTTCCTTAAGTCTTTGGTAATGGGGGTTTTCTAGATCAGCATCCGTGCCGGTAAGAGTCTGGATGCGTTCGACATTGAAGGCCTCAGCGGCCAGCTCGGCTTGTCTCAACAAATGGCGCCGCATTTGATGATCGGCCCGATTCACCGTCCACCAGGTCAGCAGCGAGCCGGCCATTGCGAGAACCAGTAGGGCAACAGACGAGTATTGAGGGGCGGCAATCGGTGCTTTGGCCCTGTCTAATTGGTGCGAATCCGATATGCCGGCTGCAGTCGTTATATTTCCGGCTGGCATGATTTGCTCTTATCGGACACGGCGTTTTTCTCGTCGATAATCATTCCATAAGGGATTATCGGCATTACCAAAAGAACTTTAGGAAAAGTTTTGTGCTTGGTGCCGTTAAATCGCGAGCACTCCTACAAATTTGAAATCCGGAAGTATGCGTGGAGGCACAATCACTCCGATTCATTTACAGCCATTGGCCTGCCATGATTCGCGTTGATTGGCGTCCATTCGCGGTTAAGTCGTTTTTTCGGTTCAGGGCTGCTGAAATGCTCTCGTAAGAGTCATCGAGCGCGACTAGGATTGATGGGTGTTTGAGGTTCGGTCTTTAACGGCATGGTTTTTGATGCTCTGGCTGGCGGTGGTTGCGCCAGGGTGCGTCATTGCCGCCACGCCTGGCCATCGGCTTCAGAGTGACGATGCATTCAAGTCCGCGACGGCGTTTGCTTCGCCGCGCGCGTTCGTGAAGGGTGATATGGTTCGGATTTACCATGCTGTTGGCCGGACCACGGAAGTATTCCGGGCGGATCTAAAGCCATCGCCGATTCAGGGTCGTGATTATGTTTATTTTCTGGCCGACTTAAAACGGGATCCCAGTCCTCCAAGCCTGCCACCGGCAGGCGGTCATTGGCGGGAAGCCCAAGTCGTGCGGCAAGAGACTTGGTCCAACATTGTCGAAACCACGATTCGGGAGTTAACCCCCGCCGAGCCCTGGCAGGGCGCCTACTTTCAGTTGCTTTCACAGGAACGCATTCTCTATCGCGATGACGCCGGGCAAATCCGGGCGGTTCGTGTGGATCAGAAGCCCGTGGGCGTGGACATTGCGCGCAGGTATACTTCCGAACAATGGGGAACCTTGTTGGCCGACCATCTCTCGCGGACCCTCGAGAACACGGGGAATCCCGATCGGCCGTTTCTCCTGATGGAACCCGTGGAAGGCCAGCCGCCGCGCTTCATGATGATCGATGCGGATCGAAAGACCTGCGCCTTTCTCTTTCACCGCGCCTCGGGGGATGATCCCGGCGGTGGCTTCCAGGTCAATTCGCGCCTTCGATTCCTCACGTCACTGCTCATCGAGAGTCACGGCATCGCCCTCGTGAAGAATCCGGTCTCGTCCGGGGTGCGCTTGCTCAACACCATCTGGCAGGTTGTGGCGGGTTTGCTCGAAGTGAGGTTACCGGCGGCTCGGACTGAATTGCCGGAGGCCGGCGCTCAACCCGGGATGGATCTGGTGGAGTGGGAGCAATGGCTCAGCCGCCAGACGGGACGCCCCCCGGATCAAGGCAGCGTCACGTTTCTTATTAACGGCGAGGAATTCTTTCCCGCCTTCATCCGGCGTTTGGAAGCCGCCCGGCACGAGGCTCACGTGCGGATCTGCATTTTTGACAATGACGATGTGGCGGTTGAAATCGCCGATCGGTTGAAACGGCGCTCGACAGACATTCAGGTGCGGGTGCTGATGGACCTGTTGAGCACCCAGGCCTCGCAGCAGGCCCAGCCCGAGACTCCCATGCGCGAGGGTTTCATCCCACCCCGGTCCATTCACAAATACCTTCAGCGAGATTCCCGGGTAAAAGTGCGCTCCGCCCTCAACCCGTGGCTTGCGGCGGACCATACCAAAGTCCTGACGATCGATCGGCAATACGCGTTTCTCGGGGGCATGAATATCGGTCGGGAATACCGCCATGAATGGCATGATCTCATGGTGGAGGTCGAAGGCCCGATTGTGGCGCGATTGGAACACGACTTCCAGAAAGCCTGGGCGCATGCCGGGTTTTGGGGAGACCTGGCTTACCTTGGGGCCTCGATCGAGGCGCCTAAGCCCGCGCGCCTGGACTCCACAAACCGCAACTGGGCGCCGATTCGCAGGCTATACACCCGCACCGGCAACCTGCAGATCCGCAAGGCCGTCCTCGAAGCCTTCCGTCGCGCGCGCAACCATATTTTTCTCGAGAACTCCTATCTCTACGATCCCTCGGTCGCCAGCGCGTTGATCACGGCAAGAGGCCGCGGTGTGGATGTGAGAGTGATTCTGCCCGAGCGCAGCGACATTCTGGGCGGGAATAGCAGCACCTATGTCACAGCGAACTCCCTGTTTAAAAACGGGATTCGAGTCTACATCTATCCCGGCATGACTCATGTGAAGGCCTTGCTGGTCGACGGCTGGGCTTGTTTCGGCTCCGCCAATTTCAACCGCCTCAGCTTGCGCCGCAACCTCGAAACCAACCTCGCCACGTCCGATCCCGGTATTGCCCATCGATTGCGGCAGGAGCTGTTTGAAGAGGATTTCGCCAAATCCCACCTGCTTGCCGAAACGATCGAGGTGAACTGGACCGATTACCTGTTGGAAAGAATTCTCAACCAGTTTTGAACCTGGGGCCCGAGGGCCAGCCGATGGATTTCTGGAACGAACTGCGACGAAATCATTGCACATTGGCCGGGAGGATTTAAAACTCGAAGGTGCGTGGATCGTGCAGCCAAGGCTGAAACCGCACCCGGTCCATGAAAAGACCGGCGTATGTCTGTGATTGGACTGGAAGATCAAGCGACTCTTGCGAACGCGTTTCTGGATCGGGCACTTCTGATCGATCTCGAGGTGTCGTACCAGGGCGTTCTCTTGAAGCTTGGCGCTGTCCTGGGACGTTCCACTCTGGCGCATCAGGGACAAGGACCGTTGGAAGGACTGTTCAAGACACTCAATTGCCTGGGGCTAGGGGCGGACTGCCTGCTGGGCCACAACCTGGTGTGGCATGACCTGCCTGTGCTGCGGGAACGCGCATCCGATCTGGCGATCCACCGCCTGCCGGTCGTGGATACGCTGGCGCTCTCGCCGATCTGTTTTCCTGAGAATCCGTACCATCGATTGGTCAAGAACTACAAATTAGTGCGGGAAAGCGTCAACGATCCGGTGGCGGATGCCCGTCTGGCCGCCGTTCTTTTCGCCGACGAATTTCGGGCTTTGTCCGGTCTCAGGCAGACCGAACCGCGTTTATTTGAATTGCTGGACTTCCTGTTGTCGACCCCTGATGGGCCGGGGGAATCGCTTCCGGCGGGTATGGACTTGGTCTTTCGCGCCTTGGGAGGAAGGAAACCGGGCAAGGATCGGGCGCTCGAGATTTGCGCGGAGGTGTTCGGGCGCTGGGCCTGCGCCAGCGTGCCGGCCGATGAGGCCCTGATGCGGACGAGTCCGCAGAGACTGGCATTGGCTTACACGGTCGCTTGGCTCAGGGTTGCCGGCGCAAATTCCGTGCTGCCGCCTTGGGTCCGGCTTCAGCATCCGGCGACGGGAGAATTGATCCGGCGGCTGCGCGACGTGCCCTGCGATTCCGAACAGTGCGATTACTGCAGGAGAGTCCATAATGCGCGCGAGCAGTTGCGCGCGTTCTTTGGGTGGCATGATTTCCGTCCTGTCCCCGCCAACAAGCAGGGAGGGAGCTTGCAGCGGGACATTGTTGAGGCGGGGCTTCGGAACGAATCGTTGCTGGCGATTCTGCCCACCGGGGGTGGAAAATCGCTCTGCTTTCAGCTGCCGGCCCTGGTTCGAAATTATCGGCGGGGAGTGTTGACGATTGTGATCTCGCCGTTGCAGGCGTTGATGAAAGACCAGGTGGACGGTTTGGCCCGGCGCACCCACACCCCCTTTGCGGCCGCTTTGTATGGTTTGCTGACTCCCCTCGAACGAGGGGATGTGTTGAGGCGGATTCGACTGGGCGACGTGGCGGTGTTGTATGTCTCGCCCGAGCAACTGCGAAATCGATCCTTTCGCGAGGCGATCGCCCATCGCGAGATCGGTTGCTGGGTTTTTGACGAGGCGCATTGCCTGTCGAAGTGGGGACACGATTTCAGGCCGGATTATCTGTATGCGGGGCGGTTCATCCGCGAGTTTTCGAACGAAAAGGGGGTGGAGATTCCCCCCATCGCCTGTTTCACCGCCACCGCGAAGCGGGATGTCAAAGACGAGATCCTCGACTATTTCAAGGAGCAAACGGGCCGAGAGTTGACGCTCTACGAAGGGGGCGTTGAGCGACAGAATCTTCGGTTCGAAGTCCAGGCGATCACCGATTACGGCAAGCTGGAGCGGGTGCATGATCTGCTGTCCGAACGCTTGCCGGGAGGCAGCGCGATCGTGTTTCGAGCCACGCGCGCCGACACGGAGGAAGCCGCGGAATACCTGCGTGCAAAGGGCTGGCGCGTCGAACGCTTTCACGCCGGTCTGATCCCTCCCGAAAAGAAAAGGATTCAAGACGAGTTTCTGGCCGGGGAAGTCCAGGTGATCTGTGCCACCAATGCCTTTGGCATGGGCATCGACAAGGACGACGTCCGGCTGGTCATCCACGCCGATACCCCGGGCTCGCTTGAGAACTACTTGCAGGAGGCCGGCCGGGCCGGCCGCGATGGCCGGGTTGCGGGCTGCATCCTCTTGTTCGAGGAGGCCGATTGCGAGCGGCAGTTCCGCATGGGCGCCTGCTCGCAACTCACCCGGCGTGACATCGCCCAGATTTTGCGGGGGCTTCGGAAGGCCGCCAAAGGCGACCGGCAAGAGGTCGTCATCACAACCGGCGAGATTTTGCGGGACGAGGATGTCGAGACGGGCATTGCCCTCGAAGACCGAGATGCGGACACCAAAGTGCGCACGGCCATTTCCTGGCTCGAAAGGGCGGAATTCATTCAGCGGGACGAGAATGTCACCCAGGTGTTCCAGGCCCGGCCTTTGGTGAGAAATCTTGAAGAAGCCACCGCCAAAATGGCGTCCCTGAACTTGTCCCAGCAGGAACAACGGCTGTGGACGGCCATTCTTCGCGAGATCATGAATTGCGGCCCGAGCGATCATCTGACGGTGGACCGCCTGGCCCTCCTGCCGGAACTGACGGAGTTTGCCAGGGGCAATGCGTCAGCCAATCCGGAGTATGTGAGCGGCAAGGTGCTCAAAATCCTGGGCAGCATGGCCCACGCCGGATTGATGAAGCGCGACATGCTCCTGAACGCCTTCGTGCGACATAAAGTTGCCGATCATTCGCGTCTTCGGCTGGACAAGGTGCTTCAACTGGATCGCGCGCTGGTGGATTTGCTGGCCCGGGAGGAGCCTGATCCGGAGGGATGGATGCCCTTGTCGCTCAGACTGGTGAACCAGCGCTTGTGCGACGAACAACAGGAATCGTCCATGGAAATGTTGCGGGCCTTGCTGAGGAGTCTGAGCCAGGATGGACGCGGATTTGCCGGCGCCCATGGCAGCATCGAGCTGCGGCACATTGCCCAGGATTCATGCCGGGTGCGGGTTAAAAGGACTTGGACGGCCATCAGTGAACTCGCGGAAAAGCGGAGACGCACGGCCTCGCTGGTGCTCGATGTGCTCCTGGCCAAGATTCCTCCGGACACTCCCGCGCGATCGGATCTGTTGGTGGAGTTCTCCTTCCAGGAACTTCAGGACGCCATCGAACAAGATTTGTTGCTGAGAACCGATCTGAAGGATCCGGCGGCCGCACTGGAGAGGGCGCTAATGTATCTGCACGAACAACGGGTCATTATTTTGCAGCAGGGCCTGGCGGTTTTTCGGGCGGCCATGACCATTCGTTTGCAGCCCCAGGCCAAGGGCGAGAAATACAAGGTCAGCGACTACCAGCCTTTGGCACACCATTACCATGAGCGGATCCTCCAGGTGCATGTCATGAGCGAATTCGCCCGCCGTGGGCTCGAGCGAATCCAGGAGGCGCTGGGATTGGTGCTGGCCTATTTTTCGTTGGGCAAAGAGGAGTTCATTCGGAGGCATCTCAGCGCCAAACCGGAGTTGTTGCGCCATGCCACCACGGCGAAATCCTACCAACGCATTGTCACAGACCTGGCAAATCCGGCTCAAATCCGACTGGTCACCGCGCCGGTCGGACGCAACCTTCTCATCCTGGCCGGCCCCGGATCAGGCAAGACCAAAACTGTCGTCCACCGCTGCGCGTATCTGCTCCGCGTCGAGCGCGTCCGCCCGCAATGCGTTCTGGTCTGTTGCTTCAACCGGCAGGCGGCGATCGAGTTGCGGCGGCGTCTGCGGGACCTTGCCGGGGACGACGCCAGGGGAGTCACCGTTGTGACCTATCACGGATTGGCGATGCGGCTGCTGGGACATTCTTTTGCGGGCGGAGTTGAGAAATCCGGAGCCGGGATCGACTTCGACGCCCTCATCACCGATGCCGTGAAACTCCTGCGCGGGGAAACCGTCCCTCCGGGGCTCGAGCCTGACGAGGTCCGGGACCGGCTGCTGGCGGGTTTTCAGCATATTCTCGTGGACGAGTACCAGGACATTGACCAACCCCAATACGACATGATCAGCGCGATCGCCGGCAAAACGATCGACGATCCCGATCAGAAACTCTCCATCCTCGCGGTGGGCGATGATGACCAGAACATTTACGCGTTTCGAGGCGCCAATGTTGAGTTCATTCGACGGTTCAAACAGGATTACGACGCCGAAGCGCATTACCTGGTGGAGAACTATCGGTCGCCTCGATACATCATCGAGGCGGCAAATCGGGTGATCGAACTCAACTCGGATCGAATGAAAATCCAACATCCGATCCGAATCGATCGCCACCGGGAACTGCTGCCTTCCGGCGGTGAATTTGCCCAATGCGATCCGGCCACAAAGGGCAAGGTGCAAGTGATCCGTGTTCGGGATCATTGCGCGCAAGCCGCGGCCGTTGTTGCCGAGGCCCAACGCCTGCGGGACCTGGGAGCGAAGGATTGGTCCCGGCTTGCCGTTTTGTCGAGCACTCATCGCGAACTGGCGCAGGTCAGGACTTTAATGGAGGCGGCTGAGATCCCAACTCGCTGGGTGGCGCAACGCGACAAAATGGTTGCGTTGAGTCAAATCCGGGAAATTCGGTGCTTTCTGAAACACCTCGAGGAAAGGCGAAGTCAACTCAACCGCGCCAGCGAACTCCAGAGTGTCATCGCCGAAACGTATGGCTGCCCTCAGGGCAATCCATGGGTGCAATTTCTGATGGGATTGCTCGATACGTGGCGGGACGAATCCTCCGACGCGCAATTGCCTGTCCATGAGGTCCTCGAGTTTCTTTACGAAGCCTGCGCCGAAAGCCGGCGGGAATTCACTTATGGCGAGGGCGTGACCCTCAGCACGGTGCATTCCGCCAAAGGCACCGAATTTGACCATGTCCTGCTGATCGGCTCATGGCCAGCCCACGAAACACGAATCAGGCAGGAGGAAAGCCGGCGGGCTTTTTATGTCGGTATGACCCGGGCCAGAAAGTCTCTGGCTGTATTCGATCGCCAGGATGTGCGTCCTTCCCTGCCCGAAATCCTGCAAGGTCCGGCGGTTCTGGTTCGGGAAGCTGCAGTGAAAGGGGCGCCGCAACAGGGTTTAATGGTTTACGAAACCCTCGGTCTCGACGCCATTTACTTGGGTTATGCGGGGCGATCCGGGGAGGACTCTGTCATTCATGCCGCTTTGGCACGATTGAATCCTGGGAACATCCTGGCCATGCGCTCGATCGAGGGCAATGGCATTGGCCTCTTTGACCCGGCCGGCGTCTGTGTGGCCCGGCTATCCCGCAAAGGCCGCGCAGATTGGGCTGATCGCCTGGAAACCATTCGCGAGATTCGAGTGCTGGCAATGGCCTGTCGAACAGCCGCTCAAGACGATGATCCCATCCGCCGCGAACAATACCAAGTCACCGAATGGGAAATACCGGTCGTGGAAGTCATTTGCGAGGAGAGATCCTCGGGCGCATCGTGAACAGAGCTATGGCGCGGTGCTTTGGCGGGGTTTGTTCCGGAGGAGGACGAAGAATCTGCTGGCGCGGACTCCTGATTCAAGTATGTTCGGCCTCTGGGTTGAACATTAACAAGTGATGTGATCATGCAAGCGACTGCAGATATTGCCGTAATCGGTCTGGCGGTGATGGGCCAGAATCTCATTCTGAACATGAACGACCATGGATTCACCGTGGCGGCCTTCAACCGCACCGTGTCCAAGGTTGATGATTTTCTGAATAACGAAGCCAAAGGCACCCGAATTGTGGGCGCCCATTCTATGGAAGAGATGGTCGGCCTGCTGAAACGGCCCCGCCGCGTTATGCTGATGGTCAAAGCCGGCCAAGCGGTCGATGAATTCATCGAACTCCTTATTCCCCGACTTGAGCCGGGCGATATCATTATCGATGGCGGCAACTCGCTTTTCGAGGACACGATGCGCCGAACGAAATATGTGGAGTCCAAGGGCCTGCTTTATATTGGCACGGGCGTATCGGGCGGCGAGGAGGGCGCGCGCCGGGGTCCGTCGATCATGCCGGGCGGTTCTCCGGCAGCCTGGCCCCACGTCAAACCCATTTTCCAGGCGATTGCGGCCAAGGTCGACAATGGGGCTCCATGCTGCGACTGGGTCGGCGAAAATGGCGCCGGACACTTTGTCAAAATGGTCCACAACGGCATCGAGTACGGCGATATGCAGCTCATCTGCGAAGCCTATCAATTGATGAAGGTTGGCCTCGGCATGACCGCGGATGAAATGCACCCGGTCTTCGCCCAATGGTATGAGGGCGAGTTGAATTCCTATCTCATCGAGATTACCCGCGATATCCTCGCTTACAAAGACACCGACGGACAACCCCTCGTGGACAAGATCCTGGATACGGCGGGCCAAAAGGGCACAGGCAAGTGGACCGTCATCTCTTCCCAGGAGCTGGGCATTCCCATAACGCTCATTGCCGAAGCGGTTTATGCCCGTTGCGTCTCCGCCCTCAAAGACCAACGGGTGGCCGCCAGCCGGAAGCTCAAAGGCCCCAGGCCCGCCATTAGCGGCGATCGCCAGAAATTCGTGGAAGACATCCGCAAGGCCCTTTATGCGTCGAAGATCGTCTCTTACGCGCAGGGCTACATGCTCATGCGGGCGGCCGCCCAGCAATACAAGTGGAACCTGAACTACGGCGGCATCGCCCTCATGTGGCGCGGCGGATGCATCATTCGGAGTGTGTTTCTGGGCAAAATCAAGGAGGCCTTCGACAACAATCCCAAGTTGGCGAACCTGATGCTGGATCCATTCTTCAAACAGGCGATCAAGGACAGTCATCGCTCCTGGCGCAACGTCGTGGCGACCGCCGTCAAAAAAGGCATCCCGGTGCCGGCCTTCAGTTCGGCGCTGGCGTTCTTCGACGGTTTCCGCAGCGCTGTGCTGCCCGCAAACCTGTTGCAGGCGCAGCGCGATTATTTCGGCGCGCATACTTACGAACGCGTCGACCAACCGCGCGGCCAGTTCTTCCACACGAACTGGACCGGCCGAGGCGGAACCACCGCCAGTTCGACCTACACTGTCTAGCGAGTCCCCTTACATCGACATCAGGGCCTCGGATGACTCGGCCCCGCAGCCCAGGGCAAAGGGCCCCTGTCTCAACGAGATGGAGCCGAAGGAGGGCGGGGGCTTCGTGCCGCGCTCAGTCAAAGACCGCTGTGGGTATCCTCCTTCGCGCGCGCCTTGCCCGCACCCTCCTCGGCTCCACCATTCTGGAAATTTATTTTGGCAATCGGCCTAAACCCTCCGCTTGATTTTTTCCTGACACGGGTTAGATAATTCTCATCATTAAATTTATGAATTATCGCATTTCACAACGGGCCGCGTCGCTGTCTCCGTCCCTCACGCTGGCCATCGATGCCAAGGCCAAACAAATGAAGGCCGAAGGCCAGGACGTGGTGGGTTTTGGCGCGGGGGAACCCGATTTTGACACTCCGCAGCACATCAAGGATGCGGCGGCGGCGGCCCTGGCGGCTGGATTCACCAAGTATACCCCGAGCAGCGGCATTCCGGAGTTGCGGCAGGCGATTGCGGACAAATTCAAACGCGACAATGGTCTGATCTACAAGCCGTCGCAGGTGATCGTCTCCTGCGGGGGCAAGCACTCGTGTTACAATGTGATTCTGGCGACCTGCCAGGAAGGCGACGAAGTCATTATCCCATCCCCCTACTGGCTGAGTTACCCCGAGATGGTGAAACTGGCGGGGGCAACACCGGTGATTCTGACGACCTCGGACAAGACGGAGTTCCGGGTGACTCCCGAGCAATTGCGGGCGGCCATCACTCCCAGGACGCGGTTGTTCATTTTGAACTCGCCGAGCAATCCGACCGGCTCTCTCTATTCCCGCGAGGAAATCCAGGCCTTGGGAGACATCTGTGTGGAAAAGGGCGTGCTCATCATGAGCGACGAGATTTACGAGAAGCTGGTTTACGATGGGGCGGAACATGTGAGCGTGGCGACTTTTTCGCAGGCGCATTATGAGCACACGATCATCGTTCACGGATTGGCCAAGGCCTACTCGATGACGGGGTGGCGTTTGGGCTATCTGGCCGCCCCGGAACCGATTGCCAAGGCGATCGACGCCATCCAGAGCCACAGCACCAGCAATCCCACCTCGTTTGCCCAAAAAGGGGGCGTGGCGGCGTTAAACGGTTCACAGGACCATCTGCCGATCTGGCTGGCCGAGTACGCCAAACGCCGCGGCTACGCGCATCAGCGCCTGAACCAGATCCCCGGCATCTCGTGTGTCAACGCCAAGGGAGCGTTCTATCTGTTTCCGAACATTGGAAAACTCGGTCTGAAATCGACCGACTTCTGTGCTCGTCTGCTCGAGCAAGAGAAGGTGGCGGCGGTGCCGGGCATTGCTTTTGGAGCGGACGAATACCTGCGAATCAGCTACGCCACGAGCATGGCCAACATCGAGAAAGGTCTTGATCGCCTCGAGAAGTTCGCCCGCAGCCTGGCGGGGTAATTTCCCGAATCATTCCATCGAATCCGCTCAGCGGTTGGGTTCAGAGCTCCCGCCGTATGGAACCGGTTGAGGCAAGTGGAGTCAAAGGATCGCCGCGTATGGGCGGATGGCCTGCAGGCTTCCGCGGACCGATTCTGCCGCCCCCACGTGGTGAGTTGCACTGCCGGCGGTTTGGGTTAGATTCCAGATTGTATGGCAACAGGAATCGATTTGAAACTCAAGGTGGGAGACGCGGCCCCGGCATTCACAGCCAGCAGCCAGGAGGGCAAGCAGGTTTCTCTGAGTGATTTCAAAGGCCAAAAGGTCATCCTCTATTTTTATCCGAAGGACGACACACCGGGCTGCACCCGGGAGGCCTGTGGTTTCCGGGATCATTACGCTACCTTCAAGAAGAAAGGGGCAGTCATATTGGGCGTGAGTACCGACCCGGTGAAATCCCACAGCAAGTTCGTTGAGAAATACCAGCTCCCGTTCATTCTTCTGGCGGATGCGGACCAGGCCCTCGTCAAAGCCTATGGAGTGTGGGGACCGAAGACCTTTATGGGGCGCAAATATGATGGCACGCATCGAATCACGTTTCTGATTGGGCCCGACGGACGGATTCAGCAGATCTGGCCGAAGGTCAAGCCGGACGAGCATGCCTCGGAAGTCCTGGCGGCCCTATGAATTTGCGCGGAACGGCGGTCCGCCCTCTCCCAGGAACCGCCCGGCTTATGGGCAGATAACGCTCGGTAAAACAATCGGGCTTGAGGCGATGAGCCTGCTTCTAGTGTTGTGTCCCGCAAATAGCTATACATTCGTTGCGCTCAGTTTGGCCTGTGGCGAGGCGTGAGGAAGGAGTATCCCCGTCCCGACCTGTCGGGATGACTGACGAACAACGAAGCCACAGGCCAAACTCAGCGCAACCCGCAGGGCGGCAGATCTTTTCTGCGCACACTTCGTTGCTCGTTCCTCACAGATCGCTGGGGATATGCTCGTCGCTCGCGCCTCGTTTGCGCGGAAAACCTCTCGCCGCGAATGTATAGCTATTTGCGGGACACAACACTAACTCCGGGTGAGTTGCAGGCCGGTGGACGAAAGGGAGAACTGGACAAAGCGCGCCCGGGGATTGGGGGGCGATGCCTGGAGGGTGGCTTGAATGCGTCGTGCGGCCTCGGGATCTTTGGCCATCATGAGAAGGTAACCGCCGCCGCCGGCGCCCAGGAGTTTGGCGGCTTCCAGGTAATCCTGGACCGAATCAAGGATGGCCTGGACGGCGGGAGGATTTGTCCCTTTATCGAGACTTTGATTCAGTCGCCAGCTGCGGTGCACGGCCCGGGCGAGGGCGGAGTAATCATCCTGTTGAATGGCCTGGAACGCGGTTTCCGCATTCGAACCGATTTCGGCGAGGATATCAAGGTGCCGGGGATCATTCAGGAAAACGCCGCGCACCACCTCGTGAAGGATGCCTTTGGCCAGTCGGGTGAGTCCTGTGTAGTAGAGCAAAATGGTGGTGTTGGCGTGGGTGGCTTCGAACAGATGTTCGGGCAGCCAGCGCAAGGTTGCTCTTTGGCGAAGCCCGGCCGCGGTTTCGATCATTTTGACGCCGCGATAGATGCCGCCGGCCTGATCCTGCCAGCCGCCGCCGGTCGTCAGCATTTGTTCGAGGGCCAGCGTCCGGGAAAACAAGATATTGAGATCCCAGTTCAGCCCGCAGACCTCTCCCAGCGTAGCCAGCAGGGTGGCCGCCAGAATGCTGCTCGTGCCGAGACCCGATCCTTTCGGGACAGCGGCCAACAGGGACACTTCGAGCCCCCCCCCGAATCGGCGCAATTGTTCTTCCAGCGAGCTGTATCCGCCCTGGGCATGGAATCGGGGGAGAAAACCGGCCAAGGCAAAAGCCGCTTTGGCCAGCGCAAACTCGTTGCCGGGATCAATGAAGGATTCCAGCTCGGGGTAAGTTCGGATGGTTTGCTCAACCCCGAGGTCGATGGAACGAACCACCAGTTCAGGGCGTTCGCAGAGCCGGGCGAAAACCTGGATGGGAGGCTGTCCATTGAGGTCCACTCCCAGGTTCACGACCCGCCCCCCATTTTCGATGCAGAAAGGCGGAGTATCCGTCCATCCGCCCGCCAGATCCAGGCGGACCGGGCTGCGCCCCCAAACAATCTGATCCTCGAGCACACAGCGATGCGGGAGGACGGGCGACAGGCGGGCTTCCCTTTCCACCATTTCCCGGAGACATTCAAAAGCCCGGTCCTCGCTTTCTTCCCAGCCCGGCTCGTTCCGATGCCGCATCACAGCCGCACGAAACATTTCCAGGCGGACCGATTGCATGGGCTCGGTCGTTTTCCGAGGTTCCGATGCGGGAACCGGATGCGTGCTGGCGGCAAACATCCGGGCGGTCGACTCGAGGTTCAATTTGAAAAAGATGTTCCATTCCCGATTTTTGAGGAGAGGGAGAAGAGTCTGGCGGCGGTTATTGGTTCTCCGCTCATAAAGCAGGCGGAGCGAAACCTCGCGACTGATTTGTTCGGCGGACAGACGGCGGCAGTTGCGCCATTGATCGGCAAAGGACCGATTCGGGACGGGGGCCGAAGCAAACAGCCATTCGAGAAAGCGGGGATCGGTTTGGGACGTTGTCAGCACGGGAAAGAGCGGCGCCTGTTGAATGTCTTGTTGCGCATCCAGTCCGGCCTCGGTGAAATCGAGATTCCGCGCGGCAAACCAATTCCGGATCGGCTGGTTGAGCCAGAGCGTGCCGGGATTTCCGATGCGGCCTCTGAACTCGTCATCCATGCCATAAAACCGGACACAGTCCAAATCGTCCGCCACCGGAACGAAGTCCAGGCAGACGCCCGATTCCAGACACAAGTCCCAATGATTCTCCGGCACACCGGTCAGAACATGATTGCAGCCCAGGCGCCAAGTGGACGGGATCCAGCTGTTTTCCACCCACAAGGTGTGGTTTTCCTCGCAACCCAATCGGTATTGAAAATTTGAGTTCTGAAGGAACTGATCGGGATTCCGGCGGGCACCGGCCCGTCCCAATTTCGTCTCATCCAGCTCGAGGTTCTGGAGGGCGGAGATGGATTCGATCATCTGGCGCGTGGCGCCAAAATGGAAGAACGCCGCCTCGGGCAGCGGCACCACAGCCGAAGTCAGCTGACGAACTTTCTCGTCCTGAAGAGTGGGATTTTCGCCCAGCGAAAGTCCGAATTCCGCGTAAAGTTCGTAGGGCCGAGGCAGGCCGTCCTGGAAGGTCTCGAGATTCGCATTCCAGCCGCAATGGGCCAGCAGGACTTCGACGGCACGCTGGCTCAAAAGCCACATTCCTGTATCCACAAGATAGACATGGTCCGCCGACAGTTCTCGAATGCGCGCCACGCTTGGTTTCTGCAGAAAGAACGCGAGTCGTCCAGGATCGTAGCGGGGGCAGAAAAAGACGCCGAAATGCCGCGCGGTCTCGGGAGTCACCCACATGCCTAAGCCGAGAACGTCGACTTGAGGAAAGGGAGGCAGCACGGGGGCAAAACGCAACAGCACATCCCCGCTGGTGACCATCGCCACCGTCGTTGGCGCGGCATGCTGCAAAATCCGGCGATAATCGGGCAACTGGAGATCAAGCAGGGTTTGATCGAGATTCTGTCCCCGGCTCCAGCGGAAAACCGGAAGAGGCATCAGTGGCTTGCCGACGGGGGCGTAGGCAGGCAGACGCCGGCTTTGTCCGCCGCCGTGGACAATGAGCTTGCGATGGGCCGTCAACCATTCAGCAAACGGCATCGAAGGCGACAACGCGCGCCAGGCCGCATGCAGCAGATGGGCGGTGCCTCCCCCGGAACCGAGCTGGGACCGGGGAGGATCCGAAGTGGCATACCATTCTGGGCTGGGGCGGTTTTCCAGGCCGGCAAAAGCCTGGGCCATTTTCGGAGGCAAGGTCAACAGGTGCTGAATGCGTGCCGGATTGTTGTCCATGTCGGGGGATGTTGCCGAAACCGGACTGCGGCTGTCGAGGAGTTATTCGTGAGAGCCTCGGTAGGACCGGCAGGGCAAAAACCGATTTGCACGCGGGATCAAATCGACGTATCGATAGTCTGAATTGGCCATGACATTGGAGCAAAGCGCGGGATTATTGCTGGTATTCCTCATCATGGGGGTGGGGATGGTGGGATGCATTGTTCCGGGGATTCCGGGCACGTCGTTGGTGTTCCTGGCGGCCTTGGGGCATCGCCTTTATTTTGGATCGGAGAGTGCCAGCCTTTGGGTCCTCGCGTTGATGGCTGGGATTATGCTATTATCCGTCGCTGTGGATTACCTGGCCAGCGTGGTGGGGGCGGCCAGGTTCGGCGCCTCGCGGAAGGGCATGTGGGGCGTCATTGTTGGAGCCACCCTTGGCTTGTTTTTCAGCCTGCCGGGCATTCTTATCGGGCCGTTTCTTGGGGCGTTGTTGTTCGAATGGATAGGGGGGCAAACTTTTCAGAAATCCGCCCGCGCGGGATTGGGGGCGACGGTCGGCATGCTCGCTGGGGCGGCAGCGAAGATCGTCTGCTGCGGATTCATGATCGTGTTGTTTGCAGTCAACGTCCTGTGGCGAGGATTCCATTCGGATGGTATTCCTGGAGGGCTTTGACCTGGTATCCCTGCATTTTCAGGGCGGCGATTCCGCGGGCAGCCGCCCGGGCGCCCCTGAGGGTCGTCATGATGGGGGTGCCGGTATAAACGGCGGTTGTGCGGATCCTGACCTCGTCGGCTCGCGGAATCTGCCCCGACGGAGTATTGATCACCAGTTGAATTTCCCGATTCTTCAGGAGGTCAAGCGTATGGGGCCGGCCTTCGGATAATTTGCAGATCCGGCGGACTTTCAAACCGGCGGACTCAAGCACTTGGGCTGTTCCCCCGGTGGATACCAGTTCAAATCCCAGATCGGCAAACTGCCGTGCCACCTCGGCCACTTCGGCCTTGTCTGGATCACTTACACTGATGAAAACACGTCCAGCCAAGGGCAATGGACCTCCCGCGGCCATCTGCGATTTGGCATAGGCAACCCCCAAATCCCGATCCAAACCCATGACCTCACCCGTGGAACGCATCTCGGGGGAAAGCAGGATATCTTGTCCATGGAACCGATTAAAGGGAAAGACGGATTCCTTGACCGCCCAATAGGAGGGCCAGAGTTCGCGAGTGAAACCGAGTTCGCGCAGGGAACGACCGCTCATCAGTTGGGCTGCCAGTTTGGCCAAGGGCACTCCGATGGCTTTGCTCACGAAGGGGACGGTGCGCGAGGCCCGGGGATTGACCTCGAGCACATAGACCGTGTCGCCTTTCACGGCGTATTGCACGTTCATAAGACCAATGACACGCAGTTCGCGGGCCATGGCGTGGGTGTATTGTCGGATGGTGTCGATCACCTGCGGCGCAAGCGTATGCGGAGGCAACACCATGGCCGCGTCGCCGGAGTGGACTCCTGCAAACTCAATGTGCTCCAACAGCCCCCCGATCACGATGGTTCCCGCTGCCGGATCCTCGAACTGCCCCACATCCGCAATACAATCGACATCCACTTCGGTGGCGTCCTCGAGAAACTTGTCGACCAGGACAGGACGCTCGGGAGAGGCCTCGACAGCAAACCGCATGTATTGGACCAGTTCAGTGTCCGAGAAAACAATCTGCATGGCGCGCCCGCCCAGCACGAAGGAAGGTCGCACGAGGACTGGATAGCCCAGGGACCGGGCGGCCTCGAGGGCCTCTTGTTCATTGGTGGCAATGCCGTTCGGCGGCTGGGGGATCTCCAGCCGATGGAGCATCGCGGCAAACAACTTGCGATCCTCGGCCATCTCGATGCTTTGCGGCGAGGTTCCGAGAATGTTGACTCCGTTGCGCTGCAATCCAAGGGCCAGGTTCAAGGGGGTTTGCCCGCCAAATTGAGCGATGGCCCCCCAGCAGCGTTCACGTTCATAAATGTGCAAAACATCCTCGAGCGTGAGGGGTTCAAAAAACAGTTTATCGCTGGTATCGTAGTCTGTGGAAACAGTTTCCGGGTTGGAGTTCACCATTAGCGTCTCAAATCCGAGCTCTTTGAGGGCGAATGCGGCGTGAACACAACAATAGTCAAACTCGATGCCTTGCCCGATCCGATTGGGTCCCCCACCCAGGATCATGATCTTGCGACGCTCCGTCTGCCTGATCTCATCGTCTCCCCGGTCATAGGTCGAATAATAATAGGGGGTATACGCTTCGAACTCGGCGGCGCAAGTATCTACCAGTCGATAGCTGGGACACAATCCCAGCCGTTTCCGGTCGGCGCGAATATCATCCTCGTTCCGGCCAGTCAGGTGGGCGATCTGGCGGTCCGAGAATCCCAGGGTTTTGGCTTTAGCTAGCAGTTCCGGGCTCATGCGAGTGCGGGATTTGCATTGGCTGCAAATCCGGGGCCTGAGTTAATCCGGCCGATGCCGGGCTGGCAAGTGTTATTCAATTTATGATTCGGACCGCTGCAATGGCTGGAGGGGCTGGGATTTGGCTTGGCGCAAGGTCTTCTGGGAAAGCACGAGGTTCAGTTGATCGGCTTCGGGAAGCGCTGGATCGGCCAGGCGGCGTTGGAGTTCTCCCAACTGACGGTCCAGGTGTTGGTTACGCAACCGGCGCACCAAATCGGCGACCTGCTGCTGGCGGTTGGGTATATCTCTATCCTCGGCCACAGCCATCGAAACGAGCTGGATCTCCGTGGGATCGGTCAACTGGCTGATAAACGCCGCCACTCCGGTCCACCGATTTTCTCGAGCGGCCTCCGTTCTTAGGGAAACCAAATGACGCACAGCCGGATGCGAGATCCAATCCAAGTCCAAATAACGGGCGAGCCAGTTCGCCAGTTCGTCGTCCAGAAACAGGAGACGCAGCAACCAGAGTTCGTGTGGCGCCAGATGCGCCGTATCCGGTTCATTGGAAGGGGCCTCCAAAGACTCCTCAGAGACCGGCCGTTTCGCGGTGGAGAATTGACGAAACTCACGCCTTACGGCGTCAGGCGAGATCGCGAGACGATGAGCGGTTTTCTGGGCGTAGGTATCCACCAGCACCTCGTGGCCGGTTTTCCATACGGCCTCAGCCATGGCACGCGAAATGGCAAGCCGTCCCCGGTCTGTGGCGGGATCATGCAACCGACAACATCGATCCAAGAAATAGTCAAAGAAACCGGGGGCGCGTTGGATCAAGTCCTGGAACGCGGCCGCCCCTTCCTTGCGGATGAAGCTGTCCGGATCATGGGGCGAGGGCATCACGGCCACGCGAACGGCCAAGCCTGCGGCCAGCAAATGGTCCAGAGAACGATCCGCGGCATTCTGGCCGGCGTTATCGGCATCGAAACAGAGAATCACCTCGTTGGCGTAGCGTTTGAGGATGCGGGCGTGGTCAGCCGTCAACGCGGTGCCCTGAGGGGCCACTGTGTTTTGAACGCCCGCCAGGTGGCAGCGAATGAGATCCAACTGGCCTTCGCAGAGAACGGCACACTGGGCCTCGAGGATGGCCCGTTTGGACTTGTCGAGGCCGTAAAAGATGCGCCCTTTGGAGAAAATCGGGGTTTCGGGTGAGTTCACGTATTTGCCCCCCGGCGCATCGGGGTTCAACACCCTCCCGCTAAAGGCCACGACACGTCCCTGCTCGTCGCAAATCGGGAACATCAGCCGATCGCGGAAACGTCCGAAATGCCGGTCGCTACCTTCTTTGCGAACCACCAGGCCCGCTTTTTCCAAAGTAACCAGATCAAGGCCCTGTTGCCCGGCCCATCGGATCGTGTGATCCCAGTCGGCGGGGGCGTAACCCAACCGAAAGAGGCGGATGGCGTCGGTTGGCACCTCGCGACTGGCCAGGTATTGGCGGGCCAAAGAGGCCGAGGGATCATTGAGCAGGATCTGGTGCCACTGCTGGGTCAGTTGTTCATGGACCTTGAGCAGGGCTTCTTTCAAGAAATGAGCGGTGCGTTCTCCAGGTTCGGTCACCAGCTCCAAGGGGATTCCGGCGCGTTCGGCCAGCCGTCTGACCGCCTCGACGAAGCCGATATTTTCGTATTCCTGGACAAATCGGAAGACATCCCCGCCCTTGTGACAGCCAAAACAGTAAAAGATCTGTTTGTTGGGATTGACCGAGAAACTCGGCGTTTTCTCTTTATGAAACGGACAAAGGGCAACGAAATTCGCTCCCGCACGCTTGAGCGGCAGCACCTGGGTAATCACATCCACAATGTCGCTGGCCGCCCGGATCCGCTCCAGCGTGGCCGCTGAAATAAGTCCCGACATGCAAAACCGTCAAGGTTTGATAATGCTTTCGACCTCGCGCGCTCGCCGCTGGCCGATGCTCTCTCGTTTTTGTCCTGAGGCGCTTGCGGCCTTGATCAGAAGCCAGGAGGCTTTGTCCTCGATCAGAAGCCCGGAAAAGGACTGGCGAAAAATCCCATACTGAATGGAACCGAAGGTTGGAAAACTGATGTCCTCAAAATACTCCTTTTGTTTCTTCGCCGTGGCACGACGATCAGCCTCCGAAATCTGCGGCGCATGCATGACCGCCAGGACCATGATCAGGACACATAAAAAACGCAGCCCCCCGGCCACCATGCCTAGGTAATATTCGGAACGTCCGAAAACATCGCTGCCCACCAGTTTTTCTCCCAGTGATCGCTTCAGAAGGGTAAACGCCAGTTTGAGGGTCAGGGCAAATCCCAAGTAGCTTACGACAAAACAGTAGATCAAGTCCATGTTGGCCAATCTTGCCAATGCCCGCCCGATGGGATCATACAAGATCCCGCCTCCAATCACCATGCCCAGCCATTGCAGCAAATCGAGCAATTCCTGAGACATTCCCCGCTGACGCCCCCGCCAGACCCCCGTAAAGATGACCGCGACCACTACCAAATCGAACCAGCCAAAAACGGGGTCCTGGCTCTTAACCGGCGCGCCAGGAACAGCCGCCAACATCGGGCTGAACACGGTTTCAAATAGCTCAATCACCATAGATTCATCTCGAGGAATGCATTCTCATGCGGCTTTACAGGGCTGAGGCTTTGCGCAGCCGTTCCAGTTGGGCCAAACCAATCCCGTTGTCGATGACCCCATCAATCGTGTCCCATCCCATTCGTAGCGATTCGACATGTCCAGCGATCCAGAGGGCGGCGGCGGCGTTGACTTGAGCGGCCGCCCTCCGCGGTCCCCGGTCATGACCCTCAAGGATGGCCAGGATGATCTCGGCATTCGTCCTGGCATCGCCACCAGTAAGATCGGCAGCGGTGGCCTGACCCAGTGGCAGACCCGCAAGATTCATTAATTCACGGGAAACATTGCATCCCGGGCTGTAGCCCGCGGCCACGGTGGGTCCCAGGATCGAAACCTCGTCCATCCATCCATCGCCGGCCTGACCGCAGACGACCAATCCTCGATCAATCCCCAGGTGGCGCAACACACGGGCCATCGGTTCGCACAGTTCCGATCCCGGCACACCGATAATCTGGGCGCGGGGATGCGCTGGATTCAGCAGGGGACCGAGGATATTGAAAACCGTACGCCGGCCCTGTTGGGCGCAAAGGGCTCTTGCCGGGGCAATATTTCGAAATGCCGGATGGTATCGCGGGGCAAAAAAGAAGGCAAAATGGTAGTCTTTCAGCCAGGCACCGGCCGTATCCGGTGTCAATTCAATGGCAATCCCCAAGGCGGCCAGGACATCCGCGCTGCCCGAGGATGAAGTCACGGCGCGATTTCCATGTTTGGCCACCGTGGCGCCCGCGGCGGAAACCAGGAGAGCCACCGTTGTGGAAATGTTGAATGTGTTCATCCGGTCGCCACCGGTTCCACAAACGTCCAACAGCATGCGACCCCGCACCTCATCATCGAGGACGGGTTGGATGCTCTTGTCACGCAAGGCGCGGGCGAATCCGGCGATTTCCTCAACAGTTTCGCCCCGGGCGGACAGGGCCAGAAGGAACTCGGCCTTTTCAGGGGCCGATACCTGGTCGGAGACAAGCGATTCTACGGCCGCGACGACTTGTTCTTCGGCCAAAACTCGTCCCGCTTTTACTTCTTGCGTCAGCTGTGATAACACTGGCTCGTACTGTACCAGACCCGGGGAGAGTGGCAAAGCGGTAAATCGCTCCAGACCGGACGCGGTCAAATGCATGCAGTTGATCGAAAATGCGATGTTGAAGATGATGAATGAGTTAACAAACCAATCGAGTGACGGCAGGGTTCCCGCCAAGGATAGGACATGAGGGATTCCTTCACAACCCGTTTGTTGCCCACAGGCAAACCTGAGGAGTTTAAAACAGCGGTTCGAGCCGCGGCGGACTTGTTGCGGCGAGGTGGCATTGTGGCCATTCCAACCGAGACTGTCTATGGATTGGCGGCCAATGCCCTGAATCCCGAGGCCGTGTCGGCGGTCTTTTCCGCGAAAGGAAGGCCGTCGCACAATCCGGTGATCGTGCATGTAGACAGCATGCCGATGGCCCATCGTTGCGTGAGGGAGTGGCCGGTCCAAGCTGATGCCCTGGCCCGCGCCTTTTGGCCAGGACCCTTGACCTTGGTGATGCTGCGTTCGGCGTTGATTCCGGATTCTGTGGTGGCCGGCGGCTCCACAGTGGCGGTACGCTGGCCGCGCCATCGGTTTGTGCAGGCCCTCATCGAGGCCTGCGAGTTTCCTCTTGCGGCTCCTAGCGCCAATCCATCCAGCCGCACATCCCCCACCACAGCCGAACACGTCTGGGAAAGTCTTGCCGGCAAAATCCCCCTGATTATCGATGGCGGACCCACCTGGGTCGGGATTGAATCCACTGTTCTCGATGTCACAATCGATCCGCCCCGATTGTTGCGTCCCGGCATGATTCACGCTGGCGCGCTGCGGGCGGTGACAGGCAAAATCACCACGGGGGGCGGCCCAAACGATCCGGTGTTGCGCAGTCCAGGTCTCCTGGAGAAACACTATGCGCCTCGGGCAGCTCTATTGATGGGTTCATGGGCCGATGCAACGGAACTGGCGTGCCGCCTGGCTTCCTGCAAAGCCGATAAACGCGGGATTCATCTGCTGGTCCACACAATCCCGCCAATGAATCCCGGGGCCTATGGGCGGTTGGCAATCCTGCCGCGGGATCCTGAGGCCTTTGGCCGATTGCTCTACGCCGAGTTGCATCGCAGCGACGCACTGGGTGCTCAACTGGTTGTCGTGGAACGACCTCCTGATTCTCCGGAGTGGCAGGGCATCCTCGATCGTCTCAGCCGGGCCGCTCAAGGCCGGCTGTAACTTTCCTGAACGAGCCCGTGTCTATCTAAGTGCTGGGGTGCCAGGCGGTTTTTCCCCGGGCAGTGAACATCCCGGCATCACACTCATTGACGAAACAGAACAATTGCAGCAAGCTCTCGATTCCATGTGCAACCACCGAATGATTTTGGCCTTGGGACTGGCGATGACCAGCGCCTGCGTGATTCCATTGTCCGCTCAGACTTCACGATCCGTTTCGCTTCAGGATTGTTTTCAGATGGCGCTCGAGCGGAACCTGGATCTCCGCATCGAGCGCTTGAATCCGGAGATGGCCCGTTATGACCTGAGCCTGACGTATGCGGGATACGATCCCCAATTCACGGTGGGCGGCGAACATGATTACTCGTTGTCGCCCGGTGGATACGACGCGAATAAGAACGCCTATCCGGCGTCCACCAGCGATGCCGATCTCTTTCGTCTTGGCCTGAGCGGAGTTTTGCCGACGGGATTCAACTACAATCTTACTGGCAACACCCGCGAGGAATGGGGGGAGCGTTCGAGTGTGCCATTCTCCCAGAACAGCGGTTCTGTCGGACTGACGATGAGACAGCCGCTGCTGAAGAACTTCTGGATTGATTCCACCCGCATGAACATCCAGGTGGCGCGCAAAAACATCAAAAGCACGGAAATGGGCTTGCAGCTCCAAATCATGAGCATATTGACCAGCGTCGAGCAGGCCTATTACGATCTCATTTTCACGCGCGAAAACGTCAAGGTTCAGCAAAAAGCCCTGGAACTCGCGGAGCGCCTGCTTCACGAAAACAAACAACGAGTCAAAGTGGGCGCTCTGGCGCCTCTGGACGAAAAACAGGCCGAATCCCAAGTCGCGGCGCGCAAAGCCGATCTATTGTCCAGCCAGCGACAGCTCGCCACCCAGCAGAACACCCTGAAGAGACTGATCAGCGACGATTTTGGAGCCATCGCCGAAACCTCGCTGGAACCGACGGGCGAATTGCTGGCTGTGCCGCAAGCGTTCAGCGTTCAGGACAGTTGGGCCAAAGGACTGACCATGCGGCCGGACCTGCTGCAAAACCGCATCGAAGTGGAAAAACAGGACATTGTCTTGCGTTACCAGAAGAACCAGCTCTATCCATCCCTCGATTTGGTCGGTTCCTATGGGCATACCGCCTCCGACACCGGATATGGCGGGGTGTTTAGAAACCTTGGGGAAGGCAGCGGCCCTTACTGGTCTTACGGCGCGCAACTGTCGTTCCCCTTGGGCAACCGCGCCGCGCGCAACAATCTTCGCAACAGCCGGGCCCGCAAAGAGCAAGTTCTGCTCCAGCTCAAAAGCCGCGAACAGGAAATCATGGCCCAGATCGATAATGCCATCCAACTGGCCGAAACCAATCTCGAACGCGTCGATGCCACTCATCAAGCCCGGCTATACGCCGAAGCGGCCCTCGATGCCGAACAGAAAAAACTCGAGAACGGCAAGAGCACTAGTTTCGTCGTCCTCCAGCTCCAACGCGATCTCACTTCGGCGCGATCGTCGGAAATCAGCGCCTTGACGGAATACAACAAATCGCTCGCCCAGTTGGCCCTTGCCGAAGGCGCTACCCTTCAACGGCACGAGATCAAGCTCGAAGTGAAGTAAGCGCGGTTTCGCCTCACAATCCGGCCAACTGCTGGCCCAATTTTTCCGTGGGCAGGCCGATGACATTGGATAATGAGCCTTCGAGGCTGGCCACCAGCTGATCCCCGTGCTCCTGGATGGCGTAAGCCCCCGCCTTATCCAGCGGATCGATGCAGCCCAGATAGCCGCGCACCTGTTGGTCGTCCAGCGCATGAAACCTCACATGGGTCAGATCGTGGAACAATCGCTGAAAAGGAGGATCGCCGCGCAGGAGACAGACCCCGGTAATCACCTGGTGTACGCGGCCTCGCAGCTGTCCTAACATCCACTCGGCCTCAGCCAAGTCGCGGGGCTTGCCAAAAATCTGATTCTCCAGGCTGACCACGGTATCCGCCCCCAGCACAATTTCACGGGGGAACAGACGGCTGACGGCGCGGGCTTTTCGCCAGGCGTTGGACCGGGCAATTTCCGCCGGCGACAAATACGGTGCGTGATCCTCGTCAGCCTGGCTGATTTCCACCCGAAATTGAATGCCCATGCCGGCCAGGAGTTCGCGGCGCCGGGGCGAGGCTGAGGCCAGGATCAGACGCAATTTCGAATCAGGCCATGCGGTTTTTTTGCTGGAGGATCTCATTGACGCTACCCCGTCGGTATCCCTGCAAGTCGAGTGTCACATGCAGGTAGCCGGCTTGACGCAGGGTCTCAGCCACACGCAGGTGCAAGCCATCCTCGAAAAACCGGCCGATCTCTTTTGGGCCGACTTCGATCCGAGCCAGATGCCCGATCTTGAGCTCGTGGTGCCGGACCCGGACGTCGTAGAAACCCAAATCGCGAAGGGCGTTTTCTCCGGCTTCGATCATTTGCAGTTTTTCCGGCGTCACCGGTTCGCCATAGGGAATGCGGGAACTCAGGCAGGCCATCTGCGGCTTCTCGGCGGTCGGCAGGCCAAGTTGGGCTGAAAACTGGCGGATCTCATCCTTCGTGATGCCGGTTTCTTTCAGCGGAGCCCGGATCTGGAATTCAATGGCCGCCTGGGCGCCCGGACGGAAATCCCCAACATCGCTCGCATTTTCGCCGTAGACAATCACGGCGAGGTTTTCCTGCCTGGCCAACGGGACCAATTCAGCAAACAACTCGTGCTTGCAGAAATAACAGCGATTCTGGGAATTCGCCGTGTATTCAGGATTCGCGAACTCCTGGGGCCGCACAATCCGGAGGGGAATATTAAAGCGTTTGGCCAGCGCGATGGCCTCCTCCAACTCGCGACGCGGCAGGCTGGGCGTGTCCGCGATCGCCGCCACACTGCGTTGGCCGAGAACCTGGTGGGCCACACTAGCCAGAAACATCGAGTCGACTCCGCCTGAATAGGCCACCAGGCAGGAGCCATAAGACTTCAGCAAGTCTCGAAGCTGATCCAATTTATTCGTCATACATCGCCGGTAACTTGCCATCCTCGAGGAGGCTTGTCGAGCGGGCCCGGCGGAAACGATCCGCACAAATCCACATCGCCTCAAGCGCCGTAATCCCGGGGCCCGTTCCAAATCCCGTCAAGGAACGGCCTCTGATTCGCAAACCGGTTTCCCATTGCCGGGTCGATGGTTCCAGGAAATTTGAATGCGCGGGTTCCGGCGCAGGTCTATTCAACAAACAACCCGCAATCCCGCGCAAGATATGAGCCGAATACCCTTGGGGAGTGCCCTGAAGATCGTGATCCTGGTCTGGCTGGCAATCGGGGGACGCATCGATTCAAGGGCTCAGGAACAGGAAGTCACCCTGGAGAACCTCTGGCAGGCCGGAGAAGACTGGATCCGGGAAAACCTCGATGAATCGATTTTGGAACGATTGGCGGAAGTGGACCAGGAAAGGGTGCAAAAACTCTTCCACGATCTGCAAGAACGTTTTGAAGGCGAGTGTGTCGCGGACCTGGCCCCTCTCAAGCGCGGAATTGCCGCCATACTCCCCCTCCTCGAGAGCTATGAAGAGACCTTGCCTTACGCGGTCTGGCTCCGCACCCGCCTGGACTATTTCGATGCCGCCGAACAATACCGGCTCACGCTGACTCCACCCAAACCCACGGTCGGTCAAACGGAGATCCCGTGGCCCAATCCCACCCCGGAGTATCAGCGCCGAATCTGGCAAAAGGAGCTTCAACGAAAACCAAGCCCCCCGGGCGCCCGGGATTTTGTCGGTCGCCTCAAGACGATCTTCGCCGGAGAAAAGGTTCCCAAAGAACTCGTCTGGCTGGCCGAAGTGGAGTCTTCGTTTAATCCCCAGGCCCGAAGTCCGGCCGATGCCGTCGGTCTCTACCAACTGCGGCCGATAACCGCCCGTCATCTCGGACTGGCTCTTGAACCCGAAGACGAGCGTCTGCTTCCCGAAAAGAACGCCGGCGCGGCGGCAAAGTACCTCCGATATTTGCACGGGAAGTTCAGCGATTGGCCTCTCAGCCTGGCCGCCTACAATGCCGGGGAAACCCGCGTGCGCCAACTCCTTCAACGCCATAAGGCTCGCTCGTTTGATCGGATCGCCCGCCATCTGCCCGCTGAAACGCAACAATACGTCCCGAAGGTTGAAGCCACCTTGTGGCGCCGGGAAGGAGTCAAACTGGCCCAACTGCCCGCACCCGGCAACGTCATTCCGCCCTCCCAATAACACCTCTCCTTTCTTGAGCGAATCGACGGCGCCATGCGCCCGAGGTCGGATTTTGCGCGGTTGCTGCTCAGAGAAGAGGATTGCGCTTCGTCGGGGATTGGCTAAAGTGGCCTTGAGCAACCTGCCGGACATAACCGGTCAAAATCCAGCAGGACCGGAGCTGCAAAGCCTATGATAATCCACGGCATTCTTAATCCGGCGATCCATTCCCTGTTAAGCCGGGTTCGCCATACAAATCTCCTCGTCATCGCGGATCGGGGATTCCCTTACTGGCCGCAAATTGAAACCGTTGATCTATCCCTGGTCGATGACATTCCAACGGTGCTTCAGGTCTTGAACGCTGTCCGGTTGAATTTCCGAATTGGCCAGATCCACATGGCCCGGGAGTTTCTGGCTGAGAATGATCGTCGGATTCGGGCTCAGTTTCGTCGAGCCTGCCGTGGCGTGCCACTGGGATTCGAACCGCACGTCGAATTCAAGAAACGGGTCCCAACCGCCATTGGCCTGATTCGCACCGGCGATACCATTCAATATGCCAATATGATTCTGGTTTCCGCCTGATCCCGGCCACGCTGCCATTTGCGGATCAACCGGCAAGATAGGCTGGTTTTGTTGACGAAGATCTTGGCCGGAGGGCAAGGATCGCGCCTACCGGATTTGGCCGGGAACAGCCCGGGCAAACCCGCTGAAAATGAAATAAAAACCGCTACAGTTCCCGCGGAGCCGGCCGATATAAAACGCGTTGATCGCGAAGGTTTGAAAGATGTGCCTTCCGCTTGATTGAACCCATGAAATTCCTCCTGGTCGATGATAACCAGGCTGAGCGCGATTTGATCCTGAGCATCGTCCGCCAGGCCTTCAGTCATATCGAGGCCGTCGAAGCTGCGACTCGACAAGAGTTGGAGTCGACCTTGAGAATGGCGGGGATTGAGGTGGTTTTGACCGCCCAACGCCTCGGGTGGGGAGACGGGTTCGAGGTTTTGCGGGCGGCACGGGAGCGGATGCCTCATCGTCCCGTCCTGATGCTGGCCGGGGTTGAGGATGTCGAAATGGCGGTCAAAGGCATGAAGCTCGGTCTGAGCGATTATCTCGTCAAACCTCAATGGCACCGTCTTCCCCAAGCCATGGAGGAAAGCCTCGCCAAGGCAAAATTTCGCGGCGAATTCGAGGTCACCCTGGATCAGTTGCGGCAGTCCGAGGAACGTTATCGCATGGTCTCCGAGCTCACGTCGGATTGCGCCTTCGCCTGCCGGGTGGAAATGGACGGCCAGATTGTGGTCGAGTGGGTCACGGAGGCATTCAAGCGAATTCTTGGGGGTCACTCCGAAACCATGCGCAGCCACAAGGACTGGTCGAAATGGGTGTATCCGGAGGATCTGCCCATCGCCCGCCGTTATGCCCAGAAGGTTCTGGCAGGCCAATTCGACAATGTGGAATTCAGGATCTTGCTCCTGAGCGGCGAGGTGCGGTGGATGCGGCATTACGCGCATCCCATCTGGGACGAGCAACAGAACCGGGTGGTCAGGGTTTACGGCGCGGCGCAAGACATCACCGCTCGACAACGATCCGAGGAACGACTGCGCCAAACAACCTCCGAGTTGCAGGCCATTTTCAATGCCCTGCCGGATATCTACTTCCGGCTGGACGCCGACGGCACCATTCTGGATTACCACGCTCCAAAACCTTCGGACCTCTATCTGCCGCCGGAGGCATTTCTGGGTCAGCGCATGCAGGCGGTTCTCCCTCCCGACGTGAGCTTGCAGATTTTTCAGGCCATTCTCAAAGTCAGAAAAACGGGATTATTGACACGGGTTGAATACGAACTGCCCCTGCGCAACGGCCTTCGCCGATTCGAGGCTCGTCTTTTGCCCCTGCGGGAAAAGCAGATCATCGCAGTCGTCCGGGATATCACAGATTCGAAGCACGCTGAACAAGCGTTGCTTCGGCAAGAACGTCAGCTTGAGGCCCTGGCCAAAGCCAGCCAGCAGGTGAATACCGTGCTTGAAGTGCCGGTCATCCTCCGAACCATGGTGTCATCCGCGATGGCCCTGGTGGATGCCACAGCCGGCATGGCCGGTCTGCTTGTTGACGATGAGATGATTTTCTCGGAGTACAACCGGCATGACGAATGGCGTCCGGTGCAATTCAGATTTAATCGGGGCCAGGGCGTCGCAGGCCACATCATACAATCGCCCCTCCCCTATTATGCCAATCAGGCTGCCCAGGACGACGTGGTCTCCAAATCGCTGCGCCAGGAACTGGCCTTGGATAATTTGGCGTGCGTGCCGCTTCTGAATCGTCATGGCGAACTTCTGGGCTGTATCGAGCTGCACAACACTGTCGGGCGTCGCCCATTTGACGACCATGATATCGCCATGCTCCAAGGCTTGGCCGCCAGCGCCGCAATCGCCCTCGAGAACGCCTGGGCCCTGGCCGCCCGCCAACGAACCGAACAAGCCCTGCGCCAAAGCGAAGAACGCTTCCGGCGATTGTTCGATTCCTCCCCCGTCGGCATCATGATCCTGCGAGAGGGCCACGTCGTCTTGGCCAATCCCGCTTGCGGCCGTATGTTCGGCGGCGAACCCTGGAAGAGCATCCCTCCCGCTGCCTTCGACGAGTTCCTGGGCCCCCAACACCGGGAAAGAGTTGGCGCCTGGCTGCGCAGGACCGTGTCCGAGGAGGATGCGCTCGGAGCGGGCGAATTGACCGGGCTGCGGGCCGACGGCTCCCCATTTCCCCTATACCTCGAACTGACACACACGGAACTCACCGACGGGCCGGCCACCGTCGCGTTCCTGACCGACTTGACGGAACGCATGAGCCTGGAATTCCAGCTGCGCCAAGCCCAGAAAATCGAGTTTATCGGCCAGCTCTCGTCCGGGGTCGCCCATGATTTCAACAATATCCTCACCATTATCCAGGGCCATGTCGATTTGATGCTGGCCGAAGACCCCCTCAGCCCGGACATGGTGGAATCCTTGCAGCAGGTGGCGATGGCCACCGGGCGAGCTTCGCGCCTGACCCAGCAGTTGCTCGCTTTCAGCCAGAAACAACCTCACCGTCTGGCCCGGCTAAATCTCAACGAACTCATTCAGCAACTCACCGGCATCCTGGGCAAGCTCCTGGGAGAAACCGTGACGGTGGACGTGGCTTGCACCCCAAACCTGCCCGATATCCAAGGCGATCGGGGGCTGATGGAACAGGTGCTGATCAACCTCCTGGTCAATGCGCGTGATGCCATGCCGAATGGCGGTCACATCAAGATCTCCACCGAATCCCGATCACGAGCCAGCCTCTCCCCCAAAGCCCCGCGCGAGCATACCGCCCAACAATTCGTCTGTGTCTGCGTTGCCGACGCCGGGTGCGGCATGGATGAAGCCGTGCAGCAGCATTTGTTCGAACCCTTTTTCTCGACCAAGGGATCGGGCAAAGGCACCGGGCTGGGATTGGCGATCGTTTTCGGAATCATCAAACAACACCAAGGCTGGTTGGAGGTCTCCAGTCAACCGGGTGAAGGCTCCACCTTCGAGGTCTTCCTGCCCGCCTGCGAACAGGAACCGCCGCCCCCCCCACAGGCCAAACCCGATTTGACCGCCGCCGCTGACCCGGCCCAAACCACCACCATCCTCGTCGTCGAAGACGAGGAACCGTTGAGATTCCTGGTTCGAACTCTCCTCCGCAGGCAAGGCTACCAGGTTCTGGAGGCCGGCTCTGGAATCGAAGCCCTTCAGATTTGGGCTGTCTGGCGAGATAAGATCAATCTTCTCCTCACCGATATTATCATGCCCGAGGGATTGTCCGGTCCCGATCTGGCCCGGCAATTGCTCACCCAAAAACCGTCTCTGAAAGTAATCTTCGCCAGCGGCTACCCCCAGGAACTCGAGCCGTTTCAAGGTCAATCCAGCTTCGACACGCAGGTGCTCCTCAAACCTTTCCAGCCTCCTGAATTGCTCGCGAAAATCCATCAATGCCTCGGTCAATCCCAAACAAGCTGACCTCCCGTGAACCGTGACCCTTCAGTTGATCTCAAATCCCAAATCTGAAATCTTAACTTGTTGTGTGGTCAGCCCGCGAACAACCGCCAGATGAAGGCGAGCGTAACCGTGGCCCCGATGCCCAGCAACAGGGGCAACAACGTGGCGACGGCCGTCCACCTGACACTGCCGGTCTCCTTGTAGATGGTGTATATTGTTGTGCTGCAAGGATTATGCAGCAGGCTGAAGAGCATGAGGTTGACCGCCGTTAAGAGGGTCCAACCGCCCGCTTGAAGGATGTCGAAAGTGGCGCGCGCCGAGTCCGTTTCAAACATCACCCCCGCTCCGCCTCCCACCCCTTGGAGGCCTTGAGACAGGACAGTCAGCATCAGAACGGTGGGAATGACAATCTCATTGGCCGGAATCGCAATCACGTAGGCGAGCAGCACCACGCCGTTCAGCCCCATGAGCATTCCCATCGGATTCAACATCCGGATCAGGTGTTCGGCCAGGCTCGAGTCACCGATTTTGACATTGGCCACCAGCCAGATCACGGCGCCTGCCGGGGCGGCAAACACGATCGCCCGCCACAACACAAAAAGGGTGCGGTCGACCAGGGACGTGTACAGGGTCTGTAAGAGCCGGGGAGGACGGTAGGGGGGCAGTTCCAGGCTGAACGTCGATACCTCGCCCCGCAACACGGTGCGGGACAGCAACCAGGAAACGGCGAAGGCCAGAAACACCCCCAACAACGCCACCGCAATGACAGCGGCAGCCGAGATGATGCCGGCCAGATGAGGGGGAACCAAGACGCCCAGAAACAAGGTTGCCATGAGAATCTGGGTGGGCCAGCGCCCATTGCAGAGCGAAAAATTATTGGTGATGACAGCAATCAACCGCTCTCGGGGACTATCAATGATCCGCGCGGCAACCACCCCGGCGGCGTTACAGCCGAAACCCATCATCATGCTCATTGCTTGTTTTCCATGGGCGCCCGCTTTCTTGAACAGATAATCCAGATTAAACGCGATCCGGGGAAGGTATCCCAGATCCTCCAGCAGGGTGAACAAGGGAAAGAAAATGGCCATGGGCGGCAACATGACGCTGACCACCCATGCGGTGGCCAGATAGACCCCGTCAATCAATACGCCTCCAAGCCAGCGGGGCACCGCCAGGGCTGTTGCCAGGGACCATAGCCAGGGCTGGATGCCATCCACCAGGATTTGCGACAGCCATCCCGAGGGAACATTCGCGCCACTGATGGTCAGCCAAAACATCAGGGCAAAGAGCAGAAACATGATCGGAAATCCCCAGAGCCGACTCGTGACCAAACGGTCCACCGCCCGATCCCAGTCCCAGCGCTGGCCTTGCCCTGGCAGGATGACGGCCCGTTGCGCGATCCTCGAGGCCTCGGCATAGAGGGCCTCCACAAGCTTGTCATGGAACTCCTGGCCCACCTTCCAACGCAGGGATTGCGCCAGATCGAGGATGCGTTCCGCAGAGGAGTTGCCTTCGTGTTTTTCAGAAGAGGTGGGCATGCAGGCTGGAAAATCAGAAGGTTGCAGTGGCCGGCGATACCTCGGACACTCTGTCGAGTCCGCCGAGTTCGCCCGTTCGAAACGCCTCGGCGAGGCGCTCGTCTCCATCGAGCAGGCGCAAAGCCACCCATCTTGCGTTCGGCAGATGCGGATAGGCCTTGTGGATTTCCTGGACTAATTCGTGCAGCACGTCCCGGATGGCGGCCGGTTCTTCCTGAAGCCGGAAAGGTCTGCAAATAATTCTGCCGGTGGCCACACCGCTCAAGGCCTGCAAGAGTTCGGGCAGGCCCTCCCCCTGGCGGGCGGACGCCAGGACAACTGGCACGCCCAGATCCCGGGCCAACGCCCGGTCGTCAATTCGGATCCCGTGCCGTCGCGCTTCATCCATCAGGTTCACGCACAACACGACGCGATCGGTGATCTCCATCACCTGCAAGGCCAAGTTAAGGTTACGCTCCAGACGCGTCGCGTCCACCACGACCAGCGCAACATCCGGTTTTCCGAACAGAAGAAAATTGCGGGCGACCTCCTCATCCACACTGGTCGAAAGCAAGGAATACGTGCCGGGAAGATCCACAATCTTATAGCGTTTGCCCTCGAATTCAAAAGCGCCCTCGGCCCGGGTTACGGTTTTGCCGGGCCAGTTGCCGGTGTGCTGGCGCAAACCTGTCAAGGCATTGAAAACGGTGCTCTTGCCGGTGTTGGGATTTCCAGCCAGGGCCACGATATAATCGTGTTCCTCCATGTTGACCCCGAGCTTCTTGAGACTGGCCGCGCGATAGACCGCGCAAGATTCGCACGCGGCCGAGGGAGAGGGTGCCGTGGAGCCTGGATCTTTCATGCCACCAGAGTTTTCTCCACAACCTGGATCCGAATCAAGCTCGCTTGTTCACGACGCAGGGCGATCAAGGTGCCTCGAATGCGATAAGCGGTGGGATCTCCGTTCGGGCTGGCCAATTCCGCCTCCACTAGCGCCCCGGGCACAAAACCCAGATCGAGCAACCGCCTGCGATCGGTCCCACGGGAGGCGGGCGACAATCCCACCACCTGGCCCTGCAATCCCACGGACAACTGAGCCAGCGATGCGCCCGTGAACTCCTGGTCCACCTGCGATTCCGCACAGGGAGCTACCGTGACGCTGTTGGCCAGTAGAGTAGCCAGCACGTGCTCGTCACCTCCGGCCCAAAACCTCACATGATCGGCGCCTTTGTCGAGAATCCGGACCTCCATTCCCGGCCGTAATCCTTGAGCCACCAGTTGCGAGTAAATCGAGGGGGGCTCGTCTTCCAGGTGCAGGATCCTCCCCACGCCATCCACCTCGAGCGCGGTCAGCAGTTGTCCTGTCTCAGATTGCATCTGGCCATCCGCCGTGGGAATGGGATCCCCATGAGGATCGTGCGATGGATTGTTGAGCTTCGCATACAGGACGTCCGTCTGCTGCGGCGTGAGGTCGTGCTCGATGCGCTCCGCCCTTTGATGCCACTCCTTCTCGGCGAAGCCTGTTTCCTCCGCCAGATAACGTTCCCAAAGCCGATGGGCCCGGATCACGTGCAAGGCATACCGTCGGCCCTCTCCAGTCAGCCTCAAGGCCCCGTTCTGAAAGCTGATCAGGTTTTTCTTCTCCATTTCCCCCAGGATTTCTGCGGCCCGGCTGATCGAAACCTGCAAGCCTCCCGCGATACTGGTCAATGTCGAGCGGTGTCCTTCCACCTGCTCGTTATAGATTCGTTTCAGGGAGTCCTCGCAGGCCACACGCAGGTTCCTGGATTTCCGCTGTCGCCAAACAGCCACCAGGCCTTTGTGCGGCCACCAAACCACGCCAGCCAGAATCAGGATCCCACCCAAAATCAACATCATCGATCCCGGAACACTCAGCCCCAAATCGGGCCGTTCAACCCAGGTTGATACTTGATCCCACAAATTCATATGCCACCCAATCCATCCTTTCGAGGGATTGTTCTGACCCACAGTCTCGCTTTCATGGACCGCTGTCAAATGGTTGCCTCGTTTGCCCCGAAAGCGGACTGGTTATTTTTTACGAATTCATTAAACTTGGGGTATGCGTCCGACGCTCAGAATCCTCCTGGGATCCCTTCTTTTAATCTCCCCATTCATCTGCGGGATAGCCGCCGAGTCGCCCCCGCCCAATGTGGTGATCATCCTGGCCGATGACCTCGGTTTTCATGATCTCGGCTGTTTCGGCGCCACCGACCTCGAGACGCCGAATCTCGATCGTCTCGCCGAGGAAGGAATCCGGTTCTCCAGTTTCTATGCGGCTCAGGCCGTTTGTTCGGCCTCTCGTGCCGCTCTGCTCACCGGGTGCTATCCGAACCGCATCGGCATCCAGGGCGCCCTGGGCCCCGGATCCAAGACCGGCATCAGCGCCTCCGAAATCACCCTCGCCGAACTCCTCAAACAAAAAGAATACGCCACGGCAATCTATGGGAAATGGCATCTCGGAGATCACCGGCAGTTCCTCCCACTGCAACACGGTTTCGACGATTATTTCGGCCTGCCATACTCCAATGATATGTGGCCCCATCATCCTACGGCTGGAACCAACTACCCTCCCCTGCCCCTCCTGGAAGGAAATCGGATCATGGAATTCATGCCAGACCAACGATTCCTGACACGACGCTATACCGAAAAAGCCATCCAGTTCATCCGGCAAAACAAGAATCGCCCCTTTTTCCTTTACCTCGCCCATAGCATGCCTCATGTCCCACTCTTTATAGGCAAAAAACCCTCAAAAGATTCAGCACGAGGTCTTTATGGAGATGTCATCCACGAAATTGACTGGTCAGTCGGGCAGATCCTGCAAACCTTGCGGAAAAACCGCCTCGACGACCATACCCTCGTGGTCTTCACCTCCGATAATGGCCCCTGGCTCTTATACGGCAACCATGCCGGTTCGGCTATCCCCCTTCGAGAAGGCAAAGGCACCACTTTCGAAGGCGGTATGCGAGTTCCTTGCCTCATGCGATGGCCCGGCAAGATCCCCCCGGGCGCCTTATGCCGCGAACTCACTGCCACGATCGACTTGCTTCCTACCATTGCCTATCTCGCCGGAGTCCAACTCCCAGCCGATCGGGTCGTCGATGGCAAAAACATCTGGCCTCTCATGGCACAACAACCCAACGCGCGCAGCCCGCATGAAGCGTTTTTCTATTATTGGGGCAATCACCTGCAGGCCGTCCGCAGTGGTTCATGGAAACTCCACTTTCCCCATTCCTACGTCCAGCCAAACCCAGCCGGTTCCGGTGGAAAGCCGGGAACCTACCGTATCGGTCAAATCGCAAAAATGCTGTTTAACCTGGATGCGGACATTGGCGAGACCACCAACGTCGCCGATCTCAATCCCCAGGTAGTGGCTCGCCTCGAAGCCCTCGCCGAACAGACCAGAACCGACCTGGGGGACGATGCCGTCCATCGCCAGGGTGCCGGCGCAAGACCTCCAGGACTTGTCACACCCTGACTTTTTTCAAGCGGCCAAGCCCATGATCCCCTGGGTTTGCTCGCGGATTTGATATTGTCGCTCAACCTGGACTGTGCTTTCGCGGGCCTTTTCCTCGGCCAATACCGGCAAAACCAAGAGCGGAACAGGCGTTAACCACGCCAGAGTCGCTGCATCTCTAACCGCTTGTTTAATGGCTGGATGAAAACGGGGATCTACGGTCTGCCGAAGCAGCTCCTGAGTCAACCGGTCCTTCATGGCATCCAGGTCGCGCTCCATTCCGCCCCGAACCGGGACGGTCGCGATCGGCACCTCGAACCGGGTTTCTTTCCTGAACCTCGTTGGCACTCGCCTGGTCTGGTTACTCATGGTTATTACCTTTCTGCTTGCTGGGGTATGTTCCGGCACCCACCTCTGTTCGTTGAATAAAATCATAAAAAAAACCCACGGTTGCCTGGCAACCGTGGGTATTTAAAAATCTGTTTTGTCGTTTAAGATTTCTCCAGGTTGCCCGTGCGAGCCGTGCCCGCACAACCGATCGACAGCCAATCAGCGGTCATGCGAACCTGTTTGTGTTGGTGTTGCATTATCACAACTGTTTCCATTTCAAATCAGCCCTAATCAACACCATCCCCAACCTTTTGTCAAATCGAAGTTTCCGTGGACACCGATGATCCACCGGCGCCTTGGATGCTCGCTCTGGAGCCGGAGATCAGTGCGATTGGGCTCGATAAAACCGGGAGGGCTCCTGAGAAGCGCTGGAATCCAGATAATCCATCGTCGTTTGGCTCATCGACAGCCGGGCGATCTCCGACCATTGAACCAGGTTGCTGGAGGATTCAATCGAGTAATTCCCACCAGGAGCGGCATAGAGTCGAAGGGCACAGCCTTCCTCGCGACGAAACTGCTGTAAAGCGAGGCCGGGCCTGATCATTTGAATCCTGCGTATGCCCACCCCGGTTCGCGAGCATTCGATTCGAAAATCGGTTCCCCCGTTTTGGAGATTCAGGAACCGGGCGTGTTTGAGGGTGAAGACCGCCTTGCGCCATGTCCGACTGCCGCTCAGGGCCACCACTTCGGGGCTGCTCGTGTAAGCCCCTTGGAACGGGGCCTGGATATCACTGCCATCGTATTGCAGCCTTAAAGTCCCGGGACCCG
This sequence comes from Verrucomicrobiota bacterium, assembly GCA_022709905.1. Taxonomy (GTDB): domain Bacteria; phylum Verrucomicrobiota; class Verrucomicrobiia; order Limisphaerales; family UBA1319; genus JAKLHY01. The sequence continues at coordinate 50,943 of JAKLHY010000009.1, read as the reverse complement.
CATCAAAGAAATCCACCGTGACTTGGACATCCATCGTTGAAGCCCATTTGAAGCTTTCGTCCACCTTCAGATAAACGTAACGCCCGGCGTGCGGCGTCGGGGCAAAAACTCGACATGGCCATCCCACAAAGTTGGTCACTGTAGTGGCGCCATCGGCCTGTTCCCGCTGCACCAAACCCATCTCCCGGTTCGTTGTATCCAGATCGATCGAGACCAGACGGGCATCCGTATATGGCCCGGGAAGACGCGGCAAACTAACCCCGGATTTGAACAGGTCGGCATACTTGCGATTCAGCGTGATGTATTCACGGCCGTATTCGCGGGAATGCGCAATATCTGTTCCCTCATGGAACTCGTTCCAGGTTTCGATCATGACCATCAACGACGGTTTGCGAAGGAAATTCTCCCAGTTCCGGATGAAGAACTGCCCCTGCTCACGAGGCACCACCAGGGGGTCCCGGCCCGGGACGGCGGAATGATCGTAGCCGGGCCCCAAGGAAGCCACGCCCAGGTTGCGCAATCCCAGGGCGCCGCCCCAGGCATAGACCCCCTCCGAGAAGACGTTCCAGCTGATCTCCCTGACCAGGAAAGGATTGCGCCCTCCAAAGTCGCGCCGGAATGACGTCCGAAAAAAGTCAATGCATGACTGATCATGACGGGCCGCAAAACCGGCCGCATAAAGGAAGACCACCGGCTGACCTCCCACCATGGCCCAATGTTTCGGCGGAATCAGCGAATAGAAATCCCGGACGGTCTCATAAAACCACTGCCAGCCTTCGGATGTCGTCAGATCAATCCTGCGATTCGCCGCGTTGTATTGGAGGGTGGAAGTATCATAGAAAAGGCCGATAGCTGGCGGCCGTTTCCCTTCCAAAAGCAGTTCTTCGCGGGCCTTCACCAAGGGCGGTAGACCGGCAAAGCTCCAAGGCTGGGAACTCACTGGCTGGTTGAGCTTGCGCTGAGACGGTTCCCCCCAATACACCGGCAGCACAATATCGATCCCGGCGTCCATCATGTCTAATAATTCACCCTTGTGCCATGCCGGTAATGTGTAGGAAAAATTCGTCAGCGTTGCCGGATGATCTGTCAAGGCATCCGTCCCATCCGCATTGTAAAGATGCGCCCCGCTTTTCACATCATACCAATAGAAAAAGGGGGTCACGACCACGCGGTCGTTGGTCGCAAACGATTGGCTCTGCGTGAAATGCGCATCGGTGAGGTTGATGTAGGGACCCAGGGGAGGATTGATGGGCTCGGGAACATCCGGACCGGCCGCCTTCAGTAAAAAGGCTGACATCATTAACTGACCCCAAACCCACCAGCAGTGTTTCACCTTCATAACCTATGATCGCTCAACTCCGATAACCTTACCCCCTCCGCCCGCCAAATTGAAGGCCCGGTTTTTCACGTGGATTCGGGGATCCTTTTCCAGACTTGTCAATCGCTCCTCATCGTGGTATCAAAAACCAACCCATCAAAAACAGCGCAATCTTCCCAAAAGGAGACTTCATGAAAGCATTCATACGCACTATCTCCATGGCGGCCTGGATGACCGGCGTGTCCCTCATGGCAGCTCAGACGGGTCCGTTCGATCCGGAGGCGTGGCCCCCCACGATTGACGTCAATAAAACGGTCCATTTCGTGGTCACCGATGGCACATTGACCTCCCCCGGAGGCTCCTGGATGGAGGGTCTGCAGATTCTCACCGGTGGCGATCAGGGCACGAGTGATCTGACCATCAATGGGCATACCGGGAAAAAGGTCACGGGCAGTTACCTGAACATCGCCGATCCCGAGTACGCGGCCTGGGCTGAAGTCGAGACAATCGATATCCTCATGCAGGTCTATGGCGATGCCGCTCTCTTCAACGCAGAAGGACAGCCGCGCAATTTTGAATTCCTGACTGGCACGCTCCCGGAACTGAATTCCCCCAGCGGAGGCCAGATCCCTGTCGAAGCCAGAAACAAAAAGTGGAACTGGGTTTTGTTCAGGATTCCCAACGGGATCCGGCCCTCAGACGGCACCCGGTATGTCGGCTCCATCCCGGCCAACGCTCAGGGAGGCACCACCTACGCCGGGGTCAACGGGGGCACCATCCGCTGCCAGGCTGTTCCCAACCTTATCGTCCGCGCGGTAGCTTTCGGAGAAGAAGGCGCCTTCGGCACGCCGGAGGACATAAATCTGTTCCAGCCGGCGGAATCCTGCGATCCGGAGCCCGAGACCAATCTGGCCGGCATTGACTTGGCCGCAGGCGTCACCAACCATGTCCAAATCCTAAATGACGGCGATCAAACGGTTGTCTTCGCCAATAACATTGGCCCCGCCGGCGACAAGCGATCCGCCGTCAGCCCGGTTCAAACCTTTCTGAATTTCGGCCTCACCGACTTTTACCTCGGCAAGCCGTGCAACGATCCGCGAGCGGTCAAAGTTTGTCTCGATTTCTACGACGATCCCGCGTTTGCCGGATTGAATGTTCGGTTTGGACCGGAAGCCTATGCCACCGATGACAAGGGCGGCGTCGCCTTCTTCACCCCTGAGAATCGCCAGACCCTCACCGGCAGCGGAGAGTGGATCCGACGCTCCTGGACCGTGCCAGCCGTGAATCTCATGGGGGTCAACGCCGGTCAACTCACCGCCGGCCCCCGATTCACTTGTGAGAACGCGCCGGTTTTCGTCTCCCGGTATTATATCGCTGTCCTTCGCATAGGCGACCATCCCCTCGCAGGGCAGGATCCCCTCAAGGATTGTGTGGAGGATCCCAACATCTGTCGCGATGTCTACGGCAACTACGCCGAGTTGGACTTGGCCAAAGACGTCCGCAACGGATTGGACGTCGGTTCCAGCGGCGGCGACCAGGAGATGATCCAAGAGGAGGCCGGTCCCGCCGGGGATCGTCGCATGGCCATCCGGCCGGCGCGCGAGGACGGCAGCGCGGGCTTTGCCCACCAATACTTGAACTTCGCCATCACGGATGAAGCCCTCGGACCCAGCAGCCAACCCCCGGCTCACCTCGCCATTTGTGTCACTTACTACGATGATCCCGATCTCGCTGGCAAGCAGTTCAAGCCCGAAGTCTACATGACGGAACGTAACGGAACCCTGACCTTCGGCTTTACTCCCGACACTTTCTTCGTCGTTCTCGAGGGTACTGGCCAGTGGCGCGAGGCCTACTGGGAGATTACCGATGTCAAATTTAACGGCGTCAACCAGGGCCCCCAGGCCGCCGCTCGATTCTTCCTCAATGATAAAATCTTCTTCTCACGAGTTCGTTACGGCGTCATCCCGCCTTGCGGGCCAAACGCCGACAAGAACCCTCTCGAGGAATGCAAACCGATCACGGACATCAGCCTCACCGCAACGATCTCCAATCAGCAGCTCGTCATTACCTGGCCCACCGAGCCCGACGGATTCGTCCTCCAGGAAACGCCAACCCTCACCGCACCCCAATGGAGTCCTGTCGTGACAGCTCCTGAACAGCAGGGCGATCTCTACCGGGTCGCCATCCCGATCGATGCCACAACCAAGTTCTTCCGGCTGATGCGTTAGTGTGGCACACATCCGCAAAACCGGATCATGAGATTCGGCCAGCGAGAGGGGACAGGCGGCGCGGCCTCTTCCAGGATTGCTTGCCACGTTGTATAGGCAGGCTCACTGGCTGTGGCCCGCTTGCCGCTCCCCGTCTTCGAACCGGACTTGCGAGCTCGAGTTTGCTCGATTATGATGATCATCATGATCAGAAACCTTGACAACCCAGGGCGAGGAAGCAGTGCCAGTCTGGGGCGTTTAATGAACAGGAGATTGTTCCCTGGATTCACCCTCATCGAGCTGTTGGTGGTCATTGCCATCATCGCCATTCTGGCGGCCATGCTTCTGCCGGCCCTCGCCAGCGCCAAGGCCAAAGCGGCACGCACCAAGTGTGTGAACAATCTGCGCCAATTGGGCCTGGCGATTCATATGTACGCCGGCGACAGCAACGATCGCATGCCGTACAACAATTGGAATCCTCCCTGGCACGAGGGCTGGCTCTACAAACCCACCAATAACGCCGTCCCCAACCTCTGGTCCACCGCCTACAAAGGCAACGAAAGCCTCGCCTACGAAGGCGGACAGCTCTGGCCGTTTATGAAATCGGTCGGATCCTACCGCTGCCCCATCGACAAGACCAATTCTGCGGCCTTTAAAATGCGAGCCAACAAGCTCTCGAGCTACGTCATGAACGGCGCCGTCTGCAGCTTCGGCGCCCTCGCTCCCAAAACCCACCTCATCTCCGCTTTCAACGCCGACGCCATCCTCATGTGGGAACCGACGGAAAAAGTCGTTGGCGGCATCACTTTTTTCAACGATGGCAGCAGCTATCCCGAGGACACCTCCAAGGGCGGTGACGGAGGACCCAGCGAACGACATGAGATCGGGTCCATCATCTGGTGCGTCGACGGCCACGTCGAGTTCATGAAGTTCAACACCTTCAAAACTCTGGCCAATTCCACCGTCGCCAATCGGGTCTGGTGCGTTCCCGGAAGCCGCACCGGCCGCTGAGGCCTACCCTTCGAGGCCTATCCATCGCCCGCGCGCCCAGCAGGCCGCTCCCGCTCTGGTCATCGCCCGCCGCGCACAACTTGTCGCCGCGGAAAATAATCCGTCCGTCCCGCGCCTGGCGACGATCGGGAGGAAAAACCATTTCGACTTCCGAAGCAAGGGTTGAGATGTGAGCCTCTTTTCCTTAATTCCCCAGTATCCGAAAGAACGCGGACGGCTCGTGGATCTGCCCGGTCCAAGGGACTTTTACGTCCACGGCAAGATCCGTCCATTCCTGAGGGGCCCAGGAGTCGGTTTTCTGCAGCCGAAACGGTCCGAGTCCACCGGTCCATGAAATGACGACTTGATCGTTCTGTCTATTGATTTGAACCAGAATCGGGGGGGCGGGGCGGACCTGAAGGGTATCACTGAAGGTTGTCGTGCCGCCGCAGGCGGGGGCGAAACTGATGGTGCTGGCAAGTGCAATCAGCGAGTTGGTGCGGCCGTTGATCAGAGTAGCGCTGGGGACGGTCCAGGACCCAATACCGTCGGCAAGCCCTCCTGTCCGCTGGGCCAGATTGGTCCAGATCACCTGGGAGATGGTCTCGCCAGCCCATAAAGCGGTCCCGGAGAGGTTCAACCGGTTGGCACCCGTGGTCCAGACACCGTTGGGCGTTGGGATGTTGATGGTTAATCGCGGTTCAGTGAGTGGGCGTGTGCCGCTGTCCTGGGCCAGAACCCAGTCGCTCAGCCTTGGAGTCGCATATGCGTTGCCCCAAATCCCATGTCCACCGGAACGGTACTCCGTATAAATGGGCTGGCCGCCCACTATGCGCAAGGCATTGATCATGTTGCGGGATTCAGAGATCGGAACCGAACCGTCATCGGTTGCGTGGAAATTCCAGATCGGCACATTCTTGAACCGGTTACATCCTGCCGTATTCCCCCCGCCGCAAATCGGCACGGCCGCAGCAAAAAAATCCGGGCGACTCTCCAAAAGTGCCCACGAACCATACCCACCCATGGAGAGCCCCGTGACGATGATCTTGTTCGTGTCGACCGGGTATTCCTGTATCAGGGCATCGAGGAGTTCGCCCAATTGGGGAACCATAACGGTATCCTGCCAAGTGCGGGACGACGGACATTGCGGCGCCACCAGGAAAACCGGGGTGTTCCTCTGGGCGCGATACGATACAAAGGCCATAAACTGCGGATTGGCCCGAACCTGCGACAGGTTATCCGTCCCGCGCTCCCCAATTCCATGCAGAAATAATACTAATGGATAACGTTTCTCGGGCCCCGGATTGGCCGGCCCAAAGAGGCGATAGGGCAGCTTGGCGTTGGTCCGATTGGTAAAAACCCGCGCCATCATGTTGGTGGCCGGCGGAATCACGATCAGCGCCGCCACCTCGCTGGTCACGGCACCATAGTGATTGCCGACAACTACCTGATACCAGCCCTCATTCGCCGGTTGCGCCTTGGTCATGCTCAGAATCCGATTCGTAGCGCCCTTCACTTCCTGTCCATCCTGAAACCATTGATAAGTCAATGTTCCGGAACCGGAAGTGGTGACGCTCAGCGTCGCAATTGCGTTCGAGACAACAACCTGGGACTTCGGATTCAGCGCAGACGTGATCGCTGGCGGACTGTTGGAGGCAGCAGTCTGTCCCCGGATCCCACGCGCCGGAAACCCTGCCAATACCAGAGCCATCCAACAGGACGTCGCTAAATACTGGGGCGATCGAAGGCATATGGAGTTCATTGGGCTTCACTCGACAGGCCGGGCGCGCTTCTTTCATGCGAGGCCAGGAACTGCCCACCAAAACCTTGGACTGACATGGACCGCGACCGCTATCTGGCGCTTGACAGAGCTGTGTCCCCCTCTTTTTCAACGGCTGCGACCTGCCGTATTGGGACACACTTTTTGTTTCGCACCACTTCCGATGAGCGCAAGCGAAAGGACACAGGGTGCCAGCCGGCGCCAGACGGCACGAACAACGCTTGAGCCAAAACCGGAAGTCATCTTTGCACCCTTAATTTTTTGAGGGGTGAGAGGTGACCCTGTTTTCCTCCCGCTGGGGATGGATCCGGAGAATTGTTTTAAGTATCTATCGTAATTTTGATTCATCTTTTTAGTTGACTTTTATATTATCATATTATTATTATGTAATAAATATTCAACTAGGATTTCTATGAATTTAAGACAAAGGCTTTGTTTCATGGTCGGCCTGGGAAGGTTCCTGGCGGCGGCGCAAGCGGACGTGTTGCTTGAGGATGGCTTTGATTACACCGACGGTCCTGTGACGGCGGTCGCGGGCGAGCGATGGCGTCATCATAGCGGGGGGACGGAAGACATGCGGGTGGTCTTGGGAGCGCTGCATTTGGCCCAAAAGTGCAGCGAGGATGTGAACGCGTTGTTGGCGGGGCAGCCTTACGGGCCGGATTCATCGGTCGCGCTGTACGCCCGCTGGATGCTGCAAATGGAGCAGCCGCCCGCCGGCGCGTCGGGCGGATATTTTGCCCATTTTAAGGATGCGGCGAATGGTTTTCGAGGGCGGATTTTTGCGACCACCAACGGTGCCGCGGCGGGCAAGTACCGGCTGGGAGTTTCGGCCTCGGCAGGGGCGGCTTCGGCGATGCATCCGCGGGAATTGGACTTCCAGATATCGTATTGCGTGGTCCTGCGCTACGATGTCGGGACCGCGCAAACCAGCCTCTGGATTGATCCAGAGACGGAAGAGGACGTTCACGCCAGTTCGGGGGACGACGCCAGTCCGTTGGCAATTACAGCCTTGGCGTTTCGCCAATCCTTGAGCGGCGGCAATGGGATCGGGACGCTGTCGATTGACGATCTGGTGGTGGGCCAGTCCTTCCACGATGTGACGGGAGGCGAACCGCCGGAGCCCGCGGTCCCGGAAATCCTGATTCCGCCTTGTTCCCAGTCTGTGGCCGCCGGAACAACGGTGCGGTTTTCGGTGGTGGCCCGGGGAACAGAGCCGCTCGCGTTTCAATGGTATTTTCAGAGCACCCTCATTTCAGGAGCCACGAATGCAAGTTTAACCTTGGAGTCCGTGGGATCGGAACATTCTGGAATCTATTCGGTAACTGTCAGCAACAGTCTGGGAACCGTCGACAGTCCGGGGGCATCGCTCACGGTGGAGATTGAGCCAATAGCCAGCCCGCCCGATTTGAGTTTCACCAATCTGCTGAACCAACTGGTGCGTCCGGGGGATCTGGGGACGAACCGCTTTACCGAGATCAGCCTGCATCCCGGGGAGGAACTCACGGTTCAAGTCTATGCCCAATCGACGGATCGGCAGCCCTGCGGTTTGCGTCTTCTGACAGAGGACCTGCCAGCCTCGGCCACCTGGGAATCGCTGCAGGGCGGAGGATTGGAAGCGGTGGGACGGTTTCGTTACGCCCCCACCCGGGAAGACTTCGGGCGTCAGTTGTTCATTAAGATCGCCGCCGAAACCCCGTTGGCCTCCCGCGAGTTGATGTGGACACTCTACGTCCCAACGGAGACCGAACAGGCACTCATCTTGACCGAGTTTCTGGCCAATCCGTCCACCGATGCTTCCTCGCCGAGGTACAATCCCCTGGGCCGTCCGATACCCAGCCAACGACCTGCCCTCGAGGATGAGTACCTGGAGTGGGTCAACTTTGGCGGGGCCGAACTGGATGTTTCGGGATGGACGATCGAGGACGCCCAGCAGCTGCGTCATCTGTTTCCATCCGAATCTCGCATTCCGCCGCTGGGCGCCATCGTGATCTATGGCGGACCGAAGGCAGAGCCTCTGACCGGCGACGGATTTCTTAGCCGTCCCGCGAGCGAAGGCGCCGCCGGTTTGTCGCTGAACAACACAGGAACCGAGTGGATTATCCTTCGCAATGCAAACCATCAACTGATTGCGCGGATGGTTTATACGGACAATGATCTCTCATCGGAGTCCTCCCTGTGCCGCTGGCCGGCGCGGGACGGCGCCTTCATTCCTCATCATCAAGCCGGGCCGCTTGTGGCATCGCCGGGGAGAACTGCTGAAGGTAAAGGGTTTGACGCAGAGGAACCGGAACCGGTTGCCATCGGAAAGCTGCGGATCGAGCGTCTGGGAGGCGGCAGCTGGCAGCTGGCGTGGGACGCTGTACCCGGGAGGCAATACAGTGTTTGGGCTGCCGATCAGATTGCCGGTCCTTACCGGGAGGTGGCTCGAGAATTGGGCTTTGGGGATGGGGATGGCCGCCTGCCAATCTCCCTCGGGCCGGAAACCCCAGCCGTGTATTACCGGCTGAGTGCACCCTAGCGGCGCAGCTTGACTCGGACAAAGGGGATCTGGGAACAACAGATTGATCGTTCAGAGACTTCAGGATGCACGGCGGGAACATACTGATGACCAGCCTGCGGACTCTTGCCGGCCGTGTGCCTCCACGCGATCACACCTCAGCCATTGGGCCTAAGAGCCTGTTTGAAAAGTGCGAGGGTTGCTGCGGCGAAAGATTATGGCCGGGAACAAGGCGGCGAGGGCTAAGCATCTCCGAAGTGGGCTGTGAGGACGGAGCCAACGTCGGCCCCCGGCAAAAGACCCGCGGCCCGAAGGGTTTTACCTTGGTCGAATTGCTGGTGGTGCTGGGGATCCTCGGGATTTTGGCGGGATTGTTATTGCCCGCGTTAAGCCGGGCCAGGACGGCGGTCTATCGTGTGCAATGCTGCAACAACCTTAGACAATGGGGCGTTGCAACCCATCTGTTTGTTTTCGACCACGAAGATTATCTCCCTCGGGATGGGAGTCCGAATGGCTCTTCAACCCAGGAAGGCTGGTATGTGGATTTGCCCCGTTCGCTGGGTCAACCGGATTACCATGCCCTCAGCTGGCGCACAAATGCGGCAATTTCTTGCGGACGTTCGCTGTGGATTTGTCCGGCCAATCGGCGGAGGAGCAATGGACACAACCTGTTTCATTACTGTTTGAATCAGCATGTCAACGGAACGGGCGGGGAAAATCAGCCGGTGCGATTGTCGGCCTTGCGGTCTTTATCGACCCAAATTTGGCTTTTTGACAACGGAAAGCTGGCCGCTGTGGCCCAGCAGAACAACGTCCATACCAACCTCCACTGCGCCGGCGCCCAATTCCTGTTCCTGGACGGGCATGCGGCCTGCTTTCATCAGTCGGATTACTGGGACACGAATCTGAACCGGGGACGCACCAACCATCCGGAACTGCGGTGGGTGCCATAGGATCTGCGCAAATGTTATTTCCGATTTTGCGGGCGGCAGTCCGGTGGGCAGCCCGGTTGAGCATGAGTGGCCTCAACTCGAAGGCCAGGCCCAGCGGTTGTTTTTTTTGGATTCCAGATCATATTAGGATTAAATGCTGTGCTTCCGATCAGTTCCAGGGCGTCCGGGAAGGAACCGCCTTGAAGATCATCCATGGAACAGGAATAGAGTGAGGACTGTCCATCGAGCAACCCGGTTTTTTAATGAACCAAAGCCGAGGGATTTATCGATCACCGTGATCGCGCTTTCCGGGCTGTTGATTTTGCCTTGGGCGAGCGCGGCGGGGGAAATGCCTCGGGCTGAAAGACTGGATCATTCATCGCCACAGGTCCAGTCCGTAACATCATCAAAACCTGCGTTGCCGGGCGATTCTTCTGGGGAAAAGGATTGGCGCACTGTTCTGGCGGGCGGTGCAATGGTGGTTTTGACGCTCGCGAGCCTGACTTGGGGAGTGCGGTTGAAGCGCGAGGTCAGACGACAAGCCGCCGTCATCCGGCAAACGCAGGAAGATATGATCCGCGACACGATGGATCGGAAGGCTGCCGAGAGCCAGGCGCGGCTCTATTACCACGCCATGGAACAAAGCCCGGCTGTCATTGTCATCACCAACACTCGAGGCGATATCGAATATGTGAATCCGAAGTTCACCGATCTGAGTGGCTACAGTTTCGAAGAGGTGAAGGGGAAAAATCCGCGGGTGCTGAAGTCCGGCGAGTTTCCTCCTGAATCCTATGCTGAACTCTGGAAGACGATTGCCGGCGGCGGCGAATGGCGAGGTGAATTTCACAATCGGAAGAAGAACGGAGAGCTTTACTGGGAAGCGGCAGCGATTTCGCCGGTCCGCGATCGCAAGGGCTCGGTCACTCACTTTGTGGCGGTCAAAGAGGACATCACCCGCCGCAAACAACTGGAAGCTGAACGCGAGAAACTCATCCAGGAACTGCAACAGGCCTTGGCCAACGTCAAAACTCTGAGTGGATTGCTGCCGGTTTGCGCCTCCTGCAAAAAGGTTCGCGACGACAATGGATACTGGAGCCAACTGGAATCTTACTTGAAGTCGCATTCGGATGTGCTCATAACCCACGGGATTTGTCCGGACTGCATCAAGAGATTGTATCCGGAATACGATGTCAATTCGGGGTGACGACGGATTCCCGCTCGAGTCAGGGAACGGGTCGCGGATACATGGTGCAGGAGATTGCGATTCAGTGCCCCTAACCTGCATGACTGCAACGGGGAATCATGACAAGGTGTTTAAAAGCACTTGAGGGTTTGAGGCTGCTTAAGTGCGCTCAGACAGGATGAGATTTTGGATTCAAACGATCGCTCGCCTGGGACAGGTGGGGAGGGCGGGTTTCAGGCGGTATTGGCCCGCGGCGGTGCGAATCCGGGAAAAGTTCCGGACTCGCGAGGAGGTGGTTCATCTGCTGCTTGCGGGCGGGGTGGGCATTCTAGGGGGCGTTGCGAATCTGGTTTTTTTTCTGTGTGCGGAGTCTTTGAAGCTGCTGGCCTTGCGGCGTGAGGGCGATCTGGCTGAGATTGCCGGGGCGCTGAGCGTATGGGAACGCTGGCTAATTCCGGTGGTGGGCGGCCTGCTGGCGGGATTGGTGTTGTGCGCGGGATCCCGGTTGGTACGATCGATTGGATCGAGCTACTTTTTGGAGGCGGTGGTGGCCGGGGATGGCCGGCTTCCCTTGCGAAACGGGCTGATCAACGCCTGCTCCTCGCTGATCAGCATCAGCAGTGGGGCGTCGATTGGACGTGAGGGTTTGCTGACTCAGATCACGGCCACGCTGGCGTCGGCCTGGGGCCAGATTCGAGGCTGGCCGCCTTATCGATTGCGGCTGCTGGTCGCCTGCGGGGCTGCTGCCGGGCTGGCGGCCGCTTATAACGCCCCCCTGGCGGGCGCCGTCTTTGCCGCCCAGATTGTCTTGGGCAACTTCTCGATGAACCTTTTTGCGCCGGTCGTCTTCGCATCGGTGACCGCGGCGGTGTTGTCCCGGAGTTTCTTTGGAATCGAACCCTGGTACGTCGTGCCCGGATTCAACTTCAGCCAACTATCTCAGCTCCCTTGGTTTGTCGTATTGGGATTGCTGTCCGGCATCATGGCCGCGAGTTTTCTGAAGCTCCTCCTGCTGAGCAAGAGACTATTCCAGAGAATCCCCGTAAACCTCTGTCTTCGACTGGCGTTGGGAGGCATTGGCGTGGGAGCTATTGCGATGTTTTGCCCCCAGGTCTGGGGCAACGGCTATAGCATTACCAATGATCTCCTGCAAAAGCCCGTCCCTCTCGGATTCCTCATGGGTCTCCTCGTGGCCAAGCTTATGGCCACGGTCATTTCCGTGGGATCCGGGGCTGTGGGTGGCGTGTTTACGCCCACCTTGTTTCTGGGTGCGGCTCTGGGCAGTGCTGTCGGCATGGCGCTCCATGGGATGGGCTATGCCGATACGCTGCCGACCGGTGTCTTCGCGTTTACGGGAATGGGCAGTGTCCTGGCCGCCACGACGCATTCCCCCTTGCTCGCCATGATCATGGTTTTTGAACTGTCGTTGAATTACACGATGATGCCGCCCTTGATGCTCGCGTGCGCCCTCGGGGCTCTGGTCGCGCGTCAGTTGCATCCCGGATCGGTCTACACCGATTCTTTGCGGGACCAACAGGTCATCACAAATCGCGAACGCGGCGACATCGGAGCCGCAACCCGCCAGACCGTTGGGGAAATCATGCGCGAACCGGTCCACCCGCTGCTTATCACCGATCCGGTGCGGGTCATGGCCAGCCGGTTCCTGGGCTGCACTCATAATTATCTGCCTGTCGTCGATACCCATTCCCGATTGGAAGGGCTGGTCGCTCTCCATGATCTCAAAGAGCATTTGAATGCCGGCTCCGAGCTCGACAGCGTGATCGCCTTCGATGTGATGCGACCGGCTCCCGCCATCCTGACGCCGGGTCAGCATCTCATCGATGTCCTGCCGGCCTTGCTGGCCAGTGACCAACGGAACATCCCGGTGGTGAACAATCTCGAGGATCGCCGTCTCGTGGGATCGCTCGTCCGATCCGAAGCTCTGGGCGTCCTTTCCGAGGCCATTGCGGCTCGCACCGTCGTCTCAACCTGAATCTCCATTCGGAATTCGATCTTCCCGCCGGCGGTTGATTGACGCAACGCCGCGTTGCGCGAAAAGGGGCATTGCCAATCACGCGCCTTCGCCGAAACGAGGATGAACAATTTATGCAAAGCATTTCCCAAACCGGGCGAAGCCATCCCCCAGGTCCTGGGCGTATGTTAGCCCCGATGGGAATCGCATGGATCAGCTGGGCATGCAAATCCTGACAAAATCGAATCGGACCGCCAAATCCACAGCCTCACCCACCCCGCGACCGCGGTTGGAACAGGTGTTTGGCGAGGCGCGCAATTTCCTCGACAACCGCTTCGTGTATTTGGTGGTTTCTCAGCGGGCGCGCGGTCTGTCCATCGGGATCAATCTCAATCCGCACCAGGACTGCAACTTCAAATGCGTTTACTGCGAGATCTCGCGAGACCAGGCGCAGGCTGAAACCGAGTTCAACGTCAAACAAATGGCCGCGGAACTCCGGAAAACCCTGACCCAGCTGCAAGAAGGCCGCCTGCAGGAATTGCCCGAATACCGCACGGTCCCGGAAGAGCTGATCCAGCTGCGTGTCGTCACCGTCAGCGGCGATGGCGAACCCACTCTCTGCCCGAGTTTCGAGGAGGCTATCCAGGAGTTAATCCACCTGCGTGCCCAGGCCCAGTTTCCCTTCTTTAAAATCGTGCTGATCACCAACGGCACGGGTCTGCACTTGCCCTGCGTCCAAAACGGGCTTCGCTGGCTCACCGCCCAGGATGAAATCTGGGTCAAACTCGATGTCGGTTCGCAAGCCCATATGAACCGCGTCAATAGATCGGCTGTGCCCCTCGAAAAAATTCTGGCGAATATCCTCGAACTCGGACGTCAGCGGCCGATCATCATTCAAAGCCTTTTTCCTTTGCTCGATGAACAAGAGCCTTCCCCGGAGGAAATCCGGGATTACGTGCGCCGATTGGACGAGCTCAAGTCCGCGGGGGCTCAGATTGCCCTGGTTCAAATCTACTCGGCACATCGCCCCACGCGTCATCCCCATTGCCGGCATCTCTCCCTGAAATGCCTCTCCCAGATCGCCCAGCAGGTCCGATCCGCCACCGGCCTCGAAGCCGAGGTCTTCTGAGTCGACAAGAATACCTCTGATGGCGGGAACAGCACGTTCCACAGATGAACCATCGGCGAAACCTCTCCCGCCAGCCGATGTGCCCGCTGAGAAATCCTAAAGGACCACCCTGGTCTTCCTTACGTGCGGATTTGGGTGGATTCTTGATCCTGGAGTGATATTGTCTAAGCATAAGTCGTATGACTGCAAATACATTGGCCAGCTTATCTGTGTCCCAGCTGAAAAAGGTCATCACTATTCGGGAAAAGATCGAGAAGCTTGAAAAAGAATTAAGTCAGCTCGTGGGAGAAGAAACCGAGGAACACGCCATCGCTACAATATCGTTTCCCCCTGGGACCTTGAAGCACCTCTACACTCGGGCAGACAACCAGGCGGAACGGCGAACGGCTCGGGCTTCCACCATGAAGGTCGAACCAGAATGAAGCAGTGGGACATCTGGACCTTTAACTTTGACGAAGCAGGGCCGCATCCGGCGGTGATCGTGAGCCATCCGGATCGCGTGGTCCGGGCCCCGCTGGTCAACGTGCTGATTGGCACCAGCCATCGGGCAAACCGGGCGGCGCGGGAAAATGAAGTCATGCTAAACGGCGCAGACGGCCTCGATTGGGAGACGCTGGTGAAGTGCGACCTGATGTATCTGGTCGAAAAAGAACGGCTGTATCGGCAACGGGGCAGTGTTACCCTGGCGCGCCGTCGCGCGCTCATCCAGCGCATCAACGGGTGCTTCGGCTTCACTTTGCTTTGAGGAATCAACGAAAAGCGGTGTTGCCATTCTGATAGCTTCGAGGTTTCAAGGTGGTTTATGACTGCAGAGAATGGGCTTTAAATTCCCGGGGCCAGCTTTTAACCTGACCTTTTGGAAAGATGACACAACATGGGACTGAAGCTGTTTAACACATTGTCGCGGTCGCTCGAAGCTTTCGCGCCCCTGGATCCGCAGGGGCAGCATGTCGGCCTGTATTGCTGCGGCCCCACCGTTTACGATTACGCGCACATCGGCAATTTTCGGACCTTTGTTTTCGCGGATCTGGTCCGGCGGTTCCTTGAATTCAAAGGCTATACGGTGCGTCACGTGATGAATGTCACGGACGTGGACGACAAGATCATCGCCAAGGTGCGCGCCCAAAACGGATCGCTGCGGCAGTATACCGAGCCGTTTGAAAAGGCGTTCTTCGAGGACTTCACCGTGCTGGGCTGCCTGCGGCCCCACGATCTGCCTCACGCCACGGGCAATATTGATAGCATGATCCACCTCATCGGCCGCCTTCTGGAACGCGGCCTGGCTTATCGCGCGGCGGATGGATCGGTTTATTTCAGCATCGATAATTACCGGAAAGCCGGCGCTCAATACGGGCGGTTGGTCAAGTTAAACTTCGAACAGATGCGCCCCGGCGAGCGGATTCGGAGTGACGAATACGAAAAGGACGCCGTGGCCGATTTCGCCCTCTGGAAGGCGCGTGTGCCCGAGGATGGCGAGGTTTTTTGGCCCAGCCCCTGGGGAGACGGCCGGCCTGGATGGCACATCGAGTGCAGCGCCATGAGCATGCAGCTTTTGGGCGCAAGTTTCGATCTGCACCTGGGCGGGGAAGATCTGGCTTTCCCTCATCATGAAGATGAAATCGCCCAGAGCGAGGGTTCCGGCCTTCAGCAGCCCGGCCAGCGATTCGTCAAGTATTGGCTCCACGGCGCTCACCTGCTGGTCGAGGGCAAAAAAATGGCCAAGTCCCTCGGTAATTTCTATACCTTGAGAGACCTGCTCGCCCGCGGTTTCGTGGGCCGGGAAATTCGTTATCTCCTGCTGTCCGCTCACTACCGGGAGTCGTTTAATTTTACTTTGGAGGGTCTGCAGGGAGCCCGGACCGCTTTGGCGCGGATTGATGAATGCCTGGACAAGCTCAAAACATGCGCCGGCACGGCCCCCGCGCCTCCCGAGCCCGGATTCATCACCCGGTTTACCGAAGCCCTCGATAACGATCTGAACATTTCCGCGGGCTGGGCGGTGGTCTTCGACTGGATCCGGGAAAAGAACCGGCAACTGACCGATCAGGCCATGACCCCGTCGGCCGCCGCCGCCGCCCTGGCCGCCTGGCAGAAGATTAACAACGTTCTTGGGATTGTCTCAGCGGATTTGGCAGATGCTCCTCGCGAGATCATTGCGCTCGCCGACGAACGTCAGGCCGCCCGAAAAGCCCGCGACTTCAAACGCGCCGATGCCCTTCGCGCCTCGATCAAGACCCAAGGATGGCTCGTGGAAGACACCCCCCAGGGCTACAAACTCAAGTGCGAGCGCTGAGCATCCGCTCACGCCGGATTTGAAGGTTCGGGCCCTCAAACGCGCAGGGATGCTCGCTGATCCTCACCGGCGGGGCTCGTCCGCGCTCAAGGATCGAAACCGGGGGGTTAGGGTCCGTGAAAAAATAAGCTATACATTCGCGGCGAGGGTTTGTTCGCTCCGATGAGGCGCGAGCGACGCGCATACCCCCAGTGGATCTGAAAGGAGCGAGCAACGACGTCGGAGTGAAGAAGCACCGCCGCCCGGAGGGTTGCACTGAAATTGGCCCGGGGCTTCGTTACTCGGTCGGTCGAGTATCGCTGCGGATACACTCCTTCCCTCGTGCCTTGCCCCAGGCCAATTTGAGTGCAACAAATGTATAGCTTATTTCTTGACGGACCCTTATTCCCCGTAGTTCCCGCGGGGACTCCGACGCTGCAGACGCATCCAGGTCCGCAGAATCAGCCAGGCCTTGATCGGTTTGCTAACCCGGACAGGGCCGGTGCGGAACACATCGAACTGGCAGGATTCGAGCTGCCGCAGGAGCCGCCAATAAACAGCTCCCATCAGTTCGGCGGCGATCATGGATGGGCGATCTGCCGGAGGCAATAGCCTGCGGGCGGCCTGGTAATAGTCCCTGGCGCGCTGGGCCACGGCCCGCGCCATGGCGGCGTAAGCCGAAGAAAAACGGCCCGCCATGATGTCGTCCTCGTCCACATGGAACCGCCGGAGGGCTTCCTGGGGCAGATAAATCCGACCCCGCTGGGCATCGCGATGGACATCCCGCAAAATGTTGGTGAGCTGGAGGGCCTTGCCCAGGGCGATGGCGTAATCCCGGCACTGGGGATCGCGATAGCCGAAAATCTCGATGCTCAATAGTCCCACCACCGAGGCCACTCGATAGCAGTAAACCTCCAGATCGGCGTAGGTGGCATAACGCAAAATGGCCAGGTCCATTTCAACGCCCTGAATCAACTCGTCGAAAAGCTCGAAAGGCAGGCGGTACCGATGGATAACCGGTTGAAGTTCGCGGTTGACGACCAACTGGGGATTGCCTTGGGCACACGCTTTGCGAACATCCTCCCGCCACAACTGCAATTGCTCGCGGCGCTGGTCCAGGGGTGCTCCGTCCTCGTCCGCCACGTCGTCCACTTCCCGGCAAAACGCATAGAGCGCCGACATGCCCTCGCGCTTGTCTGGCGGCAGAAGCACGAACGCCATCGCCAGGTTGGAAGCGCTTTTGCGCGTAATCCTCCGGCAGGCTTGCATGGACATGAGTCAGATTAATGGAGGCGGAGGCGCGTTGGGATCTCGGAGAGGCGGCAGCCCCCCGGTTTCCGCCAAGGTTGGATTCCGCTGGCGATGCTCGTGTTTGTGGCGATGGCGACGGCGGCGATGATGGTGATGATGGACGGTTGCCTCTTCGGCTTCCTCATCCTCGGGACTGACCTCGACCTCGCGGGTCTCCTCCGGGCTGCTTTGCCCAGCCTTCGAATCCGTGGTCTTGGATGTCGGCATCGAGGAGGAATGGATTTGATGATGCCGGTGTTTCCGATGAGCGCTTCGGGAACGTCGCGAAGACCTGGAAATGAAGATAATCAGGATCAAAAAAAGCGTTAGGGCCAACAGCGCACCGATGATCAGCAACACGTCGGACATCAGCATGCCCGCCGACTTGCCCAGGGACCCCACCCCCCGCACGACATCGCCTTCCATTGCCAACATCGATGCCATGTTATTCATCGGGAGGCCTCCCGATCGGTGGGCATCACGGTGTCTTCATCAAATGTCTCAGTACTGATGTTCAGTCGTTGCATACGGTAGCGTAATGCGTGACGGGTTATTTTTAATTGTTCAGCGGTTTTGGTCAAACTAAAGTGGTTATGATCGAGAGAGGAGATCAGCACTTCGCGCTCATAGTTGTTGAGCATCTCTTCGAGGTTTTGCGGTGTGACAGTCGACGGATCGGGCTTCTTGCGCAACCGGGTTTCCAGCTGGAAATCCGGAAGGCTGCCCGTCTGGATCTCGGACGACGTTTCGAGAATCACGGCTCGCTCGATGACATTCCGCAGTTCCCGCACATTGCCGGGCCAGTGGTGTGTCATCAACTGCGCCTGGGCCGCCTTGGAAAATCGCTCAATGGACTTGTTCATGCCCGCCCGGAAGATCGCCAGAAAGTGATCCGCCAATAACAGGATGTCTTGTCCGCGCTCGCGCAAGGGCGGGGGACGGAATTGCACGACATTCAGGCGATGAAACAAATCCTCCCGAAAGTGGTTGAGCCGGATGTCCTCGACAATATCCCGATTGGTGGCGGCAATGAGCCGCACATCCACTCTTAATTCCTCATTGCCGCCCACCCGGGTAAAAGTGCCATCCTCTAAAAAACGCAACAGCTTGGCCTGCAAGGGACGGCTCATGTCGCCGATCTCATCCAGGAAAATGGTTCCGCCATCGGCTTCTTCGACCCGGCCATGTTTCTGCTTCAGGGCGCCCGTGAACGCGCCTTTCTCATGGCCGAAGAGTTCGCTTTCCAGGAGGCTCTCGGGGATGGCCGCGCAGTTGATTTTGACGTAATTCCCGGACTGGCGCTGGCTCAAGGCGTGCATGGCGCCCGCAATCAACTCCTTGCCGGTTCCGCTTTCCCCGAGAATCAGGACGGTGGCATTGGTCGGGGCGACGGTTCGGATGAGCTGGCGGAGTTCCTGGACCTTGGCGCATTCGCCAATAATCTGATCCAACTGGTAGGTCTCGCCCGCCCGGGCGCGGAGGACGGCGTTTTCGTTCAACAGACGATAGCGCTCGGCGCAACGGGCAACCGCGTGAAGAAGTTCCTCCGGGGCGAAAGGTTTTGCCAGATAATCGATGGCGCCTGCCTTGATCGCTTCCACCGCCAGCTTCGGAGTGGCGTAGGCCGTAATAATCAAAACCGGCAAGGACGGCCATCGGCTTTTCGCCTTTTCCAAAAACTCATACCCGCTCATCCCCCCGAGCCGGGCGTCACTGATCACCATGAAAAACTCTTCCTGCTCCAGAACTTTCAGGGCTTGTTCGGCGGAATCCATGGCGCGCACGGTGTAGCCTTCATCCACCATGGCAGCCTCAAGCGAAAGGCGCATGTTTTTTTCATCATCAATAACCAGTAAGGGCGGCAGATTCGGTTTCATCGACGCAGCTTCATCAGCGATCGGACAGGGAATCTTAGGGTAAAGGTGGTCCCTTTTCCAAGTTCGGATTGCATAGATACGGTTCCGTCATAGATCTCGGTATTGTGTTTTACTATGGCGAGCCCCAGACCGGAACCCTTTTCCTTCGTGGTAAAATAAGGTTCGAAGATCTTTTCCTGGAGCTCGAGCGGAATGCCGGGTCCGTTATCGCTCAGGTCGATCACCAAGCTGCTGTTCTCATAACGGGTGGTCGCCATAATGTGGCCCCGCCCTTCCATCGCCTGACGCGCGTTGAACAGGAGGTTGATGAGTATCTCGGACAGATGAGACTTCTGCATCAGCAAGGAGGGGAGTCCGAGGGCGTAATGACGCTCGAGCGTCACATCAAACTCATTGGGGGGAAACACTTGGGCAAGGGCCGTGTCCAATTCATCGTTGATGGACAGCTTCTCAATGCGGCCCTCCGCCAACCGGGCATACCCCATCAGATCGGTGATGATCCGGTCGGAGCGATCGACTTCTTCTCGGATGATGCGGATTTGCTGGGTAATCGTGGCTTTGCCTTCCCGGAGGTTGCGTTGAAGGTTGAAGGCGGCGTTGTTGATGATCCCCAGGGGATTCTTGAGGCGATGAGCGATTTCGCCGGCCAATCGGCCTGAAACGCGCAACTGTTCCTGGCGCAAGGCAAATTCACGGGCCTCTTCCTCGGCCCGTCGCTTCTTGTCAAACAGCACCTGAACCCCAAAGCAACATACACTGATCAGCAGCAGCAAGAGCAGACGGATCATGAGGGGCTCGGTTGCGGTGGCCCACTCGGGAGGTTGCAGGGCCTCGACAACCTGCCAGTCAAAAAATTCCACCTCTTTCTGACCCAATGCAATATCCTGAATGCCTGAACAAACATAAAAAAGACTCGTCAGGCAGTTCAAGGAGAGTTGCAGGGGCGCCACCGGCACGCTGATCGCATTCCGCACGATCAAAGCCGGAAAAAACCAAAACAGAATGCTGTCGATACCGCCCGTCACCAGAAGCAAACCCGACAGGAAAAATGCGTCGATCACCCCCATCAAAAACACCGCCATCTGAATCAGCCTCAGGGGAAGCTGGCTCATCCCGAGCAAAAACGAACCGACCGCCACGCTCACCGCCACATAGAAAAGAAAAAAACGCTGGATCAACTCCACCAAAAAATCACGGGGTCCAATCATGGTTTCGTCCTCGAACCAGTTGGTGAAATAGAGATAGTAGACGAGGATGGCCAGGACCACCGTTTTGATCGGCAGCACGACGTTGCGCTCCATGCTGCGGATGCGGAACTCCTGTTGTTCAGTATCCTGGGCTTCAATCTTCAGCCAGGAATACAAACTCTTGAGCGGGGGCCAGTTCAGATCATTCACCCTTCTCCATCGAATCGCGGTTTGCCCCGGCACTTCGGTTTGGCCTGCGGTCTCTCCATAGGTCGCTTCTTATCATAATACTCCATGATCGCAAACCAGGAAACGCGCCCCTCAAACCAGCATTTCCAGCGCCCGATGGGCGATCTTTTCGACCGGCCACAGGCGTCCAATGCCTTCGTATCCGCAGGAGAGCATCCCTTCCTCCGGTCCGATAAACTCAACCCCTCGCACCTTGAGCGTGGCCACGTTTTCCTGAGTGGCCGGATGAAGCCACATCTTGCCGTTCATGGCCGGGGCGATCAACACTCGCGCCTGGGAATTCAGGGCCAGAGCCATGCAAGTCAGGGCGTTGTCCGCAAGCCCCAAGGCCAGCTTGGCCAGGCTGTTGGCCGTCGCAGGCGCCACCAGCAGAAGATTGGCCTCGTCCGCCCATTGCACATGGGCGGGCTTCCAGCCCTCCGTTTCATCATAGAGATCGGTCACAACCGGATTGCGAGATAGGGTCTTGAATGGCAGGGGAGTGACGAATCGCATCGCGTCACTCGTCATCACGACATGGACTGCGCAGCCTTGTTTGACCAGGAGACTGGCTAAGTCCACGGCCTTGTGAGCGGCAATGGACCCGGTGACTCCCAGAATGATCTTTTTCGATTTCATCGGATGTCCATGGATTTGGGCTCGGTGAACCAACAAGATCTTAACGGCTAATCGATCTCAGGCCCGCATCGGTTCTGATCCCGGGACGTTCCGGAATTTGAGTCGCGCTGGAAGGTTCCATTAATTGGGGGGAACATCGGGTAGACCTTAGTTTTTCCGCCTCATAAATGCACTGCGCACGGCGGACGTCTTCGGTAATCGTCGTGCTGAGGATGAGGTAATCGAAGCGATGCCACTGGTCGATTTCATGACGCGCCACAGCCAATCGCTGACGGCACACCTCCTCGGAATCGGTGCCCCGGCGCCTCAAGCGCTCTTCCAGGATCTGCAACGTGGAAGGGGTCAGAAACAGGGTGACCAGCGATCGCTTGAGCAAGGTGTCCCGGCTGGCTTGCGCCTGGATCGTGGCCACGCCTTGCACATCGACGGTAAGCAACACGTCCTGGCCCTGGTTTAATTTGTCAATGACCTCCGATTTCCGCGTGCCATAAGATCGTCCATACACGGAGGCATATTCCAGAAATCCCCCCGCCAGCACCTCCCGGCCAAAAGCCGCCTCCTCGACAAAATGGTAGTCCACACCGTCTTTTTCGCCCGGTCGGGGGGGGCGGGTGGTACAAGTCACGGCCCGCGATAATCCGGGATTCGCCGCCAACAAGTGCTGGCAAACAGTCGTCTTCCCGGCGCCCGAAGGCGCCGAGATCAACAGAAGCAAAGGAGCCGAGGGTTGCATGGAATTGGATTCCGAACGCTACTCGACATTCTGGACTTGTTCGCGGAATTTTTCCAGCTCGGCTTTGAGCTGGACCACTTCCCGGGAAATCCGGCTGTCATTGGCTTTGGAGCCAATCGTATTGACTTCCCGGTTCATTTCCTGGGCCAAAAAATCGAGCGTCCGCCCCACCGGTTCCTTGCCCCGAACACACTCTTCAAACTGCTGAAAATGACTCTGGAGACGGGTGAGTTCCTCGGAAATATCGGAGCGATCCGCAAAAAAGGCAACCTCTTGAAGGATCCGAGGATCACTGATCCCCATAGGATCGATGCCGGCCCGCCGGATCCGCGTCAAAAGCTGTTGCTGATAGAGGCGAACCACACGGGGCGCGTGTTTCTGGATGCGGGACGCAATCTTGCGAACCAGCCCCATCCGCATGCGCAGGTCCCGCTCCAGATGCGCCCCTTCCCGTTCGCGCATCCGCAACAACTGTTGCAGCGCCTCGCGAAGCGCCTTGTGCATGGCCGGCCAGAAATCTTCCGCCTCGGTCACTTCCTCCTCGGTCTGCACCACGCCGGGCGCTCGCAGAATATGTTCCAGCGTCACCGGCCCAGTCAGCTTCAGCTCCCTGGCCAGCCGCTCGAGCTCGCGCCCATACGCCTTCGCCAAAGGCAGGTTCAGACGGATCTTCGTCCCGGCTCCCTTTTCCGCCGCGTGCAACGTGACCCGAACGGTCAACCGTCCCCGGGAAACCTGGCGGTTGATCTCGTCGCGCAATTGCGACTCCAGCAACTCCAGCTCCCGCGGCGTGTAAACCACAACCTCGCTCTGCCGGCGGTTCACCGAACTAACCTCAACTGTGATCTTGAAGCCATCCTGGGCGCATTCGCCACGCCCATAGCCCGTCATGGATTTCATGCGAATGCCACTATGATAAATGACCTCCTTTTCTGCGAACCTTTTTTAATTTTGATATTGAAAAACCGATCCGGCCTTCGTTTCTTTAGGGAGATCCAGGCGGGCTGAGATCCCGAACGCCGCCTGTCGCTCTTGTGGAAATGCTCAACAACAGGCGGCGGTCAACGATCGCGGCGAATGTGTGTCACGATGAAACAGAAACGGAAAATACTGGTGATTTTGTCCAATCGCTATAGTCCGAGCCAAAAGAAAAAATTCCTCGAACTCGAATGCGATGATCAAGGGAACATATTGAACGAACGGGCTTTGCGCAGCGAGCCACGTGAAGCGCGCTTTGACGAGGTCTGGGAAAACGACGATGGCAAGACCTCGATGTCTTCCTGCAACCGATTCAAACGCAAGTACCGTCATCGTCTGGAGAAACCCCGCGAATGACCTCGCCGTATTGTGGAGGTGTCAGGCGACCTGGTGGCGCCCCTGGTCTTCAAAACCAGTGTGAGGCTTAAACCAGTCTCAGGTGGGTTCGATTCCCATCCACCTCCGCCAATCCCCGAGTCTCCCGGCCGTATCCCCGCCATCAGGTCAGCGCAAAAAATGCTGCGGAAAAGGCAACTCAAGGTTAGCCCGGGCCCAAGGGAATCCGCTTTAATCCCATCACGCTAATCCGCCATCGTCCGCAAAACCGTGCTCCGGGTCGTCGTGTATCCCCGGGCCATCGGTTCGCAGACAGTGGCGATCTATCGGATATGGCCCAGAAGCTCAGCACGTGCACCTTCTGCGGCGTCGGCTGCGGGCTCTACCTGGAGACGGCGCACAACCGGATTCTGGGCGCCTATCCCAGCATGTCCCATCCGACCAACCAGGGGCGGATCTGTGTTCGCGGCTGGAATGTCCATGAGGTCGCCAGTTCGCCCAATCGTTTGCGGTTTCCTTTAATCCGCGAGTCGGGACGCTTGCGGGAAGTCAGCTGGGAGGATGCCTTTGCCTTTTTGGCCGGGCGGTTACGCGAGATTCGGGAACGATACGGTCCGGATTCCATGGCTTTTCTCAGCTCGCCCCGTTGTTCAAACGAGGAATCCTTTCTCCTGCAGAAATTCGCCCGGGCGGTCGTTGGCACCCACAATGTCGATCACGGCACAGGGGTTTACTGCAACAACAGCATCCGCGTGCTCATGGAAATGCTGGGGGTTCCCGCCACCACCAACTCCCTGGGCGAACTGGACTCTAGCCGATTCCTGGTGGTGGACGGAGTGGATCTTGCCAAGCAACTGCCGACCATTGGCGGCCGGGTGTTGCGGGCCAAACTGAATGGCGCCACCCTCGTGGTCATTGACAGCCGCCGTCATCGGCTGGTGGAGAACGCCGATCTGTTTCTCCAGCTCAAGCCGGGCACCGATATCTGGTTGTACGGCGCCATGGCCAAGGTCATCGTCGATCGAGGTCTTCTGAACTGGACTTTTATCAAGACCCACTGCCGCGATTGGGCGGATTTTCTCTCTCAGGTCCAGCAATTTGATTTGCTGCAAGCGGCCGATATCTGCGGGGTTCCAGCCGGGCTGATCGAACAGGCCGCCGTGGGTTACGCCCAGGCTCCCTCCGCCTCCCTCCTCTTTTCCACCGGCATCGAAGCCCGGGGCAAGGACAGCATCCGATCCATCGTCAACCTGATGCTCCTCACCGGCCAACTGGGACGCCCCGGGGCCGGACTATACGCCCTCACCGAACAGAACAACCTCCAGGGCGTCTGCGACATGGGCATGCTCCCCGATCGGTTCCCCGGATATCCAGCGGTCACGGACACAGCCTTTCGCAGCCGCCTGGAACGTCTCTGGAAATGCCGGCTCCCCTCGCAGCCCGGACTCGGCGCCAAGAGTATTCTTGCGGACCGCGGCGAGGGCCGCGTCAAGGCCCTCTGGTTATGCCGGTATGATCCGGTCAGCACCGCCTTTTTCGGACAGGCCGCCGAGACCTTGCGCCAGCTCGATCTGGTGGTCGTTCAACACCTGTTCCTGACCGGCACCGCCGAACATGCCCACGTCGTCCTTCCCGTCACCGCCTACGGAGAAGAACGGGTAACCTTTACCAGCACAGACCGCCGAATCCAGCTGGCCGAGCAAGCGATCGATCCGCCCCAGGGACCGATGCCCGCCTGGCAGCAGCTCATGCGGCTCGCCCAACTTCTGGGCGCGGACTGGAACTACCAAGATGCGGGGGATGTCATGGATGAAATCGGGACGGTCGTGCCTTTTTACTCGGGAGCGAGCTACGAGAATCTTGCGCGTGAATACGGCCGCCAGTGGCCCTGCACCAAGGACAAACCCCTAGGCAGCCGGTTTCTTTTCGAGGACGGCCTGCCCGAGAAAGCCTTCCGCCTGGCCTCCGTCCAGCGTCCGGCATCCGAACCTTCGCCCTCCCCCGAGTTTCCACTCACGCTGGTCTTCGGGCACTCCCTCTATTACTGGCATCAAAATGTGCTCATCAAACACAGCGAAACCTTGCGCCGGGAATACAGAATTCTACTGCTGGATTATCCCAACGGCTTCGTCGAAGTAAACACCGACGACGCCAAAGGCCTGGGCATCCGCGATGGCCAGCCGGTTCGGCTGCGCACCGCCATCGGTTCCGCAAAAACCACCGCGCGCGTCACAGACGAGGTCAGGCAAGGCGCCATCTACGTCCCCTATTTCGTCCGGGAAGTCGAACAACAGGTCGCCGGTCCCGGAGGCGCCGATTCCCATCCGGTCTTCGCCTGCCTCGAGAAAATCTGACCTATGCGCGCCCGCATCCTGCCGCAATCCGATCTGCTGAACCTGGTCGACCTGCTCCGCCAGGAATACGAGGTCGTGGCGCCCTTCTGCGATCGCGGCCGCGATACCTACTTTGACGTTGTCAACGACGACAACCGCGCCCGCATTCAAGTGCATCTGCCGCACCCTTTCTATCCCCCGAAACGCTGGGTGATCCCCCACCTCGAACGGCTGTTCAAGATCCGGACCGGCCCGGGCCAAGCCGAAATCACCCCCTATTACCACGAGGTCAAACGCGCGATCTTCGGCATCCGTTCCTGCGACATCGCCGGCATTCATCACCTGGATCGATTCTACCTGGGACGCGATTTTCGCGATATTTACTATGAATATCGCCGCCGCAATCTTTTCCTCGTGAACGTGGTCTGCACCGACGTCGAACGCGACATCAGCGACATCTGTTTCTGCATGTGCGCCGATACCGGCCCGGCGGCGCGAGATCATTTCGATGTGCAACTCATGGATCTGGGGACCGAATTTCTGGCGCTGGCGGGGACGCCGGCCGGCGAGGCCCTTCTGGCGCAACCGCTGTTTCGGCCCGCCACAGCCGCCCACGTCAACCAACGCCGCGCCATCCTAACTCGGGTCCGGCAATCGTTCAAGACCACCACCAGCTGGTTCTCCGCCGCCATTAACCTGGTCTCCCAGGGCCGGGTCACGGAAAAAACCTGGGAAGACATTGGCAATCGCTGCCTGGAATGCGGCGGTTGCACTTACGTCTGCCCCGCCTGCACCTGTTTCACGGTGACCGACCGCCAAATTGGCCCGCAGGAAATCGAGCGTGTGCGGCTGTGGGACGCTTGCGCCCTGAATGGTTTCACCCGCATGGCCGGAGGCTTTAATCCCCGCAAAGCGGTGCATGACCGGCGCAACCGCCGCTTTTTCCGCAAGCTGTCGCACTACTTCATCCAGCGCGAGCTGTCCATGGCCTGTGTCGGCTGTGGACGCTGCGCCGCGGTTTGCCACGGAGACGTCGGCATGCCAAGCGTGGTCGAAATGATGCGCCGCCAGGCCGCCGCTGCAACCCATGAATCCACCGGGCACTGACAACATTTTTCAGCCGAAAATCGCGGTGATTGACCGGGTGGAAGAGGAAATCACCGAGGTGAAGACCTTTTTCTGGCACTTTCAGGATCCGCGCGACCAGGAGGCCTTCCGCCGGTTTCGTCCCGGCCAGTTCGCCCAAGTCTCCCTGTTCGGCACCGGCGAGTTTCCCGCATCCCTCCCCCCCAGCCCGACCGAATCTGAAACCTTCTTCACAGTCCGCCAGGTCGGCAGCGCGACCGCCGCCCTTCACCGGCTGAAACCGGGGGATCTCTTCGGAGTCCGCGGCCCTTACGGCAACGGTTTTCCGATGGAGGATTACGCGGGTCAAAACCTGGTTTTTATCGCCGGCGGCATCGGCCTGATCCCGTTGCGCTCCTGCATCATCTATGCCCTGCATCACCGGAAGAAGTTCGGTCGCATTCAGATCTTCTGCGGCGCTAAAACACCCCAGGAACTCATCTACCGCCGCAACGTCGAGGCCTGGACACGAACGGCGAATGTGGAGTGTCATCTGACCGTTGACCGGGCGGATCCGGGCTGGCAGGGCCATGTGGGCGTGGTCGGCAGCCTCTTCAAGAAGCCCGGAGTCGATGTGCCGGTCCAAAACACCACCGCGTTTGTCTGCGGTCCGCCCATCATGTTCCGCTTTGTGATCAAGGATCTCTCAGCTATGGGTTTTCAGGCGAACCGCATTGTGTCAACGTTGGAACGTTACATGAAATGCGGCGTCGGCAAGTGCGGCCATTGCTGCATCGGTGTGGCCTACGTGTGCACGGATGGTCCGGTGTTCACTTTCGATCAAATTCAAAAACTGGGTGAAGATATCTGATGTTGAATCTGAGAACTGAATTGGCCCGAATCTGCCGGGGTCGGATCTGCGTGGTTGGGCTCGGCAATCCTGAGCATGGCGATGATGGCCTGGGCCTCTGGCTGGCCGGACAAGTGGCGGCCCGCCTGCCATCCCCAGCCGCCGATCCCTTGATCCGGCGACATCGCCAGCCGCCTCCCCTCAGCGTCATTCTGGCCGGACTCGAATTGGAGCGGCATTTAATCCCGTTGATTGAGGGACGTTTCGATCGTGTGTTGCTCATCGACGCCGTGGATTCGGGAGCGTCTCCCGGGTCGGTGGTGTTGTTGGCAGCCCATGAAATCAAGGCCCGTTTTCCCCAGGTGTCCACGCATCGCATCTCGCTGGGATTGCTGGCCCAGTGGCTCGAGATGAACGGCGTGCCGCAGGTTTGGCTCCTGGGCATCCAGCCGGGATCCCTTCGTCCCGGCCACGCCTGTCATCCAGCCGTCGAACAATCCAGAAACCTGGTGTGGCAATGGCTCATGGAGCTGTTTGAGCTCCCGGCTCCCCTGCCGCCGACGGGGCCTCCACAGCCTTTAATTTGGAATCAATATGCTGATGCCTGAGACAGCGGTCGTTTCGGCAATCCTGCTCTGTCTCGCCGGCGCGGGAGTCACCTGGCTGGCCGCGCCCCGCCGCCGTCTGGCCGGCTGGCTGGCGTTCGGTTTCACCCTGGCAAGCGCCCTGCTGGTCTTCTCTGCCACCGCCAGCGTTCTCTGGGGCGGCGCCGGGCATCCGCACGAGTATTTGCGGCTGCCAGCCCTCGGGTTCGCCTTGCGAATCTATGTG
This sequence comes from Verrucomicrobiota bacterium, assembly GCA_022709905.1. Taxonomy (GTDB): domain Bacteria; phylum Verrucomicrobiota; class Verrucomicrobiia; order Limisphaerales; family UBA1319; genus JAKLHY01. Next base: position 22,313 of record JAKLHY010000009.1, on the reverse strand, counting down.
GACGGCTTGAGCGCTTGGTTTCTCATGCTGGTCGCCCTTGTGGCGCTGCCCTCGGTGTTTTACTCCATCGCATACCTCGATCACTACCCGAGCTACAGCCCCGCCCGTTATTATCCCTATCTGATGCTCTTTCTCGCCGCCATGTATGGATTGGTCAGCACCACCGACATGATGTGGTTCTTCTTCATCTTCTGGCAGCTCATGACCCTCCCGGGTTATGCCTTGATCCGCTTCGAATCTCACAAGCCCGAAAATCTCCGCGCCGCCCGCAAGTATTTTGTGATGATGCAACTGGCTTGCGCACTGACTATGATCGGGGCGGAAATGCTGGCAGTCGGCAGCGCCCAGGTGGGCGGCGATGCCCTCAAATACGACTTCGACTCGATCAGCGCCAATCTGCCCGTTCTTCTCGAAACCCGAAGCGGACTGGTCATGGCGGCGTTTGCCATGTTTCTCACCGGATTCGGCATCAAGCTGGGCATGTGGCCCTTTGGTCAGATCTGGCTCCCCGACGCCCATCCGGCCGCACCCTCCCCCGTCAGCGCTATGCTCTCCGGCGTCATGATCAAGACCGGCGTCTATGGTCTGATGCGCTATTTCTTGTGGCTGGTGCCTGCCGGTGCCCAAGATCGTTATCCCGTCGGCGCCTGGGGGCTCTGGATTACCGCCTTGGGCACCATCACCTTGCTGACCGGCACCGCGCAAGCGCTCAAGCAAAACCAGACCAAACGCCTGCTCGCGTTCAGCAGCATTGGACAGGCGGGCTATATCCTGTTTGGGCTGGGCACGGCTCTGGTGCTCTTGTCGGCTCCGGCCTCGTGGCGCCCCCTGGCCGCCGTGGCCTTCTGCGGGGCTCTGCTTCATACCCTGAATCACGGGCTTTTTAAAAGCCTGCTGTTCCTGAATGCCGGATCGATTTTGTGGGCCACCGACACCCAGGACCTCAACCGGCTGGGCGGGCTCATGCGTCATATGCCCTGGACCGCTCTCACTGCTCTGGTGGCCTCTTTTGCCATCTCGGGAGTGCCCCTGCTCAACGGCTTCGTCAGTAAATGGATTCTGTTCGTGGCCGCTATCCAGGGCAGTGGCCATGCCGGATTCCTTGCTTTTTGCGCGGTGATCGCCATGCTAACCAGCGGCCTGACTCTCGCGACCTTTGTCAAATTTTTCGGCGCCAGTTTTCTCACCCGAACCAGCGCCACCGTTCAGGCCCGCCTGCAAAATCGGTCCTCGCTCGAAGTGGGCTGGCTCATGCGCGCCCCCCAGTTTTTGCTGGCCGGCTTTGTCATTCTCCTCGGCCTGTTGCCAGCGATCGGTTTTGTCCTGGTCTCCGAGGTGCTGAAGGCCAGCCAACAAGGCCTGGGATTTATCCTGGCCGAAGCGGCGCCCGCCGCCGATCGTGCGGCCCTTGGAGGGATCGTTTTGCCCGGCGGAGCCGCTTACATTCCCATGATGATTGGCATCGTGCTCGGCCTGATGTTCATGGCCGCTTTTGTCTTATCGCGTCTCGGCCGGGCGCAACGACGCGTCGCCCCCCCGTGGCTCTGCGGCTACGACCAGGAAGCCGATCACCATCGATACCGCGCCCATCATCTCTACGGGGAGATCAAACCCTATTTCCGGTGGACTGGCCGGGGGCCGGAATCTCCCTTCGACCGAAACCACACCTGAATCCTTTCACATGCTGGCCCGGGAAAAACTGAACGTGTTGAGGGAAAAACTTGGCGACGCCATCCTGCGCGCCGACCTGCCTTCCGCCGATCGGCTCTACGTCTTCGTGCGGCCGGAGGCCCTCAAAGAGATCTGCCGCCACCTCTTCCACAGCCTCGATGCGCGCTACGTGATTGGCATTGGCGGCGATGACCGGCCGTATTCCGGCCAGTTTTTTGTGGCGCATAACTTCGCCTTCGACCGGGATCATTTGCTCTGCGCCGTGTTCGCCCACCTGCCCGAACACGCGCCGCGCGTCGATAGCATCGCTGATATCATTCCCGCGGCCAACTGGGCTGAACGGGAATTTCAGGATCTCATCGGCATTGAACCCGTGGGACATCCCTATCCCAAGCGTCTCGTCCTGCCGGATAGCTGGCCCGCCGGGGTTCATCCGCTCCGCAAGGACCGCGCCTGGAATGAGGTGCCCGAGGGGATCGACGAGCAAAAAATGTATCCGTTCGATCCCGTCCCGGAAGGTTGCACTGTGGTGCCTTTTGGACCGTTCCATCCCACCTTGGATGAACCGGCCCACTTCCGGCTTTATGTGGATGGCGAATTCGTCCGGGGCTGCGAATATCGCGGATTCATGGTGCATCGCGGCATCGAAAAGCTCGCCGAGTCGGTGCTGACTTACAACGACATCCCCATGGCTGCCGAGCGGATCTGTGGCATTTGCGGTTGCGTCCACAACGTCGCCTATGCCCAGGCTGTCGAGCGAGCCGCCGCCCTTCGCCCCCCCGTCCGCGCCGAATTCATTCGCACGATCATGCTCGAAATCGAGCGGCTCCACAGCCATCTCCTCTGGGTGGGCCTGGCTTGTCACATCGTCGGCTTCGATACGCTATTCATGCAATCCTTCCGCATCCGCGAACCGGTCATGTGGATCGCGGAGAAGATCAGCGGCAATCGCAAGACTTACGCCCTCTGCCTCATCGGGGGAGTGCGCTGGGATCTGACCCCGGAGCTCCAGTCTGAACTCCGTCGTGTCCTCGATAAACTGGAGTCCGAGTGGCAAGCCGTTGTCACCGCCGTCAGCCGGGACAAGAACATCCAGAAACGCACCCGCGACGTGGGGATTGCCAATCCCGATCTGGTCAGGAAAACAGGCATGATCGGTCCTGTGGCCAGGGCCGCCGGCGTCGATATTGACTGCCGCCGGGATCATCCTTACGCCGCTTATGACCGCGTGAAATTCGACGTCATTACCGCCCAGGGAGCCGACGTCTGGTCGCGCGTCGTGGTCCGCATGCTCGAGGTCTTCGAATCGATCAAAATCATTCGCCAATGTCTGGACCAGCTCGAACCCGGCCCCCTTCAGCTTGACCTCAAGGACGAACTCCCCATCGGCCGTGTTGGCCTGTCCTCCGTCGAAGCGCCCCGGGGAGAATCTCATCATTTCATTATCACCGGAGAAAACAATCGTCCCCGCCGATGGCGTGTGCGCGCGCCCACCTACCAGAATCTCCAGGGTGTCCCCGCCATGATCAAAGACCAGCGCCTGGCCGATATGACGATTTCCCTGGGCAGCATCGATCCCTGTTTCTCCTGTACCGACCGCCTCGAAACGATTGATCTCAAGACGGGAGCCGCTCGGATCTGGTCGTCCGAGCAGCTCGTGCAGTTGTCGCGTTCACCCGCCGTGCATCCCCCGGCATCATGAATACCCCTTTTCTGCTTCAAGTCCTCTGCGGATTGGGCAATGCCGTCCTGATCTTGGCCCTGGCGCCCTTCTGCGAAGGTCTTCTGCGCAAGCTGACCGCCCGAATCCAATCCCGCCAGGGCCCGCCCCTGCGGCAACCTTATTACGACCTCCTCAAGCTCCTGGGCAAGGAAGACCTCGAATCCGGCGAGGTCCCTGGGATGCAACGCTTTGCGGTCTTCTTATCCCTGGCCGTCATCCTCTCGCTGGCCTTTCTGATTCCGATGGGATTTTTTGCCCCGTTAAGCGGAGCCGGCGACGTCCTCCTGGTTGTCTACCTGATGGCGCTGTCCGGGATTTGCACGTTGCTCGCCGGCCTGGCCGCCGGCTCGACTTACTCCGTGCTCGGGATCAGTCGTGAAATGATGACAATGATTGCCCTGGAACCTATTCTGGCTATCGCCATTGTCGTGGGCGCCATCCATGCCGGGAGTTTCAACCTCGATGCCGCTCTCTCCGGGTCGGTTTATCGCACCCAGGGCATCCCTTGGTCGGGCCTGATCCTGCTGGGCGTCCTGTTGCTGTCGTTTCAGGCCTTTGTGCAACGGGTGCCGTTTGACATCACCGAGGCCGAAACCGAGATCATGGAAGGACCTCTGATGGAGTATTCCGGGCCGAAACTCGCCTTGTTCAAGTATGCTCAAATGTCCAAGCTGCTGGTTTACAGCGCGCTCTTTGTCTCGTTGTTTGTTCCTTGGGGCAACCGGCTGCCTTTTCCCCTGGGCTGGGCTTGGTTCTGGTTTAAGGTCCTCGGGATCGTCGGGCTCGTGACGGTGATCGCCGCCACTCACGCCCGCTACCGGATCGATCAAGCCATCCGATTCTTCGCCGGACTGCTCGCCGTCGCCCTTATGGCCCTCATCCTGGCAAGCTATGGTTACTGAATTCACTCCGCAACGATGAATCCCCGCTGAACCATGTCCGTTCTAAGCAAACTGAAAGAAGCTGTGATCTGCCTCAAGGCAGGACGGGTCACCCTGCCATATCCGAGCGAGTCCCGGCCGGTGCCAGCCCGATTCCGGGGCCGCCCGCTGTTCGATCCCGCCAAGTGCATCGGGTGTGCCGGCTGCGCCAACAACTGTCCGGCCCGCGAAATCCTGGTCGAGGACCTCTGTCAGGAAATCCGCATCATCCGATACCTGGGTCGTCGCTGCACCTATTGCGGACGTTGCGCGGATGTCTGCCCCGAAAAGGCCATCACCATGAGCCCGGAGTTCGAAAACGCCACCAATCACATCGGGGACATCCAGCAACGCATCGAGCTCTTCATGAGCACCTGCCAGCGATGCGGTCGTTGCTTCAAAGAACCTGGATTCCTCGATCAACTCAAAGCGAAAGGCTACCGGTTCGATGACGTCCAACATGAACGCTGGATCCTCCGCTCCCAAGCCTATCTCGCAACCGAGCCAACGGTCGATGACATCAAAATCGATCTCGATTGAAATGTTGAAAAACCTTTGCCAGAAGATGTTTGGACGCTCGCTGTGGGTTTACCACGCCAACAGCGGCGGATGCAATGGCTGCGATATCGAGGTCTTGAATGTCCTGACACCGTTCTACGACGCCGAACGGTTCGGCATCAAACTGGTGGGATCCCCGCGTCATGCCGACGTCATGCTCTGCCAGGGACCCGCCATGCGCGCCACCGCCAAAGCCCTCCAGCGGGCTTACGAGGCCATGCCCGCCCCCAAATTGGTCTTCGCCATCGGTTCCTGCGCCTGCGGAGGCGGCATCTGGCACGATACCTATAGTGTCCTCGGCCCCGTTGAAAAACTTCTCCCCGTCAATTTCTATATCCCAGGCTGTCCGCCACGGCCCGAAGCCATCATCTATGGTGTGGCCGTCGCTGTGGGATTGGTCGACAAAAAGGCGGCTCCCGTGCAATTCAAACAGATCGAATTGCCCATCCCCCGTTACCACCCTAATGACCTTCGCGGCCGCGATGAACTCGTGGTCTATGAAAAGGTCGATCGTGTCTAACGAAGCCGTGCCTCAATTTTCCGGTCCCCTGAAAGCACTCAGTCAGCCGTCGCCATCTGCGGCTGAACGACCGTTGGCACGACTCTGCCCGTCCGCACCTGACCGCGCTGCCTTCGGCCTGAAGTCAGGAGATTCGGTTTCGGATTCTTGTTGAAGTGGTTCAACAGTGTTTTGCGCCTGCCGACAGGCAGACTTCGGTAGCTGGTCAGGAGAACCGCCATGGAAAGGAGTTCAGGCGAATCCAAAAGGTCGCTCGCTTTGGTCTTCAATTCGTCGTAGTGCACAAGGATATGAGCCGGGATCACCTCCCGCACGAGGTCCACATGACGACGAGCCGTTTCCTTTTCCCCCGGGCTCAGCTGACAATTCCGGGCCGCGGCTTCAGCCGCCGCGTCCATTCGACGCAAGCTCGTAAGCAAATCCATCATCGTTTTCATAAAAACGCTTAGGGAGTAGCAGTAATGATGCCAGGAGCTGATGCATAACCTTAACCTGTTAGACGACAATGAATTGCGTCATAGATTGTGCAACTCGATTGGAAACGGGGACAACGATTTTTCGGCGTGGTGCAAGTCTTGCACCGTCCCCCAGGACAATCGTGCAATCGATGCGCGCGCGGAAAAGCCACAAGTCCGCAACGGCTGTCCTACAGGTCCGGGCATTCAGACGCGCCTGGACCGCGTTCCTTCGCCAAACCGTATTCCTTGATTTTGTATTGGAGGGCACGGCGGCTGATGCCGAGCACGCGCGCGGCATCTTCGCGATTGTCGGTCACATGGATCAGCGTCTGGCGGATCAGGAGCTTTTCGGTCTCGGCCAGCGTCATGCCGGCGCGGACGACGAATGTGGTGGCGTTGCGGTCGTGGGCTCGAATCTCCTCCGGAAAATCGCCCACCTCCACGATTGAATTCCTGCAGGTAATGACCAGACGTTCCATCAGATTGCGCAACTGACGCACATTGCCGGGCCACGGGAATCGTTGACACAAGCGCGCGGCCTCAGGCGACATCGTTTTCCGCCGGCGTTTGTGTTTCGCCGCAAAATGCTCGAGGAACGTCTCCGCCAACAGCGGAATGTCCTCCGCCCGCTCCCGCAAGGGAGGAATGGAAATTGGAACAATCTGCAAACGATAAAAAAGGTCTTCTCGAAATTTGCCAGCCTCCACCGACGCCCGCAGGTTTCGGTTGGTCGCCACCAGGACGCGCACATTGACCTGCACCACCTCCGTGCCCCCCACCATGCGAAAACAACCGTCTTCGAGCACACGCAGCAGATCACCCTGACCCTTGGGCGATAAATCGCCAATTTCATCGAGAAACAACGTTCCCCCATCCGCCAGCTGAAACCTCCCAGCCTTGTTGGCAATAGCGCCCGTGAACGCCCCTTTGACATGACCAAAAAGCTCCGCCTCCAACAACTGCTCGGGCAAGGCGGCGCAATTGACCGTGACAAAGGGCCGATTGGCCCGCGGACTTCGGTGATGGATGGTGCGAGCCACGATTTCCTTGCCCGTCCCGCTCTCCCCCTGGATGAGAACCGTCACATCGCTATGAGCCACTTCCTCAACCAACTGGACAATCGCGCGCATGCTCTCGCTGTTGCCAATCAGCAGGCCCGGCTCGGATCGCTTCTGCAATCTCAGCCGCAGCTCGTTGTTCTCCGCCACAACCGCCTGAAATTCGAGCGCCTTTTGGACCAGCGCGCGCAGCCGTTGCATGTCCAGCGGTTTGGCCAAGTAATCGTAAGCCCCTTCCTTGATGGCCTGAACGGCGTTTTCAACCGTACCATAGGCGGTCATCAGAATGAACATCGTATCGCGGCTCCGAACCTTGATCTGCCTCATCAACTCCAGCCCGCTCAGACCCGGCATCTTCACATCTGTCAGCACCAGGTTGTAGAGATGCTTCGAAATAAGCTCCAACGCGGCCTCCGCCTCATTGGCTGCGCTCACCATGTAACCCTCGCGACGCAAGGCCTCCTGCAAACCGTCACACAGGCCCCGCTCATCTTCCACAACCAGAATGTTAATCTTGGACTTATCCATGGGCAGAATTCCTCTGGCGCATAGGCAGATGGATCCGAAATACCGCTCCACCCCCCGGCACGTTGGCAGCTCGAATCGTGCCGCCATGCGCCGCAACAATCTGCTGCGCAATCCATAATCCAAGACCGTTGCCTTCGACTTTGGTCGTGAAATACGGCTCGAAAATCGCCTCCAGGTGTTCGGCCGCAATCCCGGTTCCCGTGTCTTGCACCTCCAAGTCCACCCCACCTTTCGCGCGGCATGCCCTCAATTCAATCCGGCCACAATGATCCACAGCCTGAAGAGCGTTGATCACTAGGTTGAGCGTCGCCTGAATCAGTTGGTCCGAGTCCGCCTCCACTAAAGGCAGACGGCCGCTCAGATGGGGGATGAGCTCGATCTTCCGGTTGGCCGCCTCCGGCCGCAAAACGTCGCAAACATGGCCAATGACTTTTGCCAGATCTACCGCCGTCACATTCGGCGCCGAAGGATCCGCCAGCCGCAGAAACTGCTCGACAATCGCATCCAATCGATGCAACTCACCCCGGATGACATCCACTCGCGCCGCCAATTTCACCTTGGCCTGAGGCGCCAAGTCGCCCAAATCCTCCTCCAACAACTGAACATGGATGTCGAGTGAACTCAATGGATTCCGAATTTCGTGGGCCAGCCGTCCCAATAGCCTCGAGAAAAGCTGACGCCTTTCTTCCGCCGCAGCAGACAGATTCTCCTGCCCTAATGTTTTTGCGAGTATGGTTTCCATGACGGCTTGGCGCCCTTCTCGATCACTCGATCAAACACTCAATCAGACAAGCTGACCTTAGCGCACCCACTCACGCGTGGGAAGCTCCCTGTGCCTCTCTTCTAAGGGTCTGTCCCTTAGTGATACTCATACATAGATAAGGGGTCTGTCCCTTAGTATTCCTGGAAGCGTTTCTTCCTGAGAGTCAATCGTTTGATTGCCGAAGCCTGATCTGTCTGAGAGTCGTCAATATTTCGAAGATCTCCTTTGCCTCCAAGAGTTTCCTCAACAAGAGGGACTCCTCGGCCAACCGAGCGAGACCTGAAATCAGCTGAAGATAGGTTGTTGCTTCGGTGGCCGGCACGGCGCACAGAAAAACCAATCGCACGGAAGGACCGCTTTTCGGCATCCAAACCAACGGATCAGCGCTGCGCCCCAGGGCGAAGCTCAGGCGCTTCAATCCACTCACCCGGGCATGAGGGAAGGCCAAGCCATAATCCATTGCCGTGCTGAACAGGAATTCCCGATTTAAAGCCGCCTGATAAAAAGGTAATAAATCCAAAACCCCCGCCTCCCGCTGGAGTCTCACGGACAGTTCCCGTATCACCGAAGCGGCATCACGGCCTTGCAGTTGAGGGACAATCAATTCTGCGCGAGTGAAATCCCCCAGGCAACTATCGACGAGGATTGGCATACGAAGGGTTCAATGCAGGTGGCGTGCCGCATAGGAGGTCGCATGGCTAAACTGCTTCCTGACAGGCGACTTAAGAATGCTCAGCCCCACAGTCCAGTCGAAACAATCCGAAAAATTCGATCTGATGTGCAGTCCTTGCACATGGATCTGTCTTCCTGTGCAGATCGGAATGTCGGGGTGGATCAGGCTGCACCCGATGTCCTTTGACAGCGCAAAAGTTGCACTTCCACACATATTCCTTCTGAGATTCCTTAAGTTTTTTTGGGTTTGGATCATTCTATCCTTCTGATGAATAGTTGGATACCAAGTTATCCCTGGATCGGGCACTGGGATTGCTTGCCCAGGGACCATGACCGCAACGGTCCAATCACCGACACACGGTGGGCGAGGTCAACCAGACGCCGCATCGAATGGTCAATATACTCTTCAACAGGAGGTACCGGGTCCTGGCGAGATTCAGTTGTGCCTTCTAAATGGCTCAAATTACCGGGAACTTTCTTATCTGTTGGAGGAACTGGCGCACGAGGGGCAACATCGGGTCGTTTTCGATTGCAGCCATGTTCGCCGGCTAGGACCGGTCGAGATTCGAACGTTGGTGAAGTTCGCTGATCAGTTTGCCGCCTGCGATGGCTATTTGCGGTTAATCCACGTCAATCCAGGCATTTACCGGTTGCTGGAAATTTTTCACTATCTGGAACTGTTGGATAATCGATGCAGAACCTTGGCGGCTTCACATTCCTCGGTTTTATCCAGAATTACCCCGCCAGCGGGATCGGTTACCATTATTCGTCGGTCTATGACACCACTCGAACCCACTCAACCACCCCAAGGATGCTTTTCCGGCGTTGATCGATCCTGAGCTTTGGATCCAACCCATACCATGGCTGTCCTTTCCACCAAACTGCTGTTGCTCGGCCTGCTGGGATATGGGATGGGCGCCGCTGCGGGATTGCTGTTTTTTAAGAGAGAAAGGGCGGCCAACCTTTTATCATTTGGCTGCGCTGCGCTGGCCGCTTTGAGCAATTTTATTTCCTGCGTAAGCGCCTTGGCCACCGGGGCGGCTGCATCCAGCCAGTCATTTGAGCTTTTGCCATCGCTCATTCCCCTGGTCCGTTTCAGCATCTCTCCGGATCCGTTGGGCTGTTACTTCGGGATAATTGTCTCGCTGCTGGGATTGGCGATCTCGATCTACTCGGTGGGTTACGCGCCAGGATATTACGGCCGCAAAAACATTGGGGTGCTGGGCGGGTTTTTCAACATGCTGCTGATGACGACCACCCTGGTTTTTCTGGCGGACAACGCATTGTTCTTCCTCATGGTCTGGGAAATCATGGCGATGACGGCCTTCTTTCTTGTCAGCTATGAACACGAGCATGAAGAGACACGCAATGCCGGCGTGCTTTATTTCGTTTTGTCGCATCTGGGCACGGGGTGTCTGATCGTGGGTTTCTTCCTGTTGTATCAGGCGTCGGGCGGCTTTGCATTTGAGGGCTACCGCGATTTGGGCGCGCGGCTGTCGCCAGGAATACGGACGTCGGTGTTTCTGTTGTTTCTCGCGGGATTCGGTTTCAAGGCCGGGGTGGTGCCATTGCACATTTGGCTGCCGGCGGCGCATCCGGTCGCGCCCAGCAACGTCTCCGCGGTCATGTCGGGTGTGCTGATCAAGACCGGCATCTATGGCATGACTCGGGTGTTTTTTGATTTTATGGGAAACCCGCCGAACTGGTGGGGGGTCACGGTTCTGACGCTGGGCACGATCTCGGCAGTCCTGGGTGTCCTTTTTGCTTTAATGGAGCACGATTTAAAACGGCTGCTGGCCTATCACAGCATCGAAAACATCGGCATCATTTTGATGGGTTTGGGGGCTGCCCTGATGTTTCTGCACTCGGGACATCCTGTGCTGGCGTCTCTGGCCCTCATTGCGGCGCTTTATCACACGCTCAACCATGCGGTATTCAAGGCGTTGTTATTCCTTGGCGCCGGGGCCGTATTGCACGCCACGCACACTCGGAATATGGAGGAGATGGGGGGGCTGGCCAGGCGCATGCGATGGACCGCGTTGTTCTTCCTCGTCGGAGCGGTGGCCATTTCCGCCCTGCCGCCTCTGAACGGCTTTGTCAGTGAATGGCTCACTTATCAATCCTTGTTGCAGGGCTTTGGGACAACGTCGAGTCTCATCCGGCTGATGTTTCCGTTGAGCGGGGCCATGCTGGCGTTGACTGGTGCGCTGGCGGCGGCCTGTTTTGTGAAGGCGTTCGGGATCACGTTTCTGGCGCAACCCCGCAGCGACCGCGCCCGACAGGCGCGGGAAGCCCCCGGGACCATGCTCGCTGGGCAGGGCGTGCTGACGGCGGCCTGCCTGTTCCTGGGCCTTTTCCCAACACTTGTTCTGAAATTGTTCGATCCGCTGACGCGGCAACTGACCGGTCAGCAGCTCAGCCGACAGCTGGCGGCGGTCGACGGTCTGGTGCTATCAAGTGTTGTCGCGGAGGGGGGAACCGTCTCGACCCTGGGCATCCTGCTTCTGGGGATTTGCCTTGCGGTTGTGCCCTGGATCCTTTGGTTGGTCTTTGCCCGGCGCACTCGTATCCGAGTCGCCCCGACCTGGGACTGCGGCCTGCGCGGCTTGACGCCGCACATGGAATACACCGCCACCGGTTTTTCGAAGCCGATCCGAATGATCTTCAAGACGCTGTTCCGTCCGCGACGCGAGGTTCAGCGTGAATACGATTTTTCGCCTTACTTCGCCACTTCGCTTCGCTTCGAGAGCCATGTGGAGGAGGTGTTTTATACCCGGCTTTACCGCCCGATGAATCAGGGAGCTTTGCGGATCTCCCGCAGGCTGCGCGCGCTTCAGGCGGGCAGCATTCAGGCCTACCTCATTTATGTGTTTGTCACGCTGGTGGCGTTACTGCTGTTTGCGCTATGAATCCCAACCCGCCGGCCATTGTCCTCCAAACGCTCCTGCTGCTGTTCCTGGCGCCCCTGGTCAGCGGTTACATGAAGAATTGGAAGGCCAAACTCCAAAACCGGCGCGGCGCACCCCCTTGGCAGGTTTATCTTGACCTCGCCAAGTTCCTCCGCAAGGACATGGTCCTTTCCGAACACGCATCCTGGGTGTTTTCCTTCGCCCCTTACGTGGTTTTTCTGACGGCGCTGACGGCCGGTCTCATGGTGCCGATGCTGATCGCGCAGGCTCCGCTCAGCCTTTTCGGCGGAGTCCTGGCCATGGTCGGATTATTGGCTCTGGGGCGTTTCTTTCTCGCGCTGGGCGGACTGGATCCCGGGAGCGCATTTGGCGGAATGGGCAGCAGCCGGGAGATGACGATTTCGGCCATCGCCGAGCCTGCTCTGATGCTGGCGGTTTTCACTGTGGCGATCACGGCGGGCACGACGGATCTGAGCCGGATCGCTCAAAGCACTCAAGACGCTGCCTGGAAGCTTCTCAATCCGGCGCGAGTGCTGGCGTTTGCGGCCTTGTTCATCGTGTTGCTGGCGGAGACAGGCCGGATCCCGGTGGATAATCCCGCCACTCACCTGGAATTGACCATGATCCACGAGGCGATGCTTCTGGAATACTCAGGCCGGTATCTTGCCCTGATGGAATGGGGGGCCTCGATCAAGCAGTTGGTCCTCATGACCCTGTTGGTGAACGTATTCATTCCGGTGGGCCTTGCGGGCCCGCACGCGCCATTTCTCGGTCTGGCGATGAGCCTGATCGCCTATCTAGTCAAACTAACCGTCCTCGCGGCCGCCATGGTCGTTGTCGAGACCACGAACGCCAAGCTGCGGCTCTTCCGGGTTCCCGATCTGCTCAGCACGGCCTTTGTCCTGGCCGCGCTGGCGTTGCTTTCCACGTTTCTATTTTACGGATCATGAATTCACCCGCCTCCGCCGAAATCGGATCGCAGATCGTCACGCTGATGGCGGCGCTGATGCTCGTGGTGCAGCTGCTGATGATTGGCCAGCGCATGTTGCTCACCAGCATCCAGCTTTTCGCCGCGCAGTCGGTGCTGCTCGCGGCCATAGCCGCGGTTGTCGCTTTTTATCACGATGCGGGCCATGTGTATGTGGTGGCGGCGCTGACGATCGCCGGCAAGGTCCTCTTTCTTCCGTGGCTGCTCAACCGCTTGGTGCGACGCATCCAAATCCACCAGGAAATCGAGCCGCTCCTGAATGCGCCCACCTCGATGATCATCTGCGGCGGCCTGACCTTGCTGGGCTGTGGGGTTGCCCGCCCCTTTACTTCACTCGAACGGCTCGGCAACAACACGCTGGCGGTCGCCCTGACCCTTGTGCTGACCGGCTTCTTCCTCATGATCAATCGCCGCACCGCCCTGACCCAGGTGCTGGCGTTGCTCACTGTGGAGAACGGCGTGATGCTCGCTGCCGTGGCCTTGACCACTTACGGCATGCCGCTGGTGGTTGAACTGGGCATCTTCTTCGATGTTCTGGTGGCCGTGATGGTCCTGGGCATCCTGGTGTATCGGATCCGCGAGAATTTCGCCTCCATGGACACCAGCAAACTCAACCAATTGCGAGGCTGAGATGCCGTTGCTGACCTTCATCCTGATGACGCCCATGGCTGCGGGTATGCTTTGCCTGGTGGCCCCCTCGCGCAGGATCATGGCTGGATTGGGTGTGGCCGCCTTCGCCGTCACGCTGGGATTGGCGGTCGTTCTGCTCCGGCAGGTCCTGGTTTGCGGCGTGGTCACCGAGGGTCGGGAGTTCCTGTCGGCCGACGCCCTTAGCATCTGGATGGTCTTGCTCATCTCCGTGGTATCCCTGGCGACCTCGCTTAACGCGGGCCGCTATTTCCAGCGCGACCTGGCCGCGGGCACGATAACCCCCGGACGGGTTCGTGAATTTTACGTCCTGACGCCCCTCTTTGGGGCGGGGATGTTCCTGGTGGTGCTGGCCAACAACCTGGGAGTTATGTGGGCGGCGGTGGAAGCCACGGCCTTATCGTCGGTGCTCTTGGTCGCGCTCTACAACCGGCGGACCTCGCTCGAAGCCGCCTGGAAGTATGTCATCCTCGGCAGCCTGGGTTTGGCCCTGGCCTTGTTGGGCACGGTATTCGTCTATGCCGCCGCCTGCAAAAACAATCCCCAACCGCTGCCGAGCTTCAACTGGTCGCATCTGATGTCCGTCGCGCGCCAACTGGATCCTCACCTGCTGAAGCTGGCCTTTGTGTTTGCGTTTATCGGTTACGGGACCAAGGCGGGCCTTGCGCCCATGCATACCTGGTTGCCGGATGCGCACAGCGAGGCCCCGTCTCCCACCAGCGCCATGCTCTCGGGCGTCTCCCTCAAAATCGCCCTCTATGCCCTCATCCGCTTTCACATTCTCACCACCGCTTGTCTGAACTCGGATTTCAGCCGCCATGTTCTGTTGGGTTTCGGCCTGTTTTCGATGTTCCTTGCCGCCCCGTTCATCCTGGTGCAAAAAAACCTCAAGCGCATGCTGGCCTATTCAAGCCTGGAACATGTGGGACTGATTTGCGCGGGGATCGCCCTCAACACGCCCGCCACCATTTTTGGCGCGCTGCTCCACATGGGGTATCACGCCCTGACCAAGCCGGTTTTGTTTTTTGCGGCGGGGAACATCCATCAAACCTTCCATACGCTGGAATTTCGCCGCATCGGTCCAGGCGTCGGCAAAATCCTGCCGGCGACGGGCATCGCCATGAGTATGGCGGGGATCGCAGCCATGGGGATGCCTCCTTTTGGGCTGTTCCTGAGTGAGGTCACCATTATTGGCGGGGCGCTCGCGACCCATCAAACTGCCGCCGGCGTTTTGATTCTGGTGGCCCTCCTGGCATCGTTCTGCGGAATTCTCCAGCAATTGAGCCGCATTATCCCCGGCATGCCGAAGAACCTTCAGGATTCGAAGCGGCCCGGGACCGACACGGCGCTCGCCATGACTCTGCTGTTGGGGGTTCTGCTGGTATTCAGCCTCTGGCTGCCCGCGCCGGTTTGCGGCCTGATTCAAGACGCGTCTCGCATCATTGGAGGACGCCCATGAATGGATGGCACGTTTCGGACGAACTCCGGCCGGTGATCGACGAAGTGGCCCGGCGTTTCGAGGGACGTATCGAAGCCTTCTCCGCCCCTTATCCTGACGAGGTGTATATCCATGTCAGCATAGAGCTGGTTTCCGGGCTTTGCGCGCATCTCTGTCGCGGTGCGAACGCCCGATTGATCAGCCTGTTTGCCAATGACGCCCGGCCAACGGACGGGGTGTATCATCTTTACTATGTGATGGCGCTCGATGCGGCGCATGGCTTCATCGTTCTTCGCGCGCCAGTCCTGCCGGAGACGCCACTGTTTCCCTCGTTGACACAAGCCTTTCCAGCCGTCAACTGGCAGGAACGGGAAGTCCAGGACCTGTTTGGCCTCAAGCTTGTTGGCCATCCGAATCCTCGCCGGTGCGCGCTACACGACGACTGGCCTGAGGTTTATCCGTTGCGCAAGGATTTTGCGTTGGGGACTGTGTTGCCTCCTTTTGAGGGAGAGCGCCACAAGTTCCGCAAGGTGGAGGGTGAAGGAGTTTTCCAGGTGCCCGTCGGGCCGGTGCACGCTGGCATCATTGAGCCCGGACACTTTCTATTCAGCGTGGCGGGCGAACCGGTGCTCTACCTGCAACTCCGGATGTTTTATGTGCACAAAGGAACCGAGAAGCTGTTTGAGAGTCTGCCCGTCTCAGCCGGTGTCCGCCTGGCCGAGAGCATTTCCGGCGATTCCAGCTTTGCGCATGCGACGGCTTTTTGCCACGCGGTGGAACGCGCCGCTGACGGGCGGGCGCCGGCCAGGGCGCGCGTGATGCGTTCCGTGTGTCTTGAGCTCGAGCGGCTCTACAATCACATCGCGGACCTCGGCGCCATCAGCACCGACGTCGCCTTTGTCACAGCCCATATGCACGCCATGCGGCTGAAGGAACGAATCCTGCGGGTCAACGAACACCTGACCGGCAATCGGCTCCTGCGCGGCATGGCGTGCCTGGGGGGGGTGCGGTTCGATTGGAATCAAGGTCAACTCAAAGTCCTGGCCGACTTGGTGTCCGGATTGAAGCCTGAGTTCAACTCGCTCGTTGGGCTCATCGAACGATCCTCATCCACGCTGGACCGCCTACAACACACCGGTGTCCTCAAACCCGAAATCGCGCGTGACCTCGGGGTCGTGGGCATTGCGGGCCGGGCCTCCGGTTTCGATCATGACTTGCGACGCGATTTCCAGCATGCCGCCTATGACCAGGTAAAAATTAAAGTGCCTGTCTACCAGGCCGGCGATGTGGAACATCGTCTGCGGGTGCGCGTGGACGAAGTGTGGGAATCGCTTTCGCTCATCGAGCAGTTCATCGCGGTTTTGCCCGAAGGCCCGGTGCGTATTGAAGTCCGTGAGCTGCCGCCCCATCGTCCCGCCCTGGGCTACGTGGAAGGCTGGCGCGGGGAGATCTTCCACTGGATCCTCACCGCCCCTGGCAACCGGTTGGCGCGATGTAAAGTGAAAGATCCCTCGCTCCAAAACTGGCCTGCGCTCAGCGAGGCCATCCTCGGCGACATCATCCCCGACTTTCCTGTCGTCAACAAAAGTTTCAATCTCTCTTACTCGGGAACCGATCGCTGACTTATGTTTGGCATCCTTGGCAAAAGCCTTTCGACCGGCGTGGTCACCACACACTATCCTGACACGCCGCCGGAAGTGTCTCCCAACACCCGCGGACACCCCGAGTTTGACTGGGAAAACTGGAAGGACGCCCGCCCGGCCGCCGCCGTTTGTCCGACCGGCGCTCTTTCCCATCAAGATTCAGACGGCCAGAGAACCGTCTGTTTCGACCTGGCTCGTTGCACCTTCTGCGGATTGTGTGCCGAGGTGGATTCATCAATCCGCATGACCCGCGACTGCGAATGCGCCGTGCGCCATCGTAACGACCTAATCTTTTCCTCCCGTTATCAACTGAACGCCAATGGCACGCAGGATTGCAGACTACGCCAGGTCTCTGGCGCCCTCGATGGTTCCATCGAGACTCATCGCCAATCGCTCGATCTGCTTGGTCAGCAGATCAAAAAACGCGCCCATGAAATTTTCGGCCGCTCCCTCCATGTTCGCGAAGTGGATGCCGGGTCCTGCAACGGTTGTGAGATCGAAATCGCCGGACTCAACAGCCCGGTCTATGACGTGGAACGGTTTGGAATCCATTTTGTCGCCTCTCCCCGCCATGCCGATATGCTTCTGGTCACCGGCCCCGTCACTCGAAACATGGAACTCGCCCTGAAAAAAACATATGACGCGACACCAGATCCGCGGCTGGTAGTCGCTGTGGGCGCTTGCGGATGCAGCGGAGGCATCTTTGGTGTCAACTACGCCACCCGGGGCGCCGTCGATGCGGTGATTCCCGTCGATGTCTATGTTCCCGGCTGCCCGCCCAATCCGCACGCCCTCCTCCACGGGATCCTCCTGGCAACAAACCGGCTGATGAACCGCCCATAAAGCCCATCGAGAAATCGAGGATGGGATCGATCTTGCCGGAAGGATCTGTCCTTCGCTATGTTCCAACGACCATGTGGCGCGCATCGCTGAGACATTTTGTATTGCTGGCACTCGGTTGCCTGCCGTCGCTCTCACCCTGTTCTGGATTCGCGCTTGATGACAAGGCTCCTCCGGCGCTGGCACAGGCCCTCGCCCAGCTCCAAGTCCCCCCCGACTGGATCGCGACGACACCCTTGGCCTGGGACACGAACAAGGCGTGGAAGGATGCCCGGCTCGAAGTTCGCCGGTTGCTCGCCCTCGATGAAGCCTCTGTGCGCCAGGGAATCAAACTCACCTGGATCTACGCCCAAAAAGGGGATATCGGCGATGGTCACGAACTGCCCATGTACCTGTTTATGAGCGGAAATTATGCCTGGGCGGCCCGCGAGTATCCCAAATACCTGGAGAAAACCGTCGGCCAGGGCGCGACTCATGCCTATCTTTGCTACGCCTCCTGCCTCGTGCACTTTGGAGAACTCCCCAAAGCCATCGAGGTCCTTAACAAAGCCACGACCGATTTGCCCGCGGCCCCGTGGCGTATCATCAACCTCGCCAACATCCACGACTTCTACGGCGATCTCTACATCAAAACAGGCAACCTCGTGAAGGCCAGGGAACATTACGCTGAAGCAGTTCGCCTCTATCCGACTTCCGACCAGCCCTATGGAAAGCATTTGCTGCGGCGTTACGCCTCAAAAGTACAAAACAAGCTCGACATGCTGGCTCTGCGGTCCCTGTCCACGGTCCGTTTGCGTGACGGCAGTTACGTTGGCCAGGCCCTCGGCTATTCCGACAAAAAAGACATCGAAGTCACCGTCACAATTCGCGAAGAAAAGATCTCAGCCGTCGGCGTCAGCCATGAAGAAAAAATTGACCTCAATGCCACCAAAATTGTTCCTCAACGTATAGTCGAGAAACAAAGCCTCCAGGTTGATGCCGTCACAGGCGCCACGGTTACCTCGCAGGCGATCATGGATGGCGCGTTTCAGGCCTTGAAACAGGCCGGGCTTCAGTGAAGAACATCCCTGCTTTCCTCCGTTCACTGAACCTGTTTCGTTCCTCGGACCGGGCGGGAAAAACCTCAGGGCGGCAGAAGGCATGCGATCGGATCCTCGTCGCGATCGGTCCCTCATGGCAGGCCGCGCCGATTCGGCGATTGCTGCAGACGGCCTTTCTTTTGCTTTATCTGTACCTGTTCTTCGTTGTTTCCTGGCCGTATGCCATCCTCTTATCGAGTCAGATCCCAACTGGCAAGCCGTGGACAATCGTGGAGCTTTTTTTGTGGCTCGATCCACTGGTTGGGCTTTCGACCGCAATTGCGGCGCGCTGGTGGAATATTGCGCTGCTGGGCGCGGGGGCCGTGCTGAGCTTGGGACTTTTGTTTCCCCGGGTGTTTTGCGGCTACCTCTGTCCGATGGGCACCTTGATCGATCTCTTTGATTTTCTCATTGCGAGACGAATCCCCTGGTTCAAGAGTGCTTTGAGTCCTCGATGGGCCGCCGTTCGTTTCTGCATTCTGACCGCCGTATTGGCGGCATCCTTCGGCGGAGTTCTCCTCTCCGGTTTCGCGGCCGCGATCCCTGTGTTGACCCGCGGGCTTCTGTTCAGCGCGGGGAACGTCCAGCTGGGTCTTGCGAAGAACTGGGGCATGGTGCCTCCAATGTCCGTTGCCATGGGATTATCCCTTGGGCTTTTTGCGGCGGCTTTTTTCCTCAGCCTGATCGGGCCGCGATTCTGGTGCCGATTCGTCTGTCCCAGTGGCGCTCTCCTCTCGGTAGCCGGCTTGGGCAGCCGATTCCAAAGACAAGTCGGCAATCGTTGTGTTCAGTGTCAACACTGCGTTCGCGTATGTTCCTTTGGCGCCGTCGCCGCTGATTGTGCGACACGCCCCTTGAACTGTGCCTTCTGTCAAACCTGCGGCGGCGCATGTCCACAGCAGGCCATTGACTTCGCCTGGATCTCAACCTCAGTCCCAGGGAAGAAGTCGAAAGCCACGGATCCGCTCGTGGTCACGCGTCGCACCATGCTCGGTTCAGTCGCGGGCGGTTTGGCGGCGGCGCTTCTGACCCGGCAAACTGCCGTGGCGGCTCCGCCGCCTCTCCGGCCGCCTGGCAGTGTGCCGGAGGGGCCGTTCCTGGACCTGTGCATCCGGTGTGAGCAGTGCTTGAAGGTCTGTCCAGGACCCGTGCTGCAACCCGCCGGTTGGGAATATGGACTCGAGGCTCTGTGGACCCCGAGGGCGGTTTTCTCGCACGCAGGCTGCCATCCCGAATGCAACTTCTGCACACAAGTCTGCCCAACCGGCGCCATCCAGCCGCTCGATTTGGCCCAAAAACGGCGCTGCCAAATCGGGCTTGCCATCCTGGACACGTCTCTTTGCCTGCCGCATCGCGGCGAACGCGATTGCCAGCTGTGCTTCGACGAATGCAACGCCGCCGGCTATCGCGCCATCGAGATGCGCCCCATCCAACTCGCCACAGGAACCGTTCCCGAAGGCATGTTTTCTCCCGAGCAAATCGAACAAATGAGCCGGATCCTGGCGCCCTTTGTAAAGGCGGACGCCTGCGTCGGATGCGGTCTTTGCGAATACCGTTGCCACGCCGCATGGGTGAGTCGGCAACCCCTGCTTCCCCAAAGCGCGGTGATGATTCAACCGGTCACTGCAATCGTTCGTAAACCAGAACCGCGGCGTCAGGACGATTCGGTATCGACACCCTGAGGCCGTCTTCGAGCAATTCACGGCCTGAGTGCTCCTGTTTCGCACCCGGCATGTCCACAGGATAGACTGCATACTGGACATTCGATTCCAGGCCTTGGAGCCGAAAACAGGCGGACTCATACGGGCTGTTCTCACGACGAAAAACCTGGACGATCCCTCCACCCGAGTCGGCAACGTGGAATTGCCACGCCATCCAGACCGCGTTATCGCGCGTCCAACGAGTCAGCGGATAGAAATCGCCGGAATAGCATGGAATAACCTGGCGCCATTGCTTCACGAGCCGTCGAAGGGCGTCGTAGTCGAGATCCGGCACGCGCATATCGACGCCGAATCCGAGGCTCGGGGTGACATTGCTCCAGAAGGCGTAGGGTTCGACGGGTGACTTGCCGCTGCCATAATAGCTGGCGTTGCGGGCCGCGACGGTGCCGGTGCCGTGATAGGGCACCCAGAACGAAAGACCGTAGGTCATGCACTGGTGCCCCGTGGTTTCATAGGCATAATCACTACGCCATAACGGCACGGCACGGCGCAGGGTTTCCAGATCGTTGCGCCGGCCTCCGGAAGCGCAGGAATCGATCAACAGATTCGGATGACGCCGGCGCAGTTCGTCCCAAAACGCCAGATAGCCGGTCACATGCTTGATTTCGGTGATTCCCTGGCGATCGGGCGCATCGTTTCTGCGCCAGAAATCCAGAGGGTCCATGTTGAAATCCTGGCGGTAGAGGTCGATGCCCTGCTCGCGGATCAGCTGGTCCACGTGCTCGATGAGCCATCGCCGGGCCTCATCGTTGCCCAGGTTAAGCAGGCCCCCTTTCCCGCCGCCCAGCACCCATTCCGGATGGTTCTGGGCCAGCCAGGTGCCCGCGGTAACGCGCTCGGGTTCGAACCAGACCAGGATTTTGATGCCGTGTTGATGCGCGTGATCCGAAATGGCGCGCAGGCCCCGCGGGAACCGGTTCGAGTCCACTTGCCATGTGCCGACTCGCGGCCAGCCACCCCCGTGATGCACGTACCAGCCTAAGTTCCTGGAGAAATGAGTCAAAACATCAACTTTGTTGGGGTTTTGGCGAAATATGTAGCAAGTAATATTTGTTATAGTGTCCATATCTATATTGACATAACAGTAGAGGTGGTGTCAGACTGTAGCCCGTGTTCGTCCAAACCACTACCTCCCGGCGCCAGAACGGCAAAACCTACGTCTCTTACCTCGTGCGGGAATCCTTCCGCACCCCCAAAGGCCCTCGCTCCCGCACCGTCTGCAATATCACCGACCTGCCGGCCCCCACGCGCGATCTGATTATGGCCTCTCTCAAGGGCCAGGATTTCCTTCCCGCCGAGCAGGTTCAGTTGCATGAGGCTCTGGACTACGGCGGCTTGGCAGTCCTCAACCAGGCCTGGTCACGCTTCCGGCTCGGCGAACTGTTCGCCGACCTGGGGTCAGCCCGTCAACGCGGGCTGCTCCAAGCCGTCATTTATAGTCGTCTGCTTTTCCCTTGCGCCAAGCTGTCCTTGGCTCAGAAGGCCCAAGGCACCTGGTTGGCTCAAGCGTGCGGCTTGAAGGCCGATGAGTCGTTTGATGAAGACGATATCTATGAAGCGATGGATCGGCTCAACGGCCACTGGGTCCATTTCGAGAAGCAACTGTATGCCCGGGCTTTTCCCCAGAGTGTCCGGCTGGTGCTTTACGATTTAACCAGTGTCTATTTTGAAGGTCAGGGACCGGAGCACCTAGCCCAATACGGTCACAGCCGGGATCTGAACAGTGACGATTATTTTTCACCAATGATGCCAATTAAAAATCAACAGTGAGCCGGTAGCATCGAGCAGCGGTCCGGAGGCTGGCCCTTGGGGGTCCAAGCCAAAACCGGGCGGCTGCAAGATGATTACCAACAAACAGTATCAACGGCTCATGAGTGAATATCAAAGAACTGGAAAGATAATCGTTAGCGCGATGAAGGCGGATGTTCATCCGCAAACGGCACGCAAGTATATCCAGGCGGCCGAACCGCCTGCCCAACTGCAAAAGCCCCACCAATGGCGAACGCGACTTGATCCATTGGAAAAGATCTGGCCGGAGGTGGCCGCGATGTTGCGGGATGCGCCCGAACTGGAGGCCAAAACGCTCTTCGAATATTTCCTGGCTCGACCGGGCAGCGGATTGGAACCGAGCCATTTGCGCACGTTTTTCCGGCGGGTGCGACACTGGCGAGCGACT
>JAKLHY010000089.1 GCA_022709905.1 Verrucomicrobiota bacterium | reverse complement strand
CCTTCCTGGTCGAGATAGTTGACGGCTTCGATGAGCTGCTCGCCGAAGCGTTCAAGCAGTTCAAGGCTGAGCCTGCCTTCTTTGCTGAGGCGCTGGGCGAGAGTCAACTCTCCTGCCCGTTGCATCGTGAAACCCTGGAGGCCCCCAACCATCACTTTGTCATAGACCCGGACAACGCTGGGGTGGCCCAGCTTGGCCAGGGAATCGAACTCGTCGAGAATGCGGGGATTGTTCTCCGGCTTGTTCGCCAGCTTGAGCACCACCTCGCGCCCCTCTTTCTCGACCAGGAACACGATGGCGGCGGAGCCAGAACCGAAGCGGTGCTTCACCAGGAACCCGCCTTGGAGCCGGTCGCCTTGTTTGGCGTCGGCAGGATTGGTGACGGGTTCCTGACTCGGGGTCATGAACTCCTCCTCGACATGCGCGAGCTGTTCGAGGACTTCGTCCACGGAGGCCAGGCGCACGGTCACTTCGGGGTGAGTGCTATGCTCAACGAGCATTTGCAGCTCCTCGCCAGCGCCGTTCAACACAGAGGAGAGCTTAAGACCCCGGTCGCGACGCAACTTCTCCGCAAGCTCCAGGGAGGAACCGGCAGGCGGTTGGCCGGAGAAAATGTGATAGGCAATCGCGCCCAGGGAAAACACGTCCACGTGCTCCCCACGGAGCGTTGGATCATTCACTAATTCGGGGGCGAGATAGGCGCGCGAGGCATCCTCCCAGAACACGTCGGGATGAACGGTAGCGGTGATCTGTGGCAGCCCGGAAGTGCTGGTCGAGGCGGTCCGGAATGCGGTCTGCCAATTGTAGAGCTTGAGACGCGGGACAGCGGAGTCCGGCCCAAAAACCAGGATGCTCTGCGGGCTCAGAGCGCCGTGGATGGCGTGCTTGTCATGGGCGAACTTCAGGGCCTCCGCAATCTGGCGGACCATTTCGAGCCGCGTGTCGATGCTGAGTTGCGGGCCACGTTGCGCCAGGAAATGGTCAAGCCGCACCGCGCCCGTGTCGTGCTCAAAAATCAGCGCCGGACCGGACTCATGCTCGGTGTATTGCTGGACAAGCAGGATGTTTTGGTGCCGGAGGTTGTCCAGGATTTCATATTCGCGCCGGGCGGCGCGCTTGAGCGTTTCCCGCTCCGAGGAAGAGGAAGAGGCTGCCGCGAGGTAAAGACGAACGAAGCGCTTGCTCGAAGGCAATTGGAAATGCTCAGCCTCCCAGTCCTGATAAAGGCCGAGGGGATTCTCGAAAATCAACTTCGTGAGCCGATAGTCCCCCACGCGGCGGGCGCGCTGTGACTGACGAATGCCGGCTTGCTCCATCGCGCGGCTGATGGCGCGTGCCGCGGGAGCATCGAACTGCCCTTGGGCTGTCGGTCCCAGCCCATCCGCTTCGCGTCGGCGGAGAGCTGCCAGGATGCCGGACCGGGCGGGACGCCCTGCCTCCACGGCTGCGTCGCGGAGGCAAACCCGCAGACGCGCAGTCCCCTGAAGCCGGCAATCCAACTCTGCACTTGAGCAAAAGATCAGGGCATCGACGAAGGGGAACCGAAGTTCACGGCAGGCCTTCTGCCGCGACAGGAGCGCTTTGAGTTTCTTGGCTTTACGGTTGGCCAGGAAGATAGGGTTGTCCATCGCGATCTCCCGGCCCTCGTGCGTCCACATCCACGTCACCGCATCGCCGGCAAGAACGCCGGGGCGCGACTTGATTTCAACCAGGAAGAATCCTTGCGGTGTGAAGACCAACATGTCCACTTCGTTGATCGAACCGTCGTCGGCAATGAACTCGAAGTTGGACCAGGCCCGGTAAGGCTCGCAGTCGGGCAACCCCTGACGGATGAAGTCGAGAGCTTCCCGTTCCCACGCGAACTGCGAGGGTGAAACTTCCTTCCAGCGTTCTGAAGAGAGGGACATGCTGTTCAGTCGGATTGCGTCATTCCGTTTGGCGCGATCCACCTTCTCGATCCGGTTCACCGGCGGTCCCGGCTCGAACCCATTCGTCCACTTCGGTGGCCTTGAACTTCCAGAGCCGCCCGACCTTGTGCGCCGGCATGCTCTTGCGCTCGATCCACTTATAGATGGTGTCCGGATTGACGCCCAAGTGCGCGGCAATCTCTTCAACCGATAGCCAGCGTTCTTGCATAATCACTTTTGCCAAACGTGTTCCAATGAACTTCGCAAGCTGCGTTTGTCTTTCCGTCGGGCAGAATACTGCGCCCTGTCCAGAAAGGCCAGCCAAAATAGGCGCGAACCCCCTACAAGCGGCCAAGACCCCCCATTCCAGGCTTGCAACGGTCCACAGAAACCGCAAGACTCGCGCTTGCCATTCGTCGCAAGTATGAAGAAGAGATCGCTCATCGCCATTTTGGCCGTTGCGGGCATCGCGCTAACCGTTTGGCTTTTGCCCGGCTGCAAGCCCGGTACGCCAGCTCCCGCCAACCAGATTCAAATCGGCATTCTCAAACACGAAAGCTCTTTGCCCTTTTATGTGGCCGAAGAGGCCGGGATCTTCGAGAAACATGGCCTGAAGGCGAAGCTGGTCGAACTCCCGCCTGGAGACCATCTTCCGGCCTTGCTCGCCGACCGGGTGGACATCATCAGTCCAACTTCCTTTCCAACCCTATTCGGGGTCATGGTGCAGCACAGTAACCTGCTCTATGTTGTCTTCCCCGGCGCAGAGGTCACCGACAAGGAAACTGTCTACGGTCTCATCGTGAGATCCAACTCGACCGCCCAAACCATCCGAGACATTCACAGCGGCGTCCTCATGGCGATCAATCCATACACCAAAGTCAACATTCAGATGATTCTGAGCGCTGCCGGCATTCCAACGCAAAACTGGCCTGAAGTCCGAGTCGCTTCCCGGGAACTGGCCTTGCAGGCGGTTTCCGATGGGACCGCCAATGCGGCCATCATGGACCAGCCCGCACTCGCTGTCGCCTTGACCGAAGGGGGCTTTAGACTCCTCGAATCCAATCCTCGTGCAAAGTACGTGGGCTCGCCGTATTGGAGTGGTTCTGGCGCGGTCAAACGGGATATTTGGGGGTCTCGTAAAGATGAATTTGACCGTCTCTTTGCCGCCATCGACGAGTCCGTCACCCTGATTCGCAAGGATTCCCGGAAGGCCCACCAAATCCTCGCCACTCGTCTTGGCCTCCCGCCAGTCGTGGCGGATCAGTGCGGTGGCTACTACTTCCCACTCACGAATGAGCAGGTCGATAAACTGGGGATCCAGAAGACAATTGATGCTCTTCGTTCCGCCAAACTATTGGAAGGCTCTTTGTCCCTGGATACTCTCTTTCCACCAGGCCTTTACGGTCAACAATGATCGAATTCCGCGAAACTATTGTCTCCTTGTCCAAAGACGGCCAAAGACGCCTGTCGGCCGGCTTCCGCCTCAGTAAAGGAGACGTCGCCGTCCTGTTTGGAACGAACGGGTCCGGTAAAACAACGCTCCTTGACCTCATTGCCGGCGTCCGCAAACCAGATGTTGGCGTTGTCATAGTCGAGCCGGCGAATTTGCCGGTTGCGTACGCGGTCCAGGACTCTTCCAGTGGCCTCCTGCCCTGGAAAACGATCCTATCCAACATTCTCCTGCCAGCCCTAGTCGCAAACAAATCCTCTGAACGCACTCGCAACGAGGCGCTCACTCTGCTGCAGCAGTTCGGGCTCGGAGACAGGCAACTGGGTTTTCCTTACCAGCTCAGCGAAGGGGAGAAGCAGATTGTGAATCTCGTTCGAGCCATTTGTACTCCATCCGAGATTTTACTCCTGGACGAGCCCTTTTCCTCCCTGAACTCCAAGACAAGGGCTCTCGCCAAGGAGAAACTAAAGCAATCAACAAAACAACGCACAACCGTACTGGTGACACACGACGCCGCAGACCTAGAAGGGCCCTTCAACCGGTTTTTCCAGCTTGCTAATTCGCGCGTCGAAGAAGTTGACTTGAGCACAGCCAAGAGCTTTCTGGAAAATGCAGTCTCACAAGCTTAGACCCCTAACGCGTGCGCTCTGTGTAGCCGCAGGCGTCGGCGCTGCATTCGCAGTTTGGCATCTTGCTTTTTCGCTTGGATGGGTTTCAGCACTGCTCCTACCGTCGCCCGCCGACGTTGCCCGGTCCTTGTTCCGAATGGCTCAGACCTCTGCTTTCTGGCATGACATCGCCTCGACAGTAGTCACCTGGCTTGCTGGGGTTATTGTGGGGACCATGATTGGTGGCGTTCTCGGATTTTTTCTCGCCCTCAATCCCTATATCTGGGCAGCGGCAGAGCCTTGGGTAGAGTTTTTCCGGAGCCTTCCATCTGTTGTGCTTGTGCCCTTGGTCAGCATCTTTCTTGGCGTCGGCGCGAATTCACGCTTTGCCTGTGCAACGCTTGTGGTAGCGGCGCTTATGATGGCCTCTGCCGCTACAGCCATTCGCGCCACAAGATCCTCACATCTCAGGCTTGCCATCGCGTGGCGCGCTTCATTTTTTCGTACCATGGTATCTTTCTATTTTCCTGCGACGCTCTCTCATCTCGCTGTGGCCCTTCGCGCTGCAATACCGCTCGCCCTCATCGTCACCGTGGCCGCAGACATGCTGGTTGCCACAGACTCCGGCCTCGGCAGAATACTAATGGATGCATTGGCCGTCTTTGATACCAAGAAACTGTACGCAGGCGTAATCGTGGTTGGCGTCCTAGGCTACCTCGCGGCCGCCATCAGCGCACTACTGGAACGTAAGACCATTCACTGGAGCGCTGCATGAAATACTCCGATAATTGCATCATCTTTGAAGACGCGGAAGCCGGCCTCTATGACGACACAAGGCCCTTCATGCCATCGGCCATTCAGGAGCAGAAGTTTCCAGCGATGTGCCTGTCCCTTGCCTCGTCGGTCCCAAAAGGCACCGCAAGAATCGAACTCGCCGACCTAGGCTCAGGCACGGGCAGGATTGCACTGCCACTCGCCGTTCATTACGCTCGTTTCGCCAAGGACCACACCGTTCCAAAGCTTCACATTAGCTGCGTTGACCTCTCCCCACAAATGCTGACGAAGCTTGAGGCAGGCTGGGGTGCCATTAAAGCTGATTGCGCCCCCAACGCCGAAGTTGTTTGTAGGCTTGAGGACGTTAGGCAACTCGGCCGCCAAGGGCCCGAGTTCGATGCAGCCATCGCACACTGGATATTTCATGTCATCGAGGATTGGCGCGTTGCCGTTTACGCAATCGATCAGGCACTTCGTCGAACCGGAACCCTCTTTCTCGCAACTGAGCTCTCAGCCCTCTACTCCGCAATCGACGGTGATCTTCGGGCTGTTACAGAAGCGACGGACCGACCTACCCACGACTTCTGGACAGCCTTTCTTGCTGAAAGGTCGAAATTTGACTTTCATTCCCCGAGGCGTCGCCTCGGCACCTTGGTCATAGACGACCGTATTGGCCGCTTGTTGAGTGTTCTCGGCTGGTCCGAACCCGATCGCATTTTTGCGGCTAGATGGCCAACTCAGAGGAAGTTAGGTTGGGTCATTGACAAGGTCATCAAACCGAGGAGCTTCACGAACATGCAGCTTTACGACAACGTCGAGGCTGCTGAGGCCCAATACAAGCAAATCGCAGATGATCTGCATAGGCGTTTCAGTAAGTCGCTGGCGCACGACTGGTCATTTGATACCACCTTTGCAATCGATGCACTGACGCGCAAAGAGATACCGAAACTCGGTGGGGACATCCTCATCGACGTTGCTCGTGCAACCGTTGGCCGTCGTTGGGAGAGAGGAATCGGTCGTTCCAGAGCGATCGGAGCAATTTGGGACAGGCTTATCCGCTCAACCTGGTTGAGGCTGAATCAGTCCCCTTACCTCGACGTGCTACCTTTGGCTGGTGTTTCCTCAAAAAGCAGTGATCGTGTCCTTGGTGCATACATAGCAGCACCTTCCAGCGCTGACCTGTCCGACCAAGAACGCACAGTACCTGCCTCTGGCAGCGATCGTGGCTTCTGGTCGCACGCCAAGACAATCTGGGATGACCTTACGACCGCTCTGGAAATGCGCGAGCCCTTTGTCGTCTGTATCGGTTATAGCAACGATGAGATTCAGCTTCTGCATCGTCAGTGGGAGACGACCAGCAGAATCCATCCCCCGCTTCACATAATACAGGTAGGAGCAGAATCAGCGCTCAACCTTTCGCAAATTGCTTGCAGTGCTCCTGAGACTACCCCTATTGAAGATTACTTTGAGGCGACCTGTGCCAAATTGGCTAGCACGCCTCGTTGGTGCTCAGAGCTACTTTTCAGCGCTTCCAAATGTGGTGTGTTGCCCTACGATCATCATCGCGTAGGTCCCGCTTTCCTTGCTGGAGTAGCCAGGCTCGTCGTCGGCAAAACTCCGCTTACATACATCTTCCCGGCAGCAGGAATTGCCCTTCGGCAGCCTGCAAGAGGCTTCCTAGTTGGAGCCACACAACCACTTGACGGAGAAACCGCCAAGCTGTTTTGGTCGCTTGGTGATATACTGTTTTCAGAATACCAGGAAGAAATGCTGATCGAGGCGAAGGAGCCTCCAACGGCATTGCCGCCGCTGCCTACTGTCGCTGTCCCACGCATTGCTGCCGACATGGTTGCCCGCGAAAAGGAGGCTATCCGGCAGGCTTCCATAAAACTGCTCAAACAACTCAACGATATCTATCTCCCAAGCCATACGGTCGTCGGGAATTACGTCAGGTTCGCCCCAGAAGTCGTGGAGAGCCTTAGCAGCGTTGCTCGCCAGATCGAAGTTGCATGCGATACGCCGACGCAGGAAAAAGAAAACCATCTAATTTGGGCACCCGCAGGGCAAGGCAAGACTTATCTGATACAGGAAATTGCAAAGGTCAAAAGAGTTGCCTACTTGGAGCTTGATCTAAAAGTACCTGGGTTGACCGCAGATTCTCTTCGTAGCCAGCTTGCCAAGTGCGAGACAGGTCCGGAGCCGCATCTTTGCCTGATCGATGAGATCGATTCACGCTCAACAGAGAACTGGGTGTACGACACCATTTACGGCTTCTTGGGGCTCAACGAAACGAAGCCGGTGGCACATGGGAACAAGATTTTTGTCCTAATTGGTAGCACACCAACTGATTTTGCAGCTCTTGAGCACCACATCAAGAACCGTTGGAAAGGAAACGACCTCTGGCGTCGGATACGGTACAAGTCTATTGTTCCGCCTCTAACGCTAGGAGACAGGTTGGTAGTGGCCATCAGTCAGATTCGGCGCTTAGCGGCAGAGAAGAACTGCAATATCCAGGCGGTTGAGCGCCTCGCGCTTCTGTACCTGCTCACGGAGGTTGGGTCAACGGCAGGACACCTCACGGATTTTCTCAAGCCAGTGTTTAGAACCTTAGCTCCTGTGGTCACGCGTCTCCGGTTGGTTGACCTTTTCGGGCGAGAGGACGAGCAGAAGAAGCTTAATTTTATTTTTCGAGAAAAGAAGACAGCGAAAGCACTAGACATGTATCTCAACATCAGGGATTGAAGCGGCGTGGAATCCAACCTGTTCGTTGCCGCCCTCCAAGAGAATTGCATGGGTATTCCTGGAGACTGGTTTGAAGTGACTACGTTTGACGGTAGGGAGATCTGGTCCTTTTTCTTCAGGTGTCCCAGGCCGGGTTCAAGGCGCTCACCGAGGCGTGACAGGTTATCGCCTTATGGAAATATCAATTGCCATCCTCTATGCGACTACGCGAACTGAAGATCAAAAACTTTCGCAAAATCGAAGACCTTGTCATTACTTTCCCACGGGGACTGTGCGTGATCGTTGGCGAGAATAACGCTGGCAAAACAGCAATCATCGACGCCTTGCGCCTCATGCTTGTGCCAAGCCGCGACTTCGATGCAATCCGTCTCAACGAAGACGATTTCAGAGCTGGCACGGACTACACGCCAATTGAAATGTCCTGCACATTTTCTGACCCCAAGGACGAGGACGAAGTGCATTTTCACGAATGCCTGGTCGATATCGGGGACGGGAAATTCGACATCCGACTTAATGCCCGCGTTGAATTCAACAAAACCACCCGTCGGGCAAATGTGAAGATGTGGGGAGGCGAAACGGAGGGAGGCAACCTGGCTTCGAATCTCTACGACCGCATAGCGTCCATTTACCTCGAGCCTCTCCGCGATCCAGAAAGCGGTCTCCGGCCCGGTCGCCATTCCCAAGTCTCACGCCTGATTGACTGCCTGACCAAGGAGGCACAACACGGTGAATTCGAACTCATCGCGAAAGAGGCCAACGACAGGATTCGCGAACTAAAACCTGTCGAGGACGCGAGGAACGATATTAATACGCAGATGGCCGCCATCACTGGCGAACGGCTTGCCCTAAACACGGAATTGATCTTCAGCGACCCCAGCTTCTACCGAATCATCTCCGGGCTTCAGCCCGAAATTGAAGGGCTGCCGTTCGCACTCAACGGTCTCGGCTACAACAACCTCGTTTTCACGTCAGCTACACTCGGAACCCTGCAGCGAAGCCCTCAGTTTTCGTTTCGCTCCATTCTGGTTGAGGAACCCGAAGCTCACCTTCATCCCCAGCTACAAGTGCTTTTCCTCAGACACTTTGCTAAAGTCGCCGCAGAGGAACAAGGCAATCAAGTTCAGGTCATAGCAAGCAGCCATTCTCCCATTTTGGCGAGCCAAGCCCCAATAGACTCGATTGTTTCTATTCACGAGCGCGACGGCAAAGTCAGTTCAGTCTCGGTTTGCTCCATCGCCATGGATGAGGGTCTAAAGAAGAAGCTCCAGCGCTTCCTAGACGCGACGCGCGGGGAGCTGTTTTTCGCACGCCGGATACTGATGGTCGAGGGCATCGCCGAGGCATTGCTTCTTCCCGTTCTCACAAAGATCGCGGGCGGCTGTCTCAAAGAAGCCGCGGTCACGGTGCTTAACGCTGATGGCATCAACTTCAATGCGTTCTTGCCTCTCTTTGGTGTTAATCGCCTTGGATTCCCTGTCGCCATCCTGACGGATGGCGATGCTGTAAAAGTTGGCGACCCGCCTTCAGCCACTGCTATTGGCCTCAAGGCCAAGGAAGCCGGTATTCCCAACCTGCGAGTCGAGTATTCCACGATTACATTTGAACACGAACTCGCCCGATCTGCGGCGATTTTGCCTCTCATGCTCGACGCCTTCGCGATGCTCCATCCGAATCTCGGAGCGAATCTCAAGGTTGCTGTCGCCGCGCTAAACACGAACGATGCGAAGGCAGATGCATTCCTGGCTGAGTTCCTTCGGAGCGATACTTCCAAAGGACATTTCGCGCAAGAACTGGCGGCGTTGCTTGATGCCGCCAATCTGCAGACAGATGCAGTTCCCCAGTACATTCAGGAAGCCCTCAAATTCCTGGGCGTGATCCCACCCGAAGCACATAATGAGCAACCCGGAAATCCTGCTGCAGCAAATCCTGTCGCAGAAACCAACTGAGCAGCAGAAAGCCGCTATCTTTGCTGAGGAGCTGGAGTTCCTCCTCCGGGCTGCCCCTGGAAGTGGCAAGACGTGGACATCTTGCAGACGGTTCATTTGGCGCGGTGCGAATTGGCCCTATTCGGCAGGCGGACTTGCCCTGCTCTCATTTACCAACACAGCCATTCGGGAATTTCAGGAAGCAACCATAGACGTCGGTCGGCGCGATCTTCTTTCTGACCCAAACTACGTCGGCACATTTGATGCCTTCGTTGAGCGGTTTATTCTTACGCCCTTTGGACATCTGACCGTTGGCTTGTCAAAGCGGCCAAAGCTCTTTGTTGCTCCGCGCCCGGGCGATTGGAACAACAAGAAGCTCATGGCATGGACGGACTTCAAAGGGGGAAGAAAGGCTCCTGTGCCGGCATGGGAAATCGTTCCTTACCTGGAAAATGGCAACACTGCTTTCAAAGCTTCGATGGTCTACGGCGGACACAAGCTGGAATCCGGTTACAATCCGGTTAGGGAACTGATGGCGTTGGGCTATTACACGCACGCGCAGCGCGTCCATTGGGCCTGTCGTCTTCTTTTTGCTCGCCCGCACATTGCTGAACGAATCGCGAGGCGTTTCCCTGAAATCGTAATTGATGAAGCACAAGACACCAACGTGTGGTTGCTGGTTCTCCTGAATTTTCTCCGGATGAAAGGGTGCAAGATCACGCTGATTGGTGACCCTGACCAGTGCATTTATGAATTTAGCATGGCGGACGCCACCTCGCTCCCAGTACTCAAAGAAAAATGGAAGATTCCTGAAAAGCCACTCAGCCAGTCTTTTCGGTGCAATAGCCAAATTGCTGCCGCCGTTCGGAACATCGGAGGAAATCGAGAGTTTGTAGGATGCGGGGATGGCAACAATGAGCACCATCGTCCCTACATCATCCGGGACACCGCAGACCGATTTGCTCATACTGTTGCAGAGTTCGAGAAGCGCCTCGAACAGGCCGGAATCGCTGAAGCGTCGAGCGCGATCATTTGCAGGGCTCATCAGCAACTAGAATTCATCCGCGGTGAGGTCAATTACACCAAGCTCAAAGGCATCACCAAACACCTAGCACAGGCATCCTTCTTTCGTGATTGTCGAAAGGACTACAAAAAAGCGTTCCAGATTGTTGACGAGGTTCTTCGCTCGGTCGTCGAAGACTCTGCCTTTTGGAATAGAATCGATGAGTCTCCCGACTCAGAAGAAGCTCAGCAGGTGAAAGTGCTAATATGGCGCTTCGTTAAGTCGCAATCCGGTCTTCCCGCAGTGAGCCTGAGCGGAGGCCAATGGATTTCTCAACTGCGCGAGAGCCTTGGGAAGTTGATCGTCGATCTGGGCATCAAGAATGTCCCGAACCTCAATTTGAGAATCAAAAAGACCGGGCTCGACGCTCATCAAATCGAACTTCCCCTTTTTGAAACTCACGCACTTTTTCCGCCAATACGACAGGAAACCATCCATCAAGTCAAAGGGCAGAGCATTGACGCTGTGCTTGTCCTGGGAAGCACCAAGTTCTGGAACTCCGTCGTTGACGCCGTCACCAGAGGAGCAAACACCGAGGACAGGCGATTGGCGTATGTCGCCATGACTCGCGCACGCCATCTCCTCTTTGTGGGACTCCCGGCATCTCATTTCGACGCGCACGTCGAGAAATGGAAAGAGTGGGGGTTTTCTTTGCTTTGAGCACTGTGCCACAAGTAGTGTGTGTCCTACCCACCTGCAACCCCGTTCGAAATCAGGAGACAAATCCAAACGACGACGAGGTGTGGATACCGAAAGCCGGCTTGACCGCCGCAGCGTTCCAACTCTACGTGTGCACCGTAGCCTTGGAAAGCGATTGGTTTGAGTTTAAACTGACGGGTCGCGACGTGGAGTGATTCCCTTACGCAAATCAAGAAGCCAGCCATCACCAACCATGTCAGCTTCCCATCCGCTCTGTTGCTTGCTGAACTCGCATGGGAAATCAGCCAGATGACGCGGCAGGGCTACTACTGGAAGCCAGTCGGGGTGAGGTTGAAGAACTCAACCGCACCTTCCGCGGCTGGGGCATGCATGCGTGCCGGGCAAAACGCAACTGTGCCTAAAACTGTGCCTAACGGGATTCTGGCGGATAGTGACGGTGCAGGCACGATTACGCTTGAATAGCTGGGAAAGCGTGCTACGTAAGTGCTTGGAAATGGGCGCAAATACGTCCGATTCCGACCCTCGCCTCCATCGTTAGTTGTTGATAATAAGCGACTTGCAATAGCGATGGCGACCAACTTCCAGTGAAACTTCCAGTGATTGAGCTAGGTGGGTAGTACTCCGGCAGTACTCCCGATATAGGCGGGTAGTACACCGTAACTACTCTTTTCCGTTCTGCCCTATCCTAACCAAAAGCAGAACTATGAAAGCTCGTTTCCGCCTCTTCCAACGCGCCAGTGGGGTATTTTACCTCGAAGACACCACCAACCTCCACCAAGAGAGCATCAAAACCAAGGACAAAGACGTTGCTCAAAGAATCCTCAGCGCCAAAAACCAAGCCCATGAGCAGCCCGCCCTGAACCTGCAAATGGCGAGGACCTACCTGGCTGCCAGCGATCCCGTTTCGGTTGAACGCACCTGGCAGATCGCCATGGAAGCTATGGCGAGCTCTAAAAAAGGCTCCACTCTGGAAAGATGGCAGCGTGCGATAAAAGACCACGCCTTTGACTCTATCCGGGATCGGCGGATTTTTAAAACCCATGCCGAGGATTTTTGGGCGGTGCTACGCCAAGGCACCGTGGCAACGAACGTTTTCCTTCGACGTATCCACAATTTCGCCCTGGATATGGGGTGGCTGGCCTGGCCAGTCATCCCCAAACGGCAATGGCCCAAAGTCGAATACGGAGAAAAGCGCGCCATCACGTTCGCCGAGCATATGGACATCATCGATCGGGAGCAGAATCCCGAGCGGAAGGCGTTTTATGAGCTTTGCTGGCATCTGGGCGGGAGCCAGGGCGACATCGCCCATCTGATGGCCGAAGACATCAACTGGGATTTTCGGGTGATTAGCTACCAACGCATGAAAACCGGGACCACGGCCCAACAACATTTTGGCGACCGGGTTGCGGAAGTGCTTCGAGAATTGCCTGACCATGGCCCCCTGTTCCCATATTTACGCTCAGTCCGCGCTTCGGATCGGGCCACTGAGTTCAAGCAGCGTTGCCGTGGGCTTGGCATAACCGGTGTCACCCTCCATTCCTACCGCTATGCCTGGGCCGAACGTGCCAAAGCCGCTGGCTACCCGGAACGCTTCGCCATGGAAGCCCTCGGCCACAACAGCCATGCCGTTCACCGGGCATACGCCAAAGGGGCCCAGGTCAAATTGCCAGCCTTAGAGGATTATGAAAAAACGGCGAACAAGAAGAACATCATCCCAATGCCAACGCAGAATTGCCACGTATCATTTGCCTCTGGTTTTGTATATAAGCCCACGCCCAAATAGGTCAAGTCATGCTGGAGTCGCAGCGTCATCAGATAAACTACCGGTAGCCGATGCGGAAAAAGCGCTCCCCAATAAGCACGGCGAACACTCGGGCTTGGTAGTCTCCAACAACTGGTCCTGCCGTAACCTCTGCCTCTTCCACTTCGATCCATAGCCCGGATATGGAAGGCGCACTGCCGAGCCAGCACATGATGGCAATGTAGGCAGATCGGGAGGACAACACAATCTGGAAATATCATTTTGGG
Organism: Verrucomicrobiota bacterium; assembly: GCA_022709905.1. Taxonomy (GTDB): domain Bacteria; phylum Verrucomicrobiota; class Verrucomicrobiia; order Limisphaerales; family UBA1319; genus JAKLHY01. The sequence continues at coordinate 12,565 of JAKLHY010000089.1, read as the reverse complement.
AATAGCCACTTCAACGCCTGATATCCGCGGTCGGTTCCTTATGGGCGTAACAACGGTTTGGGTGCACCTTTCCCAGCGGCCTGCCCTCAAAACGCATTTATCTACTTCCGCGCCTTGAAGAACATCTGGTCGCCGGTGGCGGTCACGGTGTATGGGCTGGTGGCATCGGCGACCGGGGTCCAAGGACCGATTACAGATGGCGCGGACAACAAGGTACCCTCGTAGGCGAGAACAACTCCGGTTGCGGTTCGTTGGCAACTCAACTGGGGTGGCGGAAAATAGCCCAGTTGGGTGAGCGCGCCAATGTTGTCGAAGTAAATCTGCTCAGCCCTGATTAAGCCCTGGCTGTCCACTTGATTCAGAAGGGCCGCGCGTACTTCTATAGTCCGTCCCGTGGCCGGCAGCCCGAAATACGGACCGGTGTTGGTCCCCCGATACACCCCCTCGGTGAACACCCAGCCTTCCCCCAAATCCATGTGCCGGACGACGTCGATCCGCAAATCACCAAAGCCCAGGAAAAACAATTCCATCATCGCTATGGCGGACGTGCGGTCCAAGGGCACTCCCAGCATGGCGATTAAAACTTGCGCTTCTGCGCGCAGGATCTTCGCAAATTCCGCCAGGTTATGCGCATTCCATCGCTTCAGGCCTTCGATCACCGCCGCCACGGGACTTAGCCCAGTCGGCACGGGATCAGTAATGGGCGTGGTGGGTTGGAGCGCAGGCAACTGCGGGGCCGGCATTAAGCCCGTCACCACCATCAGGCTCTGCAGATCCAAATAGCTGCTGATCCGCTGGATTTTATCCCCTTGATATTCCCAAACGTCCAGGTGCATATGGGCGCCGCCCTTGCCGGTGGCCGGCATGCCCATCCAGGGATTCTGCAGCGTGCCCGACGTCATATGCGCCGTCACCACCGCGTTGCCGGAAACCCAGCGCTGTTCCGAGGTCGTGGTATAGTCAGGAAACCCCTGGAACATCCCGGCAAAGAAACCGCCAATGGCGTTCGTCCCCGCTAATGGGGGCGGGGCCGGGGCAAAATCAAACACGGCGTCTGGAACCAAATAGCCCTGGATGGCATTGACGTCATGCGCGTCGATTGCGTTGCCAACCCCTGTATTCAGGGCCTTCAGTTCCTCGGCGCTCAGCGATGGGGGAAAGAATCCGAGCTGGGTGAGGGTGGTCAGGTTATCGAAGTAGATCTTCATCGTGCTCAACAAGCCTTGCCCGTCCACTTCGTATACGACGGCGCCGCGCACGTTCACCGCCCGTCCTGTGGCCGGCAGCCCGAAATACAAGCCGTCATTGATCCCTTTAAACACGACCTCGGACAACACCCAGCCGTTGCCCAGGTCCAAATTTCGGACGATGTCCATCTTCAGGTCGCGGAAGGCCAGGAAAAACAATTCCTGGAGCGCTACGAAGGCCTTCCGATCCAGCGTTGCCCCCTGCAACATCGCCACCATCACTGGCGCGTCCGCGCGCATCATCCTGGCCAATCCGGCCAAATCGTGCGCGTTCCATCGCGCCTGGCTCTCGATCACCGCCGCCACCGGCGACCAGCCGGTTGCCACGGGATCAGGTATGGGGGTGGCCGGCTGCAGCGTCAAGGGCAGCGCGGGCATCAGCCCCAATCCCACCATCAGGCTCTGCACGTCCAAATAGGTGGTGATCCGCTGGATTTTATCCCCTTGATATTCCCAGATATCCAGGTGCACGTGGGGCGGGGCGTTAGTGTCCTTGCCCGTTGGCGGGATGCCCATCCAAGGATTCTGCAGCGTGCCCGTGGTCGTGTGCGCCGTTACGACGATGTTGTTGGATACCCAGCGTTGTTCGTCGATCGTGGTGTAGTCAGGGTAACCCTGGAACAGCCCGGTAAAGAAACCGCCGATGGCGTTCGTGCCGGTCAGGGGCGGCGGGGCTGGGACAAAATCGAATACGGCGTCCGGAGCCAAATAGCCTTGGATGCCGTTGACGTCGTGCGCATCGATCGCTTTGCCGACGGCTGTGTTTAGCCCGAGCACTGGCGTAATGGCAGGAAAAACCACCCCGCCTTCACGGTAGGCCACCAGGCCGCTTTCGGTTGCCATCCACATGTTCCCATAACCATCCTGGGCCAAGGCCCAGACTTTCCTGGCGGGCATGCTTGAATTGTTCCGCTTATAGACGGTCCATGTGGTTCCATTGAATTTTCCGACGCCTCCTGTGTCATCACTGAAATAGGCAAGGATGCGGCCACCCCCAGCCCAAATAATGTCCTGGTTATCTACAGTTAATGCCCAACTTGTCGGCAGCTCATCACTTCGTGTGTTATAACTTGTCCAGCTCTCCCCATCGAACTTACCTAGGGTGTCCGGTAAGCCATACCAAGTGTTACCTTGAGAGTCGAAAACAATATTGTAAACAGAATCGTTAATGGTTGGCCCATCTGCGCCGGTGTATGCCGTCCATGTCTGGCCGTCATACTTGGCTATTCCTCCCCCTGGTTCGTAAGTGCCAATCCAAATATTTCCTTTGGAGTCTGAAGCGATGGCGGAAAACCAATTCTTGCTCAGACCGATATCGACATTGCTGAAAGCCATCCAGGTTTGCCCATCAAATCGAGCCACACCAGCGGCAGTGGCCACCCAGATATTGCCTTGAAGATCGATGGTGCCGGCCCAGATGTTGTCGGATGGCAGTCCTGAGTTTTGCCGGGTAAATCTTGTCCAGTTTCTTCCATCGAACTTCACCACGCCACTTCCCCCGCTCGCCCCCCAGAAGCTGATGGTGCCAATCCAAACGTTGCCCAGCTTGTCAAAGCCAAAAGGAAAGGCAGCGTTGCTGGGCAATCCCGAATTACCTGTGTTGTAAACGGTCCAGTTTTGCCCATCAAACACGGCCAAACCGTATGTCGACAATGACCGAGTATCGTTAGAGGCCGTCCATATGCGCCCGTCGGGACCGATGACAAGCCGCATCATACAGGAAGTTGGCACACCGGCGGCCTTCGGGCTGAACAACATCCATTCGGGATTCTGGGAGCGGAGGTTGGGCGGTGACAGCAAGGCAGCGGCCAGCACTGCCCAGATGGGGAATGGAATTGCAGCCCTATTGGGAATGCCCGGGTTAAGTTTCGTCATGGTGTTCATATGCTTCTGAGTGTTGGAACTCGTCATTAGTATGTGAGGCAAAACCGGGAATTTGTTACAGAGTCTTTTGATTGCGGCGCGCGGCCCTCTGGGCCGCAGCACGTCGATGCCGAACAAAACCTCGGGATTACCCCATATCTCCTCGCTGGCGAGCACGCTGCGACCGGGACCGTCGCGCGCCGTTATTACTGGGATTGTTGCTCCGCCCGCGCAATCTCCTCAAACGATGGCGCCCGCCAGGAGAACACGCCCTTCTCGGTCGCTACGAGCAGTGTGTTGCCGTCGGGAAGAAACTCCAGCCACTCCACTGCACCGCCCGAGGTGTGCACAGCACCGACATTTCCACGGGTATCGATCCGCCAGAAGGAGACATAGCCTCCGGCGTCGCCAACTGCCAGCAACCGCCCATCCGTCGAGAAAGCGACAGCCAAAACTCGCTGAGCAACCGTTTCGAACACTGCGACCTCAGCCAGTGATTTCACGCTCCAAAGGCGGGCTGTCCCGTCAGCACCGGCGCTGGCGATGAGCCTCCTATCTGGCGAGAACTTCGCGTCCTTGACTCCCACACGGTGTCCCTGGAGCACACCCAACAGTTTCTCGGCATCAACATCCCAAAGACTGATACCACCCCACCAGTGGGGCGCCACTAACTGTCGGCTGTCGGCTGAGAAGTTCAACGTCTGAATCGTTCCTCCCCCCTGGTCGGACTTCAGCAAAACCGGTTCCCTACCGCGTTTGAGATCCCACACTTTGACACGCGAGGCATTCTCAGCTCTCGCGAGGCGCGAACCATCGGGTGAGAACCTCAAGACGCAGCTCCAGCCTGCATCTCCAGCGCTGAGCTTACGAATCTGCTTTGAATCTCTAACCTGCCAAAGGTCAACCGTTCCTCCTTTCCCAGCCAGCGCCATCACATCGCCTTTGGGCGAAATCGTCCCTCCGGCGAAATCTTCGAGGGGAATCTTGCCGCGAGCGGTCTGCTGAAGGGACGACTTATCGAATACCTCGAATGTCATGTTAGAGCGTGTCAGCATGAAGGTGCTCCCGTTCGGGCACGGGTAAGCGCGGCGAACCATGTACTCAAACAAATCGCTAGGATAGGGGAGGAACAGGTTGCTGTCCCTTGTCGCGTCAACATCCCACAACTTGACTGAGCCATGCGAGTCGCCGGTCGCGAGGACCTTTCCGTCTGGGGAGAACTTGACGGTCCAGATGTTGTGGCCGTGGCCTCTCAGGGACCTCACCGGCTGCCAAGTATCGGTGTTCCACAATAGAATTCTCCGATCCTCTCCTGAGGTCGCCAGCAGCCCTCCGTCAGGGGAAAAGGCAAGGCACAAGACTGGTTTTGTATGATTGGTGAGAGATGCCACTCGCTCCAGTGCGGCTGACTTCCAAATGGTCACGACACCGTTCAGGTCTCCCAGCGCAAGCAGGTCGCCCATTGGGGAAAAGGCCAGGCAGGCACAGCGGTCAGTTTTTATTTCCTTCGCCTGTTCCGGTCCCCCGACTACTTGAAGCACGACTCGGTTTCCTCTGGTGTATGCAAGCAAACGCCCATCGGGCGAAAAAGCCAATCGGCCGTCCCGCTGTGTGCCACCAAACTCTTCGGTCCCCATCAGTCTAAAAATTTCCCGGCCAGCGTCTAAGTCCCATACTTGGAGGGTGTGTTTGCCCGAATGAACCACCATTTCTCCATCAGATGACAACGCCAGTGAAAACACAAAGTCGTTGTTGGTGATTACGCCAGTTCTCCGCCATGCGCTAGTATCCCATATCTCGAAACCTCCTGCCCAGTTGGCCTTTATCAGTTCACGGTGGCGCGGACGAAAAGCTACGGTGCCATGGCCTGTCAGATTTGTGATCAAGGTCACTGTTCTCAAATCGAAGATCCGTAACTGGCCGTCCCATCCTGCTGAGGCAAGCACCTTGCCATCAGGCGAGAAGGCGAGCGCCGGGACTCCATTCGTGTGGCCATCGATGGTCATCATTTCATCACCTCGGCTTGCCTGCCAGAGGTAGCGCCATTCCCAGCCGCGCAGATCAGGTTCGCCTTGTTTCGGCGCATGCCGGGCCAGGAGATCCCGCACCTGCCCCAGGTGGTTTTCCTCGAGCACACGAAACCCCAGGCTCATGTCCGAGACGTATAAGTTACGGGCGTTATTTCTGGCTTCCATGGTAGCCCGCTGCCGCTCGCGTTCGATGCGAGCAACGGTGATGGGTGAACCAACAATGATTACCAGCAGCAGAAAGGCCAGGCCGGCTCCCAGGCTGGCCAGGGCGGGCTTTCGCCGACACCACCGCCACGCGCGACCCAACGGGCCTATCGGTCGGGCGCGAATCGGTTCACCCTTGAGATAGCGCTCCAACTCGGCGGCCAATTCCTGGGCGCTGTCATAGCGCCGCGCGGGTTCCTTTGCCAGGCACTTGAGGCAGATGGTCTCGAGGTCAACGGGCACGCTGGGATTCAGCACGCGCAGGGCCGCTGGTTCGCTGTTCAGGACCTGGTCGATTGTCTCGGTCACACTCGAGGCGTGGAAAGGGGGCCGCCCCGTCAACAGGCAATAGAAAATCGCCCCCAATCCATAAACGTCGCTCCAAGGCCCCGTCGCACCCCATTTGGGTGAAGCCTGCTCCGGCGGCATGAAATTCGGAGAGCCCAACACCTGCCCGCTGGAGGTGAGCTCGGTGAGTTGCGGGCTGGAGGGAGGGCTGACGGTCGCGCTTGCGCCATTCGGCTGGAGACTCGCACTATCGAATCGCTTGGCTAGGCCAAAGTCGGTGATCCGGGGTTCGTCCGCCTCGTCAATCAGCACATTCGAGGGTTTCAGATCGCGGTGGAGAATGCCTTTCTGGTGGGCGTAATGAACGGCGGTGGCGATCTTTTTCAGGTAAACCGCCGCCTGGCGCGGAGGCACGGGCGTCCCTCGGACCATGTCCGCCAACGTCCGACCCGCCACCAGATCCATCGAAAAATACAGGCCTCCCTCGAGTTCGCCGGTCTCGTAAATCGCGACGATATTCGGGTGGCGCAAGCCAGCGGCGGCTTCGGCCTCCGCCCGAAACCGTTGGCGCACGGCGGGGCTGGCGTATTCCCCGGCCAACAGCATCTTGAGCGCCACGACCCGGTTCAGGCTTAGTTGCCGGGCCTTGTAGACGACGCCCATGCCCCCGATGCCAATTTGGTCCAGGAGTTCGTAATCGCCCAGACGCTGCACCTTGGCATACGAGCTCAATTCGGTCGCTTCGATAGTGCTGCTTTGGTCCGCGGCAAAGGCAATGTCTTCTGGTGTGGATGCATCGGGGGCTGCCTCGGCAAATTTGATTGCCGTCTGCACGAGGCAACGTGGGCAAAGCCCCCGGGCCGCCTCCGTTTCGAACTGCGTTCCGCATTGGCTGCACTTCCGGTCGAACATGGTCTCAGCCTCAAATGAGGCAAAATCCCGGTTATGTTACGAAGCGCTGAGAACCGCCAGCAAATGCCGCATTTCCTCCGCGACTTCCTCCGGACGCGAGACGGTTTGCGCGACTTCCATCCGAAAGAGCTCACCATATCGCTGGCGCATGCGGTGCACCGCCACCCGCAGGGCGCCCTCATGGATCCCGAGTTCGCGGGCGATCTCCGCATAGGAATGGCCCGCCTCGTCCCCGGTCAGTAACGGCTTGAGCGACTGACAAAGCCGAGCCTTGCCTCTGGTTTCGTACTCATGTTCGAGTTGGGTCAGCACTTTTTCCAGCACGGTCAACGCCCAGCGGCGCTCGTATAGCCGGTCAGGGCTCCAATCATGGCACGGTTCCAATCGGAAACGTTCCTCGCCCACCTGCACGTCAATCGAGACCGTGTGCAGGTTCCCGGCACGTTTCATGCGGCGGGCGTGGTCCCAGGCGTCCGACAGGAAATGGTTGAGCGCAGCCAGCAGATAGAAGCGAAACCGGCCTTTCGCGGGATCGGCTTTGGCCACCGAATCCCCCGCCAGAAACCGGGCGAAAAACTCCTGGGTCAGGTCCTCGGCCTCATGCTGGGCAAAGCCGCGGCGACGGACATACGCATAGAGAGGATACCAATAGGTCTGGCAGAGCTTCTCGAGGGCATTGGCCGATTGGGCCGAGCGAAGGTCGCCCGCTGCCAACACAGTGCTCCAGTGCGTCGTGCTAAACCACCCTGGCCCAGCACATCCATCCTCAGCGGTTGGCTTCGAAGGTGGCATATGACCGCCGGCAATCAGGGGATTGCTGTAGCGCCCATCAACAATACGGTTTGGCGCTGCCCTTGGCAATGCCCATTCGCGATCCCCGACCGTTCCGAACAAGGCCTCAGGCCTTCCAGTGATCAACATACCCCTCAATCCAATCTCCCTTTCAACCAACACCACATTACTGCACCGGAATTCTCTTACCCCGACGCCAACACGCAATTTCGCGCCACAACTCGCCCCATCCCGCAGCCACCGCCAAATCCCTCCAGACCTCAATCAAATCCGCAGATTACAGCTAATTCCTCCTTGGTCCTGTTGGCAAAAGGCTCGTGGTTTCGGCCAAACTCACGGATCATGCCTGTGAAAGCCACTTCTTTCTGCCCACCGCCCTCTCCACCTCCCTGATCGTCGGCTTCATGGCCAGAACCTCGGCGATCATCGCCAGGTTCTTTTGCATTTCGTTGAGGTTTTCCTGTAAAGAATTGATCCTCTCGTCCTTGATCTTGGTTTGTTGTTGCAGTTTCACCAACTCGTCTTTGAGACCGCCCAACTCCTGGTTGGTGAACTTGGTGTCCAAATCCTTATTTTCAAGGCCAGCACGGGAAATATAGACATCCGGCATGGGGCTACTGAATTTCCAGCCGTACCGATAACAGAGTTCCTGCCGATTCAATTTGGCGGCATAATATGTGGCGGAACTGTGCCGGAAAAGATGGGGATGCACCTCTTTCCCAAGAGCTCGTTTCCCCAACCGACGCAGGAACATTCGGAGTCCGTGGTAGGTTTTGGGAAAGACGGGGTCGTCACCCTTGGCTCCCGAAGCGATCCTCTCGGAAACGAAATCGCGAATTATTTCAAGGCTATGGCGCCAATAAAGCGAAATAGTCCGCCCGATGGTTTTGCTGTATTCCTGCTTTAGCGCCACCTTAACGTAATTGCCGCCGCCGGCTTCTGGAACCAGAACGTCCTCCAGACGAATGTTAATGAATTCCTCAGCCCTCGCTCCGGAATCAAAGAGCATGACAATGACGTAGCGCTGCTCCGGGGAACGGCAGTGCTTGAGTAATCGCTCGGCCTGGGATTCGGTAAGATAATCGGGAGTTTTGGCACGAACGCGAGTGTCCAACCAGCCGGCCAATTCGATCGCTTTAGCTGGGCCATGGCACCAGCGTAAATACACCTTGAATGCCTTGCGAATATCCGATTTGGTGGCCTCGAAAAAGGGACGATTCCGGAGATGACCACGTATGATATCCCTCGCAAGGGCTCTTTCAAACCGCTCAACGTCTTTTGCCGCGATTTGCGAGGCAGTCTTTTTCAGAAAAACCAACGGCCCTCGAAGCAGGTCAATATAATGACATTGACGCGCCACTGAAATTCTTCTGCCTCGATTGACCTTACCCAAGGCCAAGTCATCCAAGAACCGGATGACCTCCTGGCGGACCGCTGGTGGCACAGGCCAGCTATTCATGCTCGCTATGCGCTTCGGCAGAGAATACTGGTGGGCTGGGATCTTGTTTGGCATAAACAGATCAGGGAGGAGTGAGTATTTAAAGGTTTCTCTGAAAACTGAACAAAACCGTTCAAGACTCTCCTAAGGCCAGGAACAAAAATGTTCAGTTCCCCAGATCCCTTATCAGAAACCTACTGGGTCCATCGGATTCTGCATTAGTCCTTGCTGACATCGCCCCAATAAACCGAAGGTGCCCTGGTGAAAACCTTAGTTTGAGAAAAATCAGAGGTTTTTTGCTCCAGAGCACCTTCTCCATTAAAGGCCGAAAACATTATAAACTTTGCGGTCTTCTAGGAAATATGACCATCACCTTAACCGTTGAGGACCAAATGGAAATTTCCGATCGGACAAACAAGGATCCACGACTACTTTTAAGTTTTCTGGAGTGGTATACCCAATACCGGAACCAGGAGGACGATCGAACCGCCTGTCAACTGGCCCTGCGTAAAAAGGCCGAGATGCACCAGGCAATCTACCAGCAAAAACAGGCCGAGTACTTGGAAGAAGTCCGCAAGGATTACCAGGTCAGGCTGCTTAGCAAGAAAAAGTGGGAAACAAGCGTCACCTTCAAAACCAAAAGCGGCATCCGCGTCCGCAGCAAAATCGAGAAAATCATCGCCGATTTTCTCTTCGATCAAGGGATCCGGTTCGTTTACGAGCCAATCGTTAACCTGGGTGGTTTTTACGTGATGCCGGATTTCTACCTGGTGGATTACGAGATCTTCATCGAACATTTCGGCCTGGAAAACCAGGAATATAAAGCCTCGGCCGAGGCGAAGCTTGGCCGATTTCACATGTTCAAAATGCGGGTCGTTTGCACTTATCCCGCCGACGAACCAGACATTGAGGCAGTGCTCACCGAAAAACTGCGCGAAGCTGGGATTTCGATTTAAGCCGCTTGAGCATCCTGGTCCGGCATCGTCGCCATGCCATGGGCCTGCTTGAAAAGAGTATAGATTTCCCGGCATTCTTGTCTGGCCCGCAAAATAGCCTGATTCCGCAGCACTTTTTCAACGGATGAATCAGGCCTGATCATATGAGCGGTGTCTGGATCGAATTCTGACGAGGCTGATCGCGGAAAGAAAAATGACCATAGCGCCGCGAAAGGATTTACATCTTCGGTTTTTGTCTCAGCTTTACCAGCAACAACGGGTTCCCCTTTTGGTATTTCCTCCGTCAATTCCTCGATGTCCTTCTGGAGCTGGTCGATGGTGTCGTCAATGCCACCAAACAAGGTCCGCCACAGGTCACCCAGTTCATCCTTTTCGATCAACTCCTTGAGCACCGTAATTTCGTCGGTGTTGAGGGCATAGCTGGTGAACTTGAGGTCCGACCGGCCACGGTAGACAAATCCGCCCTGCCGGGATTTCTCCGGAACACCCCGGAAATTCATCTCCACGATTAAAATCGGGCTGTATTCCCGGTGTTTGGTTTTGCCGATGGATTTGGGCAAAATCCCGGCCGCAATGTCATCCGCCACCGAATGCTGGGCCTGAACCAGCAGTGCGAGTTCGAAAAGGACGGTGTTAAATGCACTAACCAAGGAGGCACAGGTAGAAGTTTCATTATGAGTCTGGTTGGCTACTGTTAAATACGGTCTGCCCCAACAGGCATAGGTTTTGGCCAAGGCAACCTGCTGCTTGAGTTCGTTTTGTTTTAGCAGGAATCTTTGGCGAAGCTCTTGTTCCCCGACGAGCTTCACCGGTTCGACGGCCTCCAGCTGACGCTTGATCGCCTTCAACTCCGAAATCAAACCGGGAATGGGTTGCACTGCTCTGCGCGCTACCTCAAAGAATTGCAGGGCTCGATCCTGAGCCTTCATTGCCTTGCCGGTCATGTCAGTGAAATGCTGCGAGCCCGGTGACGAAACGAAATTGTCCACGAGTTTATCGACCTGCTTGAGGTTTTCCACCTGGTTTTCCAAAGCATCGAGGAGCCAATAATAGACGGCGGTCACGTTTTCGCCGAAGGCGTCATAAACGATGGTGTGCCGTTCGATTGGGTTCTTGAGGGCCAATAATGAAAACGGATTCTCGTTTTCAGCCTCCTCGAAATCCATGAATTCGCTTTCCTTGACTCTAGCGATTTGAGCAGCTGCCAGAATTCCTTTCTCATGCAGGAGTTTTTTTACCTCGGCGATAATGTTAATCCGCTTACCATCTCGCTCGGCCATAGGCTGGCAATAGACGTCTGGATTTATCGCTGCGATGAAATTGTGAATGTTGATGGCCATTTGAATGTCCCAAGTCAAAAAGGATAACTGTCTTTTTAAATCTTCGGATGGAATGGTAACTGTGAATAATAAAGTGAACAAAAGCACAGCTTCAATGCAACTGGGAAAATGCCAACATCAAAATGCGTTCACTTCCACTTCGGCAGGCGCCATATTTTTGATCGGCAGGATGAAAAAATTAACAGAGCTATGCTGTTCACTCTTGTTTGCTTGAAAACGTTCATTCAATGTCGTAGAACGCCAACAACAATAAAGCACATGGCATTTAAGACTCACTCATGTCAAGTTATACCATGTTTACACGAGTCAACTGCACAGCCCCAAGCATGAGATTTCAGCAGGACCAGTAGAACATGTTTCCTCTCTCAAATTGTAAAAAGTCGCGATATCCTCGTGGTACTCTCTTTTCTTTCCATTCCAACGATTGTGACAATACTCCGTCTCGTTGTCGGTTGTCGTCTTGGTCTGCCTTCATCCCTCAGTAAGGTGACGACGCCCCATAGCTTAGCTTTAACTTTTCTTAACCTCACTGCCCTGCGGGCAGGACGGAGCGGAAGCCGAAGTAGAGGTCTTCACTGGCCGGGTCGACGCAATAATATCTGTCTGACACCCTACAGCCAGGGGATCCATAGTACCAGCAACCACCACGGAATACACGGAGTGAGCCGGTATCGGGCCCTCGCGGATTAGAAACCGAGGAGGCGCTATATCCCTCCCACCGATCCCAGCACCATTCCCATACATTGCCCGCCATATCATATAAACCGAAACCATTCGGAGCAAACGTGCCCACAGCACTGGTGTAAGGCTTCGGATCATTGTCGTAATTCGGGTGGTAGCCCCGTGTTGGGCTAACATCGTAATTATAATCGACGGAACTAAAATAATTGGCACGGCTGTGGGTAATCGTTTCCGTGTCGCCCCAAGGAAATCGATGTCCACTTACACCGCCCCGAGCCGCTTTCTCCCACTCCGCCTCGGTGGGCAATCGATACCCCGCATTCCACTTCACCCAACCATTCTGAATACCAACTTGCCCCGTCCGATATACCGTCGTCTGAGCTTGACTCGTGTAATACGCGGGTACCCGCCCCTCTTTCTCACTCCGCGCGTTGCACCACTTCACCGCGTCATACCAGCTGACCGAACGCACTGGGTGATTCTGAGCTTTACCTAAACCCGGAAAATCAAAACTATAGCCATGCGCTAAGGCCCAATTCTTTACCTCGTCCCATAAGGCTTTGGTTACCTCATACTTGTCCATATAAAAGGCCGAAACATTTACCGTGTGCAATGGCAGTTCATCGCCAGAACCTTCGCTGGCGCTCTTGCAGTTGCCCATGGTGAAGAATCCCGCGGGGATCAAGGACATGCCTGTTGGCGCCGGAGCTTGGTCCTGGGCGCACACCAGGAACCGCATCAGCGGCTATGCATGAAAGTGCCCTGAAGCAGGAACAACAGGGCTAACGCAGATTTGTCGGGACATTTGCCGGTG
>JAKLHY010000088.1 GCA_022709905.1 Verrucomicrobiota bacterium | reverse complement strand
AGGAGGAAGGATGGGGCGAGGCGATTGAAGGGGGTGAAGGCGGATCTCTATAGTTTACGCGCGTTACGAGTGAATCCCTTTGGATGAAAATGACACGGTTGTAGGTCTTGTGGCAAATCACTCAGGAGGCAATGAATCTAACTTCTAACTCATTGTTGGCGAGGCAAATGCAGTTTAACCTGCGGAACATGACCTCGATAGGAACTTGTCGGGGCAGGAGGTCACGGATCGAGCGGGCAGGAGAACGAACCAGGGCGAGGAGGTTCATGGATGCTGAGGGAGCATTGAATAGCTTGCCCCGGGGCGGGGTCTTGATATAGAAAGAAAGTCAAAACATGAACAAATCAAATCAATCTTCTTCGGACGTTTCCCGGCGACAATTTGTTGCCCGGTCGGGCTTGGCCGTGGCCGGCGCGTTGGTCGCTCCCTATGTGATCACGAGTCACGCAGCGCCTGACGATCCCATTCGTTTGGGTTTGATCGGTTGCGGAAGCCGCGGAACCGGCGCAGTTGGAAACGTTTTCTCATCAACCTCGAATGTAAAGCTGGTAGCCCTGGCGGATCTGTTTCCCGATCGCATGAAGATCTGCCGTGAGGAACTGAAAAAAATGGCGGAACAAGGGAACAAGGCGAACAGCTGGGCTGCGGGCACGGAGAGCGGTCAGATCAAGGGGGTGAGCCTTGATCTTCCGGACGACATGTGTTTCACGGGTTTTGATTCTTACAAGAAGCTCCTGGCCATCTCGGACATCAACTATGTCATTTTGGCTTCTCCGCCACATTTTCGCCCGATCCATCTGCGGGCGGCGGTCGAAGCGGGCAAGAACGTTTTCATGGAAAAGCCGGTGGCGGTGGATGGTCCTGGCGTTCGATCGGTGATTGAGTCGGGAGAGATAGCGAAGAAGAAAGGTTTGGGCATTGTGGCCGGGACGCAACGCCGGCATCAGAACAACTACGTTGAGGCCGTCAAACGCATCCAGGACGGAGCCATTGGCGATATTACTTCGGCTCGGGCCTTTTGGTGCCAGGGGGGGGTTTGGGTTAAGCCGCGCGAGGCGGGCTGGACGGATATGGAGTGGCACCTCCGCAACTGGACTTATTTCACCTGGCTGGCCGGCGATCACATCGTTGAGCAGCACATGCACAACATCGATGTCATCAACTGGGTCATGGGCAAGCATCCCATTACGGCTTTGGGTTTAGGGGGCCGGCAGGCTCGCACCGGACCGGAATACGGCATGATCTACGACCATTTTGCGGTGGAATACGAATACCAGGGCGGTGTGCGCATGACCAGCCTGAGCCGGCAGATCGACCGTTGCTCGAGCACGATCGGGGAAGCCGTGGTCGGAACCAAGGGACGCAGCGACTGCTGCCGCATCATCACCGGCGAGAATCCGTGGCGCTTTGCCGGAAAGCTGATTAATCCCTACGAACAGGAACATGTGGATCTCATCAAGAGCATTCGCGAAGGCAAGCCTTTGAACGAAGCCCAACAGGCCGCGGAGAGCACGCTCACGGCGATCATGGGACGCGAATCGGCTTACAGCGGCCAGATCATTGACTGGGATTCCGCCCTGGAATCCACCATGGATCTTTCTCCGGCCAAGTATGAGTTTGGCGCGTTACCTGCTCCCGTGGTGCCGATTCCCGGCAAGTACAAATTCGAATAAAACTAACTCAATCACCCATTACCCGATGCGCGGCCAGCCGGTTTTAAACCCTGGCCGCGCGTTGTTTCTGGCGGGAGAGGCGTCGATGCCCGAATCGGTTCCCGCGGTGTGTGCTGACAAGAAGCGGTGTCCGTGGTTTGATAGGCGCAATTTATGGCGTCCATGCCATCCGTTGAACAACTGAAATTGCTACTGCCGCAGTGCCTGCTGCCCGATCAAGTGCGGATTGGGCTGCGATTAGCCCGTCAGCTGGCGCGGCGTCCCGGGGATTCGGCTGTTCCCGATGCATTGATCCATCGTTGGATTCAGGAAGCCCGAGCCTCGATCTCCTTGCGTGAAGAGCGGCGCGAGAATGTCCCCGTCCTCCATTATCCACCTCTTCCGATCACGGCTCGGCGGGAAGACATCCTCGAGGCCATCCAGCGTCACCCAGTGCTGATCATCGCCGGAGAAACCGGTTCGGGCAAGACCACCCAATTACCCAAGATCTGCCTGGAAGCCGGCCTTGGCATTCGGGCGCGCATTGGCTGCACACAACCCCGCCGCGTGGCGGCGCTATCGCTGTCTCGCCGGCTGGCCGAGGAATTGGATGTCGCTTGGGGGCGCGAGGTCGGATGCAAAATCCGTTTTTCCGATCAATCCAGCCCTGAGACTTACATCAAGTTCATGACCGATGGCATCCTGCTGGCCGAGCTGCAAGGGGATCCCTGGCTGAGTGAGTACGAGGTCCTGATCCTCGACGAAGCCCACGAGCGATCACTGAACATCGATTTTCTTCTGGGACATTTGGTCCAACTCGTGGCGCGCCGCAGCGATCTCAAGCTGATCATCACGTCGGCCACTATCGATACGGCGGCATTTTCCGAGGCCTTCCACCAAGCGCCCGTGATCGAGGTCTCCGGCCGGCTCTATCCGGTCGAGGTGGTCTACCGTCCCCTCCCTGATCCTACTGAAGCAGGGGAAGAAATGACTTACGTCGAAGCCGCGGTTCAGGCTGTGGACGAAGTATTGCGGCAATCCGGTTCGGGCGACGTGCTTGTGTTTATGCCGGGTGAAAAAGATATCCTGGAAACCCGCGATTTGCTTCAACGGCAAGCCGAAGGGATCGTGGAGATCATCCCCCTGTTTGGCCGGCTGTCGGCAGCCGATCAACAACGAATCTTTGCACCCTCGAATCGGCGCAAGATTGTTGTCGCCACGAACATCGCCGAGACCTCGCTGACGGTGCCCGGCATTCGCTATGTGGTGGACACCGGACTGGCCCGGATCAGCCGGTATAACCCGCGGACCCGCGCCAAACGGTTGCCGATCGAACCAGTTTCTCAGAGCAGCGCGAACCAGCGCAAGGGCCGATGCGGCCGCGTCGCCGAGGGGGTCTGCATCCGACTCTATTCGGAACAGGATTATCTGGAACGAACGCCGTATACCCAACCCGAGATCCAACGTTCCAACCTTGCCGAAGTCATCCTGCGGATGAAGGCGTATCATTTGGGGGACATTGAGACTTTTCCCTTTCTGAATCCTCCCAAGCCTCAGGCCATCCAGGGCGGCTACGAATTGTTGCAGGAACTGGGAGCCCTCGATGAAGCACGCCAGCTCACGGATCTCGGACATCAATTGGCCAGGCTGCCTGTCGATCCAACGATCGGACGAATGATCCTCCAGGCGCACCAGGAGGGCGCGCTGTCCGAAGTCCTGGTCATCGCGGCAGGCTTGAGCATCCAGGATCCACGCGAACGTCCCCTGGCCAAGCTCGAGACGGCGGCGTCGGCCCAACGGAGGTTTCACGATCCGAAATCCGACTTTCTGAGCCTGCTCAACATCTGGAACGCGTTCCACGACACCCTCGAATCGTTGCGCACCCAAAGCAAAATGCGCAAGTTCTGCCACGAACATTTCTTATCCTATCAGCGGATGCGGGAATGGCGGGACACGCATGCGCAACTGGAGGAGATGGTGCAAGACCTGGATCTGCCGGTTGGACCATCGCGCCCGGCAGAGTACGAGGCGATTCATCGCTCGATCCTCACGGGGCTCTGGGGCCACGTGGCGAACCGGCAGGAACGCAACCTCTATCGCCTGGCGGGAAATCGGCAGGCCATGGTTTTTCCAGGTTCCGGATTGTTCTCGAAGACGGAGAAACCGAAAGGCCGGCGGACAGCGTCCAACGATTCGAACGGAGAACCGAAGCCCTCGCACCAACCTGCGTGGGTGGTGGCCGGGGAGATCATGGAGACTTCACGATCCTTCCTGCGCAACGTGGCGGCAATCGAGCCGGACTGGATCGTTGAACTGGCTCCGCACTTGTGCCGTCGCCGCTACGAGGACATCCGATGGGAGCCGCGATCGGGCCGGATTCTGGCCACGGAACGGATCACGCTCAACGGCCTGGAAGTCATGACCAAAACGGTGGGATACCACAAGGTCAACGCGTCGGAAGCCACCGAACTTTTCATACGGCGGGCGCTTGTGGAAGAGGAATTGACCGAGCATTTCCAGAATCGAAACGCGTCATCCAACGCCCCTGTTCGATCACCGGTTTTGCCGGCGCTATACGGATTCCTGCCCCATAACCATCAGCTCCGCCAAAAACTCGAGATCTGGCAAACTCGGAAATCCCATCGCGTGGTCCCCGATTTGGATGAGGCATTCTATCGCTATTACGCGGCCAGACTGCCAAGTTTGGGATCGGTTCACGATTTGAATCGCGTCCTCAAAGACCACCAGGCCAAGGAGAGTACTTTCCTGCGAATGACATTACCGGAATTGCTGGGGGACACAGCCAGCGACATCGATCTGGATGTGTTTCCAGACACGATCCAGGTCGGCGAACAACCGGTGGAAGTCACTTACGCTTACGCGCCCGGTGAGGAACAGGATGGAGTCACCTTGCGATTGCCATTCACCCTGGCACAGGTGATCGATTCAAACCTGCTGGACTGGGCTGTGCCTGGATTGCGCGAGGAACGAATCCTTCACCTGCTCCAGGCCCTGCCCAAGCAGCTGAGGCGCGGTCTGATGCCTCTGCCTCCCAAGGCCCGCGAGCTCGCCCTCGCCATCAAACCCAGCGGATCCTCACTGCTTTCCGAATTGTCACGGCTGGTCCAATCGACCTATGGATCGATGGTGCCTGTCGAGGCCTGGGCTGTGGAACAACTGCCCGCTCACCTGCGCCCTCGATGGGAGATTGTCGGCAAAGACCGGCAATTGCTCGCGTCAGGACGGGATCTGGACCAGCTGCGCCAGCAACTTAGCCGGCATGATACCCCCGCCGAAACCACAGCCTGGCGATTGGCCGCTCAGAAGTATGAGCGCTATGGCCTGCAGGATTGGACCCTGGAGGACGTGCCGCTCCAAATCACCGTCACCGAAGTGGCCGGGTTTCCGCTGCTCGCCTATCCCGGACTTCAAGTCGAGGCCGGGGAAATCCATCTGCGGCTCTTCACCAAGCCCGAGGAGGCCGAGGCCGCCACCCGCCAGGGCCTGCCGGCCCTCGCCCGAAAAGTCCTCGCCCGTGAACTCGCCTGGATGCAAAAGGATTTGCGCGCTTTGAATCCGTGCAAACTCCTCTATGCCCCGCTCGGATCCGGAGAGGAGTTGGAGGAAACCGCGTTCGACAACCTGATTGCCCATCTGCTGTATCGGCCGGCCTTGCCCCCGTTGACCCGGGAAGGTTTCGCCGGGTATGTCGCTCAAGCCCGTCTGTCCATCCCAGGCCTGGTTCCCAGTCTCGTCGAACGCGTCACTGCGATCCTCAGCCTGCGCCAGGAGGTGGTGCTATGCCGAAAACCCTATCCTGGCCTGCCCTACGAATTGGACGCCCTGGTCCCCCGCCAGTTCCTTCGCCTCATCCCCTATGATCGCCTGCCCCATCTCCCGCGGTATTTGAGGGCGATGCTGATCCGCGCCGAACGCGCCGCGCTGAATCCCGCCAAAGACGCCGAAAAAGTCCGCCGGATCCAACCTTACGTGGAACAGCTGCGCCAGCTGGCGGCCCATCCGAATCTTTCCAGGGAAACAAAAACCCGGCTTCAGGAATTCCGCTGGCTTGTTGAAGAGTTTAAAGTTTCCTGCTTCGCCCAGGAACTCGGCACCGCCGAACCTGTCTCCCCCCGCCGCCTGGACGACCGCCTCAGGGAACTCCAACCCACCCCCTGAACCGTCCCTACTGGTAGATGTCCACCAGGAAAATCACCGCCTCGACCTGCCCCACATTCACAATCGCATGCGGGACATCCGCACGATATGTCACCGAATCCCTCGGATTTAGGACCTCCCCGTCCTGCCCTGATTCCACCCGCACCTGCCCCTTCTGCACGGTCAGAAACTCACGCGTGCCCGCGTAGTGCGCCGCGCTCCGCAACGCCCCCCCCGCCTGCAACTGCACCTCGTAAAACTCGACATCCTTCTCGAGATTCAATGGCGACAAAGTTCGAATCCGGCAATCCTTGTCCGAACGATAATGATACGCCCGGTCCTCCGCCCGAATCACCGTAATCGATGAGGTCGCCCCGGGCGCCTCCACCAACTCTCCCAGGGCCATGCCAAAAGCGCGCGCAATCCGATAGGTCACCGCCAGCGTCGGGTTGACCTGCTCCCGTTCAATCTGGCTGAGCATCGACCGGCTCACGCCGCTGGCCTGGGCCAATTCTTCGAGCGACCAGCTCTGCTGCTGCCGCAGATGCTTCACCCGGGAACCCAAGTGCCGGCTCAAGGCGTCCAGGGGCTCCAGCCCGATGGGCGGGGTTTTGGCAGACGATTTTTCTGGCATAAAATGACATTATATTAGATTTTATTCTTGCATATTGGAATCTGCCGTCTATTTTATTGGACGCCGATTCTTAGATATCGGACATATTGGACGAGGGCGAATGGTTTGACAAATGAATTCTGGCCGGGGGCCGTCCCGGGGGTTGGGGAGGTTTGGCTGGCGCGTTCTTGTCTTGGGAGTCTATATGAAAGCATTAGTCAAGAAAGAGGCTCGACGGGGGTTATGGCTTGAGGAAGTGCCGGAACCGAAGATTGGGATCAACGATGTTTTGATCCGGGTGGATCGGACGGGCATTTGCGGCACCGATCTGCATATCTATCAATGGGACGAGTGGGCTCAGAAGACGATTCCGGTGCCGATGGTTGTGGGGCACGAGTTTGTGGGGGAGGTGGTGGAAGTGGGGGCCAACGTGAGTGATTTCTTTCCTGGGGACGTTGTGAGCGCGGAGGGTCACGTGGTGTGCGGGCGTTGTCGGAACTGTCTGGCGGGCCGGCGTCATCTGTGCAAGGACACGTCGGGGATCGGGGTGAATCGTCCCGGGGCATTTGCGGAGTATATTGCGGTGCCGATGACCAACGTATGGCATCATCGGAGCGATATCGATCGGGACACGGCGGCGATCTTTGATCCTTTTGGCAACGCGGTGCACACGGCGCTGTCGTTTCCGGTGTTGGGGGAGGATGTTCTGGTGACGGGGGCGGGGCCGATTGGGATCATGGCGGCGGCGGTCGCCAAGCATGCTGGAGCGCGTTACGTGATCATTACCGATGTGAACGACTATCGCCTGGAACTGGCCCGTCGGATGGGGGTGACTGTGGCGCTGAACGTGCGGCAGAAGGGCATTCGTGAGGCCCAACGCGAGCTCGGCATGTCGGAAGGCTTCGATGTGGGACTGGAAATGTCGGGCAATCCGGCGGCTTTTCGGGAGATGCTCGACAACATGTGTCACGGGGGCAAAATTGCGATGCTCGGGATTCCGCCGGAGCCGATGGAGATCGACTGGAACAAGATCATATTCAACATGCTGACGATCAAGGGGGTTTATGGGCGCGAGATGTATGAAACATGGTATAAGATGACGGTCATGCTTCAGAGCGGTCTGAGCATTCAGCCTGTGATCACGCACCGATTTCATTTTACGGAATTCGAGCGGGGTTTTGAGGCTATGATCAGCGGTCAATCTGGAAAGGTGATTCTCAACTGGTTATGAAGCGCCAGGATTATCAGTCTTACTTAAAACAGCAGTTGGACGTGATTCGTCAGGGCGGGACCTACAAGAACGAGCGCGTCATTGTCACGCCTCAGGGCGCGGTGATCCGGGTGGCAGACGGCCGGCCCGTATTGAACCTGTGTGCCAACAACTATCTCGGTTTGGCGCAGCACCCCGCGGTTATCGAAGCCGCAAAGACGGCGCTCGATCGGTGGGGGTATGGGTTGGCGAGCGTCCGATTCATCTGCGGCACTCAGTCCGTCCACCGTCAACTCGAAGCCAGGCTCAGCGAGTTCCTGGGGATGGAGGACACGATTCTGTATTCGTCGTGTTTCGACGCCAACGGCGGTTTGTTCGAGACGTTGCTGGGGCCGGAGGATGCGGTGTTCAGCGACGAGTTGAACCATGCCAGCATCATTGACGGCATTCGCCTCTGCAAAGCCCAGCGGTTTCGCTACACCCATGATGACATGAACGATCTGGAGGCGAAATTGCGGGACGCGGGCTCGGCGCGATTCAAGTGGATTGCGACCGATGGCGTGTTCTCGATGGACGGCACGGTGGCCAATTTGCCGGCGATCTGCGATTTGGCGGACCAGTACGGGGCCTTGGTGATGGTGGACGATTCGCACGCGGTCGGATTCATGGGGCGCACGGGCCGGGGAACGCACGAGCATCATCGTGTTATGGGGCGCGTGGATATCCTCACGGGCACGCTGGGCAAGGCCTTGGGGGGGGCCAGTGGCGGTTATACCAGCGGCCGCAAGGAAATCATCGAACTGCTTCGGCAGCGCTCGCGGCCTTACCTGTTTTCAAACACCTTGTGTCCCTCGATTGCCGGCGCGTCGTTGAAAGTGCTCGAACTGCTGTCCGAATCCACGGCGTTGCGCGATACGTTGGAGTCGAACACGAGGCAGTTCCGTGACGGCATGGGGAGGCTCAGATTCAGCGTGGGGGCGGGGACGCATCCAATCGTCCCCGTCATGCTGGGGGATGCCGCCCTGGCCGGGCGTTTTGCGGACGCCATGTTGGACCAGGGCGTTTATGTGATTGGTTTCAGTTATCCGGTCGTGCCGCAGGGCAAAGCCCGGATTCGGTGCCAGATCTCAGCCGGGCATTCGCCGGCGGATTTGGAGCGTGCTTTGACCGCGTTTGAGAAAGTCAAGCGCGAGTGTCTGGACACGCGATAGCCCGGCAGTCGTCAGGGCGCCTTTGTCAGACGATAGAACCGGCCGGAACCCGCGGGATCGATCCTGACAACCCAGAGATCGCCTTCTTTTGCGGGCGTGGCCGAATCCAGGGCATAGGGTCCGTTGACAGCCGTGGCTGACTGAAGGCTGTATCCTGTGACCGATGCCGGCCAGGAGATCTTGACCTTGCCGCTGTCCATGGCCACCGACAGGCTGGGAGCCTGCTGCGACATGACCTGGGCGCCAATCGTCAGATTATCGACCTGAACGCCACTCGGTTGCCGTTGGCTGGTGACGAAAACGCGGAAGTCCAGAGTGTTCACCCCCGGCTTGAAACCGCTGGTGATTTCGAAGTCAGCCAGGCTGCCTGCCGCCCCTGCCCGGCGGTATCCCGGCACCACGACGTCATTCAAGTAGATGTCGTCCAAGCCCTCGGCGGCGGCGGACGAACCCGTAATAAAGGCGCGGGCGGGATCGTAACCGGTCATGTCGAAGCTGAGGCGGTACTTGTAAAATCCCACATTGGGCATCGGATCCGCCTGCGGATCGGCCATAGGGGCGATCCACTGCGATGTCTCGGTTCCGAGCGCCCAATTTTCCGGGGGATACAGAACGACATAAGACTTGGTGGAGGTTGGCTCGTTGGGATTATCAACCAGAACGTAATGAGGATCGACATCGCCGGGGCTCAGGAGGCTTCCGTTGGCGGCCACGCCGGTGTTAAAGGCGCCGGGGACTTTTTCATGGACTCTGACTTCGGCGGTCCGGCTGATCTTGGTCCCGACGCTATTCTTCACCACGGCGGCATAGGCTCCGGACTGCTCTGGGGTTATGCCATTGATCTCAAGCGTGGGACTGGTCTTGCCCGGCAGATCTGCTCCGTTCAACTGCCATTGATAAGTCAAGGGCTCGGTTCCCATGGCGGCGACGCTGAGGCTGACATTATCTCCCTTGAGTGCCTGGGCTGAGCCCTGGGGTTGAGTCATGATGATGGGGGGGATCTGGCCTTGCGGGACGATCCGGACATTATCCACCACTAAGGAACGATCGGCGCCGGCTTCGGGGACATGCTCGATTCTGAGAACGGCCTCGCTGCCCGCGGCGGTGAAGTTGACTTGTTTAACGGCATAAGGACTGGACCCGCCTATCGGCTGAATGATTTCATCCAGCAAGGCAACATCATCCACGCTCACCCGCAATCCCGTTTCAATGGTGCCCGTGCAACAGTTTCGAGGATTGGCCCAAAGCAGGATGGTATAATTCTTGCCCGGGGTAAGGTCGGTAATCGTCTGGCTGAAGCTTCCGGGATTTTGGACAAAGACCACGGCGTCCTGGTCCGGATTAACGCCGTTGTCCGCAAACGGATCGCGGCCGGGAACGTTAATGCCAAAACCGGTGGCCTGGAACTCCCAGCCGGCAAGTGGATTGCCTGTCAGATAGCCGACGCCGCCAACAATCGTGCCGCTGGCTTCAAAGCTCGGATTCTTGACCACCGCATCCACGGGATCGCGTTGCACGATGTTCACGGCGTCCAACAGGAGAGTCGCGTCTCCCTCGACCGTGGTGATGAACTCGAGCAGCCCGCTTTCGCTGGTGGGCTTGAAGGCAATGTTTTTGAAATAGAACGGATTGCCGGCGCCCACGGCTGTGATCTCGTTGATCTGAGCCAGTTCCTGTCCGGCAAATTTGACGGTGAGATTCAGCTTCCAATCGGTGCCGAACTCGCGTGCATTGTAAAAGAACTGCAGCCAGTATGACTCGCCGGCATTCAGCCCCGTGATGGTCTGCGAGAGGGTTTTCGCGCCCTGCAGGAATCCGACCTGGGCGCGATCGGGAATGAGGCCGTTGTCCAGGAAGGGCATGCCGTTGGCATTAACGCCGGAACCGCCCGTCCAGCCGAGGATTTCGCCGTAGCCGACCCCTGCGGGAGCGGTGGCGCTGTCAAAGCTCGGATTTTTGACCAGGGAGGTCACGACATAAGTCATCAAGGTATCCAGGACCTTCAGGCCGGCGCTATCCACGACGTCCAGCAAGGCGGAACCGCGGGCAACGCCCTCGACTTCCAGCGGAAGGCTGCTCGCGCCGTTTTTCTCAAAGTGCAGCGATGCGATGCCATCGGAATCCGCTCCCACTAACCGGGCTACCGAGGGTGACAGGCTGCGGAGTTTCAGATCGATATCTCCCACCTTCAACAGCACGTCGGGAACAGTCACCATCACCGTCACCTTTTGACCGGGCCCAATTTCCGCAACCGAAGGCGTGATCTGAAGCGGAGGCAAGGGCTGGGCCGCTTCTCCGAGCAACTGAATGTCATCCAGTAAAACCGTTTGGTCGCCCGAGGTCGTTTGCGCAAAAGTAATCACGACGTTGAAATCGGTGGCATTAAAATTCACCGTCTTCGTCCGGTATGGATTGGATCCGCCGACGGGAGAAACATTTTCCTCGAACAGGACCTGGTCACCGGCCTTGACCTGCAAACGGGGTGAGTTCCCGCTCTTGGCGTTGTAGGCAAAAACCAGCTGGTAAGGTTTGCCGGGGGTGAGGCCTTCGATAACCTGAGCGATCGAACTGGCATCGTTCAGAACCGCCACATGATCCTGGTCCGGAGGCATGCCGTTATCGGCATACAGACCGGTGCCGTCGGTCTTGTTCACGCCGTACCGGCCTGTGCCGACCCAGCCAGCCAGGCCACCGGTGATGATGCCGTCGTTCGGAACATCTCCGCTGGCCTCGAAGCTTGGATTGGCCACAGTCAGGTTATTGGTATCGCGCGGAACAATGGTCACGCCGTCGAACAAGGCCGTGCTGTCGCCGGTCACGGTCACCGTGAAAAGCAGGGTGCCGGCATCAATGTCGGGAGTGAACGGCATCGAGGCAAAGTAATAAGGAACGTTCTTGGTATAAGCGGGCTGGACATTGACAAGTTTGCCAAATTCAACGCCGTTAAAGCTGGCGGCAATATCGACTTTCTGAGAACCGGCCCGGGCATCATAATAAAACTGGAGCCAATACTGCTGGCCCGGGTTCAGCCCGGCAATTTCCTGGCCCAAGGTCCCGTTGCCCTGCTTAAACGCCACATAAGTCAGGTCCGGGATGGCGGTTTGGGTGTTGTGGAAAGGACCGCTCTGGTCGTTCACCCCGTTGCCGCCCTGCCAGAGTTCGATGGGGCCGTAATGCGGCCAGGTTTCATTATAGTTGAGCTCGAAACTGGGGTTGGCGACGATACCGCCTTGCGTATCGGTCGCGGCCGCGACAAGCGCAGCCAAAGCCCCGAATACGACTCCTATGGATTTGGGGAATCGGTATTTCATGGAAGTCTCCTGGTTATCAAACTTGGTTTTGGATCTGATTACAGGATGGCAGTATACATGTCCAGTGGGGGGTGTCCTTCACGATAGTGCCATGGAAATAGCATAATCTTGCCAGCCCCGAAAAAGCCGGAAGGCGCAACGAAACACCCGCCGGCTCTGTTACTTGTTCCTGGTTGGGACTGGGATTGGAGGTTGGATTTGAGCTCTATTCAAGCTATGTTCTCACCATGCAAGGTCTAGACCGCCGATGGATTGTCCTGGTGCTTCTGGTTACAACGATCGCGAGCTCGACGATTTTGGCCGCAATCAAGCCCGCCCCTCAACGTTTCCGACAAGAGATGGCCCAGCATTTTGGGCCGGCGGAAGGGGCTCCCACGAACGCGATTCAATTATTGGATTGGGGCGCCGATGGCCGGCTCCGCGCCCTGGTCGGAGGGGAATGGTTCGAGGAAAAGGAAGGCTGGTGGCAGACTGTGGCAGTCTTGCGGCAGCGGAACGAGGCGAGCTTTGTGTTTGCCGATGGCTCAGGCGGCCCGCTGCAAGTCGCTGTGCCCTGGCGGGAAGTGCGCCAGGTGCTGAGGCGAGATACGGCCACCTGGTTGGCCACACCCGCCGATCCGTATCGGGTGGTGGACGGCGAGGCCCGGACGGTCGGCTGGCCGAGTCGATACCGGGTGAACCAGATTGCCTTGAGTCCGGACGGAACCTTATGGGTGGCGAGCAGCGCCGGACTGTTCCGTCGTGTCGAGAACGGATGGGCTCCGGTGGATATTCTGGATGAAGGCGGACGCGGCTGGGCCTTGCGGGACGTCGGAGGGGTGGCCATGGATTCCAGGGGACACCTGTGGGCAGGCACCCGCGCCGGGGTCGCATGCCAAAGCGCCTCGGGCTGGAAGTTTTATACCGGGAGGGAGGGAGTGCCCGTGTGCGATTTCACCGGCATCACTCCCGGCCAGGATGGCGAGATCTGGTTGAGTTCGCGGTTGGGAGTCGTTCGGTTTGACGGTCAGGACTGGCATTATCGGCAAGGGCCACGCTGGCTGCCGCAGGACGATGTCCGGCAGATTGCCATCGACGATCAAGGGAACGCGTGGCTGGCGACAACGGGGGGAATCGGGAAAATCGAGCGCCGGTCCATGACTCTGGCCGAAAAGGCCGAGTATTACGAAAACGAAATCGAGCGATACATCAAGCGGACACCCTTCGGTTATGTGGCGGAAGCCCCGTTGCGCAAGGCCGGCGACAAGAGCACAGCCGATCCGCAGGACAGCGATAACGACGGGCTCTGGACCGGCATGTATGGAGCCGGCGAAGCCTTTGCCTACGCCGCCACCCGCAATCCCAAGGCCAGACAGCGCGCCCAAAAGGCATTCGAAGCCCTGCGATTCCTCCAAAAAGTCACCCAGAACGGGTCCCACGTCCCCCCCAAAGGATACGTCGCGCGCACCATCCGCCCCGTTGAATGGCCCGATCCTAATATCGGTCGAATCGAAGCGGATCGCATCCACCAGAAAAACGACAGCCTCTGGAAAATCTATGAACCACGCTGGCCCAAAAGCGCCGACGGCCAATGGTTCTGGAAAAGCGACACCAGCAGCGATGAGCTCGATGGTCATTATTTCTTTTATGGTCTTTATTTTGAGTTCTGCGCCGAGTCCGCCGAAGAAAAAGAGCGGGTGCGCGAGGTCGTCCGCGACTTGACGGATCATCTGCTCGCCCACCGCTACGTGCTGGTGGATCACGATGGACGCCCCACGCGCTGGGCTGTCTACGGACCGGAATACCTCAACCACAATCCCCATTGGTGGATCGAACGCGGACTGAACTCGCTCAGCCTTCTGAGTTACCTGGCCGTGGCGGCGCAAGTCACCGGCGATCCCAAATATGAGGCGGCCTCGCGGGAGTTGATCGATCGACAGGGTTACGCCCAAAACCTCATGTATCCGAAACTCCAGCACGGGCCGGGATCCGGCAATCAATCGGACGACGAGATGGCCTTCATGTGTTACTACTCGCTGCTGCGCTACTCCTCGGATGAAGCGCTGAAAGCCCGAGTGCGGTTCTCTTTCTACCGCTTTTGGGTGAATGAGGCGCCAGAGATGAATCCGTTCTTTGATTTCGCCTTTGCAGCCCACAACCTCGAGGCAACCGCCACCCTGGCTTACGGCGTCTTCCCGATTGGCCCCTGGGGCGAATGGCACAAAAATTCTATGGCCACGCTGCATGGTTTGCCTTTGGATCGTTTGAACTGGCCCCATCGAAACAGCCATCGACTCGATATCGAGTTCCTCGCTCCGCAGCAATCCATCGACATCTACGAGCCCGATCGCCGTTCCCGCGGCCATCGGACAAACGGCAAAGTGCTGCCGGTCGAAAACCGGCATTTCAACCATTGGAATACCGATCCCTGGACCCTCGATTATGGCGGTCATGGAAACGAACTCGCCTCGGGCACGGTCTTTTTGCTGCCCTATTACCTGGGCCTCTGCCACGGATTCATCGAGCGTCCCTCGGCTCCTTGAAAAGTCCGGGTCAAGGGATTCGCGCTTTGCTTTCGGACAAAAACCAGGCACTGTCTTTCAAACAACCAAAATGCATCATGCTATGACTCGTCGTGAGCGCGTGTTAACATCCTTGAATCACCAGGAACCCGACAGGGTGGCCCTCGATCTTTCCGGTCATCGGTCCTCGGGAATCAGCGCCATCGCTTATGCCCGGCTGCGAGATCATCTCGGCCTGCCCCGAAAGCCCATTCGGGTCTATGACCCCGTTCAACAACTCGCGATTGTGGACGAGGATGTGCTCGAGCTTTTTGAGGTGGACACGATCGAGATGGGACGCGGTTTTGCCTTGACCGACGATTGCTGGCGCGAGTGGGTCCTGCCCGATGGCACACCCTGCCAACTCCCTGTCTGGATCAAGCCCGAACGGGAAGCCAATCGTTGGATCCTGCGGGCGGAAACCGGCGAAATCATCAGCCAAATGCCCGATGGCGTTCTGTTTTTCGAGCAGTGCTATTATCCCTTTGCCGAACAGGAGGACAGCCAGCCCCTGTCGTGGGCCTACGACCGATGCATGTGGGCGGCCGCCGCTTCTCCGCCAGGCCCCTTGACCGGCGGGCCGGATGGGGACCGTCTGCTCGCCCAAGGCGCCCGGTCGTTACGCGAGCAATCCGACCGCTTGATCATCGGCCTGTTTGGGGGAAACCTCCTGGAAACCGGTCAGATGTTCTATCGCAACGATAACTTCCTCATGATGCTCGCCGGCGAACCGGCGCGCGCCCATCGGTTCCTCGATCGGTTGGTCGAGGAACATCTGGCAAAGCTGGAGAAGTTCCTCGGAGCGGCCGGCCCTCACATCGATGTGATTCTGTTCGGCGATGACCTTGGCTCGCAGAAGGGGCCGCAGATCTCTCCCCGGATGTATCGCGAGTTTTTCAAGGCCCGACACCAACAGCTCTGGCAGACGGCCAAAAAATTGGCCCCGGTCAAAGTCATGCTCCACTGCTGCGGCGGAGTGCGCCCCCTGCTTGCCGACCTGATCGAAGCCGGCTTGGACGCCATCAATCCCGTGCAGATTTCCTGTCAGGGAATGAATGCGCGTGAATTAAAGGCGGAGTTTGGCCGGCACCTGGTTTTTTGGGGGGGCGGCTGTGACACCCGGGAACTCCTGACGAAAGGCACTCCCGACCAAATTCGCCGTCATGTCGCCGAACAGGTCGAGATCCTGGCCCCGGGCGGCGGTTTTGTCTTCCAACAGGTGCACAATATCATGGCCGACGTGCCCGCCCCGAACATTGTGGCGATGTACGAGGCCCTCGGCAGAAATCTCAAGCCGTAAGATCGTTGCAGAAAGAACTTCAGTCTTGTCGCACAGACCGCCCGCCGATCACAGGGTGATTTCGCAAGCCCGTTCTATTGACCGGTTCGTTCCTTGACGGGAATGTAATGGTTCAGCGGGGGGCCAATGTAAATCTGGCGCGGACGGTAAATCCGGTTCTCGACCGATTCGGCAATCTCGCGGTAATTGGCAATCCAGCCGGGCATGCGTCCGATGGCAAACATCACCGTGAACATCTCGATGGGAATTCCGAGAGCCCTCAAAATGATGCCGCTGTAGAAGTCAACGTTCGGATAGAGCTTGCGCTCGACAAAATACGAGTCCTGCAGGGCCACGGTCTCGAGCCGCTTGGCAATATCCAACAGCGGATCGTTAATGTTCAGCTTGGCCAGGAGTTCGTCACACTGGCGTTTGATGATCTTAGCCCGCGGATCGTAGTTCTTGTAGACGCGATGTCCAAATCCCATGAGGCGCTTGCCGCTTTTTTTGTCTTTGGCGGCGGCAATAAACTTCGATCCATCGTCCCCCTCCTTGTGAATGGCCTGGAGCATTTCAAGGACGGCCTGGTTTGCCCCCCCATGAAGCGGTCCCCAAAGCCCGCACACCCCGGCGGCTGCGCTGGCAAAAAGATTGGCCCGACTCGAGGCCACCATCCGCACGGTGGATGTCGAGCAATTCTGCTCGTGATCCGCATGCAGGAGGAAAATGAGATCCAGGGCGCGAACCACCTCGGGGATCAACTCGAACTCCTGATACGGCTCCGAAAACATCATATGCAACAGGTTGGCCGAATACTTGTAAGCGGGCTTCGGATAGATAATCGGCAATCCCCGCGATTTCCGGTAGGAGAAAGCGGCAATGGTCCGCACCTGGGACAACAAACGCGCCGCCTCGACCTCGAACGTGCTGGCATCGTAGGGCTCGAGGGTCTCCGGATAGAAACATGCGGTGGCGTTGATCATCGACGACAGAATCGCCATGGGATGGGCGTTCGAGGGAAAGCCTTCAAAGTGGAACTTCATGTCCTCGTGGAGCATTTCGTTCCGGGTCAAAAGATCCGAGAACCGCTGCAGTTGTTTGCTCGACGGAAGCTGTCCGTAGATAATCAGGTGCGCCACCTCGATGAAACTCGATTTCTCGGCCAGTTCCTCGATGGGAATGCCGCGATAACGCAAAATGCCTTTTTCACCGTCGATGAAGGTAATTTTGCTATAACAGGAGCCGGTGTTCCCATAGCCGTCATCCATGGTGATATGACCGGTCTGACTCCGCAGAGAGGAAATGTCGATTCCTCGTTCGTTTTCGGTTCCCACGACCACGGGGAGCTCGTAGGTTTTGCCGTCCAGTTCCAACCGGGCTGTGCGAGGGGCTGTATTGCTTGTTTCCATGTTAGCGGTAAGAAAGCATAGGGACGAGCATTTATCAACCGCGAACATTCCGGAGCTTTCGCCACTAGGTTTCCTCGGAACCCAAATAGGCGGCACGGACTTGGGGATCGGCCTGAATCCGGCCGGGATCACCATCGGCGATCAGGCGGCCGTGTTCCAGCACGAGGATGCGCTCGGCCAGGTTCATAACCAAGCTCATATCGTGTTCCACGAGGAGAACGGCCACACCTTGCTGGTGAATCTGCCGCACAATCCGGCCCAAGGCGGCCGTTTCGGTGGCGTTAAGTCCAGCGGCGGGTTCGTCGAGCAATAAAAGTTTAGGCTCGGTGGCCATGGCTCGCGTGAGTTCGACCAGGCGCTGCTGCCCAAAAGGGATCTCTCCCGCCGGATGGCTGGCCAGATGGGCGATCCCAACATTGTCCAAAAGGTAGATGGCCTTTTTCCGGCGCAACCGTTCCTGTTCTCTCGCGCTTTGCAGGCCTAACAGCCCCGACATCAGCCCCCCCCCCCCCCTCCCAACCATCACATTATCCAAAACCGTCAGCCCGCCAAACAGGCGAACGTTCTGAAAGGTCCGGGCGATCCCGGCAGCACAGGCTTGGTTGGGAGAGGCAATCTGGCGTCCCCGAAATCGAACATGCCCCCGTGTCGGACTCAGCGCTCCAGCGATGAGATTAAACAAAGTGGTTTTGCCGGCGCCGTTCGGGCCGATGATTGCCGTAAGGGAATCGTCGGGAATGCGGAACGAGACCTCGTTCAACGCCCGTTGTCCGCCAAAATGGCGCGCAACCTGTTGGACTTCAAGAAAGGAATCCCCCTCAGACATCACAGAGATCATGTTCGCCTCCGCCACCGTCGAAGTCCGAGGCGGGCTATCGACGGCACCAGGCCTTTCGGGCAAAAAACCAACATCCCCACCAGGAGAGCCCCAAAGAAAAGCTGCTCAAATCGAGTGATCTGGGTGAATCCAATCTTCTCCCCCGCGAGGGTAATGACCTCATGCAATCCTGTTGTGACTAAAGCTCCAATCAATCCCCCCCAAATGCTCCCCATCCCTCCCAGCACCACCATGGTTACCAGCATAACCGACAACATCAGACTGAATTCTTCGGGCCCCAGATAAGCGGGTGTGTAGACAAATGCATACAACACTCCCGCCAAAGCTGCCAGAAATCCCGCCAGAACAAAAATCTTCAACTTGAGCGCAAACACCGGAACGCCCAGGGCCGCAGCCGCCTCTTCATCAAAATGAATGGCCTGGATGGCTCTGCCAGCCGGAGACATCGTCAATCGCAGAGCCAGCACCACCACAATCCATACCACCGCCCAAACCAAATAAACCTTTGCCAGGGCTGACTTTCCGGGCCATCCCCAAAAATCAATCCGCGGCAAATCAAACAGCCCCGCCGCCCCACCCGTGATCTTCGATTTGTTGAAGAGCTCGCCTAAAATAATGCCCAAACATAACGTGGCGAGAGCCAGCAAATTCCCCTTCAAACGCAATACCATAAAACCCGTCATCAGGGCCAGTAATGCTCCCGCAATCAAGGCCAAGACAACGGCGCCCGCAAGCGGCATTCCCCAACTCGTTGCCGCCAAGGCCGCCACATAAGCCCCAAAACCATAAAAACCAGCGTGCCCGAGCGAAACCTGACCGGTAAAGCCCATCAACAAGGTCAGGCCCGTCACGAGAATGGCGTATAATCCCCCAATTTGGGCCAGGGGCAGCAAATAGGCATACTGGCCTCGCGCCAACAAGGGCAAAACGATTATCAGCCCCAGAAAAATCAAGGGTCCCTGATACACTTGCCTTGGAGAAGTTGGCTCGGGGGGCTTCATCGGGTGAATAATCCACGAGGACGAAACAACAAGACCAGAACAACGATCGACAATGCCAAGGTCTCCTTATACACCGATGAATACCAAACGCTGAACTGCTCTAGAACTCCCAGGAATAACCCGCTGAACACCCCGCCAATCGGATGTCCAAGCCCTCCCAATATCGCCGCCGAAAACCCCTTCAATCCCAGCATCGTCCCCCGATCAAAGCTCATCGATAAAATCGGAGTCAATAAAACCCCTCCCAAACCCGCCAGTAGTGCACTCAAACCAAAGGCCATCGCCGACATCCGATCCGGACTCACCCCGCATAAGCGGGATGCCTCGGCATTCTCCGCGCAAGCCCGCATCGCCCGGCCCAGCCTGGCGTACATGAAAAATAGCGCCAAAGCCGTCATACACACCGCCACCACTCCCAATAACCACAGGCTTTGATATTCCAAAAACACCCCCAAAAAATGGACGCCTCCCCCCTGAATCGGAGGCAAATGATACGGTTCTGTCCCCCAAATCAACGCTGCCATGGATCGTAATACAATCGATATCCCCACCGTGATGATGATCTGGACGACAGGGGCCGACCCTCGAGCCGGGCGAATCGCCACCTGGTCCACGACTAACCCTACCAACACAGTCCCAATCACACCCGTCAGAATCGCCCCGCCCAACGGCCATCCCATAATGCCATGCGCCCAGCCCGCCATAACCCCACCCCAC
This sequence comes from Verrucomicrobiota bacterium, assembly GCA_022709905.1. Lineage (GTDB taxonomy): Bacteria > Verrucomicrobiota > Verrucomicrobiia > Limisphaerales > UBA1319 > JAKLHY01. The sequence continues at coordinate 6,693 of JAKLHY010000088.1, read as the reverse complement.
ATGACAAATTCGCCCTGCGCCAGGTTCAAGACCCCCGTTGTGCGATAGATCACATTGAATCCCAACGAGATCAGCGCATATATGCTGCCGATCATGATCCCTTTTACACAGAGTATTGCGGCGTATTCCTGCATCTGACTAGCGTGTCTCTGCCCCCCATCGGCCTTCCCTCTCTCCACCCGATTCCCGGTTGGCTGCTTCACACGGTTTCATACTGTTCAATTGTATTATCCTCAATAGGGTGCACTGCAGCCCTGGACAATAATGAACCCCCTTTCCAGTCGCACGACTTTTTTAACACTCCAGTTAAAGGGCCTGTCCCTTTGTACAAATCTCTTTGTATAAATCTTCTTCAACTTCAATCTAAGCAATCAAAGGGTCTGTCCCTTTGTATAAATCCTTATATTTGTAAAATTCAATCAAAGGACCTGGCCCTTAGTACAGACGCACACAAATAAAACGCCCCGGGGTGAACCGGGGCGTCGCATCGAGTTTTGGGAGTCGAAAACTGACTTACGGACCCACAATATTCCAATTGGACTCGCCGAAAACCGCATTCAGATATTCGCCCCGAATGAGGTTGGCGCCATTCATAAACCAGACGGCGATTTCCCTTTCGTTGGTGAAGACAATATCGGCCTTGCCGTCCTTGTCGCAATCGACGACGGCCACAGCCTTGAAGGCCAGGTCAGAGGGTCGGCTGGGATTCAAGATCCAGCCTTCGGTCATATTCGGGCCATCCATGAACCACACAGCCAGGGTGCCAGTTTCAGTGTGTTGAAAGACGATGTCGTCCTTCTGGTCGCCGTTCAAGTCGCCCACGCTGATGGCGCGATAAGCGGGATCGGCTGGGGCGACGGGATTGATCGGACTCTCGGAGGTCGCTTCCGTTCCGTTCATGTACCACACGAGCAAGCTCCCATCGGAGTGCTGGAACAGGATATCGGGATATTGATCGTCATTGAAATGTCCGACGCCAACGACCGGGCGTCCGTCCAGCGAACGAATGGGATTGAGGTCTCTGACGTTCTTCAGTTTGATCCCATTCATATGCCAGACCCGTAAGGAACCCTCGGTGTTTTGCATCAGGAGATCCGGCTTGTTGTCGAGGTCGAAATCGCCGCGCCCAACCACTTTCCAGTCCAATCCCGGCTCGAGGGGATCCAGGTAGGCGCCCCCGACAAGCCTGGCGCCTTCAAGCAGCCAAACGGCCATGGTGCTGTCCTGTCTCTGGAGCAGCAAATCAGCAAATCCCGCCACGCTGAACCGGCCGGGCAAACCAGTGATCACGGTGAAGGCCGTGGTGCTGGTGGCCTGGCCTGCGGCGGTCTTGACCACGATCAAGCCCGTGGTGGCGGAAGGCGGCACGATGGCCTTGAGTCCACCCTGGACCGAAAACGAAGCATCCACCCCGTCGAACTGCACACTGGTCACGTTGGAAAGGTTACTGCCTTGAATCGTCACCTCGGTTCCCGCAGCGCCCTCAGTCGGACTGAAACTGACGATGGTCGGCGGGCTGGGACGGCTGTTCACATGTCCGAGAAGCCGTTGATAAAAGGTATCCGCCTTTTGGATGCCTGTGGATCGACTGAGGTATTCGTTGGGCTTGTTCGGATCAATGACGCAAATCAACGGCAAGCTCCAACTGGCGGGCATCCCTGCGATATACTGCCGGTAATCGGGCGAACTGTCCACGATGCTATACCAGAGGATGAAGTTTTGCTGCAGCAGCGCCTTGATGGGAGGATTCTGGGATTCCGAGACCGTGTTCTTCATGGTCCTGCAGTTGCTGCAGGTGTCACGCCCCGCCAACAACAGAACCAGTTTGCCTTCCGACTTCGCCGCTGCCATCACATCGGCTTTGTTTCTGATCCAATTGAGTGTTTGAGCTTGGGCTGTGGCGCAGAGATTGAGCGCCAAAAACCCCAAGATCACGATTCTTGTTAGGCCATTCATAAAAATGTTCATGGGTTCGAGATTTGCAGGAAACATCTACTTTGTCAAAAGCCGGTGGGTCATCAACAGGATGAAAGTGACGAGGGCAAGACGACCGTTTACTTGGACAGTCGATAGATCCGGCTTCCAGCGGCGCCCGTTTTCGGGACATCGACCTGATACTGAACAGGCTGCTGGACCGGGACTTCGGTGGCCGATTCCCATACAAAGGGCAGACCGGCCAACAGATCGGCGGACTGCAATTTCCAGCCGGCGTCGCCTCCCGGCCAGGCCAGAGTGATTTTGTCGCTGGGGTTGCCCGCTGAATCAGGCGCCGACTGGCTGATGCCCAACCGCGGTTGAGGCGAGGTCGTCACAGTATTGTTCTCGACGACAAGATCCGGCTGACTCGATTTCACGATCGTTTGGCAAAGCCAGTTGGTGGTTGGGCTGTGACCGACCTCGAAGCAAAAAGAGGTCCAGGCATTCGGGGCCAGACTGTGGGGCTGCCAGAGCATAACTTCAGGCTCCGCATCGTCAATGCCATGGCTCAGAATGTTCGAAACAACAATCCCCGAGGCCGTCTGCGGCCCGTAGTTGGTAATCGTCACCTTGAAGAGGGCCCGCACCTCGCCATCACGGACAAAAGTCTCTCCCTGCACCGCAACCCCCAAATCGGCGGTCGATTCATAAGGAGTGATCACCACAACTTGGAAAGGTCCCGAGCTGGTGGCCACGCCGCTTGCTGTCTTGACCACAATCGGCCCCGTGGTCGCATTCGTGGGAACCACGGCCTTGAGGCCATCCTCGAGGGCAAACGTCGCCGCAACACCATTGAATTCCACCGCAGTCACATTAGTGAGGTAATTGCCCTGGATGGTGACCGTCGCCCCCACCGATCCGCTGGCCGGCTCAAAACCGGTAATTACGGGAGGGGGAGGCAGAGGAGGCGGCAGCGTGCTGACATCGGCAACCAATCGTGGATAGAAAGCCGCCGCTTGCTGGACACCCGTCGAGCGGCTCAGGAATGCGGCGGGATTGTTCGGATTAATCACGCAAATCAAAGGCAATCCCCAGCCGGCTCTCAATCCGTCATCGTAGTCTTTGTAATCGGGCGAGGTATCCACCACGCTATACCAGAGAATAAAGTGCTCCAATAAAAGCTCTTTGATCGGCGGGTTGGCGGTTTCCGCAACCGTGTTCTTCATCGTCTTACAGTTGCTGCAAGTATCGCGTCCGGCCAGCATCAACACCAATTTGCCTTCGGCCTTCGCCGTCGCCATGGCGTCTTCCTTGTTTCGGATCCAGTTCAGCGTCTGCGCATTCGCCGGGAGCTGGAGCCCATAAATAAATGTCAATATTAGAATCGCTCGAAACAACATTAGAATTCTTTGATACATGGTGCGCGACTATCCATGATAAGCCGGTTTTTGTCAACAAGACCCAAAGCTCTCCCATCGCGTATTCATGAAAGGTTCGGGCGGCCGTTTGAGCGAAACCGCGGGCGTTCGAAGTTCATGGACTGGACGGAAATTCATTGTCCGTTTGCTGGTCACGCCCGTTCTTCCTCGACAGCAGAACCATACTTCCGTCGCACTTGTCGGATCCCGGGTGTTCGCGCTACACTCCGCCCTGCTTGCACAACAACCGCGTCAGCTTCGACCAGGCCGCGACGGGCATAGGCCACAGCGGGCTCGGATCTCCGAACGGCTCACGCGCATATTCCTGCGCGACAAGCACGGCCGGCGGCCGGTATACGGTGGCATGGAAAAATTCCAGGCCGACCCTCATTGGGGGGACTACCTCCTGTTCCATGAGTACTTCCATGGCGACAACGGCGCGGGCCTGGGGGCGAGCCACCAGACCGGCTGGACCGGAGTCGTGGCGACGCTGATCAAACTCTTCGGAACCCTCGACGCGCGGCAGTTGCTCGAAGTCGGCAAGCAGGCGGCCTTCGTCCGTGGGCACTCGGACCAGGAGGTGAAGAAATGAACGCTCTGCCCGCATATCCCTCGCTCTACCAGATCAACACCCGGGTCTGGATGACGGAACTGGCTCGCAATCTGGGCCGCCCGGCGACGCTGGATGACATTGCGGACACCGAACTCGACCGGCTCGCCGAGCTGGGCTTCGACTGGATTTGGCTCCTGAGCGTGTGGCAGACCGGGCCGGTGGGCCAGCAGGTGTCGCGGAACAGCCCGGAATGGCGCAAGGAATTCCAGGAGACATTGCCGGACCTGACCGACGACGACATCGCTGGCTCGGGCTTCGCAATCACCGGCTACACGGTGTCACCCTCTTTGGGAGGGGATGCAGCGCTGGCGCGCCTGCGCGAGCGGCTCGCGCAACGCGGCCTGCGGTTGATGCTCGACTTTGTCCCCAACCACACCGCCCCGGATCATCCTTGGGTTGAGGAACACCCCGAGTATTACATCTGCGGAACGGACGCGGACCTGGCCCGGGCGCCGATGAACTACACCCTTGTGAAGCGAAAGGGCGGCGATCTGATTTTGGCTCATGGGCGGGACCCTTACTTCCCCGGCTGGCCGGACACCCTCCAGCTCAATTACGGCAACCCGTCGACACCGGAAGCGATGATCGGCGAGCTGCTGAAGATCGCCGGGCAGTGCGACGGCGTGCGCTGCGACATGGCCATGCTCGTCTTGCCGGATGTCTTTGAACGCACTTGGGGCGTTCCATCCAGGATGTTCTGGCCGGAAGCGACACGGCGCGTGCGGGAGCGGTTCCAGGGGTTTTGCTTCATGGCGGAAGTCTATTGGGACCTCGAGTGGACGATGCAGCAGCAGGGATTCGATTACGCCTACGACAAGCGTCTCTACGATCGCCTGCGCGAAGGGCACGCCCGGCCAGTTCGCGAGCATCTCTACGCCGGCTTGGATTATCAAAACAAGCTGGCGCGGTTTCTGGAGAACCACGACGAGCCCCGGGCGGCAGCCACGTTTCCAGCGGTAATGCACCAGGCAGCGGCGGTCATTACCTACTTGTCACCCGGTCTGCGGTTCTTCCACCAAGGCCAATTCGAGGGATGCCGCAAACGCATCTCGCCGCACCTGGTCCGCGCCCCAGCCGAGCCTGCCGACGAGGCCCTGCGCCAATTCTATGCCTCCATGCTCGCCGTGTTGCGGCGCCCGGAAGTCCGCAGTGGCCAGTGGCGTTTGCTGGAGTGTGTGCCGGCTTGGGAGGGAAACTGGACGGTCGATTGTCTTCTGGCAACCGCCTGGCAAGGTGACGGTGGCGGCGCCTTGTGGGTGGTCGTCAACTACGCGCCTCACCAGAGCCAGTGCTACGTGCGGTTTCCGTCTCCTGATCTGGCCGGCCGAATAGTCCGGCTTAAGGATCTGCTGGGACCCGCCCAATACGATCGCGATGGAGACACCCTCCAGTCGTGTGGCCTCTACCTCGACCTGCCCCCATGGGGGTATCACGCATTCGCCCTGTTGGCCCCGCAGAACAGCACGGCGAGTGACGGGCGAACCGAGATGGGGAGTAGCCGGCGGCAAGCAGTGGGAGCGGAAGCCAACAAACGACGCAAGCGAAAGACACTCGGATGAAAGCAATCACCGTTGAACCCACAAAGGCGGGGTCGGCGCGCTTCGACGACGTGCCGGAACCGGACATCCAAAACGGCTCCGTGCTGGTGGAGGCGGTGGCCGTCGGCGTTTGTGGAACCGACGTTGAGATTGCCGACGGCAAATACGGCTGGCCGCCTCCGGGTCAGACGCGCCTCGTGCTGGGCCATGAGTCCCTGGGCCGCGTGCTCGATCCTGGCCCGGCCAGCGGGCTGAAACGGGGCGACCTGGTGGCAGGCATTGTCCGCCGCCCGGATCCTGTGCCCTGCCCCAATTGCGCCGTGGGCGAATGGGACATGTGTTGCAACGGCCAGTACACCGAGCGCGGCATCAAACAGCGTCACGGATTCATGTCGGAACGCTGGCGGATCGAACCCGAATACGCGGTCAAAGTGGACCCGGCGCTGGGGATTCTCGGCGTGTTGCTCGAACCCATGAGCGTCGTTACCAAGGCCTGGGAGCAGGTCCTGGCGGTGGGGCGCCGAGCATTTTGGGAGCCAAAAACGGTTCTGGTGACCGGGGCCGGACCGATCGGTTTGCTCGGCGCTCTCCTCGGCCGGCAGCTCGGTTTGGAGGTTCACGTTCTGGCCCGAACACAAACGGGACCGAAACCCGAACTCGTGCGCGCCCTAGCGGGACTTTACAGGTTGCGACAGCTGGTTCTGGATGGGGTGATCTGATCGTTTAAGGCTCAGCGGCGCTCCAGGTTGATTTCAGCCCGTGTTTGCAGGCTTCCGGATAACTCCCTGGTCATACCTTCCTTGCTTCCTGCGTTCCTCGAGTTTAGCAGCTTATTGTATGACCTAACTGATCGCCAAAGTCAATTCCCCGATCCTTGGCGAAGCAAGTTTTGCCGCCATTCCTTGGCGTTTTTTCGTTTGACTGATAATACAGCATCGCTTTATTCTCTTCTCACTATGAATTGGGACCACGCTCCAGACCGAATACCGCCAATTGTATGACCTAACTAACGGTATGCCAACTCTCACCCGAAAACTCGTCAAAGGCCACCCCTATTACTACCTCCGCCACTGCCAGCGCGTCGACGGCCGGCCCACCATCGTCAAAACCACCTACCTCGGCTCCCTGGAGCGCATCCTCCAGGCCCTGGACGAGGCGGCCGCTCCCCCCGTGCCCCAGACCGCCGAAATCTTGGAGTTTGGCGCCA
>JAKLHY010000087.1 GCA_022709905.1 Verrucomicrobiota bacterium | reverse complement strand
GCGGCGCGTCAAAGGAAAACCGGCCACGCTGCGGCAAGCGCTCACGGGCGGCGACCCTAGCTGGTTCATGGGCAGGAACAAGGTTCATGGTCGGCATAATAAGGCTTGAAGAAGGAACGGTAGAGCCATCCGCCGAAAAGGCCGCCCAGAATGGGCGCCAGGATGTAAACAGTCAGCCAGCCAAGACCGTTGACTTGAAATGGCACGCCGCCCCAGCCGGCCAATGACGAGAATATGCGCGGACCCAGATCACGCGCGGGATTAAAACATGCCATCGTCAAGGGACTCAGAAGCGAAATCAGCAGAGTCACCGTCAAACCAATCATCGCCGCCGTCAGTCCTCGCGGGCGGGTCTTGTTCCGCTTGTCGGTCAGACAGCAAATCACCAGGAGCAGGATCGCCGTGCCGATGACCTCCGCGCTAAATGCGGATGCCATGCCCATTCTTGCCCGGGTTGCTTCGGTCAAAGCGCGTCCGCCTGGACTCGGATAGAACTCGCCAAATACCATGGCGCTTGCCTCACTGCCCATCGCGCCTCGAACAATGCCATTGGCCTGCTCGAAGGTCCGCAGCGCATCTCCAAACACCAGGTAGAGCACAGCCGCCGCAGCAAAGGCCCCCGCCAATTGCGCCAGGATGTACGGCATGACGCGTCCCGCGGGGAAGTCCGACCACACCGCCATGCTCACGGTCACCGACGGGTTCAGATGCGCTCCACTCAGCGCGCTGGTCATGTGAATGGCAATGGCAATCGCAATCCCCCATACAATGGCCACTTGAAACACCCCCGACTGCGCTCCAGCGAGCACCGACGCGCAGACGCTGCCACACCCGAAAAACACGATCAGGAAAGTGCCCCAAAACTCTCCCACAAGCCATCTGGGCAGTGTCCGCATGGGCAAATGTTCAGACGGTCAGTTTTTCGATCCGATGCGTGGGGGTCGGTTTCCCCGGTCGGAAACACTCCAGATGATCGACTATGGCAGTCATCGAGGGAAACTTTCTGCTGACCGATCCGAGACTGTCATGGACGGATTGAGCCAGGACCTCCGGATCCGCCTCGGCTCGCAAATTAATGATCAACCGGCCTTCGACAACTGGCTTCATCAGGCAAAACGAGAGCTCCGGCGCACAATCGTTGCGAGCCACGCTCACGGCCGCAATCCCATTCTCCTCCGATTTTTCTTTAAAGGTCATTTTGAGGTGTGCCACTTGGGCATTCAGGGTCTGCAGGGGTTCTTGAATGGCGCTCGCCAGGCTTTTCAGGAAATCGCCGGCATCGAATGCCTGCTGAGCCTTGAGCTGCGCGGCGCAGTTCAACCAGCCCAGCAAGGCCTCTCCGTCCGCGTAAACCTGGTAGTCTACTTGCATGGATGTCCCCGCCTTCTGCTCGGAACTCATGATGCGGTTAAACCAGCCTTCCAGGTTGATGCCTTTGCGGACCGATACGGCCAGAATCTCCTTCTGCGGATACTTCGCCGCGATCGCTTGCCGCAATCGTTCGAGCTGAGAGCTGTCCACCAGATCGCATTTACTGATCACGACCAGGTCGGCTTCCTCGATTTGCTTCAGGTAGATATAGAAAACCTTGTCCGTGAAACTATCGCCTTTCTGCAGGCCAAACGCTCGCAGGGCACGGGTGGGATCCAGCAACACACTGATCGGCGCTACGGTGTAGGTGTCCGCATGCAACCTTCGGAGGGGGTAGGTCACCGTCGCCGCCAGATCGGTGCAACTGCCCACGGGCTCCGCCAAAAACACCTCCGGACTCGTGGTGTCGGACAACCGCTTCGAGGCATCCAGCAGGGAGTTGAATCGGCAGCAGAAACAGCCGCCTGGAATCTCCTCCGTCACAAATCCCTGCGATCGCAGCAGGGCGGTGTCCACCAGATTGCAGCCCTGGTCGTTCGTGATCATCCCCACCCGGATGCCGCGATCGGTCAGCCATTGCGCCAGTCTGCCGAGCGCGGTTGTCTTGCCGGCGCCGAGGAATCCGCCGATCATGATGTAGCGCGGCCGGGTTGGGCTGGCGGCTTCGCTTCCGAGATTGCGCGGTGTGATATTCATGGAAAATCTGCGCAATAGTGCAGATGAAACGGCGCTGGCACAAGACTTTTTCTCGCGGGCGGGAATTATCGCGGGAGTTTGTCGAATCGGAAGGTGCAACAATCCAGTTGCAGGACGTTCTGATTGGCGGCCAGGCGATCCTTGAGGCCGGGGCTGACGCTATACCGCCGTTGTTTGCCGGCCCGTTCCATTTCCAGCAGCCCCGCTTCCTTGAGGATTCGCAGATGCTTGGACACGTTGTATTCGGACATCTTCAAACGTGTTGCGATCTCGCTTACACTCCGGCCGTCCTTTAATAGCAGGCGCATGATCCGGAGGCGGTTGATCTCGCTCAACGCCTTCAGGACTGACATGCACTGGACTTTGCCCATAAGAGTTGCGTGAGATTACACCGCAAGAATTCCCACGGCAAGCACTTGCGCTTGCGAAAACAGCGTTCCTCGGAGTTATGAAACAGGCTCTTAGGGTCTGTTCAAAAATAACTTCGGGTTTTGGCGGGAGCGCCACCGGGCCAGATGCGAGGCGGGTGGGCGGGAGTGTATCCTCTGCGATACTCGACTGCCCGCCCAACGACGCAGATGGCCCGGTGCCGCCCCGCCCCGTTGGGCTGGGGCTCTTTGGCTGGCTGGCTTCGTTGCTCATTCCTTACAGACCCCATCGGGTATGCTCGTCATTCGCGCCTCGCCAGCCAGCCAAACTGCCGCCAGCAAAACCCGAAGTTATTTTTGAACAGACCCTTAGGGAGCTTCGGAAAGCCATTGGTTCAGCAGCGTGGCCTCCAATTCGATCGCGGGGGCGAAATCACGGGATCGCGCATAGTCCAAGAGGCTTGTTTTCAGGGCGCGGGCGGCGGGATCCTTGGAATCCAGATTGAAGCCGCAAACCAGCAACCGGCCTGGGCCGACGCGGGTTTCGAACAGGTAACCGAGCAGCCGGCAGAAATGAAAATCGGGCACGGCCTGCACCAGGGGACGGAAACCCGCAGGGGCGCCGGTGAGGTCGAACAACGAACCGCCTTGAATAACCGGGTGCCATGGCCAATCGCTGTGACCGGGGTTCGGAAAACCGGCCAGGGCGGGGTGGTCGGGACGACAGAGCAATCCGAGCGAGGAGAACGCATGACCCCACCAACCAGCGGACCAGTAAACAGACGCGAATCCTGCCGGGGCGGATCTCGCAGTCTTGAGCCGAGATCCCAGGAGCAGGACCGCCTCTCCTTGCGCCAACTTGGCGCGCGCGGCGTCGTCGTAGTGTCGAGTCACAAAAACCCGGGAGGAATCCGGCTCCTGAATGTTGTCGGGATAAACCCAGTGCCGCCATTGGTTTGAGATCTTGCCAACCGAGATCTGGAGGACGATGCATGCGGGTGTTTTAATTGTGTCCAATGGAACACGGATTTTGCCGAGAGATGTTATGGCCCCGGCGGGAATGTTGAATGTTCCCAGTTGGCCATTGGTTTTCCAACCGCTATCCGGGTCTCGGAGTTCCCAACGCACTGAGGCCTGGCGGAGATCCTGCTCCCCAAAATGAGAAACCTCGAATGACGCATCGAGGCTATCGTCTGCCGACCATGTATGCCGTTGGAACCGTGCCAACGGCACGGTCGGCGCATTCCACTGGCGGACTTCTGAGGGGCGGATTACTCCCTTGGATTCGAAGAAGGGATCGAGGATGCCAACGAGGGCTTCGCTCTGCCCGGTAAAATCGTTTAACATGAGCAGTTGGTAACCCGCGAGATCCGGTGTGCGGCGCATGGCCTCGTGCTCGGCCCGATATTGCACCCCCTGAAACCTGGCGGAGGCCCACTCGAAGTCTTTCATCTGCCGACCGAGGCCCGAGGTGTTCAACAGCCGCTGAAGGCGAACGTAATTCAGCGGTTTTAAGGGGCCGGTAAATTTGGGCAACAGATCCTCGTAATCGGGGAAAACAGGCCGTTGCCCGGTCTCATGCGCGAGGATCGGGAGGTCCGCTTCGAGGGTTGCCGGTGTGAAATCCCAGTCGGTGTGTGGCGGTCCCACGCCGCGCGTGGATTGCTTGCCGGTGGAATGCGTGATCCAGAAATCATCGGCGGGGGTTTGTTTGCGGGCCGTGGTCGCCGTTTGCAGATGACGAGGATCGTAGGCCTTGGCCTCGGCCAGCACTCGATGGACGGTTTCCCAATCGCTTCCCATGCCGAACTCGTTGCCGATGCAGAACAAGGCAAAAGAGGGATGGTTGCCATAGGCATCACTGATGCGTCGGATTTCGTTGCGGACATACTCGAGGGCGTCGTTGTCAAATCCAAAGCGTTTCGGACGACTGCCGGTCTCGACGGTCCAGTCATCCACCCAGAACGGCGTTTCCGGTCCAAGGTATAAACCCATGCGATCGGCGACGGCGAAGGCGGCTTCGGGGGGGCACCAGGAATGGAATCGGACATGATTGAAGCCATAACTTTTGATGGCGCCCAGAACGCGTTCCCACTCGGGTTGTGTCATGGGGGGATGCCCGGTCTTCGGATACACACAGCAATCGAGAGTGCCGCGCAGGAAAACTCGGCGGCCATTGACTTCGATGTGCCGTCCCTGGCGGCGAATCTCGCGGAGGCCGAAAGGGATCGTTTGTTCGTGCTGGATCTTGGACTGATCGGCTTGGCCGCGAAGCTCCGCCTGGATCTGATACAGCGCTGGTGAAAACTCGTTCCAGCATCGGACCGAATCGGGCAGGGGAAGGTCCAGTTCGATGACGGACTCCGATTGGGAGGTCTGAATGATCCGGTCAACCGCAAGCGTTTTCATCGGGGGTGTTCCGGGGGCGGCCTGGATTTTGAGCCGGAGATGGCCTTCGAAGGAGAGTTCCGAGGGATTGGCCAATTTCACGCGCACATGCGCCCGGCGAGGGGTTGTTTCCGGGTAGGCTTGGATGGAGCGGATGAAGACCGGATCGGTGGCGATGAGGCGGAGATCGCCGATCATGCCGTTCCATCGGGATTGTGTTTCCGGACCGTAAGCATGGCCGATGATGCCGATGTTATGCTGGAGGTCGTTATCGACGCACACCGTGAGCCGATGCTGGCCTGACGGTATGCGGCCGAGGTCATAGCGATGGTCGGCCACGAGGCTGTCGCAGGTCCCGACGAACCGGTCATCCAGCCAAACCCGGCTGCGCCAGAGGGCGCGCTCGATCCGCAATTGAAGGTGGCGGTTTTCCCAGGCCCGCGGGATGAGGAGATCCCGTTGATACCAGGCCTTGCCGATGAACAGAGGGTCACGCACGAGGGTTCCGGCTTCGTCGGCGCGCTGGGGTAGTTGAGTGCCGGGCCATTGGGTTCTCAGCACATCGACGGCGTAGTTCATGCGGTCGGGATCCAGGGGATAGCCCTTTCCGGCCTGGTCGGTGGTGCCCGGCAGCGTGATCCGGTCCGGCAAATCCCGGCGATACCATTCCTGGGCCTGGCCGATGCCATCCGGATCGAGGGCAAATCGCCATGAACCGCGCAGAGAGAGGCTGGGAGAATTGCCGGTTGCGGCAAGGGTCGCACTGGCCATCAGGCCGATTAGGAGTATTAACAGAGCGCGTTGCATATACTGTTTGGCTGGACTGTTTATGGTTTTGCTGCCTCAGGAAGAGGCGCTGGTGTAGTGAGCCAGAGCCCATCGCCACACCCGATGGGAAATCCAGGCCAACACCATCGACATGCCGATCATGGCCAAGCCCTGCCGCCAATGGAAATGGAGGATGACCTTGGCGGGAATGTTGGCGACCACGAGCATCGGCAACACCCAGGTAAAGAACACGCGCGCGAAACCGCGAAAGGCATCCTCGGGAATCCGGGATATGTTGAACAGGTTGTAGTATCCAAAGACCAGGCCCTGGGCGCGAACGATCCAAAAGGAGAGGGTGACCAGCAGGCTTAACAGAGAGAAGTGAATCAGGATCCCGCTGCACACCAGCAAAAGATAGAGACTCGCCGAGGCCCAACTCACATCCAGCCGCAGTTGAACACACGCGTAGCCGACAAAGACAAAGCCTATGGCCACGTTCACCAGACTGTCGGCCCCGAAGCGGCGCAACGCGACGACGAATTGGCTGTCCACCGGCTGCAAGAGCCAGAAATCGAGGCGGCCGGTCCGCACCAGATCCGGCACTTCCGCCAGTCCCTGGTAACAGAAGGCCTGGAAAAACTGCGCGATCAGGTGATTGGTGCCGACCAAAAGGATCATCTCGAATTTGTTCCAGCCGGCGACCGATTCCGTTTGGCTGAAAATGACCTGGATAAAGGCCAGTTGAAGGAAGAACCAAAGTCCCTCGACTACGATCCAGAGCCAGAAGTTCGCCTTGAAGTTCATGTCGCGAATCAGAGAAGTTCGCAACAGCATTCGGTAAATCCCGGCGTAACGCCGTATGGGGAGCAGTTTCATATCATCCTCCCACCGCCGTGTAGTGTTTCAGGCCCGACCGGTAAATGCAGCGCGCGCCCATCCAGCCCGCGCCGACCCAGCCGGCGGCGATGCAGAGCCCTCCCCAGACCTGGCTGGGAGTCAGCCGCTCCTGAAATACCTGCACCGGAAAATAGATTTCATACTGAAACGGCAGCCACCAACTCACGGTGACCCATGCCGGCGGCAGAATGTCCAAGGGAAACATCTGACCGCTGAAGAACACCTCGAAAGCGTAGACAATGAACACCAGGGTTGACACCTCCTGGATCCAGAAGGCCAGCAGCGCTATCGAATAGGCAATCAGGAATTGCAGCGTGCCGCTCAACATAAGCGAGACGGCAAATGCCAGGTAAGTTTCGGCATGCTCCGGCCAGCGAACCGTATGCCGGAAGATCCAGAGCGCGATCAGAACCGGCGTGACGGCGACCAGCGTGTAGACCAGCCGATAGGCCGCGAACAGACAGTAGCGATAGGTGAAATAATCGATCGGTTTCAGCAAAATCGAGTTGATGAAACCATCCCGGATGTCGGAGGCAATCTGCCATTCGTCCTCGGTGGGCACGGTCAGAAGGTTGACCAGGATGCTCAGCAGAAAGTAGAAAATCATCTGCGGATAATCGTATCGTGTCGCGAGGGAACCCTCGGGATGACCTTCGTAGATCGCCCGCCAGAGAAAGACCGTGCCAATCAGCGGCACAAACGAAAACAGGCTGCGCAGAACGAAGTTCCATCGATAGGTGAACGTATTCTGCCAGCCCACGGCAAAGACGTGCGCGTAGGTCCTCAAAAAACGGCCCATGCGTCAATCCTCCGCCGAACCCGGGCCAGCTGCGGTCCGATTGCGATGTGAATCGAACACGTCCCGGATGACATCTTCGACCGGGGTTTCCTGCACGCTGAGATCGGACAGCTCGAAACGGTTCATCACCTCCCGGCAGAGAGTGGTCAGATTGTCGCGCGGGACTTTCAGTTTCACCGTGATGGGGCTTGACTCCACGATTTCTCCGGCCCGGCGAAAATCAAAACCATTGAAACCGCTGACGCAGGTGAATCCCACCACTTTGAAACGGGCGAAACGCTCGATCACATCGGTCAATTGGCCGTCGAAAAAGATACGTCCATGATCAATGATGATGACCCGCCGGCACAACTCCTGGATGTCGGCCATATAATGGCTGGTGAGCAGGGTGGTGATTTTCCGCTCCTGAGTGTAGCGCTTCAGAAAATCGCGCACTTTTTTCTGGGAAACCACATCCAGGCCGATCGTCGGCTCATCGAGATACAACACGCGCGGACCGTGCAGCAGGGCCGCGATCAATTCCATTTTCATGCGTTCGCCCAGCGAAAGCTCGCGCACCATGACCCGCAACTTGTCGCGAATCTCCAGCAGTTCCACCAGTTCCTCGAGCGTCTGAGCGAATGCCTTTCGGGGCACGCCGTAAATCTGCCGGTTCAACTCAAAAGACTCCAAGGCCGGCAAATCCCACCACAATTGGTTTTTCTGGCCGAGGAGGAGCGCAAATTGCCGTTGGTAGGCATTTTCCCGGCGCCAGGGACGATACCCCAGCACGGTGGCTTCGCCCGATGTTGGGTGGAGCAGGCCGGACAGCATTTTAAGAACCGTGGTTTTGCCCGCTCCGTTCGGCCCCAGAAAACCGACCAGTTCGCCTTCCTCGACGGAGAAACTCACCGCGTTGGCTGCGATGGTCTGAGAATACTCCCGGCGAAACAAACCCTGAATCGCGCCGGCCAGACCGGGTTTCTTCTGGTAGGTGCGATAGATCTTTGTCAGTTCCTCAGCGCGAATCACCGCCATAAAACGCCCTGGAAAATGTCACACCCCCAGTCGCTTTTCAAGCCTCATGCAGGCGAGTTCGAGATCGCAGCAGCAAGGATATGGCCCGGCCGAGTTCACACAAGAAAAACATCCCGGCCAGCATGCCGACTACCATGCCTCCCAGCGAAACCACGAAACGCCACATCGCCGAGGGTTGGAGCCAGTGCAAGGCGACGTAATTGCCGTAAGCCATTCCCCAGACCATTCCGGCCGATGCCAGAATCCCGAGACTAATCCGGCCCAAACCGCGACGCGAGATCGGCGGACTCAAAAGCATAGGGGGAAGCCCGAGAACCAGCATCCCCCCGTACATCCAGGGCATGTTCATAAAAGCAAGCCACGAAAAGCCATCATGCGAATGACAACACGCCAGACCGCTGTATTGAAAGAATCCAAGATCCGCCCACCATCCCAGGATCATCCCCCAGTTGCCCAGGCCCAGCATGGCCGCCGTCATGGTCAACGCGTGTTGTCCTTCGGTGGTTCGCGGACGCGCCCATGCCAGAAGGACAGCCAGAACCAGGACGATCGAGCCGAGAACGATGCCGGGCAGGGGACTCAGATTGCCGAGGTAGAGCAGGAATGGGATTTGGAGAGCGAATAAGGCCGCCTGGACAGAATTGGAACCGATCCATCGGACGAGGCATGCGTAAAACTGAGACAGAGGGGATTGCTTGGAATTTTGCTGTCCGCGTTGCGCGCCGAGTTCGTAGGCTTTGGATGGTATTGTCGGGCGAGGCGAACCAAGCTCCGAGGGTTTGGCCGGCAAGCTGGGAATCGCCTGTTCGGATGTTGCGGAGACATCCGGCTCAGGCCGGGCCAGCGCGGTGTTGAAGGTCGAGAGGAAGTTTGGACGGCGACCGCCGGCACAGCAGAAATCTGCGGCTTCGCTCCCCCGCAAAGCCCGCCAGGAAACTGTGAAACTTGAGACGACCATCAACAGGGAAGCCACCACCGGATGAAGCATGCCGCTGGCAGCCAGCACAATTCCGACCGTGTTATATGCGGCGGCAAAGAGGAGATTGGATCGAATGGAACCATGGACCTGGCGGCAGAGGCCCACCGCCCAGGGAATCACCCGCAGATCGTCTCCGAACAAAACCGCGTCCGCATGGGCGGTGGTGATGCCGGCTCCATGAGCCAAGGCGATGCCGACATCGGCGGCGTTGACGGCCGGGGCGTCATTGATGCCATCGCCGACAAAACCAACCCGCCCGCCTTTGGACCGCAATGTCTGGACGCATTCCGCCTTGGCTTGCGGTGTCAGAGAGCCTTGCACCTGGTTCAAGCCCAGGCGTTCGGCTCGTTGCGGGAGATCGCCTGTGAGGACCGAGCACGCCAGATTCAGTTCCCGGGCTTGATGCATGGTTTCCGCCACAGACGATCGGAGACGTTCCCGCACCGCGGCGATGGCGCGCAGGCGCCCCTCCATTTCAATGTGGATCAGGTGATCTTCCGGCTGGCGATTCAACCGATCGAGCAAGTCTTTTTCCGGAGAAAGATCGCGCATGAACTCGCGCTGGCCAAAGCGCAGATGCCGTTCTTCGCCGCCAGATAAGACCACCCAGGCTTCCAAGCCCTGGCCGGGAATGACCTTGGTGGACTGCACTTTGGGTTTGAGGAGGGAAATGTCAGCCGTCTCAGCGGGGCGGTCTGGGGAGGCGGATGGAATTGCGCAGGCGCTCAGGTGATGAAAGGCGCGGGCCACGGGGTGAACGCTTTGATTCTGCACCGCTCCGAGAATATCGAGCAACTCCCGGCGTTCCTCCACTTCGCCGGCGGTTGTCAAGTCGATCAGGGAGAGCTTTTCCTCGCTCAGGGTGCCGGTTTTGTCGAAGACCAGAAGAGTCAATTGTCCCAGATGATCCAGAGCGCGGCTGGTTCGGATCGCCAAGCCGCGGGTGGCTAATACGGCCATGACGTTCCATAAGGCCAGGGGGGTTGCCAGTCCCAAGGCGCAGGGGCAGGCCACCAACAAGACGGCCATGCCATTAAACAAACCGGTCTGGAGGTCGGCTCGCATCGCCCAGAACAGGAAGGTTCCCAAGCCGATGCTGATGACCAACGGCAGAAACCATTTCACAATCCGGTCGGCCTGGTTTTGGATCCGGGAAGGCAATTCCCGGGAACGGATCAGGGCGTTTAACAGGCCATCCAACTGGCGGTCCCGACCCGATACCGTGGCCTCGATCCGTAACTGTCCATCCTCGGAATACGAACCTGCGAGAACAGGATCGCCTTCGCGCCTCACCACGGGATAAGGCTCGCCGGTCAGCGGAGTTACGCGGACAAAGGCCTGGCCTTGCACGATTCTGCCATCGACGGGAATGGGTTCACCGGCGCGGACGATGATCTGGTCGCCGGGTTGGATGGCCGCGACCTGGACTTCACGGGTTGTGCCGTCCGATTCGCAGCGCTGGCATCGATCGAAGGTTTCCTGCAGGCGGTGTGATTCGGCGATCGCCCGGGCGCGGGACTGGGCGCCCAGGGTTTTTCCCGCGGAATAAACGCCGAGAAGCACTGCGACGACCTCATAGTAAACCGCGCCGCTGCCGGTAATTGTGGAATGCAACGAAGTGCCCCAGGCCCCCACGATTCCGGTCACAAACAGCAGCTCAATCGAGATTCTCCGGGCTTTCAGATTGTCCCAGACCGATTCCAAGAGCGGAAGACCGAGCAAGGCCGCCACGACGACGCTCGAGAAGAACAAGGCGCCGTGCAGAATCCAGCGAACCGTTCCTTCGGGCGGGCTGAGGTTGATCGCTAGGCTGAGGAGCATCGCTTGCCCTGCGACGAGGATGGCCACGAGGATTTTGAACCAGGAAGAAATGTTTTCCTGCAGGAAACCGGTCGATTTCCCTCCGCTTTCGCCCAGTATCCGGCAACCGTAACAGCAGTAAACCGCGCGACGATCCTCCTGGAGCCGGCCGGCGACGGGATCCGAAGCGATAGGAGCCTCGCAGTAGGCGCAAGTGATTCGAGGTTGGGTAATCGTATCAGGGGGCATACAGGAGGAGTTGAGTCCTGCCGGGAACAGGGGGCCGGCTGGCTGAATTATGGCGCGTATGATGGCGGATGGCCACCGCTCACTATCACTCGAAATAGGCAGGTCCGCAAACATGTTTCGACGTGCAAAAAACTGCGGCGTCATGTAAAGCCAAGCGCATGATTCCTCGAGAGATCCAGGAACGATACGCGGAATTGGCTGATCGCATTCGCCGGCACGACCATGCTTACTATGTGCTGGCCAAACCAACGATCAGTGACGCGGAATATGACCGGCTCTATCGGGAACTGCGGGATCTGGAAGGCCAGTATCCTCCCTTGATCGCTCGGGATTCTCCCACGCAGCGCGTCGGGGGCAAGCCGCTGGAGGCATTTAAACCATTTCGTCATGGGGTGCCCATGATGAGCCTCGACAATACTTATTCCCGCGAGGAAGTCGCGGAATTCGTCGAACGGGTGCGGAGATTATTGCCTGGAGAGATCCTCGAATGGACGGTCGAGCCCAAAATTGATGGGGTGGCGGTCAATCTTCGTTATGAAGACGGTTTGTTCACCGCAGGCGCCACCCGGGGCGACGGGATTACGGGCGATGATATTACCGCCAATTTGCGCACGATCCGGGGCTTGCCCTTGCGCCTGGGAGGAGCAGTGACTGGATCGCATGGAAGTTCCTCAGAATCGGATCTGTTCCAGAGGAGACCTTCGATTCAGATCCCTCGGATCCTGGAGGTCAGAGGGGAAGTCTACATGCCGACCGCCGCGTTTGACCGGATGAATGAAGAACGGGAAAGATCGGGCGAGGAGCGTTTCGCCAATCCTCGGAACGCGACGGCGGGTTCATTGAAACAGCTCGATGCCCGGGTGGTGGCGGGCAGGCCCTTGGACATCGTGCTTTACGGGGCGGGTCTTATTGAGGAGAGCGGGACGGGAGTTCCGTTCGAGCAAAGAACGCTTCTGAAATGGCTTCAGGAACTGGGACTGAAGACGCCCGAGAAAACCTGGTTCTGCCGGTCACTTCTGGAGTTGTTTGAGGCCATCGACGACCTGGATCGTCTCCGGAAGGATTTTGCGTATGAAACCGATGGCGCTGTCATCAAGCTGAACACGTTTGCCCTGCGCGACCAGATCGGGGCCACCGCAAAAGCGCCCCGTTGGGCGATTGCATACAAATTCGCCCCGGAGCAGGCCGAAACTCAACTCCAAAAGATTGTCATCCAGGTGGGACGAACGGGGGCCTTGACCCCGGTGGCTGAATTGACCCCGGTTTTTCTTTCCGGAAGCACCATCAGCCGGGCCACGCTGCATAATGATGAGGAGATGCGCCGGAAGGACATCCGCGAAGGGGATTGGGTGCTGGTCGAAAAGGCGGGCGAAGTCATTCCGGCGGTGGCCCGGGTCCTGTTCGAGAGACGGACCGGCAAGGAAACACCGTTCCAGTTTCCCCGACACTGCCCCGAGTGCGGATCCTTGGTGTCGCGGACGGCGAATGCCGGCGGGGATGATTTGGGCGTGGTATGGCGGTGTTCAAATCCGGATTGTCCGGCTCAAGTGCGGGGGCGGATCGAGCATTGGTGCGCGCGTGGGGTAATGGATATTGAAGGAGCGGGGGAGGTGCTGATATCGCAGTTGGTGAAGCGGGGTCTTGTCCGGGATGTGGCGGATTTATACAAGCTGACTGTATTTGAGGTGGCGGGTCTGGAACGAATGGGGGCCAAGTCGGCGCAGAATTTCATCGAAGCCATCGAGGCGAGCAAGAACCGGGAACTCTGGCGTCTGTTGTTTGGACTTGGCATCCTGCATGTGGGGGCCGGAGTCGCGAAGGCCTTGTGTCGGCATTTCGAGTCCCTCGATGAGATGCGCCTGGCTGGGATCGAGGAACTGACTCGGGTGGCGGATGTGGGCGAAGTCATCGCCCAAAGTGTGACTCGTTGGTTTGGAGATCCACGCAACCAGGGTCTGCTGGAACGACTGCGCGCGGCGGGACTCAAACTTAAATCAACTCCGGGTCCAGCGGCCACAAGGCCGGGGCCATTCACTGGAAAGACCTTTGTCCTGACAGGCACCCTCCCTCATATGACCCGGGAGCAGGCGACCGCAAAAATCGAGGCTTTGGGCGGCAAAGTCGCCGGCAGCGTGAGCAAGAAAACCACTTGCGTGATCGCAGGCGCCGACGCGGGGTCCAAATTGGATCGAGCCCGGCAGTTGGGTGTCACCATCCTTGATGAAGGCCAATTCGAAAAATTGTGCGCAGAAGACTGAAAAAGGTTTTCCCTTGAATGCGATCGCGTTATCCTGCGTCCGAATATCCAATAGACCACTTCACATGAACAAGCCTAACATTAATCGACGTCATTTTTTAAAAAGCGCCGCCTTCGCGAGCTTGGGAGCTCCTCTCCTTCTGCCTTCATCCGTCTGGTCGGCGGCTCCGAATGCCAAACCAAACTCCCGCATCACATTGGGTTTCATAGGATTAGGAACCCAGAATCGCTATCATCTTCGGGGTTTCCTGCCGAATCAGGACGTCCAGGTCCTGGCGGTCGCTGAAGTCGACAAGGACCGGCGCGAATCCGCCCGTCAGATGGCGGACGAATATTACACTCAGGCAAAGGCCGGGACCTATAAGGGCTGTGCGGCGTTTAACGATTTTCGGGATCTCATTTCGCGACCCGATATTGACGCGGTTGTCATTGCCACGCCCGATCACTGGCATGCCATTCAGGTCATCCAAGCGGCGAACGCTGGCAAGGATATTTATATTGAAAAACCGTTGTCCTTGACCATCACCGAGGCCAGGGCCATGGTGAACGCCGTTCGGGCCAACGACCGCGTATGCCAGGTGGGAAGCATGCAGCGCTCGTCCTCCGAATTCCGGAAGGCCTGTGAATGGGTGCGCAACGGCCGGATTGGCAAAATCAAGGAGGTCTGGGTCAACGTGGGCGGACCTTCCAAGCCGTGCGATTTGCCCACGCAACCAATGCAGCCCGGTTTGGATTGGGACATGTGGCTGGGCCCAGCGCCTTACCGTGGCTACCACGAGATCCTCAGCCCCCGCGGCGTGCACAAACATTTCCCCGACTGGCGCAGTTACATCGAATACTCAGGCGGGGGCATGACCGATTGGGGCGCGCACCACTTTGATATCGCTCAGTGGGGCCTGGGAATGGACAACAGCGGTCCGGTGGAAATTCATCCTCCCGATGGCAAGGAGTATCAGCGCCTAACCTACAAATACGCCAATGGCATCGTCATGCACCACGGCGGATTAAAGGACTATCCGTTTGGCGTGGTGTTCGTCGGCGAGAACGGCAAGGTCTGCGTGGATCGCGGCAAGCTCAAGGCGGAGCCTGAATCGATCGAGAAAACCCCACTCGGTCCCAATGACATCCACCTTTACAGTAGCAACAGCCATCACCAGGACTGGATCCAGTGCATTCGTTCCCGCAAACAACCGATCTGCGACGTCGAGATCGGCTGCCGTTCCGTAACGGTGTGCCACCTCGGCAACCTGGCCTTCTGGCATAAACGCGCCCTGAAATGGGATCCGGCCAACGAGAAGTTCGTGGGCGATAACGAGGCCAACACCTGGCTGGACCGCGCCAATCGCGCCCCCTGGAAGATTTAGAGCCTTTTGAAAAATTACCAGGGGTGCTGGGCGAGGGTTTTTGCCCGGGACTAAGTTGGTGAGGACCGATCCAATGCCGGTCCCACGCATAAGATCCGCCGCCTCAAGCCGGCCACTCACACGAAGTCCCTTTGGAGGGATTGTCCTGCGAGCACGGTTTGAGGCGGTGCTTGATTAGCTGATTTGCTGTAAGAAATCCCGAGCGGATAACGAGTCGATTTAACATGGACATTTTGGAAAAAAGTACGAACAGTAGATAAGTGTTTTCCATCAACAGGTCAAATTTGACAGCACAAACCGCGCAGCAGTTTCGCTGAGCGAGGCCCAACCTTAGACCGGCGTTTTTGGGAGAGGCGGAGAACGTCAGGCCGGTCTGAGGTTCAGCCTCGTAAGGTTTCCTTGAAATCAAGGAAGAAAAATGGGCGTTCGACAGGTCTTCCCGACGGCTCATTCGGGCAAGGAGTGCATTATGAATAAAAAAACCAAAACTCTAATCACACATGACAATTCTCTGTTTCGAAGTCGGTTTGCGGTGACGTCATTCGTGGGGGTCATTTTTGCCTCTATAACATTGGTCTATGGAAGTCCAGGGAACTTGATGACGGACTTTCATGAGGTGTTGGGTGATGTCCAACGGGTGAGCGCTTTATTGGTGCTGCCGGAGGGCGGGATGGTGGTTGGACTCGCGCGACAAGGGACTAACGCGTTGGTCAAAATCAACGCTGGCGGGAGCCAGATCCAGTGGCGATTGACGGTGAACGGAGGGGAGGTAACGTGCCTGGCATCCGCCGCCGATGGCCGTCTCTATGTTGGCGGAAGTTACTCGGGGCTGGGTGGAGTTCTGAGGAACCGAGTGGCCCGGTTGTTAACGGACGGCGCCGTGGACGCCGGTTTTGCTCCGATGGGCTTGGGAGACGATTCAGATGTTGTGTCATTGGCAGTTGAAAAGGATGGGGCGCTTCTGGTCGGGGGGAATATATCAGAATTCGACGGCGTTCCCGTGAAGAATCTCCTCAGGATGAATTCTGAGGGCATACTCGATACGGCCTTTGCCGGCCATTTTCTGAGCGCGTTTCCGACTTCATCCTCGACTGTGAGTCAAATTGAGCCGCTCCCGGATGGTCGGATATACCTTACCTGGGGCAGGCCTATCCGATTAAACTCGGATGGAACTCTCGATTCCACATTTAACGTTTCGGCAATCAGTTTTCCCGCAAAGTCATTCAAGGTGCTATCGGACGGGAAATTGTTGTGGGCGCAGAATAACCTTGAACCGGATCCCATCGGGTGCACGGGACGATTATGGCGGTTGTTGTCCGACGGTTCTGTGGATCCGGCTTTTCCTGGGAATATTGTTATGAACGGTATCATTACGACACTGGCATTGCAGGCAGATGACAAGATTCTGGTGGGAGGAGATTTTGACGAGGTGAACGGACATTTCCTTCCGGGGCTGGCTCGGTTCGGCCAAGAAGGAGTCATCGATAACGGATTCCGGTGCGATTTCACGTGGAATGGCGGACAAGAGGCCGCTTCGGATCAGCTGATTGTTGAAGGGGCGGTGCCTGAGCCGGATGGGAGTGTTTTAATCAGAGGGTGGGGCTTTGAAATCGCCGGACAAAAAGTGAATCCAGTTATCCGTCTGGAAGGCGGCGACCAACCCCCCGGGCCGCCGCAAGTCAGCGTGATTCCGAGTTCGGTTGAGTTTACTGAAGGTCATGTGGCCAGGATTTGCGCTCGAGTTCGGAGCGTGGGGAATCCCAGCCTGGTGTGGCACCGAGATGGCAATCTGGTTCCCGGCCAAACAACAGAGGTTTTTAAGCGGCGGAATGTTCAAATGAACGATGCCGGACAGGTTCAGGTGCGGGTGACAGACGAGTATGGCACGGTCACCAGCCCAGCGGTTCA
The DNA here is from genome assembly GCA_022709905.1 of Verrucomicrobiota bacterium. Lineage (GTDB taxonomy): Bacteria > Verrucomicrobiota > Verrucomicrobiia > Limisphaerales > UBA1319 > JAKLHY01. The sequence continues at coordinate 9,779 of JAKLHY010000087.1, read as the reverse complement.
GTTGAAGGTCACGGCGGGTCCGACATGGCCGGGATCGGTTGATATCACCTTTGATGCAGGGACGAACGGAAGTCCGAATGACAGTGTCCAGGCTCTTGCGCGAGATTCCAGCGGTCGAATCTATGCCGGCCGCTATCTGACCAGGGCCAGTGAGCCCATTACTCCCGCGCTTTGCCGGATGTTGAGTGACGGCCAACTCGATGGTTCATACGAGCCCCTTCGAGATGCGAGCCTTCCGCTCGCCGCTGTCACTTCCCTTGCGATGCAACCTGACGGCAAACTCCTGGCCGCATGCGGTTTTGGGCAGCGAACACCTCCAACGATCACTCGCATCGTTCGGTTGCTGGAGAGCGGGCAGTTGGATCCCTTGTTTGATCCGACTCAAACGGAAGGAGGCCGGAGTTTTGCGTTGCAGGCTGATGGAAAGATCGTGGTGAGCGGGGTGAAACCCTCCGGAACCGAGTGCACTCGTCTCTGGCGAGTTCAGCCGAACGGGATGCTGGACGCATCATTCCAGCCGTTCAGCCACAACACCATTAACACTTACGGGCTGGCGGTTCAACCGGACGGCAAGATTGTCGTGATCCAGGCAACTCCAATGGATCCTGGTCGCTGTTGGCTGGGACGGTTCAATTCGGATGGCAGCCCGGATTCATCGTTCGTTTATCCGGCTGAATTGCGCCTTGCGATTACGTCACTCATTGTGCAGCCCAGCGGGAAAATTGTGGTGACCTCGGGCAATATTCCTTCGTCTCCCGGTCCGGGTGGACTATGGAGAATCAACCCGGATGGTTCCCTCAACAATAGTTTCCAGACATCACCCCTGACCAGAGCCGCGGCGGGCATTCTCGCAGTGCAACCGGACGGGAAAATGATCGTGTCCGTTTACGGAAGTGGACTGTCTGCGGATTCTCGATTGGCCAGTATCGTTCGGTTTTGGCCGGATGGGCAGATCGATGAATCATTCAAACTCGTGCCGGCAAGCAGCAGCAGCGGACCGTATCTCAGCGGACTGGTCGAGCCCGATGGCCAGGTTATGGTCGCTGGCACATTTTCTGAGAAAGAAGCCACCGAGCGTCAAGGTCTCATGAGACTGAACGGAAATCCTCAAGGCACATTGCTTGAACCCCGGCATGTCTCAGACAGTTTCTGCATGTCCGTGCGGACGCTATGGGGACGGACTTACCGGATTGATGCGAGCGCCGACCTTGCCGGCAATGCCTGGCAACAAGTGAAAATCCTCTCGGGAGATAACACGAGACAAACGATCACCCTGCCGCAGTCCGAGCAACGGTCCGAGTTCTTCCGATGTCGAGTTTCCGAATAGCGCAAAGGTCACCGACGTCTCGTGTTATCCCTTTCGATTCCGATACCGATACCGAGTCCGACCCCGATTCAAAGCCAATCGAAGATAAAGCGCCAGGGGGCCATTTCTGCGAAGTCTTCGGGCGGCGGCTCTTTTGCCCGGGGCCAGCGTTGGCTTGGACGGTCGAGTATCGCCGAGGATACACTCTCGCCCACGCGCCTCGCATCTGACCCGGCGGCGCTCCCGCCAAAATCGGAAGTTATTTTTGCACGGACCCTAAGGGGTCACGCGTATTCGGAAGAAATAACTGAGTCTGGGATCGAGCACGGGGAGCGTAACGGCCAGGACTTGGCCGTTGCCGCGCGACGTTTCGCTGACCGATTGCCAGGTGTCGAGATCATGGCTGACTTCCAGCGCGTATTCACACCCAATCGAGCTCGTCCATTCAAAGCGGGTCGTGCCATTGGGCTGCACGAAGGGGCCCCGGAGTTCGAGAACGGAGGCCGCATCGGCTGGACTTGTGCCCGCAAGGAATTCCTGGCCATCGGTGGCGCCATCCCGGTCGCTGTCCCAACTGGCGGGGTGCCCGGGGTTCACGGATCCGAAGTATTGGGTCTCCCAGAGGTCCGAGAGCGAATTCGTATTGAAGTCGGGGAATGTGTAAAGACCGGTGAAAGAAAGCGCGGCGTTGGTGGTGAGCATCCCGGTTTGCGGGGGAGGAGTTGTGTAATAAGGAACCGGGCTCCAGGAAATGGTGTATTCGCCGGGAGGCACATTGGTGGACACTTGACGTCCCGAAGCTGTCAGTTGGACCGGGCCGGTCAGCGTAAACTCGGCTTTGGCCAGGTTATTGGAAACATGGATGACCGATTGGGCCAATACACCCATTTCCAAACTGAGGTCATCGATCATCCAACCGGTCTTGGCGTTGGCAATGAAACTGAAGAGCTGGTAATTGAATCGGACGCGGATCACCTGGCCGACGAACTTTGAAAGATCGATCTCGATCAATTCCCATTCGCCAAAGGACGATTCCTCCTGGATCGCGTAGATATCCTTCCAGGTGGCCCCGTTATCGGTGCTGACGGCCACCTGTCCCATCTCGATGCTGATATCGCCGAATTCATCATCAGGATCGCTGCTGGCCGTTGAAAAATCGTAGAATTGCCACCACCGCAAGACAGCCTGTTGACCGCCCACGAGGCTGATGGCGGGCGTGATGAGATCGCTGAATGCGAGGTCCACCGGCTCGTTTCTCAGATTCGTCGCCCAACAGCGGGTTCCGCTGTGGGCTTGGATTCCGGTCGAACCGGCCGGATCCCCCCGCTGCCACGAGGCCGAGCTGAAGAAACCGCCGCCGCCTTCTTCGTCGTCATCACCAATGATGGCGCCGCTGAAAAGGTCCATGTTGAGAACCGCCCATCCGGTCTGGCCGGTTTCGAGGTTATCGAGCCAGGGTGGATTCAGCGGCTTGAGCGTTCGCAGGAGATAGTATTGACCGTCGCGATCGTCGGAGGCGATGTTGCCGGCGACATCGCGACTGACGACCTCGAACACGTAATCGCGATCGGGCAGCAGGCCGACGAGTTGCACTTCGTGATACGTGGCCAATTCCGCGGAGTAAGCCGTTCGGTTAATGGGAAAAGCGCTGCCCGACTCGGCGAATTTCACCAGGGCATCGGTGGGCTTGTCGGTTTCCCACGATACGATGGCTTCGTTATAGGCCGGTTCGGCGATTACGGCGCTGATGTTGGGGCTCACGGTATCCACTTGGGCCGACGTAAGGACAGCCCGTCCTGTGGTATCGATGTATTGGAGTTTCATCTGGTCACCGTGCTGGGCGGGGAAACGACCGGATTCCTCGGGTGCGTCCTGAGGAACGAGGGTTGCCCGGCCGCGGAACACGCCTTGGCGCACGGATTCATCCAGGCGAACTGTCTGGCCCGCGCCGGTGCCGATACTGAGCCTGGCTTCCACGAAGCCGCGGCCTGCCTGCCGGCTGTCAATCGCCTCCATCAGGACCGCGCTCGGAACGCGGTAGGCCGATTGTTCGAATGCGATGCTGGACAGCCCCTGCAGACCGGGCAACAAGAATTCCAGGGCCTGCCCCAGCAAGGTAGCTCGATTATTGGGGGCATCGCCATCCGCCGGGACCGCCTCAAGGGCAAACGAATAATAAACAACGCGCCCATTCGCGCTATCCAGGCCGGTTCGAGGATACTTCAGCCCCACCGTGCGGCCGTCTTCCTGGATAAACACAGCGGCTGTGTTGGTCCCGGCCTGCAAGTGATCCGGGCCCACGGTCCAGTCAATCCCCAGCAGATCAATAATGAAGCCGCTCGGGAACTCGTCGTAATTCAAGTCCAAAGCGATATCCCCTCCCACCGGTTCTCCCGCGAGGGCTTGAATGGACAACGCCCCTTGATCCTCCGAGTAACTCGCCACATGCAACACATTACTGGCAAAGGCCCCCTGTTGGATTTCACTCAGACGAGTCAGAAGATCGAATGAAGCCACAAACAGGGCGCCCCCTTCCTGGGTATAACTGCGCAGGGCAGACACAAGATTCGGAAGGGGCGATGTCAGTTCCTCGGGACGCCACAGCACAAGCCGATAGCCTTTCAGTTCGTCTTCGCTAGGCGCGGCTTCGCGCTCGGCCATGTCCCAGATCTCGTAATCGACGCCGAGTTGATCGAGCGGCCCCGTCCAAGTCTCGATGCCAGGATAAGGAGTGTCGCCCAGGAGGCCGCCTTCGGCGAACAGGCTTTCGGGCGTATAGATGAGGAGGGCGGTTGCGGGCCGGGTGGCGATGAAACGGAAGAATCGACCGTCATTGTTGTTTGTGCTGGTATTCCCGGCTTTATCGGTTGAAACGACATAGAAAAAGTAAGTGGTGTCCGGTTCCAACAGGGGGAGCTGCAAAACATGTTGTGAACGATAGCCAGCGTCGGCAACCGCGTTGGTCACTGCGTTGGTGGTCCCAAACATCACCAGGGAAGTGGCGGGTTCGCCCGTTAACCAACTGATGGTTGTCCGCCCAAACCGGCTCGATGATGTCACCTCGGAAGAAGCGGGCGATTGCAGATCCACCACGGCCTTGGCGGTCCGTTCGCCGGCAGGTTCGGCGTCACTGTAGGTTAATACAAGTTCGTCGCCATCCTGAACCATCAACTCGCCAATCCCCGCGATGGCGTTCGTTACCAGGTTGATCACTCCCCGGAATTCACCGCGTTCGGAAATCCGGTTCAAGGTGAGGTTCTGACCGCCGGGCTGGCTCGAAGAACTGATGCGGACGACCACGGTCGGCGCCGCGCTTAACTGCTCGTCCACCAGGCGGAGTTGGGCTTCGATTGGGGCGCGATAGGCCTCGCGGTCCCATGAGACGACGCCTTCGCCCGGCAAGGGCAGCTGACCGGAAATCACGAGAGCAAAATCCTGTTCCGGAATGCCGGTGGCCCGGTTGTGAACGTCCTTGACGACATTTCGTCCCCGAACGCGCACCACGTATTCGCCAGCCTGGGGTTGAGCCAGATGGACGGCTTCCACGTTGTTAATCGAATCGCCGGCGACGGTGCCCGCCACGCTCTCGCCTTCGGCAAATGCGTTGCCGCGAAACAATCGGCCGTCGGGCGCTATGACTTCGAGATCAAGATCGTTGACGAGAGCGGGGATGGCGGCCGGCAAACCCGGCACGTCCGTGTAAACGAGGGTGACCTTGAGCGATTGCTGGTTGCCAATAAGGACGCGGCTTTCCTGAATCCCCCCGGAAACCAGACCGGCGCCCTGGTCCAGAAACTTGAACCTCCGTTCGGATGCAATCAGGTTCTCAAGATTCACACGGCCCCAGCCTTCGTCATGGTTCGGCACAGGCCCCGTATCGCCCACAATGATGGTCCCGCCTTCTCCCGCATCCCCGAATAGGCCGCCCAGTCCCCCTGTGTCGGGGATTTCGGCGGTCGCCATGTCATCGGCGCTGTTGATCAAGGCGGCCTTGACGAGTGCCGGCGATGGAGTCGAACCGTTGTGCGTGACGCGATACCACTGGACAAAGATCGCGCACGCGCCGCTGACATGGGGACCGGCCTGCGAGGTGCCGCCCTGATACAGATAACGATCGCTGATCGACCCCCATGCATTGTTATCATCCGCGTAAATCGACCGGAGAGAGGCAATCCAGGTTCCTGGCGCCGCCACATCGGGCTTGAAGCGGCCGTCTTCGCAAGGCCCGCGGCTGGAGAAATCGGCCATCACCTCCTGTCCCTCGCCGTATATTGGAAACTCGTAGCGATTGTTCTGAGTGGCGCCCGTGGCGATGACATTTTTTGCAACCGCTGGGCTGCCAATGGTCTGCGTGGCAGGACCTGAATTGCCCGCGCTAAACTCGAGCACATAGGCTTGTTCGCCGGGGGTCAGAGCGTCGGCGTCCCGCACCAGCGCGTCGAATTCGGCGGCGCTTAAGTCGTATTGCCCTGCGGTGTCATCGCCCCACGAATTGGACCCAATATAAGCCCCGCTGCGCACGGCATCCCGAGTCATCTGCTCGAAGCTGGATGGCGGACGGTACTCGCCGGAGCCGTCGAAAATGCGTTGGGCGACAATTTGGGCGCCTGGAGCGACTCCCAAACCCCACCAGGCCCCGGATTCATCAGTTTCTCCCGTGGCGGCGTTCCCGGCAATAATACCGGCGCAATGCGTCCCGTGGCTATGCTCATCGCTGGCATCAGCCAGACCGTCGTAGGCGAATAACGCCGCCACGCGCCCCTCCAAATCCGGGTGCATCAGAGTGAGATCACCCGAGTCCAGGCCTGAATCGGCAACCGCCACCGTTACCCCACGACCGTCGAAACCCAATTCATGCACGGTGGCCAAAGAGCCATTGACATCGTTTTCACCAGCCAAAATTTTCGTGGCAACCTCATCCAGGAGCTTCATGCGGCTGGCGCCCTCGATCCAAAGCACAGCAGGCGAACGAGATAGAGCCATCAAACCCGCAAAATCCGTTTCGCCAGTCATCAAAGTTCCCATACTGAGCGTGCGATAGTGGAGGGTTCCCCGTAATACCCGCACAATCGATGCCATATCCGTGTTTGAAGCCTGGCTTCGGGCCAATAACTTGATGGGAAATCGCTCCAGCGCTTGGCCAGGGATCCGTCGGAGCAAGGCTGGGTGCACCTTATGCTGTGGCTGGAACAACCCGAGCCACTGAACATAGGGTCGTCGGCGGATTTCGGAGAGTCGGACCTGGTCCAGATGCGCGACAAAGGCATCATCGGGAACGTAATGCAACAACTCGACACCGGCGGCAAGCAGCTCCTGGCGCCAGCCGGCATCCAGGCGGTTGGTGAACTGGATCAGGTAAAGACCGGAGACGGGAGCGTCGGCGACTGTGGACCGAGATAACACCCCTGCCCGGGCGGGAGTGGTCGTGATCAGTTCGTTCCGAAGCCGAATGTGCTTGGTTTCTGCCAGGAGTGAAGATAACCCCAGACAAAGGAGCAGCAGACCAACCGTTCCTCGCATTCGCCAAAACCGCCAGTATCGCATGGACATACCTTATCAGGAATCTGAACCAGAACCAAGAGGCCCATCATCGGATGAACCTTCAATGGTCCATGAATTGCATTTTAGAGCAAAGTCGATGCCAAGCGAGGCAGCGCTTTAGACTTGTTGGATGTCTTTTCGCAAAGATCCTAAGCCGTCAGTCAGCGTGAACTCCGGCGCTTTTAAAGGAGATGGAAGTTGACGAGGCAGGGCAGGGGGGGTATGGCGAGTTCATGCAACGAAATTCCCTTTTCAACAGCAGCCTGATGATGGGCCTCATTTTGGTGCTGAGCTCGACTCTGGCGCGGAGCGCGGATTCCGCCGCTTTGCCAGAATCGGCGCCCCGTTTCACGGCTGCCAAGCCTGTCTGGCCAACGGGCCGGGAGCAGGAGAAGAACCTTACTGTCGGTTGGCGGTCCGTGTTCGTGGCGCCCGCAGTGGGCGATGTCACCCTCCGTCTGACGGCGTCCACGTTATATCGCGCGTTTGTCAACGGTGAGTTCCTGGGACACGGCCCCGCCCGGGGCCCGCATGGTTATTATCGTGTGGACGAATGGCCTTTGACCGGGCGGCTGAGGCCGGGCATGAATGTGGTGGCCGTCGAGGTGGCGGGGTATAACGCCAATAGTTATTACCTTCTGGACCAACCCTCGTTTCTCCAGGCTGAAGTGGTTTGCGGAAGCGGTCCTTTGGCCTGGACCGGCGGACAAAACTCCGCATTCGAGGCGTCCGTGCGCGAGGAACGCATCCAAAAAACCCAGCGCTACAGCTTTCAACGGCCGTTTTCCGAGATCTATCGGCTGACGCCTGATTACGACGCCTGGCGACGGGATCCCGCCGTGCCGTTTACAAAAACCGCGTGCAGTGAGCAACCGGCCAAGGCTCTCCTGCCCCGGCGTGTTCCCTATCCGCAATTCGATCAACGCCATCCCGTCAGGCTGGTCAGTCGCGGACAGGTTCGGATAGGCAACCTGCCGGCCCAGCCCTGGAAAGATCGGTCCTTGACTGCGATCGGTCCTCAGTTGGCCGGTTACCCGGAAAAAGAACTGGCCGAAGTTCCTTCCCTCGAGCTTCAAAAACTGCAGAGAGTGACCCTCGAGGCAACCCCTCGGTTTCTCTCGCCCGACGATTCTCATGTCTTGGATCAAAACAAATTCGACGTCGTGGATTTCGGGGTGAATCTGACGGGATTCCTCGGCGGACAGGTCAAGGCCAAATCCGCCTGCCGACTGCAATTGATGTTTGATGAGATCCTGACCCAAAACGACGTCGACTTCAAACGGCTGGGCTGTGTCAACATTATCACCTACGAATTGCCTCCTGGAGTTTACTCCTTTGAATCATTCGAACCTTACACCTTTCGGTATCTGAAACTCTTGGTTCTTGAGGGCGATTGCGAGGTCAGCCGAGTGTATCTCCGGGAATGCGTGAATCCCGATGTTTGGCTGGCGCATTTCGCGGCGAGCGACGAGCGATTGAACCGGTTGTTCGCCGCCGGCCGGGAGACTTACCGCCAAAACGCGGTCGACCTGTTCATGGATTGTCCGTCGCGGGAACGCGCGGGATGGTTGTGCGACAGCTACTTTACCGCGCGCGTCGCTGCCGATCTGAGTGGCAACACCGTGGTCGAACGTAATTTCCTGGAAAACTACTTATTGCCGGCCCGGTTTGCCCATCTCCCGGACGGCATGTTGCCCATGTGTTATCCGGCGGATCACAATGACGGGGTCTTCATCCCCAATTGGGCCTTGTGGTTTGTGTTGGAGCTCGAGGAATATGTGGCGCGAAGCGGGGATCGTGCCCTGGCGGAGGCCCTCCGACCTCGCGTGCTCAAGCTGCTCGATTTCTTCCAAGCCTATCGCAATCCGGATGGCTTGCTGGAAAAATTGCCCAGCTGGGTGTTCGTGGAATGGTCAAAAGCCAATGACTTCGTACAGGATGTCAATTTTCCGTCGAACATGCTGTATGCCCGAGTCCTGGCTGCTGTCGCTCGGTTGTATGATTTACCCAAGCTGGCTGAGGATGCCGATCGCTTGCGCGAGACTATTCGCAAACAGTCCTATGACGGCGAGTTTTTTGTCGACAACGCGGTGCGCAAAGAGGGTCAGCTTCAGATCACCCGAAATCGCACCGAGGTCTGTCAATATTTTGCGTTTTATTTCGACGTGGCCTCTCCGACATCGCATCCCAAACTGTGGCAGACCTTGGTGAAGGATTTCGGACCCGGCCGAAAACAGACCAAGGCCTTCCCTGAAATTCATCCGGCCAACGCTTTTATCGGCAACGTCCTGCGGCTGGAACTTCTGTCCCGCCACGGTCTTGCCCGGCAGAACCTCGAAGAGTCTCTGGCTTATCAGCTTTATATGGCGGATCGCACCGGGACCCTTTGGGAGAACGATGGCGATTACGCCAGCTGCAATCACGGTTTTGCGTCGCACGCCGTTCATGTGCTTTACCGCGACGTGCTGGGTCTGGCCGAGGTCGATTCCGTCCATCGCCGGATCAAACTCAGGTTTTCGAATCACAAGCTCGAGTGGTGCGAAGGCAGTATTCCTCTGCCAGATGGCCGTGTCGAGTTGCGTTGGCGGCGGGATGGAGATCAGTTGCTTTGGGAGACAACCGTTCCCGCCGGCTACCGGATCGAGGTCGATAACCCAACCCAACTCAACCTCGTCCGACTCCCTTAGGATCTATTCAAAAATCACTTCGGGTTTTGCTGGCGGCAGTGTGGCTGGCTGGCGAGGCGCGAATGACGAGCATCCCCGATGGGGTCTGTAAGGAATCAGCAACGAAGCCAGCCAGCCAAAGAGCCCTAGCCCAAAGGTAGGGAAAACAATGGGGTCGAGTCTAAATATTTGATTCTGCTGAAAAACAAATTGTATAATATAATAATATGAAGTGAGGACGGGCCAATCGATCGCGATCGACCGGC
>JAKLHY010000086.1 GCA_022709905.1 Verrucomicrobiota bacterium | reverse complement strand
TATGGGATCTACGATTGCCAAAACAACCACGGGCTGGTTTGCGTCGGAACCTCGGCCGATACTCCAGCCTTTGCCGTTGACGCCATTGAGTATTGGTGGGTGCATGAACGCCCACTCTACTTTCCGAAAGCCACCCAGTTGCTAATCCTTGCCGATTGCGGAGGTTCCAACGGCAACCGCGCCCGGGTGTTCAAGTGGCGTCTCCACCAACAACTCTGCCAGTCTCATGCTGTGACCGTTACCCTCTGCCATTATCCACCGGGTGCCTCGAAGTGGAACCCGATTGAGCACCGTCTCTTCTCAGAACTCAGCAAGAACTGGCAAGGCCAGCCGCTGCGAACAGTGGGCACGATGCTCAACTACATCCGCACGACTCACACCATCTCTGGCCTCAACGTCAGCGCTCACCTGATGCGCAGAAAATACGCCACCGGAGAGCGCGTTCCAGACAAGCAGTTCAAGAGATTATCTCTCCAACGATACGGACCCTTGCCGGATTGGAACTACACTCTCTCTCCGTTAAATGGCGAACTTATTTTTTCCTGAGCCCTTAGTAAGACGCGCCCCGGACAAGTGCAAGCTCTAAGAAATCCACAAGATCCACCAATGCCAGCCCGCAGAGCTCTGACAACTCGGTTCAACCGGCTCGATCGCGTTTTCTGGGTCGGGCTTTCGATGGTTTGGCATCGGTGGAGTCAGGCGATGCGACTGGTCCAACCGGACACCGTGGTGCACTGGGATCGGCAGGGGTGGCGACTGTTTTGGCGTTGGAAGAGTGGGGCTTGGAAAGTGGGACGCCACAGTGTGGCTGCAGAGACCATCGATCGGATTCGGCAAATGTGCCAAGCCCATCGACGCCGTGTGCTGCAAAGTGATCTGGCTTATTATCACGGCTGCCGAACACACTTCAGTTTGGACAAAGACGCCCCGGAGCCTCGGCGAGTGCAGCCGCCGGAGGAGGGCAAGATCTCCGCCTTCCCCGAAGTCGGTGGAATCCATCATCGCTACAAACGTCGGGTGGCTTGAAGCCCTCTCTCATCCGCACCCGGGGCGCCACCTAGACCCCAGGACCTCATTCCTGCTCCAGGATGCTCAATCTCCCTCCCCGGGTACCCCATCATCAAAAGCGATCCCTCCGAGCTTACTCCGTTCCACTATGTAGAGTGAAAACGGTCGATGATGAGCCGTTGCTCGGGCCTAATCAACCCTCGGCTGATCTAACCGGGCCTTATTCGATTGGTGCGCCTCTCGCTATCACGTTCCACCAAAGGGAGCAGTCTCGGGCCATACGGAATATTGCCAACGACAAGTCTTGACGATCCGAGCAGTTTCAGCCCGGCTCGCGACCTGGTCGACGGTTCATTGGCCGAGTAGGGGAGCCTTCCGAGTGGCCGCTCGATAGGCGCTGGGGGTTACCCCCAGGGCCGAGTGAAACGCCCGGCTGAAGGCGCTGTGGTCGTAGAATCCGCATGCCTGGGCAATTTCCGCGACACTCGAGTCGGTTTCGCGCAGAAGCCGCGCGGCAGCGGCCAGGCGGGTCTGAGTGAGGAACTGGCTGGGGGTCAGATCGAAGAAACGGCGGATGAGCCGGGCAAACTTGGCAGGCGTGAGCTTCGCTCTCTGTGCCAGGAGCGTGGGGGTGACGGGCTCCGCCAAGTTGTTCTCAAAATCTTCAAGAGCCGCCGCCAACTCCACCGGAATGTGGCGAGGATCCACCGGCGCCCGCACGTCGCGCGAGATGCCGACCAGCCCAATGACCTTTCCCGCCGCGTTACGAAGAGGCAGCTTGGTGGTCAGACACCACACGGGCTGCCGCGGCAGATACCATTGCTGTTCGAGGTGGTCGAGGAGCGGTTTGCCGGTGCGCAAGACCTGCGCATCCTGCTCGGCGGGCAGCCGGCCAAAATCTCCCGGACAGATGTCGCAGGGACGCCGGCCCAGCACCTGCGACTTGTGGCGGTAACCGTGCCGCTTGATCAGGGAGTCATTCACCGCCACATAGCGCCCCGCGCTATCTTTGACGAAGAAGGCCACATCGGGCGCGTGGTCGAAAAGCTCGGCCAAGACGCTGGCCGCCATCGCCAGGCTGGGGGCCGGCATCCGGGTTCCCACTGCGCGTATTGTGCTGACTTTCACACTTTCGCGCTAAAATGAGCCAAGACAAGTCGGAAAGCAAAGCTAGACTGGCACAAACATGCGGATCGCTGCGATCACCGGTCTTGCCGTTGACCGTTGGCGGCCATGGGAAAACACACGACATGCTTGTCAGCATATTCAATAACGTAATTGGCCCGGTGATGCGCGGACCATCCAGTTCGCATTGCGCCGCCGCGTTGCGGATCGGGCGGCTGGCGCGCGATCTGATGGAGGGCGCCTTCGATGAGTTGCTGATCGAGTTCGACCGTAACGGCTCGCTGCCCACGACGCACGACAGCCAAGGCTCGGACATGGGATTGGCCGGCGGGCTGATGGGCTGGGAAGCCGACGACGAGCGACTGCCCGACGCGATGAGGATCTTGCGGGACATCGGGGTGCGCCTCCGCATCGAGACGGTGGATACGTGCGATCCGCATCCGAACACCTACCGGCTCACGTTGCGCCAGCGGGGCGGCCAACACTCGCTCATCGCCATCTCGACAGGCGGTGGGATGATGGAAGTCATCGCGGTGGATGGATTCAAAGTGTCCATGTTCGGCGAGTGCTTTGAAACCCTGCTCTGGGTGCGCCGTGAGGGCCAGAAGCTGGCGCAAGAACTGGCGGCGCGGGTGTCCGCCGACGCCGTGCTGGTGCATAAAGCCGTGGACGGAGAAATGGTGGAGGTGAAGGCGTCCCAGTTCGTCAGCGAGCAGACCCTCGCCGCCCTCCACGGCGCCTTTGACATCACTGTGGTCAAACGGCTGTCGCCGGTGCTGCCGGTGCTTTCGCGCCAAGACACCCGCGTGCCGTTCAGCACCTGTGCGGAAATGCTGCGCCACGACGCGGGCCGCAATACGCCACTTTGGAAGCTGGCGGTGGAATATGAGATGGCGCGCGGCAACCTGTCCGAGGCCGAGGTGCTGGCGCGCATGGCACAGATTGTCCGCCTGCTGCGCCGGTCCATCGCCCAGGGCATCGCCGGCACGAGCTACGACGACCGCGTGCTGGGGCATCAGAGCGGCAAGTTCAGCGCGATGATGAACGCGGGCCGGCTGCTCGATGGCGGAGTTCTGAACCGGATCATCCTTTACGTCAGCGCGCTGATGGAAGTGAAGAGTGCGATGGGCGTGATCGTGGCGGCGCCGACGGCGGGGGCGTCCGCGGCCCTGCCCGGGGCGGTGATCGCGATGGCAGAGGCGATGGGCCTGGGGGAGGAGGAAATGGCGAAGGCGATGCTGGCCAGCGGCGTCATCGGGGTGTTCATCGCCACGCACTGGAGTTTCGCCGCCGAGGTGGGCGGATGCCAGGCGGAGGGGGGTTCAGCGGCATGCATGGCGGCCGCGGCGCTGGTGGACATGGCGGGAGGCACGCTGGCGCAATCGGTGGCTGCGGCTTCGATGGCCTTCCAGAGCATGTTGGGCTTGATCTGTGATCCGGTGGCCAACCGGGTGGAAGTCCCCTGCCTGGGCAAGAACGTGATGGCTGCCAGCAACGCGCTGGCCTGCGCGAATATGGCCTTGGCGGAGTACGACCCGGTGATCCCGCTGGACGAGGTGATTGAGACGGCCAAGCGGGTCGCCGGGCAGATGCCGCGCGAGCTGCGCTGCACGGCGCTGGGCGGGCTCTCGATCACGCCGACATCCATCGCTCTTGAGCAACGCTTGGCGGTCAAACAAGCCGCCGCATGCGGAGGTTGCGCCTGCCGGTAGCCTGGGTTTCAGTCCAATCCCGAAACCCAAACAGCAAACATGAAACTCGAGTATCTTGAAGCAAAGAAGACCGCCGCCAAACTAAAGTTCCGCACCAAGGCGTTCGACAGCGGCGTGTGGCCGCGCCGGATTTGGACAACGTTGCCAATGCCATGAAAATCGCCCGCGAAGAAATTTTCCAGCCAACATGAAAACGACATTTCACGGCGTCCTCGTCGCCCTCGTCACCCCGATGAAGGCGAACGGGGAAATTGATTTCAACGTTCTCTCCGCACACATCGAAGCGATGGTCGCCGCCGGCGTCCATGGTTTGATTCCGCTGGGCAGCACTGGCGAGTTTTACGCCTTAGCGCCCGACGAACGACGGGAGGTCATCAAAGCCACGATCAAAGCCGCCAGCGGCCGTGTGCCGGTCGTGGCCGGGGCGAACGCCAGTTCCACCCGCGACGTCGTGACCTTCAGCCGTGAGGCCGAGGCCCTCGGTTGCGACGCGGTGATGCTCGCCCCACCCTATTACTCGCTGCCCACGCCGGACGAACTCTACGCCCACTACAAGGCGGTCAACGACGCCATCGGCTTGCCGATCATGCTCTACAATTATCCAGGTCGCACTGGCGTGGACATGTCGCCGGAGTTCATCGAGCGCCTCTGCGAGTTGCCGCTTATCCGTTACGTGAAGGAAAGCACTGGCGAGATTGGCCGCATCAGCACGCTCCTGCGCCGCTGCGGTGATCGGTTGGGCGTTTTCTGCGGTGGAGACACCGTCGCGTTTGAGAGTCTCGCTTTGGGCGCGATTGGCTGGGTGGGCGGCGTGGCCAACGTTGTGCCGCGGTCGCACGTCGAGCTGTACCGGCTGATGACCGAGAAGCGTGATTTTGCTGCCGCCCGCAAGCTCTATTTTCAGATGCTGCCGCTGTTGAACCTGATGGAAGGCGGCGGCAAATACACCCAGTGGGTCAAGGCCGCGTGCGGGTTGGTGGGCCGGCCCGCCGGAGCGCCGCGCGCCCCGTTGCGCGCCCCCACCCTCGCCGAGTTGAAGGAACTCAAGGCCGCTCTTTCCCAAATTCCCGAAACGCGACAATTCCGAAAGTGACAGCCGTGCACCTCCAAGCCAGTCAAAACGAACATGAAACTCGAGAAGAACCCAGCGAACCTTAACCGGCGGCAGTTCCTGCGGACTGCCGGGCAAACCGCCACGGTGCTGACCGCCGCATCGGCAATTGCCCCGGCGCTGCTTTCGGTACCAGCCCCCGGTGAGACCATTGGCGTGGGCTGCATCGGTCTGGGCACCCGGGGCGGTGACCTCCTCAATGCGGTCGCGCACACCCCCAACGTCTAGGTGAACGCAATCTGCGACCTCTACGGCCCGCATCGGCAGAAAGGGCTGGAACGCTGCCTTAATCCATAGGCGAAAGCACACGTGGATTAGGCCAAAACACGAATTGATAAGAAGCGATGAAAACCAAACGAGTGATTACCGGGGGCCTGATGACCGCAGCGGCTGCCGGCCTGATGTTGGTGATCCCCAGCCAGGCGGGCGCCAAACCGCTGAAAGTGTTCATCCTCGCCGGCCAGTCCAACATGGAAGGGCCGGCGAGTATCAAGACCTTTAACTACATCGGCGATGATCCCGTCACCGCGCCATTATTGGAGACAATGCGCGGTGCCGACGGGAAGCCGACCGTGTGCGATGGCGTCTGGATTTCGTATCTCACCGGCGCCGACGAAAAGAACTTCGAGATCACCGGCAAACTTACGGCAGGCTACGGGTCCATGTGGGGCATGGACTCCAGGAAGCCCGGGGACAAAATCGGTCCGGAATTCACCTTCGGTCTCACGATGGACGCCGCGCTCGTGGAACCGGTGCTCCTCCTCAAGGCCGCGTGGGGTGGCAAGAGTTTGCACACGGATTTTCGGCCGCCCAGCGCGGGGCCGTATCAACTCAATGACTATCAGAAGAAGCTTTATTACGGCCCGCCGGGCCACGGCGTCCCGAAGGACATCGACCAATGGCTCGCCAACAAACAGCGGGAGACCGGGCACTATTACCGGCTGATGCTGGAGCATGTGAGGAAGGCGCTTGCCGACCCGAACCGCGTGGTGCCCGGCTACGCCGCAGCGCAGGGCTACGAATTGGCCGGCTTTGTCTGGCTACAAGGCTGGAACGACATGGTGGACGGCCACACTTATCCGGCCCACGGCAAGCCCGGCCGCTTCGCCCTCTACAGCGAATGGCTGGCGCATTTCATTCGCGATGTGCGCCGGGATTTGAATGCGCCGAAGCTGCGCTTCGTCATCGGTGTCATGGGCGTTGGCGGCACGAACGCGGACAAGGACACTGTGGAATTTCGCAAAGCAATGGCGGCGCCCGCGTCGCTGCCCGAGTTCAAAGGCAATGTGGCTGCGGTCGAGACCGCACCATTCTGGTCGCAGGAACTGGGGGCCATTGACAAGAAGCGGGAGCAGGTGAGCCAGATGCGCTGGTTTCTGGACGCGCAGCACAAGGATCAC
Source organism: Verrucomicrobiota bacterium (assembly GCA_022709905.1). GTDB lineage: Bacteria > Verrucomicrobiota > Verrucomicrobiia > Limisphaerales > UBA1319 > JAKLHY01. The sequence goes on along the minus strand of JAKLHY010000086.1, from coordinate 20,522 downwards.
GCCAACGCCGATGGCAAGATGACCCAAGAGCAAAAGGAGGAGTTCATGAGGAAGTTCGAAGCCGGCCTCATCTCGCCCGCCGAAGCAGCTCTCTGGAAACGCGGCGCGTCCAACGCCGGCTACCACTACCTCGGCTGTGCGAAGACCTTCGCCCTGATGGGCCGAGCCTTTGCCGAAACTAACCTTGAGATGATGAAAGAGCCACGAAGTCGCTGACCTCCGATCGCCCACTATGAAACCAATCGTCCTGCTCACCACTTTCAGGCTGCTCGCCACCCTTGCCGCCGCAGAGGTCCAAAAAGGCGAAATGTTCGGCTACCTGCTGTTCGACGGCGAACGGGTGTCCCAGGAATTTAATGCCGGCTTCTCGCTCTATGCCGCCGCCTGGCCGCTGGTGGACCATTACCCAGGGCACGACTTCCAGACCGGGCTGCTCGGCACCTGGATGCACCCTCTCTACGAACCCAACCAGAAACCGAAGGAAGAATGCTACATCGACATCGAAGGCGGGCTGGGCTGGTGGCGCGACACGCGCTTTCCCACCACGACGCCAAAGTTCATCATGGGGGGTGTGGGGCCGAACTTCTCGGTCATTGCCAACGGCCCGGGCTATGGGGCGGGCACCTGGGAGGAGGAGCTCGGCCTCTATGGCGTCGCCCAGCTCAGCCCCTGGCTCCTCTTTCCACTCGACGGCCTTAACCTCAAGCAGGGCGCCCAGGGCGAGCTCTTCGGCTACGGTTATCTCCCACTGCCGCTCATCGACCCCAAGTCCACCACTGCGGGAACCAATGTTCCCACGGGCAACCAGTGCTGGACGCTGTTCCTGAACACGGCGAACTTCAAGGGCCCCGCCGCCTTCTTCACGCCCTACTTCTGGTCCCGTGCCCTGCTCAAGAACCCCCAGTGGGCCGGCAAGCTGCTCGACTCGGCCCCGTCTGACCCCAACAAGGCCATCCAGATGGAGACCCAGCACATCCCGGCCATCTTCAGCACGGCCAAGGATGGAACCGCGTTTGCTCGCATGGCGCCGACTTCATTTCCAGTCACCTCGGAAGGACACTCCGCCCTGCTGCACCGCCACACCGTCTACAAGAGAGCCGCGCTGTGGGACGATGTGGAACGGTGGTTCGCCGGGGGGCCACCCGCCGATGGGCTCATCAAGCCCTCCGCTTCCACGACGCAACGATTCAAGGCTTCGGGAGGCTCAAGCTGGAGCTTCTTCCCGCCGGGGGTTCCCCGCGAGCAGGCTGCGTCGCTGGGGTGGAAGTCCTTTGCCACCTCCATCACGCCGGATCCGTTGACGCTGGGTTTTCGCTGGAATGAGGCGCTCATCCGCAGGAACGGCGCGCTGGTGACGCTGCCCGGGTTCTTCCGCCTTGACAAGGAAGGCGACAAACCGCGCTGGTTGGTTGCAACGGCCAAGGATGTGCCGGACGAACTCGGCCTTAAGCAATACCGCTTTGAGACGCCGAAGGAGGACCCGCAGGAACCACGCACCACGCCCGACGCCCCGGAAAGCTCGTGGAAGAAGCCCGGCCCCGCCGCCGGCCCGTTCATGGCGCGCCTTGGCGATGGCAGTGTGGTGACCTACTACTGGTATCGCTTCGCCGACCAGCCCGCGATGCTCAACGCTGACCTGACTCCAGAAGAGCGCGAAGTGGCGCAGAAGCGCGTCGAGAAACTGCATCGCGCCTGGACCAAAGAGCGCGACTACCTCGCGCCGCCCGAGGTCGGCAGGCTCGCGAGTCTGGACCCGGCTTTGATTCTAACGCCCCCACGCGGCATGGAAGCCGGCTATGTACCCATCGCCACACGGCAGGAATTAGCTGGCGCAGCGACTCATTCGAGTGGTCCGCGCGGTCAGGAAAAGGGACGACAATGAAGAAATCGCACGCCATCGCAACAGACAGTATGAACCTCCTACTCCGGGCGATGGGAAAGGCAGTCACCACATCTACGAACATCCTCAAGTGCCGCGCCCGCTGAGATTGCAGGACTGCCGCGGACAGGCCAAGCCCCATCAAATCCGGCAGTTCCTTCGGGACGTCGAGGAACATCATTTGGCATTGAACGACTGATTATGAGCGATTACCACATCAATTTGTTCTACAGCGAAGAGGACGGCGGTTACATTGCCGATATCCCGGATTTGAAGTCATGCTCGGCCTTTGGCGCGACACCGGAAGAGGCACTGCAAGAAGTGCAATTGGCCAAGAAAGCCTGGCTGGAAACCTGCCGTGCGCGACGGAAACCCGTCCCCCCAACCGCGCTACCGGCCCGCGATTTACGCCCTGACCAACTGAAGCATCGGAGCGCTGAGCGGACGGGGCAGCAATTCGTGCCGAACATCACGGGGGTCCCTCGACTTTATTCGGTGGATTGTTGTGACCTACCCGTTGTCGTTCTGCCGCCCTCGGCTTGATCTCGCCCTGGAAGTTCTGGCGGTGCGGCATCAACGGAGGGTGCTCCAACGGCAGGCGCCCAGTTCCAAGGTGATCGAGATACCGTTGGTCGGCGGTCTGCATCATCAGTGCCTGCGGCAGGCTGCCTGTCCATGGGGAATTCGTATTCAAGCTGAAAGCGGAGCAGGGTGGAGGGGCATCCTCGGGGGGCACAATTCGTTTAACCTGCTACGCCTTGAGAATATCGTCCCAGCCCTTGCGGTAGAGGGGGCGGTCGATGAATGGAGCGGCTTCCGGCGCGTTGGTCGCGCGCAGATTGACGTGGTCCCATTCGATCTTCTTGCCGGTTCGATAGGCGACGTTGCCGAGGTGGTTCGCTTCGGTTGTCCAGCCGGAGTACTGGAAATTCGAACCGGGGACCGGGCCTTGGCCCTTGGCGTAGTTGACCCACTCGACCCAGTGGCCGGGCGAGCGTGGCAGAGCTGCGGGCGGTTTTTGGAAGTCTTTGAATCTCTCCTCGGGCAGCAACTTCCCATTGCCGAGCAGCATGCCCTTGTCGCCGATGAACAGGCACGAGCGACCGCCCCACGCCGGCGTCCAACCTGGCGGTTTGATGTCGCCCTGGTACCACACCAGCTTGAGCGCGGGTTGCGTTCCCACTGCGCCGAATTCATAGGTCACTTTCATCGTCGCCGGCGCGAGTTCCTGGTGCGCCACCGGCACATTTGGCGACGTGGCTTCAATGGTCATCGGAGCCAGCGCTAACCCGCCCTTACCATCGGGGCGCTTGAGGTCCAAGACAGTGTAGGGCACGTCGTTGTCGTGGCTGCCGAGGTCACTCATCGTGCCGTTGCCGAAGTCCCACCAGCGGTACCATCTGGGGCCGGGAAAGTAGGTGGCATGGTATGGCCGCGCCGGCGCTGGGCCCAGCCACAGATCGAAGTGCATCGTGGGCGGGATCGATAATTCTTCCTTGAATCGGTCCACGATTTGGATGCCGTTGTAGAACCCGTGCGGCTTGTCGAACTTTTCGGCGGACGCCGCATCCTGGAGTCCCCACGCGCGTTCGGCCCAAACATGGACTTCTTTGACCTGGCCGATCACACCGGTCAAGAGGATTTCTTTGATTATGCGCCGCGCCGGCGAGGCATGCCCCTGGTTGCCCATCTGCGTCGAGAGCTTCGGGTATTTCGCGGCCGTCTCGCGGATGAGGCGCGTTTCCCAAATGTTGTAGGCGAGCGGTTTCTCGCAGTAGACGTGCTTGCCGTGCGTCAACGCGAGGTAGGTGGCGAAGGCGTGCGTGTGCTCGGCCGTGGAGACAACGACGGCGTCGAAGTCGTTCGGGCGGTCGAAGACGCGCCGGAGGTCGGCGAACGTTTTGCTGTTTGGATACTTCTGCGATGCGGATTCCAGCGCCACCTGGTTTACGTCGCACAGGACCACTACGTTCTCGTCTGGATGTGGCCCTGCCGAAGGGGCGGTCGCCGCACGGCCGCTCTCGCGAGCCCCAGCGAGGGTGAGTTCGCTCAAGTTGGCGCTGCCGCGCCCGCCACAGGCGATAAAGGCGATGTTAAGCTTGTTGTTCAGGTTCTGGCCGCGGAGAAAGGCGGGTGCGCCGGTGATGATACCAGTGGTCAGCAAGGTCTTACGGACAAACTCGCGCCGCGTTATTTGGCCCAATCGCGTGTGCTTCAGGATTCTCTTCATAAACGTTGGGGGATGGGGAACTTCGTGCTGATGAGAATGGTTAGGTGGCTTACTGACCCGCCAGAATTAAGTCCAGGCGTCGGCTGCGTTCTTCATACGAGAGGCTCTCGTTGCTCTCGATGGTCATCCAGCCATTATAGTTGATCGCCTCGAGTGCCTGCCGTAGAACCGGCCAGCGGACGCTACCTTCACGGAGGTTCACGCCCGCGCCGCGCCCATTCGGGTCGGCCGGATCGAGCCGGTAATCTTTCACGTGAATTTTTGCGATGAGGGCATTCAGTGTGAGAATGCACCGTTCCGGGGGCGCGAATCGCAGGTTATTGGCGATATCGAAGTAAGCCTGGATCCACGGACTCTGGAAGGATTGGACATAGTGGCGGAAGATTTCTGGTTGAACCCACAAATTGTTGCCGACGTTCTCCACCGCGATGACGACCTTCGCCTTCTCGGCAAACGGGATCAACCGCTTGAGTGCCTTGGCGGTTCTGTCCGTGGCATCGTCGTGGGCCTTGATGTAATCGGCGTAGGGCGCGTTATCGCCGTAGACGACCCGCAGGAGGTGCCCGTTGTTCTCGTCGAACTCGATCTGGAACTCCCAGGGACGCGGCATCCTCAGGGCCGGCGCCGGCGCCGCGCCCCGACCGCTGCCGCCGCCGATACGACCGGGAACCAGTAAAACGGCATCGGCACCGAAGGCTTCCGCGGTGCGCAGGGCTTCCTGGCTCAGGACAAATGACCGGTCCACCACGCTTGGATCGGGACTGTTGAACTCACTCCAACCGTCGATCAGCACAGAGTGGATGCGCATCCCGAGCTTGTCGGCGATGGCACGAATCCTCGCAGCTTCCTTCGGCGTGACGCTGCTTCGGCCTTCTACCCCCTCGAATCCTGCGTCTTTTAGGCGCTTCAAGTCGTCTTCGGTCGGTCGAGCGATGAGTGCCTTGTGCAGTTTTGTTTTAAAGGCTGGCGGTGACGCCGGAACGGACACCTTCTGGGTTGTGGCCTCGTCGGCCTTCTGAAGCGCCGACGGCGTCTGCGTAGTTTCGGAACCGGCTCCGAAGCTCAACCCAGCCGCGATCCCCGTGGAAGCCATCAAGAACTCACGACGATTGATCCTTTGCTTCATAGTATCATTTCCTGGGCACTAACCGGATCACGCCAGATTTTGTTCGCAGTGCGAATTGCGTCCCCACAGTGGGCCGCGGCACCGATTCACGCAAGTAGAATGTCCTCGAGTGAAGTTGGACTGTGATTGGCAAAAATTCCGTACACCCCGAAATGAGTCGTGCCAATCCCCTCTGGGGCGCGCCACGCATCCATGGCGAATTGCTCAAGCTGGGACTCGACATCGCGCAGCGAACCGTTGCCAAATACATGATCTCTCGTGCCCGACGGCCCCCGTCCCAAAACTGGAAGACCTTCCTCCATAACCACCTCAGCAGCGTGGTGTCGGTCGACTTCCTTGCCGTTCTCCCCCTCACCTTTCAAGTGCTCTACGTTTTCATCGTCCTATCGCATCAACGCCGCGCCGAGGCGCTGGGATTGAAAGAGCTCAAGATCGCTCCGCGTTCGCCCTGGCAGTCCCGATCTGTAGAGCGTCTCATCGGTTCGCTCCGGCGTGAGTGTTTGGACCCTGTCATGGTGCTCAACCCTTCTCATTTGTCACTCCCGGCGTAGCGTGATTAGTGCCTGCTTCCCGACGGGATGGTACGCTCAATCCCATCGTTGCCTTTGGATCCCGGCCTCTCGACCAGTATCGATCCGTGGCCGGAGCGTGTTGCCTCTCCGCAAACAGCGCGACGCCGCAACTGGCCGCTATGGGGTCTTTGTTACCTGCGGGTACATGCTGCGAAATCCGACTGCAAGTGTCGCTCAGAGGGCTTTCATCCGAACACGACAACTTCGTGGTCCAGAATTGCTCCGGTTTCAAAGTGGCACCATCCGCCTTTCGCGCCGACACTGGCTCCCTTGCCAGAGACGAGAAGGCGGGCACGCTTTCCACGCACGTCAGTGGGCAGCCTGAGCCGAACTTGAAAGGGGCCGACGGGAATCAACTCATGAACTGGCTGTCGCCATGTGCTCGCGCTGGTCAGGTTCACCAGATGCAGGATCAGCCGGCCCGGCTGGCGGTAGAGGTGGCAATCGAGCAGACCCGGGCCTTCGATGGCGAGTGGAATGTTGTCCTTTGCCGTCCAGCGGATCAGGTTTGCGAGCATGTCACCGTGATCGGGCAGGTTGTCGCGGGCGAAGCGACGGTCCAGGTCGGCGGGCAGATACGCGATGCGCGCGCCGATGGTCGTTGTGTTGAAAACCGCTGGCATCGCTGCGCGACTGATGGTCGAGCATGATGATGTCGGCGTTCTCACAGATGGCTTTATAGTCCCGGAAGCTCTGGCTTTGTCCGCTGACGCTGCCGCTGTTCATGCCGGCCCAGATGCAATCCGGACCGCCCGCGGCTTTCGTGACACGGTTGTTCAAGTCCCAAATCTCCAGCCGCCGGTCGTAGTTCCAGCGAATCCACTGGCGATACGCCGGGTTGTTCCAATCCTTCGAGCGCGGGAGGTCCTTGTCACTGCGCTCGCGAAACTTCCTGCGGCAATTCTGGCAGTGGCAGATCGTGCCTCGACCCAGACCGCTCCAGCTATTATCCGTGAATCCCTCGGGATGATATTGCTCAACGATTTCACGCAGGATCGCCGGGATGTTCTCGTCGTAATACGGACCGTTAACGCAGGTGATGAAGAGCTCGCCCGCCTTGTTCGGTCGGCCCTCGGCATCCACGGCGAACCAGTCCGAGTGCGCACGATACAATTCCTCGTGCGCTCGGTTGGAATCCATCCGGGCGAACACCACCAGTCCATCCTCGTGGGCCGCGCGCGAGAGCTCACCGAAAAGATCGCGCCCGCCCAACTGTTCAGCCGGACGGTGCAGCGGCACACGGCTGGGATAGTAGGCCACGATGCCGCCGGCGTTGATGATCACGCCCTGGGTATGGGTGCGTTTCCAGTGCTTGCGCCACCAGGCGATGTCGTAGCGGATGGGATCGATCTCCGTAATGTTCGTTTGTCCCCAGCGCAGCGTACGCCGATACCAAGGGAGCGAAGTGGCGGCCGTCGTTTTGGCTTGGGCTTGGGGCGCAGACATGGAAGGCACGGGGAACCCGGTGAGCGCGACGGTGGCCGTGGCGGCTTGCCCGAGAAAGGTGCGGCGATTGATCGGTTGCATGAGAGGGAAAGAGTTAGCGCTGCCTGGTTCTGGACAGATCGAGATCAAGAACGAAGATGCCGTGCCCCACGCCGGCGGCCTCGCGTGACTTGGCCATTTGGAACGCGATGAACCGGCCATTGTCGCTGACGACGGGATTCGATGCCTTGTAGCCGGGATAATCGCTGAAATACGTGAGCCGGTCGTACGCGCCGCTGCCGTCGAGTTTGAGACGCCACAAATCCACGTAGCCCGCTCTCTTGAGGTTCTGCTTGTCGCATTCCACCAGCGTGAATTGCCCATCGGGAAAGATGCCTTCCGGCTCGTCGTATTGGCCGGGAGCGTTGGCGTAATTGACGACCTTCCGGGTGCGGAGATTGACCCCGCAAACGTCGGTGCCCTGGTGTCCGTAGGCGCTGAAGGTCAATTCCTGTTCGTCCGGCGGACGGAAATTCTGCGTTTCCATCGTGCATCGGAACGGCAGATCCTTGCTCTCGATGATCGTCCGCTGGTTCGCGAGCATGGGCTTGCCGTCCTCGTACGCGATGTCGGCCTCCAGCATCCGCGAGCTGCCGGCAGGCATCTCGTCCGGATACTCGGCGGCGACGTGCGTCCAGGCTATGTGCAATCGCTTGCGCGAGACGGCCGGGCCTTCGGAACACTTCGTGCCGAGCGGCACCGGCGGTTTTGTTCCGCTCCGGTCCAGGACGTAAAGCCAGCATTGCACGCGCGCCTCGCCGGGTTTCTTTGGATCAAACTGTTCCGGCCCGGACAACAGGAAATCGCCATTCGCAAGGTAGAGCGCCCGGGTGTAGCCGTGGTGGGAATAATGCGCCGTGCGATTGCGAACCCGCCCGGTGGCCAGGTCGAGTTCCATCGCGTCCCCGAACGTCTTCGAGAGAAATAGGATCCGCTTCTCATCGTGGGACCAATCCGCGCGTTCGCCGAACCAAGTCACCTGGCGGATGTGCGGCGGCAAGTTGTCCGCGGGGCTTGAACCCGGCGCCGGGTCTGCGGCGCGAAGCGGCGGAAGCATCCCCAGCGCAAAACAGCCGAAGAAAATCGGGAGACGTGTGTTCATGGTATTCATAGGTCAATCGCCACAACTTCGTGGTCGAGGATGGAGGGCACAGTCACGTTCAGACTGCCTCCGACGCGATCGGCCCGGAATCGCTTGTCCGCGGCCAGCAATCGGACCTGTTTGGGTTTCGCCCCTTCAGGCAGCCGCAGCCGAACTTTCTGTTCACCAACCGGGATCAACTCGCGCACCGGTCCTTTCATCATCATGGGGTTCGTCAGGTTGACCAGATGAACCGTCAGCGATTCCTTCTGCCGCCAAACCGTAACGTCGAGGACTCCGGGACCGGTGACGGTGATCGGCGCATCCTCGTTCGTGGCCCAGACGACCGCATTGCGCAAGAGCTTAAAATGATCTACGGCGAGCACCTCCCAAAACGCCCGGTCAATGTCCCAAGGGAAATACACGATCCATCCCCGGCCCATTTCCCTGAGAAAAACCTGCGGCACTTCGGTCTTCACCACGCGGGGATACACTTTTTCCATCGGCAGATCGGGATAGGACGGGATCAGAGTCAGCGGCGGATTGGGATACGGCCGCGTGGTTTCCACTTCGACACGACGAACGCCGTTGATGATGCGCGAGGCGTCTTCCAGGCTGGCCAGCAGGGGGTGACGTTTGCCAGTCGCCGGGTCAGTCTCCAGGCGCAAATAGGAATTCTGCATCGGACCTTCGATGTGGCCTGTGAAGGTCACACCGAACAGGTCAGCCAGACCAAAGTCCTTTCGCTGCACGCCCCACTCATCATAGAGGCTTGTCTCGTGCGTGGCCACGAGGCCTCCGCCTTGCTGAACGAATTCGCGTAGTTGAGCGCACTGCGCATCCGACAGGGCGGCGGTGTTCGGCAGGATGAGTGTCTTGAACGGGGCCAGGTGCGCCGCATCGAGCAACCGGTCATGCACCATTTCGAAGGGGATGCGCGCCTCGATCAGCGCCTGGTACCAGCCGTTGATATGGTCCTCGACTCTGCCGGGGTAGAACCAGCCCGTCTGCTGCGAATAGACCAGGCCCACGCGCGCCAGCGAGCTCTCATTCCGCAGATAATTCTCCCATCGCGCCAGCCGTTGGTAAATCTGTTCGACCGGCTTTAGCCAGCGTTCGTCATGCAGCACCTCGGAGAACTTGGTGAACCACGGGCGCAGGCCGTTGGCTACACCGTCGGCCACCCAGAGCCGAATCTCCGCCTCGCTCTGCACGCTGTCCTTCCAACGATACGGCTCCTCGACACCGACACTAAAGATGCCGACAATCGGTTTGCGACCCATGGTGGCGCGGAATTCCTTTCCGTTCTTTCCGTTGGCCCACGGCGCGGTCAGCCCACGGCGCGCTTGACGGTCGGCGATCAGAGTGGGGGCCAGTTCGCCAATCCGCTGCATGTCCAAAGCGCTCGTGGCCCCGCCGCCCGTGTTGGGAATGACACACGAGTCGGGATTGATCTCGCGAACCTCGGCATCCCAAAGCCGCCAAAGCTCGAACAGGCGCTGCTGGTGCCAAAGGAGGTAAGCGCGGCGCGCTGGGTTTTGCGGATCGGAGGTGCGGGGGAGTTCATGGCCAGAGGCGGCGCGGAAGTTCTTCCGGCAATGCTCGCAGTGACACAGGCCCGAGCCGTCCCAGCGGTTGATGAAAATAGCGTCCACTCGATAGCGGGACATGATCTCCCTCTTCACCTCGGTCATGAACTCGAAGTTGTAGGGGCCGAGCGCGCACGTCACCCACATCTCCGGCGAGGCCCAATGCCGTCGCGGTTTGCCATCAGCGCCGACTGCGATCCAATCCGGGTGCGCGGCCTGCACGTCGTCGTAGGTGGCGTGCGGATCGGTGCGGGCGATGACGACCATGCCGAGCTTCCGACAGCCGGCCACAAGTTCGCCGAACACGTCACGGTCGCCGAGCCACGCGCTGCGATGATGGAACGGCACCTGCGTCGGATAATACGCCACGCAGCCACCGGCGCTGAGGCACACCGCATCGGACTTCGTGCGCTTGAAATAATCGAGCCAGAAGTGCAGGTCGAATTTGCCGGGGTCGTCCTCGACGAGCGTGAGCTGTGCCCAGCGCATGGGCTGGTCCACCCAGCTTGGCATCGGCGTGGTGTGGGTGATTACCCCGGCGGACAGAGCCCGCGGCCAGGTGAATTGACCAACTGTCGCGGCAGCACCAGCGACGGTCGCGGTCTTCAAGAAGTGTCGCCGCGTCACCACAAATCATCCTTTCACAAAATCGCGCACGGCCCGACCTGCCGCCGCCAGGTTGGCCAGTCGCATTTCGGAATACTTGCGGGAGAGGATCAGCCCGTCTGCGCCGGCTTTGATCGCCGCGGCCACGGCGGCGTAGGTGTCGTCGGGCGAGGCTTTGCGGCTGTTCTTCCCCGTGGGGATCCCAATGTCAATTCCCGGCAGAATCTTGCATTTGCCCTGCACACCGTCGAGTACGCGCCGGGTCTCGCGAAAGACGTAATCCGGAGACAAGCCGGCGGTGGCGAGGTCGCCGAGCTTCGCCTCATCGCCGTAATTGGGCAGGTGATTGTTGAGGCGCAGCAGTTCCTCCTTCGGCACATCGCGGAAGACGGTCGAGCCGACGTTGCGGATGAAGTTGGCGTACCGTTCTCCCCCGCAGTTGTTCTTGATGAATTGCCGTCGAGGAAGGGGAGGTTGAGATGGGTTCACGATGGAAATTGGTTGTAGCGCCGTTGGTGGTTTGGTTCAGCTTCGTGCTTACGCGGAGACCGGTTGGTGCTTCTTGATGAAGTCCGGATCGATCTCGACGCCGGAGCCAGGACCGGTCGGGACCTTAATCTTGCCGTTGACGACTTTGAGCGGCGACGTTTTGCACTCGAAGCGCACCTGAGTGCCCAGGCCCTTGAACTCGTGGTGGGCGCCGGCATTCGGCAGCACGGATACGAGGTGGATGTTGTAGAGAAAACCCAGGCCCCCTCCCGACATGTGCGGCACGATGGATTTGCCGAATGCCGCCGCCATACGCCCGACCTTCACCGATCGAATCAGCCCGCCAAAGTAATAGCTGTCGGGCTGGACGATCTCGATTCCGTCGTTGGCGATCAACCAGCGGAAGTTGACGAAGCTCTGGTCCTGCTCGCCATTCGCGATCGGGATCGTGAGCGCATCGGCGACCTTCTTGATCGCTTCGAAGTCGTCATACATCACGGGCTCTTCGAAATACGCATACTTGTTCGCCTCCAGCAGTCTGCCCACCCGGATCGCCTCGTCCACGTCGTAGTAGCTGTTCGCGTCGGCGTAGAGTGCCATGTCAGGCCCGTAGTGTTCCCGGAGCAACGGAATGAGCCGCTCGGTTTTGCCAACTGGCCCCTTCGCGTGCATGTCGGTGGTCATGAACATCAGGTAGCCCACCTTGATCTTGAGCGCCTTGGCGTCGTATTCGGCGACCGCCTGCTTGATCCGCTCGAAGGTTTCCTCCAGCGGGCGCTCGCGCCACTCGGTCGCCACATAGACGGCCACTTCCGGATGGTGAATCTCGCCAATTAATTGGCCGAGAGAGCGACCCGCAATCCGGCCCAGCAAATCGAGGATGGCAAACTCGATCGTGGCCAGTGGCAGTCCAAGCGAGATGCCGTTGTAACGAAAGTTGAAGCCGTAGATGAAGATCTTCTCCAGAATGAGGTCCAAGTCCCGGGCATCTTTGCCGAGGAAGAACGGCTGGAGGTTGCGGAGGAAGATCGGGTAGAGCGTGCTTATGCCGCTGTGCGCGACCGAAATCCCCTCGGCGCCGTCGGTCGAACGTACGCGGCATAGGAAACTGTTCTCCCATCGCAGCAGTTCCAGGCGCTCAATGATGACGGGGCTTTTGAACAAATCCTTCTTCAACACCGGTTGGCCGAGGATTTTGCGGAGCTTGGCCCGGCGCGCTTCGGCGTCCTTTGGTCGTCCGGCGCCGGTGGTTTCCGCGCCATGCGCGGACACGGACACCCATGGCGTGGCGAGCCCGGCCACGCCGGCGGTGGAAAGGAATTCTCGTCGAGTGGTTTTCATCGTTAATTGGCGTTCAAGAAGTAGTTGTCGTGACCGGGCACCACCACGTCTGCAAAGCCGGCGATCCAGTCCATGGTCTTCGCCGAAAGTTCAAAGTCCACGCAGTTGTAATAGCCGCGGCGCTCGCGCCAGAAATCCCGCGTGGGAACCGCATCTCCTGCCACGACCACCGACAAGCCTTCGCAAGCGAAGCGCAGGCTGTGATGGCTCAAGGTGTGCCCAGGTGTAGACACGATTTCGAGATCGTCAAACAAGCGGCCGGACATGGATTCCACGGGCTTGGCCAGTTTGTTGGTCTTGTTCAAGGCAGCGGCCACTTCGGGCGCGGTGAGCCAGCGGGCCTCTGGGAAATGTGCGAGTCCAAACCAGTGATCGCCGTGTTCATGCGTGACGAACACTGCGGTGATGTCACTCGGCTTAAGCCCAGTGCGCCGGTCAAGTTCCTTACGCATTTCGTCGGCGCTGGTCAGAGAGGGATCGACAATCAGTCGGAATCCCTCGCCTTGGACCACCGTGCAAGTGCAGATGGCGGAGCGGAGACCCTTGGCATCGCTCTCGCCCCAGTATCGGTTGCGGGAAAGGTTGCCAATCGTGATCACGTCCCAGCGTTTCACCTTGGAATTCCTGCGCCCCTTCCATAAATGGGACGATGCACTGCTCGCGACCTGCTCAGCGCCTGAAGCGGGAATGGCCGCAGCTGTCGAGGCCAGGATTCCGACAGAGAGACGCGTTAGAAAACTGGCGCGGCTGCAGCGTCCAGACGGCTCCGCATTGGACACGAAAGAATGGAGGCTTGGTTGAGGTGTTTTCATGCGATGGCAAGCATCAGTGCAAAGGTCACCCCATCGCCGTTTCGAGTTCACGGCGCTCCGCAACCGTCATGGGCGTGGCTTCGCGGACCATGCGAATGTTGGCCTTCAGTTGCTCGACCGAGGCAACCCCGATGACCGCCACGGACACTGGCAGGCTCAACGTGTAGCGGATGAGCGAGGCTGGCTGGACTTGGTGCGTGGTCTGGTCATGGTAAGGGCGGAGGACTTGTTGCGGCGGATTGCCGGTCGCCAGACAACCGTTGCCGCCGCCTATCACTTTCATGGCGATGACGCCCATTTGCTCCATCCAGTATTTCGTCGTGATCCGGAACGGCACGCCCACTTCCAGGGCGCTCTCGATAACGGAGTCCGGTAGTCTTTTGGCACGCAGATCGAGACGCAAGTTCGGCGAGGCCACTCTGATTTGCTGAAACACGTCGCGCCAGAACGACTCCTGCTCGCTGTTCTTCATGCCGGATTCGTCGTGCATGCGGAACTGAATGCCGTCGAGTACGGGCACCTCATTGACGACAGGTTCCGCTGCTGCTGCGCCGGAGTGATGCCCATCATCCGCACGTCAGGAAAACCTTCCACATCGAAGAAATCGGGATAGCACGGCGCGAGAAAGCCACCATTTTCGTAGCCGAGAATGACCACGAGCGAGTTGAACCGGTTCTGCGCCAACGCATCGAGATACCGTGCCCAGTACGCCTCGTCATAAAACCGGCTTTCCCAATACGTGCGGTTGAAGGTGTAGAGGGAAAGTGCCCGCTCCGCGGCGTAGGGCTTCTCCTCGATATCGCGAACTTCGGTGAAGGGGGAATCCGCCGGCGTCGTCCAGCGTACGCGGTCCGCGATGTCCAAGAGAGCATACATCAACCCGCGCGCGTCGGCTCCGGCGACCAGTAGGACAGCCTTCCCGTCGCGACTGATCCGCCGAACGCACAACGACTCCGCCGCTTGAAGGGGCGCGAGCTTCAACTCTGAAATAAGCTTGGCGGTTTCCCCATTACCCGCTCCGATCCCGAAAACCAACACGGTTTTGGCATTGGCCTGCGGCAAGGACTCGGCTTCCTCAACCACCGCGCCCTTCGTTTGTAGTGCCTGGGTGAGTCTGCTGATTCCGTGCTGGACCGGTGACGCAAGTTCCTTGTCGCCGACCAAGGCAATAATGGGGGCAGTGGTGGCGAGGACCGAGGTCAAAGGGAACAGCAGAAGGCCAGCGCCAACGGCGGCCGTCGTCAGCTTACATTGCCTGAGCACGCCCAGCAGAGTCATGGAGGGAATTCAAGCAGAGACGCATGCTCCGCGCGACAGTTTTTGCCAAATAATCGCCTGAAGTCAGCGCCTCTTGCTGCCCGCCGGAAAACAAAGCGCTCACAAATGTGACCTCTGTGGGTGGCAGAAACTCCGTCACGAAACGAAGTCGTTGATTTAGCTGGATTTGTCCGCAAGCGAAGCAGCCGTGTTCGCGTTTGCCTCAGCACTCCTGCGCTACTTGTTGTGCTGGTTCCATCCCCGGCATGATCTCGCCTTGGAGAATCTCGCCCTCAGGCACCAAATTACAGTGCTCAATCGACAAGCGCGTAGGCCCAAGCTCCGCCCGTTGGATCGATATATTTGGATCATGTTGAAGAGATGCTGGCCCGATTGGAAAAGGGCTTTAATGATCCTCCAACCCGAAACCGTCATCGGCTGGCAGCGAACCGGATTCAGGCTGTTCTGGCGCTGGAAATCCCGGCATCGGATGGGGCGACCTGGAAAGGACCGGGAGCTGATTCAGCTCATCGGGCGGATGTGGTCGGCCAATCCCACTTGGGGCAGTCCGCGCATTCGCGATGAATTGGCCAAACTGGGCCTGCAGGCTTCAACCGCCACGATTCGGAAGTATCGCCCCAAGTCCAGGCGTCGGCCTTCGCAAAGCTGGTGGACTTTTTTGCGGAATCACGCTGGCACCATGGCCGGGATGAATTACCACGAGGTTTGCTCGCAGCGATCCCTGGCGCATGACAGTCCGATCCCGCGACCGGTGCAGTTGCCCGACACTGGGAAGGTGATCGAGATACCGATGGTCGGCGGTCTGCATCATCAGTGCCTGCGGCAGGCTGCCTGAGGTAGGGCCAACAACTGACCCAAAGTGTGGCACGGCGAGAAGAACCTTGCCCATCTCCCATCCAAGTCCTCATCGACTGTTGTCTTTGCGACGAAGCGGAGCACAGGACTGGCAACTTGGCTCAGTTGCTATACCTTAGCGCTAACCGGATAATCGCTTTTTCGGTCACGACTGACTTTTTGCCACCCACAGGCACTACTTCCGCCCGGCCGTGGCTTCCGCCAGTAGCGCGATCGACTCGCGGATAGCCTGCGTCGGGTCCACGGTCGGCCACATCTCCAGGCCGAGGAAGCCGGTGTATCCCTTGGCGGCGATGGCGCGGAAGACGTTCACGTAATTGATCTCACCGGTGCCGGGTTGGTGGCGACCCGGCACGTCCGCCACGTGGAAATGCGAGATCTTCCCAAGGTTGGCCGTGATGTTGGCGATCAGGTTGCCCTCGGTGATCTGCTGATGGTAGATGTCGAACAGCAGACGGACACGGGGGCTCGCCACCGCATCGACCATGCGGAAGCCTTCTTCCGACGTAGCCAGGTAATAGCCCTTGTGGTCGACCAGCACGTTGAGCGTCTCGATACTTAACGTCACGCCGGCGTCTTCGCACAACGGAGCGGCGGCGCGGAAAGCCTCGACGCAATTCGCGTGCTGCTGGGCGCGGGGGACATCTTTCAGTTCGTTGCCCACTTGGGCGATGATCTGGCGGCAGCCGAGCCTCCGAGCTGTCGCCAGCGTATCCTTGAGCGGTGCCATAATCCGCTGGGCGCTGCCAGGAGCCACCAGCGGGCCACCGGTATCGCAGGCCAGGCCTACCACCTCCATGCCGAGTTCCTCGCGAATCCGGGCGAGCCGGTCCAGGTCGCGCCCCCGCCAGCCCCAGAACTCGAAGGCACTGACACCCGCCGCCTTCACTTTGGCGGGGCGCTCCTCAAAGGGAACGTCCGTAAACAGGGCGTCGATGCATACCGCCAGACGCGGCCATGGGGCCGGAGTCGGCGCATCGGCGCCCCAGGCGAGGTTGTGTTGGATTACGGCGCCGGCAGAAGCCGCGGCAGCCAGGCCGAGCCATCGGCGACGGGACAGGGAAGTGTTCATGGCGTGGCCCCCTCCACTCTTCTCCGCGGGGAGGAATCGAGCGCCGCAACCAGGTCGTCTACGTCGAACACGAATCCCCAGGTCAGGGCCACGCGCCACAGGGCGAGTTCCTTGGCCCACTGCTGCCGGGCACTCTCGCGGTTTTCGACTGGGGTGGTGGCTTGATGGATGGCCGAGCACATCACGCCGTGTCGGTTCATTTCAAGCATCCCTCCGGGGCGACATGAGCAGGCACCAGTTGCCAGGCCCCCGGCCGCCACTTGGCGAAGGAATCCCCTTCGGTTTGCACTCATCACACCTATCATAGCATCCCTCCGATCTCGAACCGATGAACTACCAGTCGCTTTCCACGGCTTGCGACGCCGGCAAATCACAGGTTCGCCGTCGTTGTTTGCCGTCCGGCTCATGCACGATCAGGGTAGCATCCTTCAGCGGTTGTCCGCTCACCACCTTCACGCGCAAATTCTTTCCGACCGCCGTCACTTCCGTCAGCCGCACGCTGCGACGCGCGATCTCCCACTGCCAGACTTCGGCGTGAGTCCACCATTCCAGGCCGCGTTGGCGGCCCTCCTGCACCAGTGTCTGCAGGGTGCCAGCTAGGCCGGGCTTTTGGATGTGCGCCGGATGAAATAGAAAATGCGCCACCCCACCATGCGCCACCGCCTGGTCCAGCATCTGGGGCGCGAGTTTCGCCGGCAGGTGGATGTCCAGGTCCTGGGTAATCAACGGGATTTCATAAACGTCCAAAAACCGCGGCGACGCGGCCTCGTCGTCCAAGGGCCGCCACGGCTGACACGTGCCGCGCGGAAAGCCGCAGCCGCCACGCTTGCTCGGTCCCATCGTGCCGTCGATTTTCAACCCGGCCTGCTCGATCCAACGAAAGAAATCGAGCCGTCCTTCCCACCGTGTGTAATGGTTCTTGTTCGCGATAATGTTAGTGGCGCCACTTTCGGTTGTCAGTCCCTCGAGCTGTTTTACCAGTTTGTCAAAGCCCCACTGGCGATCCGGACTTTCTTTCATCGCGTCGTAGTGCAGGGCGATTTCGCAGCCCGCGGCGCGTATCTCGTCGTAGAGCGGGCGCGGGTAACCGCTGGGGAACAGCATGCACCACGTCGTGCGGATGCCGGCCTTCTTCACCTCTGCCAGCATGGCCCGCGCGGCCTCTTCCACGTTGCCGTCGCTATCGTGGCTGATGCATCCGATGGCCGGCACGTCGCGCGGCCACGGCGCTATTTGGAGGAGTGGCTGACCCACGGCACGCGCGGCGTATTGAATCGCGCGCAGGAGGATCAGCCGCAATTCATCTGCCACCGGATACAGGAATCCCGGCGCCTCGCCCTCGGCCAGCATTACCCGATCGAAGTCGTAGTCGAGCACCTGGCCATCGTCCGTCTTCAGCAGGTGATCGTTGATGGGCATAGTTCCATCAAACGCCGGTGTGCCGTCACGCAGCACGGCGATGCCTTGCTGGATGTGAACGATGCTGTTGAGGAGGTCCGTCGCGATCAGCACCGCCAGGCCCTGCCCGACTCGTCGCTCCAACAGAACTGGGAAGCCTTTCGACCGGCCATGACGGTCCAGCACCGTGCCCGTGGCTTTGGCTTCCGCAGCCCGTACCGCCAGGCCACCAAAGAAATGCAGCGAGCTCTTCAGCCCGGCAAACACCGGGTGCTGTGAACCCCGGACATCGAGGTAACCTTCGCCCAGTTGGAGGACGGCGCTCGCGCCGAAGCCTTTTGCGCTGCCCGACGGCACTAATTCCGCGCCGAACAGTTCCGGCATTCCGTGCAACCCGCCCAGCGACACCAAGGCGCCACCGTTCTCGACGAACGCCATGAACTGCTTGCGCTGGTCATCGGTCAACTGGTGCTCGCCGGCGAGCACCAGCAAGCGATTGTGGCCCCCTTGACCCGGCAGTTGTTCATCGAAGAAGAAGCCAGCGCGCTGGGCCACTTCTACGATGTAAGCATTCGACGGCAACGCGGGAGACACAGAGAGGGTCATAGTTGCCTGCGACCACGTGCACGCCACGCAGGCCAACCCCATTCCCAGCATGAAGCTCTGCCGTCTCATACTCAGTAATTCAGCATTGTTACAGTTCCTGCTGCCGGCGCACAAGTCGCCAGTGCTGACAGGAGGCTGAGATTTGCCATGACCGAACTCCCTGAACATGGCAAGACTCTAATCACGCGGCCATTGGAGGCTGAACCAGGCCACCCCAATGATTGTGCCAACGGCAGCTAGACAGGTCGGCAATCGGAGGTGTTGGTGCTCCCGCGCGCTCTTCGCCAAGCCTTGGTGCATACGACGGGCGTTGTCGTAGTCCCGGAAGGACAAGGAGACAGCAGGAATCGGCGATCATGCGGTTTCAGGGTGTCGGTGAAACAAAGCACTCAGCCGACCCTCGGCGGAGCGAATCCATCGCGGTAGTTGCGGCGCACCAGCGTCTCGGTGGCCTCCTTGTGGTTGGTGAACGAGAGCTTCGACTTGTCCCAGAGCAACTCCTGGCCGGGATAGCGGGTGGCCTTGACCCCGATGATCGTTGCCTCCGTGATGCGCGTCGCCTGCGAAAACGGCGTGAGTAGTTCGACGGGCTTGCCCAGGCATTTGTCGACCCATGAGTGCCAGTGGTTGAACCGTGGCAGTTTCGGCATGCCCTCCACCTTGGCGGCCTGTTCCATCTTCCCATCGCGCCAGATGTTGGAATCGCCCTCGGGCCCGACCAACATCGTCCCCTTCTCGCCGACGATCACGGTCACCGTGCCGTCTTCCGGGGCTTCCGCCAACCGCATCTCCTCAGGCTTGGGTTTCATCGCCGGATGGCAATAACAAAGGGACACCGTGTTGCCGACAAAGCGGTCGGAATTCACCTGGTAGAGCATGGTGGCCTTGCAGGGCGAGACATGGAAGTTCTTGTCCGCTGGAGCCGCACACTCGGCCTTGACCGAATAGGGGGTCTTCAATTCGGGATAGGCGAGGAAGAGGATATCGAGGAGGTGGCAGCCCCAGTCGCCCAGTCCGCCCGAGCCAAATTCCCACCACGAGCGCCACTTCACAGGAACCAGGGCGTCATGATAGGGCATCTGGGCGCACGGACCGAGCCAGAGGTTCCAGTCGAGGTTGGCCGGAATACTCGGGTTGGGGCGGAGGATCTTCTCGGTGTTAAAATAGGAATCGCCAGGGCTGCCCGAGCTGGTCCAGGCATGGAGGGCGACGATCTTGCCCAAGCGGTTTTGGCGCAGAATCTCCAACGCCGTGCGCCGACTTGGATTGGCCATGCGCTGGTTGCCTAACAAGGTGACCAGCTTCGGCTTGGCTTGCAGAGCCCGCTCCACCATGACCAGCTCGGCCAACTCGTGGACCAAGGGCTTTTGGCCGTAGACATGCTTATCGTGGGCCATAGCCGTTAGGAGGATGGGGGCATGGGAATGATCCGGGACGGAAACAACTACCGCATCGAATTCGTTGGCGTGCTTGTCGAAGGCCTCGCGGTAGTCCCGGCAGGTAAAGGCCTTGGGATGCTCGGCGGAGGCCTTGGCCAGGTAATTGGAATCGACGTCGCAGAGACCCGTGATCTCCACGGCCGGATGAGAAGCGATGCTATGGCGGTCGGTCTCACCGATGGTGCCGACCACCCCAATGCAAAGCACGCGGAGCTTTTCTTCGGGCGAGCCGGCCCGCAAACGAGGAATAGCAAACAGGCCGAGAATGGCGGTGGTGGACGAGGCCAGGAATTGACGACGGCTGGAATGAATGTTCATGGTCAGATCAAAGAGGGAGTGATGCTCAGGCATGAGAACGGATCGACGGCCGATATAGAGATACCCTTAGGAATTCGCATTTGCGCATGGCCTTACTCAGTGCTACGCGGGTGAGCGAGAATTGACTTGTCAGTTGTTGGGTCTCACCGACCATGGCGCGATACTGCCAAGGGCAGCCTAACGTGTCAAAGCGTGATATCTGCAGTAAATTCGTAAGTTTGTTACGAGTTTCTGGTGGTGTTCGCGTCCTGTGGTTGGCGAAAATGCCATCGCGCTGTTTGCGGAGAGGCAACACGCTCCGGCCACGGATCGATACTGGTCGAGAGGCCGGGATCCAAAGGCAACG
>JAKLHY010000085.1 GCA_022709905.1 Verrucomicrobiota bacterium | reverse complement strand
TCGACACGCTGGTGCGGGCCGCGGACAAGATGATGGTGTTCCGGTATGTGGTAAAGAACGTGGCGCGCAAGCATGGGAAGACGGCGACGTTCATGCCGAAGCCGATTTTTGGGGACAACGGATCGGGGATGCACACGCACCAGAGCCTGTGGAAGAAGGGCAAGCCGTTGTTTGCGGGCAACGAATATGCCGGATTGAGCCCGATGGCGTTGTATTACATCGGGGGGTTGTTGAAGCACGCGCGGGCGTTGTGCGCGTTGTGCAGTCCGACGACCAACAGCTACAAGCGGCTGGTGCCGGGGTATGAGGCGCCGGTGAACCTGGCCTACAGCTCACGGAACCGGTCCGCGGCGATCCGGATTCCGACCTATAGCGAGAATCCCAAGGCCAAGCGGGTGGAATACCGTCCGCCGGATCCGAGCGCCAATCCGTATCTGGCGTTTGCGGCGATGCTGATGGCGGGGCTGGACGGGGTGTTGAACAAGATTGATCCGGGGGAACCGCTGGACAAGAACATCTACGAGCTGCCGCCGGAGGAGCTGAAGAAGGTGCCCAATGTGGCGGGAAGCCTGAGCGAGGCGCTGGATTGCCTCGAGGCGGACCACGAGTTCCTGTTGAAGGGCGATGTGTTCACGCGGGACTTTTTGGAGATGTGGATCAGCAACAAACGCAAAGAATCCGATGCCCTGCGGCTGCGTCCGCATCCCTACGAATTCTTCCTGTATTACGACGTCTAAGTCGTACTCAATCACGCAGGAAAGCAACGGCGTGGCCGGCGGGCCACGCCGTTTTTTCGTTGACGACAGGTTCCGGGTGACTTCACTTAGGAGATTATGAATCGATCGACCTCATCTCTCCTACTGCCCGGTTGCCTGGTTGCGCTGGCCCTGTCGGCGTCCGCCTGGGCCAATGTGCGTCTGCCGGCCTTGTTCACCGACCATATGGTGCTTCAGCAGGAAAAGGCGATTCCTGTCTGGGGATGGGCTGACGAAGGCGAAACCGTTACGGTCCGTTTCCGCCAGCAAACCGTCAGCACGGTGGCCCGCGGCGGCAAATGGATGGTGCGGTTGCAGCCGGAAAAGCCGGGAGGTCCCGATTCACTGACCGTCTCGGCGAACAACCAGGTCAGCATGGATGACGTCCTGGTGGGCGAGGTCTGGATCTGCAGCGGGCAATCCAACATGGAATGGCCGCTGAGTCGATCTTACCAGCCGGAGGCGGATATCCAGAGCGCCACGAACGCCAAGATCCGTCTGTTTACCGTGCCGAAGCTGAAGGCCAAAACGCCTGTCAAAGACGTAAAGGCCTCCTGGAAGGTTTGCCAGCCGGACGAGGCCAAGAACTTTTCGGCTGTCGGTTATTATTTTGGACGCGCGCTGCAGCGGGACTGCGCCGTGCCGATTGGCTTGATCCATACTTCCTGGGGAGGCTCGCCGGCCGAGGTCTGGATGAGCGAGGACGTGTTAACCCAAAATCCCGAATATCGGCGGGACATCCTGGACACTTACCCCGCCGCCTGGCGCAAATATCAGGAGCAGGTGGCCGCCTATGAAAAGGAGAAGGCCGAGCTGGAAGCCCAGGGGAAAAAGATCCAACGCGGACGACCGTGGGGGCTCTGGCGTCCGACCGAGCTTTACAACGGCATGATTGCCCCGCTGATTCCGTATGCCATCCGGGGCGCGATCTGGTATCAGGGCGAATCGAACGCCGGTCGCGCGCATCAATACCGGACGCTGTTTCCCGATATGATACGCAATTGGCGCCGGGACTGGGGGCAGGATGATTTTACATTTCTGGCCGTGCAGTTGGCGCCTTATATGAAGATCCAGGAGCAGCCCGCGGAGAGCGCGTGGGCCGAACTGCGCGAAGCCCAGTGGCTGGCCACCCAGGTCTTGCCGAATGTCGGCATGGCCGTCATCACGGATGTGGGGGATCCCCAAGATATTCACCCGACAAAGAAGGTGCCTGTGGGCGAGAGACTGGCCCTGGCGGCCCGGGGGATTGCTTACGGGGAGAAAATTACTTATTCCGGCCCCATTTACCGCCGCATGGTGGCGCGCGGCAACCAGGCCATCCTGAGTTTCCGTCACGTGGGCAAAGGTCTCCACGCGCCGGACGGCGAGCTCAAAGGCTTTGCTGTTTGCGGTCCGGATCGGCATTTCTACTGGGCCCAGGCGAAAATCGAGGGGCGTCGCGTGGTGGTTTCCTGTCCGGAGGTGAAACGGCCGGTGGCGGTGCGTTATGGGTGGGCTGATTGCCCGGTGGTCAACCTCTGGAATAAGGATGGGCTGCCGGCATCTCCATTCCGCACAGACGATTTCCCGATGATTACCGCCCCCAAGAACTAAGAGCCATCATCATTCGCGAAGACTCAGGTGGAAGAGCACCGGCAGATGGTCGGACGCCGGGCTTTGCAGGACTTCAGCCCGGGTGACTTGCCAGCGCCCGGGCGGATAGCAATAGACATAGTCAATTCGGGACTTCGGGCTGGCGCTGGAATACGTAAAACCGTCTCCCGATCCGCCCTGTTCCCATGCGTCCAGGAACATCGTTTTCATCGCGCGATGGACATCGCGATCAGGGTGGTCGTTAAAATCTCCCGCAAGGATGACGGGTTTTCCGGATTTTTGGGCTGCGGCCTTGATTTCCTCGACGTTGCTCAAGCGTTCCGCGGGATCGGGGCGATAATCGAGGTGTGTGGCCATGAACACGATTTCGCGGCCGGCACACTGGATCGTCGCCTGCAGCAGACCGCGCTGCTCGCCTGGACGCAGCATCCGGTAATGCAAGTTCGTCGAGGACAGGATCCGGTGCCTGGACAAGATGGCGTTCCCGTATTCGCCGCCCTGAAAGTCAATGTTCTTGCTGAACAGCGTTTCCATGCCGGTCAACCGGCCGAGCTCGGCCGCCAGATCGCGTTTTTGGGTCCGGGTTGTTCCGCGGTCCACCTCCTGCAACGCGACCAGGTCGGGCCGATGTTCGAGCATGAGCGCCGCAATCCGTTCCAGATCCAGACGCCCGTCTGTGCCCTCGCCATGATGAATATTGTAGGTGAGAACCCGCAGGGCCAGCGGAGAGGAATCGGGCTCCTGTGTGGCGCATGCTCCACAGAATAACAAAACTATCAGCAGGCTGAGTCCATTTGCAGTCAGCACGGCAATCGCCTTCTTCCGATCCGGCTTATGCGGGGAGGGGACTGGTGACGGACACTCAATGCTGAGGGTGGCCTGTTCAGAGCTGCTCTGCGCCGAGATCTTGGTCGTGTGCATGGCTGAATTCTACTCGTCCTGCTCGGTCGCTCAAGCCCTTGATCTCCGTATGGACCGGCAATCCTCACTGTTGATCGGATGCCATTCTCGCCGGTTTTTGCGCCGCATACGAAACGGAACGCGGCTGTGTCGTAAACCAACCGCTTACTCAGCAGACCGCCAGATGAACTACAAATGACTGGCCACAACAAGACGCAAGATCAGGGTCCGCGCCGGGGCAGGACGTCGCGGGAGTGGTCGTCGGGCATGCCGTGGCTCGAAGCGAGCCGGTATCCAGGGATCGACGTCATCCTCATCGATCACGGCATCGCAAGGCGCTGTCGAGCGGGCGCTCTTGACACGCAGGAGCGTAGCAAATCAGACGTCGTTTGTTGCACGCTGCCATCGCCCAAAGCGACCTGACCGAGTCCCCGATGCAACTTGCCGGACCAACCGATGGTGCGGGTGGTCTCCAGAAGGAAGACGCGATTTGAGCTGGGGATAAGTCCGCTGATATGATGATCCCCACAGAGCAGTAACTCGGGGGAGTTTTCCTCGGCGTCCAGTCCGACAAAATAGCTGACCTGGGAGTTGTTCGTCAGCGTAGTAAAAACCGTCGCCTTCTCCGGCTTGTCATCTGGGCACTGCAGGATCTTCGATGTGCCCAGTTCGTTCGACATCACGCGGTAATGCCAGTAGACATCGCCGAGCATGATATGCTCGAACGAACCGCCCTGGTTGGTTGTAACTTTCATGGGAAACCGTTCCTGATGGTCGGTCGCGAACAACCGGAAGGACAGTCCAATTTGCTTGAGGTGGCTGACACATCGGATCCGTCTCTGTTTGTCTTTCGCCTGAACAAGAGCCGGGAATCCCCATAAGGCGAGGATGGAGAGTGTGGCAACCAGAACCGTGACTTCCACCAGATTAAATGCCCGGCGATCCAAGGTTTTTCCCGGTGTTGGGCTTATGCGCATGCGGGTCTCAGATTATCAGCCTTTCCGTCAGCAGCAATTTAATACGCGTGCCCCGCCCACCGCTGCGGATGACAAACACTGATTGACGTTGACAAACGTCCGATGCAAACTCGCGACGAATAGACAAAACAAACCGACCAGAATAACGAACAATAAATAACATTTCGCGTAGCTTCGGCTGCTGTCCAACTCGAAACCTAGGAAATTTCAGCGAAAGACAGCGCTTAAGTGCGCCCCAGCCGGGGCGCATGAAAGCGTTCTTTCGTGGGCTCTCCTAGGTGCCTGAGTTGGGACGTGAGTAAGCACGTCCCATTTGTTTGGGCACGGTATCCCTTGGAGACAGTCACCAGACAGGGCTGATTCGCGCGCGAGCGAATCCCTGTCTGCATGGCCAAGCTTTCCATTCACGACGTCCTCGCTGCTTTTCGCGAGGAGGTGACTTCCAACCGCGAACTCGGCGACCGCTTCGAGCGGCTCTTCTGCCGTTACCTCGAACTCGATCCCATCTACGCCGAGCGTTTCTCCCGGGTCTGGATGTGGAACGAGTGGCCGCAGAAAGGCAACGTCGGCGACGTGGGCGCGGACCTCGTCGCCGAGGAGCGCGCCACCGGCGAATGCTGCGCCATCCAGTGCAAGTTCTATCTTCCCGAGCACACGATCGCCAAGGAGTACATCGACTCCTTCTTCACCGTCCTCGGCAAGTCTCTGTTCACCTCCGGCATGATCGTCTCCACCACGGACAAGAGGAGCGGCAACGCCGAACACGCGCTGGCCAACCAATCCAAACCCGTCACCCGCCTGACGGTCCACGACCTGGACGCCAGCCCGGTGGACTGGTCGAAATTCACCCTCCAGCGGCCGCAGGATCTCGGCCTGCGCGCCCGGAAGAAACCCCGCGAGGACCAGAAAGCCGCCATCGGCGACGTGATCAAGGGTTTCGCCGGCGCGGACCGCGGCAAGCTCATCATGGCCTGCGGCACCGGCAAGACGTTCACCGCGCTCAAGATCGCCGAGCAACTCGCGCCGACGGGTCAGGTCCTGTTCCTCGTGCCTTCGCTGTCCCTGCTTTCACAAACCTTGCGCGAATGGTCCGCTGAATCCGCCAAACCCATTCACAGCCTGGCCGTCTGCTCGGATTCGAGCATCGGCAAACGCGCCACAAAATCGGACTGTAATTCACGCATATTTCGGCCAAGGGATCTCGGCCACGGGTCCCAAGGTGAAGGCGCGCGAGCCGATGGCATTTAGTTTTACGTGGCAGCAATGACTTGATAGTCTCCAAATCATTTGAATGCCCAAGTCTAAATCAAAGAACTTAAAAGACGTCTTCGACGACGCTGTACAAGCAGAACGCTTCAGCGAGCGAATGCTTCACGCACGAACAGAAGCGCTTCGTGCTTTACCGCACACGGCAAAGCTGACGTCGGTAATTCAAACTTTTCTCACGCCCGCCGAAACTGAAACCATTCATCGGCGGCTGACGCGTGCCGCGTTCATGATTGAACCGGTGAATGATGAAGTGACATCCACCAAGTATGACGTGAGGTGGAGTGATCGTTTTGCTCATGGCGACCCGCGTGGAGCAAAATTTGAGGAGTGTTTGGCGATTCACGAGTCACTGACCAAGAAGTTGACTACTTTGCTTGCGGATGAAAGTTTCCGGACAGAGATCCGTCTTGTTTTAGCTTGGGGACGTTCACCGCACGAATTTCCAATTGATTATGTATCGAAAGCCGACGTCCCGATTCACACTGTCAGCAACGTGCGCTTGCTGCGCGACCCAGAATATCAGCGACTTCTTGGCGTTCGGCGTGCGTTACTTGACCCGAAGCTGAATCCTGACGGCCAGTTGTTTGAAGCTATCTTCGACAAAGTCCGCGTGAAGAGTTACCTGACGGACCGGGCGCAGACGGGAAATTTCCAAACCAACCGGGAAAAACGGTGGGAAGCGCATCCGCAGTCGCCACAGTTCGCGTTGCGCGGCGATTGTTTTTCGGTGGAACTCGAATTGATTGACCAACTGTTCCGCTTCCAATCATTTCCCCCCGGAATTGTCCGCTACCTACAGTCCTCGAAACTTCTTGGCAATTTGACAAAAGTTGCGCGGTGTCCGGTCACGCTCGACCCTCTCGACTTTGAACTTCTTGCTCAAGAGTGTGCAGACCCAACGCACGGCAAGTCCGCGTATCAGGTTGGGCACATGAATCCGCTCAAGGCAGGCGAGGGCGTGGAATTTCGCCATCACCGCGCGAATATCTCATGGATAACCGCTGACGGTAATCGCATCCAAGGGCACCTGACTCTGAAAGAAACGCGCCAACTTCTTTTACGCATCTCCGCAAACTACGACGCGCTGCTGAAGTCCGGCGAAATTAATGCGCCATAATTTCCTCGCATGCTTTTCGGGCAAGTTCGCGAGCCTCAATACGGTCGTGAATAACCTTTTCCACCAGGTCTGTGATGCGTTTTCGCGCTTCCTTAGACTTCGGCAACGCGAGGGATATCTGGTGGATTTTGTCACCGAGCGAATCAATGATGTCTTGGCTGATGCAGAAACTCTTGATTTGGCGTTGCGCAAAATTGGAGCTAAGGGCGGCGAGGAGTAGAAACGGATTAATTCGAGATGCGTCCTCAACTCGGATTTTGTAAATGTGACTCTGATAGAGCATCGGCAGGTCATATCGCGTAATGATGGCGCATGTGCCGATGAGATATGTTCCATCCCGGACCATCAAAATGTCGTTTGGACGAACGTCCTGCCGTGATTGGAATCGTTCATAGACTTCTTGCGATACACAGTGCTTTGTATCCAGTTTCACTTCCCAGTTTGAAATGTCTGAGGTGCGGACGAACGGGATGTCTCCCGTGCTATAAGCCAGCTTTCCTACTTCGTCGCCGGTGGACAATGAAAGCACGCCTTCTTTCACCAAGTCGCCAAAGGTCAGAATCTCGTGAGTACCGACGATTCGTTCACTTTCGGCTTCGGTGTCAAACTCAAAGGCGCGTGGCGCAAGATTTAAACCTAAGCGATCACGAGAAACGGAAATGCCCAAGCTCCCATGTCTGGCTTGCCCGTTATTACGAAACTCCGAGAAGTTCGCGACGATACGCGGAACATCGTTGAGCGGAACTGAGCGACCGCGACTGTCGTGTCCGCACCACTTGGCATCCGCAAAAAAGACCGCGTTCCGCTTGGTTCTTACAGGCTTTTTCTGAAGCACGACTGCTACGGTTTTGGTGTGCGTGCCACCTTTGCCAGAAGTCTTGAATAGTGCTTCAGGCATTCCGACGACCGAAATCAATTCCGCGTTGTTCTGCAGATATTGAACAACGTAGCCATGTGATTTTGATGAAACCAAACTTTCCGGGAGAATCGCGCCGAGAATACCACCGGGCTTCAACAGATTCAGACAACGCTCGACAAACAGAATTTGCGGCGGAGTAGAAGTGTTCATCGCGCTGTTCACGACATATTTTTCTTTCCCTTTTCCGGCTTTTACCCATTTCCGGGCGAGTTCATAGCGAAGCAGTGTGTTAGCAGACGCGGCGATAATCTTCGCGCCGAATGGCGGATTGGTAAGGACAATATCAAACGATTTTTCTTCGAGCGGAGTGCCCTCTTGCGAAATGGCAGCAAGCGAGTCGCCGCAGATTACTTCTGGAATCACGTCCAAAAACAACGCGAGCCGTCCGCGCGCGATACGTGTCAGGTAAGCGTCCTTGTCCACACCCTGAAGCGAAGCCGCTACTTCTTTGGGTTTCGCCCCTGCGTCCACAAGATGTTTTGCAGCGGCGATTAGAAAACCGCCAGCACCGCAGGCAGGATCACAAACCGTTTGAGATGGTTTCGGACTAATCATCTCCACCAGCAAGTCTACGGCGACAATCGGCGTGAAGAATTGGCCTTCGCTCGCCTTGATTCCAGTGCCGGCAAACGCTTCGTATAGCTCGCTGAAGATGTCGGCGCGGCACTGCTCCAAATCAATCACGTCGAACTGCCGATCCACATATTGCAGCGCAACTGGATCCAGTTCTATTTCGTCGGCTGGAAGAAAGATGCCCGGCAAGACTTTTTTCACATGGGCAAACGCCCCGCGATAAGACTTCGAGAGATCATTGGGAACGGCTAAATTCGGCGCTTTCATCAACCAGTGTTTGGCAAACACGCACTTAAATAACTCGTCCATGAGTGCCCGATCGCGTGTTGCCCCTAGCAGTCGCCCGGCTAAAAAATTCCTGATGTTCTGAAACGCGGAGCGGTGCGAGACAGGCAGTAATTCAAGTGTGTTATTCAGTTGCATGACAGGTTCTGTAATGCAATCCGCGGTGCTTGTCGAATACAGAATCTGTCATGTCTGCTGGCGGGTGTGTTCATGTCTTCACATAAGGATCGCTGCCCTTTTGGGAATGCGATCTAAACAAACGCGGGCGAATGGGCGTTGAAACGGATTGTCCGTGCACTTCGCGGTTGAAAAGGACGAGCCGTCGGAGAAATGAACACCGGCAAGGCGAGATGATGGCCAAAGAGCTGGAAGGCGAGCTTGTGGACGGCTACCGGCGGCGCAGCGCCATCACGGATGCCATCCTCGCCGATTTCCGCGCGGCGTACGAAAAGCGCATCACCAAGGAAGACATCTTCTATTACGTCTATGGCGTACTGCATTCGCCGGAGTATCGGACGCGGTTTGCCAGCGATTTGAAGAAGATGCTGCCGCGCCTGCCGTTCACGCGGGAGGCGGCGGATTTCTGGCGGTTCAGCCAGGCCGGCCGCGACCTCGCGCACTGGCATCTGAACTACGAAACCGTCGAGCCCTGGCCGTTACAGGAGCATCACAACGAACTCCTCAGCGATCCGGCGAAGGATTTTCTTGTGCAGAAGATGACCTTCGGCCGGCCAACGGCGGAACAGAAGGGGCGCGGCGAGAAGTTCGACAAGACCAAGATCCACTACAACGCCCGGATCACCCTCACCGGCATCCCGCTCGAAGCCTACGATTACGTGGTGAACGGCAAGCCGGCCATCGAATGGATCCTGGAGCGCTACCAGATCACCGTGGACAAGGACAGCGGCATCCGCAATGACCCGAACGACTGGGCGCGCGAGCACAACCAGCCCCGCTACATTCTCGACCTGCTCAAGCGCATCGTCCGAGTGAGCCTTGAGACGATGAAGATCGTGAACGCGCTGCCTCCCTTGAACGAGCGCCGCTAATTGGATTGTCGCTCGGTATTCCTGGCGTTGAAGAAGCCCCTGCAGACTCAGGGCTCCTGATTTCACACCTCAAAATGAACCCCCCTGGGAATTTTCCTGACACCGATTTCTCACACGAAGACACGGAGTTCACGGAGATTTTTCGGAAAAATTTACTCTCTGTGCTCTCGGTGCCTCTGTGTGAGGTCAGGCTATTTCCTTGGATTCAGGAGTTGTGAGACTTGAGCTGCTGGCTTGAAGAGAGGCATCGCTTGCATTAAGTTGTTCAGCGGTCAAAAAGGGTGACTGGCTCGAGGTCAAGGGTTATGCATGAGGAAACGCCATCCAGGTTGCTTTTTGCGTCGTTCCATGTGTGGGAGTTTTCTCCGGTGATTTCCCACGGTCCTCCTTGATTCAAAACAAACCACAAACATAAGGAAATTATGAAACGATCTTTTTGGAAATCCTGGGTGAATCCGGCGGGTTTTGTTTGGCTGGTGACGATGGTTTGCTGCTCACTCTCAGCCGCTGAAAGTCGCACAGCCGTTCTCGAGTTGCAGCGGGCCAACCAGATCAACGGCCCATGGCAGCAGGTGCCGGTCAACGAGTTGCCCATTTCGCCAGACGGGAAGTGGATGGATCCCGCTTCGTCGAGTTCGGCCTTTTATCGGTTGTCCATTCAGGGATTGGACGCAGCCGGAGGTCCCATTGGCATTCCTTTGGCGAGCCTGTCCGAAAAAATATATGGAATTGCGAAAGAGCATCTGGAGTCGCTGCGAAGCGAAGAGCCCGGTTGGGCGGACGCTGTGTTCAGCGAGACCGTCATCCCGATTTATAATCCTGCCGTTTTTGGCGGAGAGAGGCCCGCCTATTATGAGCTGAAGCTGATTCCAATCGCGACGCGTCCCGATCCATCACCCGTTGGGGAATCCTGGCAGCAAAGCCCGCCGGTGGATCCAAAGCCGGACCGGGGCTACCTGGTGTTATCCTCGGACACGCACGATCTGCCTGTCCTGGAATATGCGGACCACGGACCCACGCCGGCGGAAAAGCTCCGCCGGATTGCCCAGTCTTCCACCGTTCGAATCCTGCGTTATACGGACTCGTTCTGGGTGGCGGAAGACGAAAAAGGTCTGGTTGTGGCCAGCCTGGGATCCACCCCGTATCAGATGCCGGAAGGAATTCTCGAGTATGTGGGAAAATCCCCCACGACAGTGGTGGAGGCGGGGAAAATAGCGGTCCAGGACGCGCCGCCTCGATTTTTGCCCAAACCGTATGCTTCCTATCGTGAGTTCAAGGCCGATTTTCTGAAAGGTCCCGTGTTCACCCTGTTGCGTTACTACGCCAACCAACGCGCCAAGATCGAATGGGGGCTCTGGCAAGACCAAATCCCGGATATCATCTCGGTGCCGCTGAAACAGGAGACCTCGATTCTCGCGCGCACGGTCGTCAGCGCTTTTGATCTGGAGGATCCGATTGCGTCGATCCAGATTAATCCCAAGGGGGGATTGTTGGTGGAAGGCATCGAGACCGGCGCGTCGTTGCTGACGGTGTTTCATCCGGATCGCACCTGTGATTTTTACCTGCTTGCGGTCGGCCAAACGATCAAGCCCTCAGGCATTACCGCCGCCGGATGGTCCTCTTGGAGCACCCATTATGCGGCGAGTTGCGGAGACATCCCGGCCTACTACCAGGAATACAATCTCTCGGGTTGCTGCAGCAGCGGCTACAGCGGATGCGGTGCGACGGCTTGGGCCATGTTTTACGGATATTGGGACAACCGCGGCATCCACAACCTGATCGGCGGCGCCGGGGCAACCCCCTGGAGCAATGACGACGACGTTCGCGACTGCATTCGCAGCGTCTTTGATTATTGCGACACCTGGTGCACCGGTATTAGTGGAGCCGCGGCCACGAATCCGTGGGACATGGACGAGGGTTATCGTTGGGCCGGCGCCCAGGGTGAGGGCATCAATATATCGACCAGTTGGACGGTCCCCTACACGTCTTCGGGCCCCCGGAATCGCGCCGTGTCCTCCATCAAGGACCATGACCGGCCAGCCATTGTCGGCACGGGGTATTATGAGCATTACCCACTGGCGTATGGGTACCGTTCGCGCAAGTATACCGCTCTGGGCATCACGTGGTCGACCGAACGGCAGTGGCGCGTGAACAATGGCTGGGGCTCGACCAGTTGCTCCTGGGTCAATGCCAACAGTTGCTGGTTTGGTTCCAACGGTTATTGTTACTAATCGGAAACATCGCGCATATGGAAAAACGTATCTTTGGCAAAACAGGTCTCTCGGTAACATCACTCGGTTTTGGAGCGGGCCCCATCGGTTTTCTCGAGACCGATCAGACACGGGTCGAGACCATCGTCAACGCCCTGTTGGATGCCGGCGTGAATTTCATCGACACCGCCGCGTCCTACCGGGGATCGGAAGAGGCCCTTGGCAAGGCGGTGGGGCGTCGCAGGCGTGAATTCGTGCTGGTGAGCAAGTGCGGCCAGCAGTTCGAGGATCTGCCGGGCCAGGCATGGTCGGCGGAGGTGATCCTGGCGACTGTGGACCAATCTCTGAGGCGACTTCAGACCGATCACCTGGATGTGATGTTGCTGCATTCCTGCGGCCTCGAGTTGCTTGAGAAAGGGGAGGCCATCGGTGCCTTGCTGAAGGCGCGCGAGTCCGGAAAGATCCGCTATCTGGGATATTCGGGCGACAACGAGGCGGCGGTCTTTGCCGCGCGTCATCCGGAGATTTCGGTGATCGAGACCTCGATCAACATCTGCGACCAGGCCAATATACTAACCGTTCTCCCCATGGCCCGCGAACAGAATGTGGGAGTGATTGCCAAGCGGCCTATCGCCAATTCGGTGTGGCGCCCGGCCCAGGACCAGAAGGGGATCTATGAGGATTACACCAAGGCCTACCAGGAGCGTTTTGCGACGATGCGAATCAGCCCGCGAGACCTGGGCTTTTCAGGAGAGGCCGACTGGCCGGAGATCGCCCTGCGTTTCACGCTGTCCCAACCCGAGGTTCACGTGGCCATCATCGGCACCACAAATCCGGTGAATGCAAAAAGAAACCTGGACAACGCCGCCAAGGGTCCGCTGGACCGGAGCGCAGTCGAAAAGCTGAGGTCGGCTTTCGAACAGGCCGCCCAATCCCGAAACGAAATCTGGATGGGCCTGACTTAGGGTGCGAAAATAAATTCCGGTTTTGCTGGAGGCTCTTGGTCTGGCGGGCTCGGCGCGAAGGAACACGCCCGAAGGCAGCGGGCGCTCGCGCGCGATCAGAACCCAAGGCGGGGGCTGATACTTTGCATGGCTTGGATGACATGGGTGACATGCTCATCGAACGACAGGCCAAGTAACGCGGCGCCTTTCTCGATATCCTCGCGGTTGACGGCGGCGGCGAAGGATTTCTGTTTCATTTTTTTGCGAACACTGCTGGGCGTCATGCCGTTCAGTCTTTCCGGACGCACATAAGCCACCGCCGTGATGAAACCGCAGAGTTCGTCGACGGCAAACAAAGCGCGGCGCAGGGGGCGGTCCAGG
The DNA here is from genome assembly GCA_022709905.1 of Verrucomicrobiota bacterium. Taxonomy (GTDB): domain Bacteria; phylum Verrucomicrobiota; class Verrucomicrobiia; order Limisphaerales; family UBA1319; genus JAKLHY01. Next base: position 14,120 of record JAKLHY010000085.1, on the reverse strand, counting down.
GGGTAATCGGCCTGGTTCCATTCGGCGTGCGAGAGCATGGCGCCGACGATTTCCTCGTCCACCCCGCGGTCCCGGAGGATCTTGGCGCCTTCGCGCGTATGGTCTGGAGGTTGAGGCCAGCGTTCGTAGTCGAAATCATGGAGCAGACCGGTGATGCCCCAGAGTTCGGGATCGCCGCCGAGCAGGGGGGCGTAGTGGCGGAGGGCGGCCTCGACGGCCAGGGCGTGTTTGCGCAGAGACTCGGATTGGGTGAATTCAGTCAGGAGATTCCAGGCATCGTCGCGATTCATAGGCTTTCTTCCACGGACACGCCTCAGTAAGCAAGAGCCGGGTTGATTTGACAAGCCAAGACTCGGGACCCTGAACCTCGATGGAATCAGCGCCTCAGTGGTTGGGGGGCCACCCTTCCGAATTCGGACTCAGCCCGTCAGGCGTGTCCGACATGGAATTTGAAGAGGATCACATCGCCGTCCTGGACAACATAGTCTTTGCCTTCCATCCGATAGCTGCCGCGTTCGCGGGCGACGGCAAAGGAACCCAGCCGGACGAGATCGTTGAGACTGATGGTTTCCGCTTTGATGAATCCTTGTTCGAAGTCGGTATGAATTACCCCGGCGGCTTTGGGGGCGTGGTCGCCGGCGTGGACGGTCCAAGCCCGGACCTCCTTGTCGTTATGGGTGAAGAAGGTTCGCAATCCCAGCAACCGGTAGGTGGCATGGATCAAGGCGTCGACGCCCGATTCCGCGACTCCCAGTTCTTTGAGATACTCGCGCGCGTCCTCCGGGCTCAGATCAATCAGATCGCTATCGAGCTGAGCGCTGAGGACGACGGTATCGCACTGATGATGGGTCTGGGCATAGTGACGCACCTGTTGGACCCAGCGGTTTTGATCGGCGGTCGCGAGATCGCTGTCCTGGACATTGGCCGCGAACAAGGTGGGCTTGTCCGTCAGCAGAAACAGGTTTCGGGTGATGGCCTTGTGTTCGACGGGCAGATGCAGGGTATGCGCCGGCTGGCCGGAGTTTAGATGACGTTCCAAGGCCTGGAGGAGCTCAGTTTCGAGAAGGGCCGCTTTATCGTGGCGTTTGACGTCTTTGGCGATCTTCTCGTGGCGCTTATGAATGGATTCGAGATCGGCCAGGATGAGTTCGGTGGCGACGATTTCAATATCGCGGACCGGATCGAGGACGCCGGTCACGTGGTGGACATTGGAATCCTCAAAACAGCGGACGACCTGGATCAAGGCATCGACCTCGCGGATATGGCTGAGGAACTTGTTGCCGAGGCCCTCGCCCTTGGAGGCGCCTTTGACCAAACCCGCAATGTCCACAAACTCGATCATCGTAGGGATGAGGGTGTGCACTTTTGCGATTGCCGCCAGAGTGGCAAGCCGCGGATCTGGCACATTGACCACGCCCATGTTGGGTTCAATCGTGCAGAACGGGTAATTGGCGGCCTCCGCCTTATGGCTGTGCACGAGGGCGTTGAACAGGGTGGATTTGCCCACGTTGGGCAGTCCGATAATTCCGGCTTTCAACATAAACGGGGTGTGTTATACGGGTTGCTTTGTTCCGGAGTTCATGGGATTCCGACCGGCAGAATCCAGGCGGCGGCGCCGCGTTTTCGTGGCTTTGATACTCAATTTCTCAAGGTTTGGCAATATCGACTTCTGTCGGCAAATCCAGGTCCACAATCGGCTTTCGAATGGAATGGGTTTGAGGTAGCTTGGCCCGGACAGTGATATGGCGAGCGAAACTTTAGCCACTGGCCTGGTCATCACGGGGATGGGAATCACCTCCGCGGCAGGCAGCGACGTGGATTCCTTCTGGAACCAGGTCAGGGGAGGGCATTCCCCCGCCCAATGGTGGGCGGATCCCGAAAGGCCAAAGGCCATGCCCATTCCCGCCTGCAGAATTTCCGAACCGAATATCGCCCCGGAACTGGCCCGCTGGGCCAGAAAGAGTGATCGGTGCGCTCAACTGGCCTTGGCCGCCGGATGGCAAGCCGGCCAGCAGGCGCGCCTGGCCGGCCTGGATCCGGCGCGATTGGGAGTGATCGTTGGATCCGCCCGCGGCCCAGTGGGCGCCATGGCCGATGCCGTGCGCGAGGTTCAAAGGGGACTGGTGCACCCGATCCTGGCCGCAAGCTCGACCTGCGCCAGCCCAAGCGGCGTTCTTTCCCTGGTATGCCACGCCGAAGGCCCCTGTTTTACCGTGTCCGCTTCCTGCGCCTCCGCCGCCAACGCCATTGCGTTGGGTGCCATGCAGATTTTGGCTGGCGAGGCGGATGTTGTGCTGGCGGGCGGCGCCGAGGCGCCTCTGGTGAGCGCCGTGATCGAGCCCTTTCGAAAGGCGGGAATCCTTGCTCATCACGAGGATCCCCGCAAAGCATGCCGGCCTTTTGACCGCTCACGGAACGGATTGCTTCTGGGTGAAGGCGCGGCATTCCTCGTGCTTGAGACTGAAGACCACGCCCGTCGCAGGGGCGCGCAGCCCATCGCCCGGTTGCTGGGATGGGCAATGACTGCTGATGGTCGCGGGCGCACCTCGCCTCGCCTGGACGGCGCCGGATTGATCCGAGCAATGACCGCGGCCATGCGCCGGGCGCGAATCAATCCCGAATGCATCGATTACATCAATGTCCACGGGACGGGAACCGTCGTGAATGACCGAGTCGAGTCTCTGGCTTTGAGACGGCTTTTGGGTGCTCTAAACAGGAGAATCCCGGTCAGCTCAACCAAACCGGTTACAGGCCATTGCCTGGGGGCAACCCCCGCGTTGGAGGCGGTCGTCACCATTCAAACCCTGTTGCACCAGGAAATTCCCCCCACGATCAATCATGAGGAACCCGAGGACGTCTGGGATTTGGATTTTGTCTCAAAAACATCCCGCCCCGCGCCCGTGAAAACCGTCCTTTCCATATCCCAGGGTTTCTGGGGCAACAACGCGGCGCTCGTTTTCGGACATGCCTGACCCGAATCGAAAATGAAAGAGCAGCCCCACACGGAGCTCAAGAAGCCTCTTGCCGGCCCGTCGAAGCTTCGGATGGCTTGGGGCCTTGTGATCCTTGTTTTCCTGGCAAAACTTTTACCCTTCGGAATGCCGTACCTGCCTCCCTGTGGTTTCAGGTGGCTCACGGGATGGCCGTGTCCGCTCTGTGGAGGCATCCGGGCCGCGGAGAAACTCGGCGCGGGCCACTGGGGCGACGCGTGGCTCATGAATCCACTCGTGACGTTGCTGGCCCTGGGGACGTTCGCCTTGGGCCTGGAGGCGATTCTTGGCCGGAGAGGGTTATCCACTCTCATCCGGCATTACTCTCAACACCGGCTGTGGCATTGGGGGCTGGGTTTGCTCGTGGCCGCTCATTGGTTTTATCTGTGCTATCAGGTCCGGGGATAAGCCAAATAGCCTGTCACGGGTGATCGAGAACTGAACTCATGGTAAGACACGCAGTTTGTTGCTGTAACGAGCAACGCCAATCGATAGGATCCAAACCCAGCAGCCGACGAAGGCATGAAAACCAGTTTGAAACCCGCGGATTCCAGGGCCTGGGCCTTGCTGAGAAAGCTCGAAACCCTGGCCGACCGGGGCGTGGATGGCGAGAAAGCCTCGGCGAGGAAAAAGCTTGCGCGCCTTAAAGCGCGCTTTGATTTTACGAGGCCCGCCCCTGATGACGCCCCCGATCTGTTCGCGGGCCGATTCAGACGTTCCAAGAAGGCTATGGCCGTTTTCTCCTTCGAGAGTCATGAGCTGGATGTGGCGAACTCGGTGAAATGGGCCATTGAATCGGCCACGCGAATCCCCTGCATTTTCCGAGGCGGAGAACTGCTGGCGGAGGCCGAGCCGGCAACACTAAAAAGGCTTTCCCATATTGCGGCGCACATTGCCCAATGCTTCCGCGCCCTCATCAGTCAATTTGCCGCTGTGGATGGCTTGAGCACCAGGGACCGATGCGTGTTTGTCATGGGATTATACGACGGCATGATGAACGAAAAACGTGAAGCCGGGCAGCGCCTGCCCAGCAGGGCGGAACCAGGAAGAAAGAAGAAAATCAAGAAAGGGACTGAACCCGGCCACGCCCGGAAACCGATGCTCGACATTCATCCCTATTCCATCGGTTTAAGTCTTGGCAAACAGATTCGATTCTCGGCGCCGCTCCAACACCTGTCCTCCGAATTGGAAATGGCTACCCGAAAGCAGTTGAGCTGAACAGCGCCTTACTTCGCCTTGATATCATAACAGATGAGCACATCCTGATCGCGCACGTAGAGTTTGCCATTGGCAATGACCGGATGTGCCCAGGCGGGGAGGCTGCTGCGATCGGGTTGATCGAACCGGCCGTGCTCGATGTATTCCTTTGCGCTCGGCTCGATCAGGAGCAGGGTTCCCTTTTCCGTGCGGTAATAGAACCGGCCATCAGCCAAGGCAATCGATCCTTTCGGCGCCCGCCGCTGGGCGTCGTCCCGCCCGTCCCAAAGGACGTTGCCGGTCTTGAAGTCGAGGCAGACCAGGAATCCCCCCTCGTTGCCGCCATTCGCCCCGTAGAGGCAGCCCTCGAGGAGGATCATGCCGCCGTGGTGGTTCTGCATTTTCTTGGTGGCATAGACTTCCTCGGCCTTGACACCGCCATTCGCATCCTTGCTGAGCTTCACCAATCCACCGCCCGCTCCATAGGCCGATGCGGCAAACACCATGCCGTCGTGGTGGATTGGCGTGGAACAATTGATGCCCATGCGATTCGCCGGCGCGTCATAACGCCAGAGGAACTTGCCGTCCGAGGCCGCGACTCCGATCAATGCTCTTGCGGTGAGTTGAACATACTGGCGCTGCCCGTCAAAGTCGATGGCGATAGGCGAGGCGTAGGCCGACCCGGAGCCGCCTCCGGGACCACGGCCGAAGCCACCCGGCCCCCCCGGGCCTCCAGGACGACTCCCCGGACCACCGCCGCGTCCGCCGAGATTATCCGGTCCTCCAGACTGGCCACCCGGAGGAGGACTTACAGGGCCACCGCTCGGACTGCCAGAACTCCCTCCCGAACTCGTGGGCATTTGGCTCTTCCAGATCGTATTGCCGGTCATCTTATCCAGGGCGACCAGCATCGCGTCATCGCTGCCCGGCGTGCAGATCAGTTTGTCACCATCGATGAGCGGCGATTCACGGTAACTCCACATGGGCACGCGCCCGCCGAAATCGCGCGTCAGGCTGCGTTGCCAGAGGATCTTGCCGTCTTTGACCTGCAGGCAAGCCACATCCCCGCCCAAGCCCTCGACATAGAGCCGATCGCCATCGACGGTGGGAGTGCAAGCCGGTCCTTCTTTCCCTTGCGATGCCCGCTGTTCGAAAGCCGGCCCCAGGCGCTTTGTCCATACTGTCTGGCCATCCTTTTCGGACAAGGCCCAGACCGTTTCGTCCTCGCCCCGATTACTCATGCCAAAGATAAGCCCTCCGGCAATGGAGGGAGCGCCATCGCCACCGCCGAGGCCCTTGGTTTTCCAGGCCAGCGGCGGGCCGTCCTTCGGCCATTCCTTCAGCAGACCGCGTTCCTTGGAAATGGCATTACGGTCGGGACCCTGCCATTGCGGCCAATCGTCGGCGCGGGCGCAAGTCAGCAGAATCGTGAAACAAAGGGCGCTGACGAGCGTCTTTCCATGATGCATGGGTTCATTCGTTCTCATATCGCGTATCAAGATAAGGATTTGTTGAATAACGGAAACATCGTTCAGCATTGTTAAACAATCAAAGGTGTGATTGTTCTGGATTATGAGATGTGAGCACAGTTCCTCCGATGCCGTCAGCTAACGAGGTCGTCCGAAGCCTGGATGGATCGCTTGCCCCTCCGATTTTCCGGCGAGCTGATCTTTTACCGACTTTACGCGCGCTTCTACAAAGGGCTTGATTGGCTTCGTCATAATGGGGCCCGAAAAGCCCGGCCCCATCGAAATCGAGACCTTTTGACCCGAAGCGGCCTTGTTCATTTCTGCCAGCTTCTCCGGGGACTCCTCTTGCAGAGGCGCGCGGAGGATATTCGCCAACTCATCCACCTGCTTTTCGATGCGTTCCGGCTGAAAAATGCCCGTGCTGAATTCGTTGAACCTTTGCAGGTAGGCCTTCCTGAACGCCTCGACTTTGAAGACCTTCGCAAGGAAACGATTCTCACCGGACCATGGTTTCTGGATGCTAAGGTTTTCCCGCGCTTCCTCGGTCCCGCGCGGAAACTGGCCGAAGGCTTGGTCCTGATCCCACGGAATGAACGAGAATTTATGAGTCTTCGGGTGGAGATAGAGGTAGTAATTCTGGCCGGGACCCAGAATGCCATCAAGGTCGCTCAGCCACGCGGTGATCGCCATGTAGCGAGCGAAATTATCGAGCTCGATATAATCAGCGACTTTCGACGCGAATTGTGCATCGTCGGCCCTGCTCGCAAACTTGCAGAACTCAATGACACGCTGCTTCTGTTCTTCTGATGGGGCCCCTTTCGGATCGTAGGTTTGATTATAGTTCTTCCAATCATCGCCAAGATCAGAAAAAAGAGTGCCGGTAACTGGCTTGAAAAGCGCCCCTTTCGAGGTGTCGAACCACTCCTTGACAAACGCGCTGCCCACGTCCTCGACGAGGTTGTAAAGTCCGAAATACTGGCGATCGTGCTCCCCAGGAACCGTGATGAAAACTTTCGCGTATGCCGTGCGAGGCGCGGGGATCCCACCGTCCCGAAACAACCGATAAGCAATCGCCTCGTTCATGAAACTGGGGTCGCGCACCGAATTGTGAAGATTTAACTGGGACATTCCGGCGAGTTTTTGCCCTTTGACATACTGGTTCAGATCGAGCTTGAAGGAGCGCTTGAGGCTCTCCCGTGAACTCAGAAACGTGCCGTTGCCTTTGTATCGGACGCCGACATCCTTAAAACGATTGGTCCCGAATTCTAGATCGGCGCGGACGTAATCGAAAACAATGCCAAATGCCGCGGCGATGCCGTTGCGGCCTCCCTCCGGGCCTTGCAGGAAGCTTCCCTGACCCCCCGGACGAAACTGAGGCCTTCCCCCCTGTTTCGGTTCCATCGCTTCCCATTGCTCTGGCGTGAACGTGAGATGCACAGTCCAAACATTCGTAAAACGAAAGATATCACCCGAGCCGACGCCGCTTGCGCCGCTTTTCCTGTCCAGCTCGTCCGCATGTGTGAGAAAGGTCAATAAACCCAGCAGTGGGATCGCTAAAGCAACAACGGTTCGATTCATAAGATTCTGACTTCGGTTGATGTCTTTGCAGAGTGAGATAAAAGAGTGGGTCGATTCAGTTTTTCGGGCATCATTCAGCGACGCTCACGCACTTCAGCTTGGTCTGATCCCGTATGAGGAGTTTTCCGTCGGCAAGCGCGAGCGGCGCCCAGTTTTGGGTTCTGCCTCCAACCCGCGAGGCTAAAGGATCATTTTCTGAGCCTGTTCCTCCTTCTCCAAGAACCTGCGCTGAAGCAAGGGACTTGAATCCAGAGGGATCAGGCTCGATGAGATACAAAGTAATCCCACCGTCGGAAGCCAGAATCAGGCCGTCTACCAGAATCATACTGCCCTTGTTAAACTCGGGGGAACGTTTGGTCTTCCATAGGATCTGGCCATCCATGCTCATACAAACCATCCCGTCATTCCTATTATTGGTTCCGTACTGAGCATAGAAATGTCCCTTATGCAGAACCGGCGGTTTTGTTTGATCACCAAATTCTCTGGTAGTAAATAGTTCGGTTGCTGTGTACTTGCCGTCTTCGTTCTTCTTGACCTTGATCATCGTGGCGCCGAGTTCATATCCGCCTACAACAAGGACTTTGTTTTCACCGGCATCGACGGCACTCGGAACAGAAATATGGCATTTCCATTTGTCGTAAGTCCAAAGGACTGTTCCCGTAGCCGGATCTATTCCAACAACATTACCCAGGGTTTGAGGCAATCCTGGATTCCCAATAGGATTAGTAGATGAAATTACTATTACAACATGGTCTTTTCCGTCGATCCTCACAATGGAAGGACTGGCATAGGATTCATTGCCAAGATTGGGTGTTTTCCATTTTACGTCGCCAGTGAGTTTGTCATAGGCCACGACACCAGCCTCAGGAGCTTGCGAGGCAACAATGAGCAAATTGCCGTAAACCAATGGGCACTGCGTAATTGCCCAGATGGGAAAACTGCCGGGTTCGCGTGATCTGAATCCACCGGACGCACCGCCTGCCGGTTTGCCGGCGAAATCTTTCCACACATTCTTATTCCAGACTGGCTTATGGGAGTTGACGTCTATGCAATAAAGGTCGCCGTTGTGACCGCATGAGTAAACCTTGTCGCCGTCCACCGTTGGCACGCTTCGCGAGCCAGGAAACATCACAGTCCCGGGCGCATCATAGGCGAAATTCCAGAGCTCTTTTCCGTCGGAAAGCTTAAAACAACGAAGGTTATCGCCAACCTTATCGTTCCTATCGAGCAAATAGACCTTGCCGTCTTTAACAACAGGGCCTCCAAAACCGATGCCAACCGCAACAGCCCAAAGAACTTGCGGTCCATTCGTGGGCCAGGATCTCAGGAGTCCCTTCTCGGCTGAAATGGAGTTTCTATTCGGCCCAAGATACTGCGGCCAATCCGCCGCCGATGTGGGGATTACGAGTATGGCCCAGGAAAGGGCGCCAATAAGAGTTTTTGTATTCATAGAGCTGGTGTGACATGCGGAGGATCATAATAGAGCCCGCCAAGTTTTCTTGAACCCATTCGATTCCCTAAGATTCCGTCACTATTGGTGTCCTGTGTTCTCGTGTCACAGAGCCAACTGATTTGGGGATATGATGTTTGGCGAGAAAAACTGGATAGGCTCAGGTTTAGGAGCTTTTTTGGCCCCGTTTTTTTGGTTGTGAGAAAAGGGACTCTTCCGGTAGTAATCTCCGATGCCTCGCGCCCACAACCTGGAGATCCAAGGAGAAGTTCTGCATTTGACCCATCGCTGCCACAATCGCAAGCGTCTGCTCAAGTTTGCCCGGGATCGGGATGCTTACCGGTCCCGACTGCGGGAGGCATTGGGACAGTATGCCGTAGGGTTGTTGGACTACTGCCTGACGTGCAATCATATTCACCTTTTGGTCGAAGCGGAGGAGCGGCGCGAGATCAGCGGTCTGATGCAGAAGGTGGCAGGCGAGACGGCTCGGGCCTACAACCGGCGCAAGGCACGGCAGAACGCGTTCTGGGGTGACAACTACCATGCGACAGTAGTGGAGGGAGGGGGATATCTATGGCGATGCTTGGTGTATATTGAACTGAATATGGTTCGTTGTGGGGTGGTGGGGCATCCTCGGGATTGGGAGTGGGTGGGTTACCGTGAAATTATCGGGGAGCGGCAGCGGTATCGGCTGTTGGATTTGGAGCGTTTAGTCCGTCGGCTTGGGGCGGCAAGCTTGGAGGAGGTGCGGCGCAATTTGGAGACGACGCTGAGCCAACGCATCGCGGAGGGGTTGTTGGCGCGGGAGGGATGCTGGACAGAGAGCTTGGCGGTGGGGAGTCGGGCGTTTCTGTCGGCGGTGGAGCCACAGATACAATCGCGACGGGAGATACGGGTTGAGGAAGTAGCTTCGGAGTTGTGGGCCTTACGGGAGTCGCCGATCCCTTACGGTCTTGAATGCCCGCTGAAAATTGTGGCTAAGGCTTGAAAACGCGCCTCGATTCTCCACATAATCTTACAAACCAAATGCTTGTCTCTGTGACACAAGACAACAAGACAACAAATGCACGCACACTTACTGAATGGTAGAATTGTGCCCAGGAACCGTCGTTTTGGCCGGCTCGCGATCTGGTGACGCATCGAGCAGGCGCAGGCCGGTCGCGGTTTTGGCTGCGAGCCAATGGCCATCAGGAGAGAAAAGAATATCCCGGATGGGATCAGCCAGTCGTCGGATCGGGAGGAGTTCTTGTTGGGTTCGAAGGTTCCAAAAGCGAAGGGTGCTGTCGTCACTGACGGACGCGAGGGTCTCGCCGTCGGGAGCGAAGGCAAGCCACCTGACGCCCTGAGTGTGGCCTCTACAGACGCCGAGAAGCTTTCCATTGCACAGGTCCCACAGATGAATGGCGTTTTCCGTCTCGGTTAAAGGATTGGATCCAACCGCAAGCGTGTTGCCATCATCTGAGAGTGCCAGTGCAGCAAAGAAGCCCAGATCGGCCTCCAGGCGAAGCTCGGCTTTAAGCGATCGTGTTTTGGGATTCCAGGTTTTGATGGATTGATCGTGGAACGTGATCAATACATTGCCGTTTCGTGAGAAAAGCGCGCCTTTGCCTTCGAGACGCGCTGGTTCCTCCGAAAGGTCCTCGAGATTCCACCAGAGCATGGAATCCTTGCCGCTTCCGGTCAGGAGGGCTGTGCCGTCTGGAGAGACGGCCGTCCAGGATTGACGGATCCCAAGGCCTTTCATGTCGGCGGAGGACTTTGGCGCCCCGGGCTTGGATATCTCGCGGCTTCTGATCTCCACCGACTTCCTGGATTGCAGGTCCCATACTCGAATGCTACCGTCGGGCAAGGGATTGACTAACACGCGCAAATCATCGCTGATCGCGCCAGTCCACAAACCTCGTGGGCTTTTTGCCAGTTGAAGCTGGTCACTGGGCTCCCCCGTCCTGAGGTTAAGCAGCACGAATTTTGATTGGTCATCGATGGCTGCAAGCTCCCGGCCGTCTTTGGATAATTTGATGGGGGTCCAATTGCCTTCAATGAATCTTTCCCTTGAGGCCGTATTCGTTGGCCATAACCGAACGGTCCCGTCTTTGGCCCCGCTAATGATGCCCTTGCCATCGCCCGTGAAAGCCACCGCCCAGACCTCGGAAGGATTGCCGTACAGCCTTTCAAGGCACTGCCGAGTTCCGAAGTCCCATAAGCGAATGGAGTGATCGTGACTCGCCGAAGCCAGGACTTGTCCGCCGGGAGAAAACGCGATCCCTGAGACCATGCCGGCATGCTCGACCAAATCGCGAGTTGCGGGCATATTAGACACTTTTTTGCCGGTTGCGCAGGACCAGACATCAAGGACAAAGATGCTGCCCTCCCGCAAGACATTCCGGGCAGCGATCAATGAATTACCATCCGGAGAGAATGCCAAGGCATTCATGAATCGCATCCTGACATCAGCGAAGATTCCCTCGGAATGATCGAGAACACACAACGTTTTCGACGCGGCCAGGTCCCAGAGAACAGTCCCCTTGTTCGAGTTCACTGCGATCACGTCGCCTTGTGGGTGAAAAGCAAAGGGGGCCATGGCGCTTGGGATGTCAGCGACGAGCTTTCCATCCGAGCTGTTAAAGACATGCACCCCTCCGAGCGAGTTCGCGGCCAACCATCGTCCATCGGCCGAGAATGCGATGGGTGCCATGTGTTCTGGGACCGAAAAGGCCTCTGACCAATCCGAGGTTCTCCAGACCCGAATGGTGCTCTTGCTTGCCGTCGCCAGCAGGCCCGCTGTCGATAGCGCAACGGAGAAACCCGACTTAGGAAGTGTCTTGACCAGACTGCCGGTTTTCGGATCGTAGATTCGAACGGAATCCTGGAGGCCGACCACGAGGAATTCCGGCGAGTTTGCCAGGGATTGAATACTGGAGGATTCCTGCGCGAGCAGCCTGTGGCCATCTCCTTGGGCCGCATTCCACAGATACCGCCATTCAAAGCGCTGTGAGCCTCGGTCGTGGTGTTTAGCCAATAGCTCTTTTGCTCGGGCCAGGTTACCAGCGAGGACCGACTGGTGGGCGAGGTTGATATTGGCCACATATTCGTTCAGCTCCGCTTTATCCTGGCTTTCCAGAGCGCGTTCTCGCTCCTTTTCCGCGCTGTGGCGAAGCATTTCCTCATTGATTCGGGCCTGTTCCGCGGCGTGCTCCGCGTGGGTGGCGCGCCAGGCCTGCCAAACACTGACGGTGGTGCCTGCAACGACCGCGAGGAGAATGGCGGCCGCAGCGGCAAAAGCGGCGCGGTGCCGCCGAAATGCTTTGCCCAAGCGATACGCCCTGCTCTGCGGGCGAGCCAAAACCGGTTCCTGATTTAAATAACGCTGGAGATCGACCGCAAGTTCGAGCGCGGTCTCATAGCGGCGGGCGCGGTCCTTCTCCAGGCATTTCATGACGATCCAATCCAGGTCCCGATCCACCAGCATGATCGACGGATTGGCCGTGGGGTCGGCAACCGCCCGGCGCAACCGGGTGGAGGGTTTGGGCGGATCGACTTCCTTGATCATTCGCCGCATCCCATCCAGGCCGGATTGTGTCAACTCCTTCGCGTCGAAGGGGGTCGCTCCGGTGAGTAATTCGTAGAGCAAGACACCCAGCGAATAGATATCGCTGCGAGTGTCCACATCCACGGCGCTCATCCCCGCTTGTTCAGGGCTGGTATAGGCTGGTGTCCCGATGAACGCATGAAAGTTGGTCAGAACGGTTTTCTCGGTCAGGGGTTCCTCGATCGCTTTGGCGACCCCAAAATCAATGACTTTGGGAACTGGCTTTCCATCTTGGACCGTGACGAGAACGTTCGACGGTTTCAGGTCCCGATGGATCACGCCCTTTTGGTGGGCATGCTGGATGGCATGGCAAAGCTGAATCAACAGAGCCAGGCGTTCCGAAAGCGAGAGCTGATTCGCCTGGCAGTAATCGGTGATCCGAACTCCGCGAACCAATTCCATGACGAAAAAGGGACGGCCGTTGTCCGTCGCTCCGCCATCCAGGACTCGCGCAATGCTGGGATGATCCATGAGCGCGAGCGCCTGGCGTTCGGCTTCGAACCGGGCCACGACGCTCTTGGTGTCCATGCCCAACTTGATGACCTTGACCGCAACATGGCGTCGAACGGGTTCGCGTTGCTCCGCCCGATAAACGACGCCGAATCCCCCCTCGCCGATCTTCTCCAGGAGTCGGTAACGGCCGATGGAATCCCCAATTTGCTCATCTTGGAGCGTCAGCTTCCCCGCGGCTGCCAGGGATTCCCGGAGCAGCACAGCGGGACCCTGTTCAAGAAGAGTGTCCGCCTCGTTGTTTTCGAGCAGCGCCTCAACGGCTTCTCTGAGCTTTGGATCCCCAGCGGTGACGCGCTCGATAAACGCCGCCCGGGCCTCCTTTGAAGGCTGCTCCAGAGCTTCAAGAAAAATCTCGCGTTCCCGGTTCATGCGATCGTTGTTTGGCATGGATGCATCGCGCCATGAATCATTCCGCCGGAGCAGGAGACATGGCCTGCAGTTCATCGCAGGCTGCCTGCCTCTACGCAGGAGGACCTATGGCGTCGAGCGTCGCCGTCGTGACATGCGGGCAATTCACGAAAAATCCGCCAACTTCTTACGTTCCATCAGGCCTCGGTGGTTGTTTGCCAATTTGCCGTCTCAGCCAGGCTCGCGCGTAAGTCCATGTGCGTTCCGCGTTTCGCAAAGGCATGCCCAGGGTTGTCGCCGCCTCGTTCATGGTCATCCCGACGAAATACCGCATCTTGACCAGATTCGCCGCCACAGGATCTTCCTGGGCCAGCAAGTCCAGCGCTTCGTCCACCGCGAGCAGTTCGTCAGACCGCGCGTTCTGGACAGAATGGTGTTCCTGCAATTCTTCGCGCACGGCTCCGCCCCCGCGTCGAATCGCCTTTTTCCGGCGTGCCGAGTCCACGAGGATGCGCCGCATGGCTTCGGCTGCAGCCGAAAAAAAGTGAGCCCGGTTTTCGAAGTTGGCGTCGCCGTCGCCGATCAGCCTGATCCAGGCTTCATGGACCAAGGCTGTGGGTTGCAGCGTGTTTCCGGGGGATTCCCCGGCCATTTTCTGGGCGGCAATCCGCTTGAGTTCAGTATAGACGAACGAAAGCAACTGCTCGGCGCCTTCCTCGTTGCCGCCCTTGATCTCCTGAAGGATTTGTGTGATCTCGGACATATTCGGCTTATGCTCATGAACACCCGCGATGGCCCACATTAAAGGAAACTCACTGAAACGCAAAAACGAATCCAAGAAACGGTTGCACACAATTAAGGCAGACTACTCGAATGCTGTCGGACGTGAGATGCATACGACGTGAGATGGGGTCACATCTCACAATTAGATTCTGCTGAAAAACAAATTGTATAATATAATAATATGAAGTGAGGACGGGCCAATC
>JAKLHY010000084.1 GCA_022709905.1 Verrucomicrobiota bacterium | reverse complement strand
CCCACCGGTACCAAAAAATACGAATATCCTCAGGAAAAAATGAAATCGAGTCCTCCTATGTCAGGAGATCTGGAATCTCAAACTGAACGGCAGATGAAGAACCAATTGATTCCGATCGAAAGGGTTCAAAAACTCATCCTGCTACTGCGGGGAGAGAAAGTTTTGCTGGGGCAATAACTGGCGGAACTCTGCGGCGTCCCGGTGAAGGTCATGACCAAGCGATCAAGTCCCTCTTCGACGCCATCCGCGAACTCGCTGCTCCGCCCGCCAAGCCCGGACGTGAAATTGGTTCTCGTCTTGCCCCATATGAATCGGGGGTGAGCCGAGCGGTGAGCTTTGTGGAATCCAGTGCCGCCAATGAAGTGATGGCAATAAAATCGAAACTGAGTAATGCCGACGTCAGCTAAAGGCGCAAATTGTGATATCATTCCTTCCGATGCCGCAAAACCTCACCCAGCCTGACTTTGGGCCACGGAGTTTTGACAGGATGAACAGGATTTACAGGAGGAGATTTCATCGGGGCTGGCGCTGTTTTTTCTTTATCCTGACCATCCTGTTGATCCTATCTGCATTTTCTGGCCACGGTTTCATCGCGCGCCTTCTTGACCGGCGCGCTGCTGGCTGCGCACGCGGTAGAGCCTTTCGGTGAAGCCGCCCTCTTGTTCAAAGGCGGCAGCCTGCGCCGCCAGTTGGCGGTCGAGGAAATAGCAGGCGAGGTTCAGCAGCGAGAGCGCCAGCCCGCGCTGCCGGAGAAAATCTTCGTAGTCCAACCGCAGTTCCTCCAGGCTCGCCCGGGCCACATTCGTAAGCTTGAGTTCGGTTTTCTTGGATGTGCCACTCGCCTGGCTACCCTCCGCGATGTTCTGCACGCCCGAGCGCGCGGCCTGCACCATCTGGTCATGGGCACGGCTGCGTTTCTCGACATAACGGTCACAGAACCGCACGGTCACGTCGTAGGCCAGTTGCGCCACCTGAAAGCTCTTGAGCTTGCGGTAGCCGCCATGCAGCGGGATGAGGCTCTCAGGTTGGGGGGAGGGTTTCATGCCTTCTTCGCCAGCAGTTGCTGGATGTTGACCATGATTTCCGCAATGCGCTGCTCCTTTTTAAAGATGTCAGCGGCGATTTGTTCTGGTGGCAGGTGCGTGATGCCTTCGAAAAGGCTGAAACAAGGGTGGCTTGAACGATTTAGCATTTATCCTTTAGCCTTCCTGTTGTACTGGGTGGGTGTCTCGTGCAACGCTCCAGCTTCCGTGGCGGGAATAGAAACGGCCCTGCCGTCGCGCCAGACAGCCAAGGGAATGCCCCGTCGCCGATGTTCTTCCACGGCTTTAGCCACTGCGTCGGTCAGAGCTTGCATAGCCTTCTGGGTCAAGGTTTGGGAACGCTTTTTCATAGTTTAAATTCGGCGCGCAGTATTTCATAAAGCGCGGCGTCGTTGACAGTAGTTTCGCCAGCCTCGTCCTTGAATACCAATCGCGGCGTATCCGAGGAGTTGTCGACGCACTTTCTGACAAGTGCCTCGCTGGGATACGGGCGCCATGCAGAACGACATCGACGACCCGGAAATCTACTGTTGCACCCCCCCAATAATGTCCAAAGATCGTGATCCGTCGGAAATATGTAAAGACTGATGAAGACCGGCGGATTAGAGGCGTCGGGTTGACGACTCAAATGCTACGCAGGGATGATGTTTTCGCCGTTTGCACAGAGCATGGACAACGTGGTTGTCCCCTGTAAAGTCAGGTTGTTCAACATAGTGATGGAAAACGGCGCCGGAAGCCTCGATTTCGGCGGCGGTGACGGCCAAAGAGCCAAATGGAAGAACTCAGTTTAAGAAGTGGGAACTATGAAAACGAAAATCCGCCTTATGATTATGCTCGGGCTGGCACTTACGCTGCCTGTTGCTACATTGATCATTGCCGCGCAAGCCGGAAAGGGGGCTAAGGCTGCTCCGTCCAGGCCGGAAGGACCGGGTGACATCTACGCGGCCGCGGGATGCCCCTGCGTGGCCGCCCATAGCACCACCCGCGCTCTCTATGCCTCCTACAACGGCCCACTCTACCAGGTCATGCGCCAATCGGACGGCAAGACCTTGGACGTCGGGGTTGTTCAACCCTCCGAGGGGGATCCGGGCGGATACGCTGACGCGGCCGCGCAGGACGCCTTCTGCGCCAATACCCACTGCTGGATCACAACCATCTATGACCAATCCGACAAGGGCAACCACCTCATTCAACCGCCCCGCGGCGGGTTTAGCGGCCCGGCGTTGGGCGGGTTCAACAACCTTCCCATTGCCGACATGGCACCGATCACCCTCAATGGCCACAAAGTGTACGGCGTCTTCATCGCACCAGGCATGGGGCTCCGCCAGAACGATGCGAAAGGCACTGCGGTAGACGACCAGGCGGAAGGCCAATACTGGGTCATCAGCGGTCATCACTACAACTCCGGCTGCTGTTTCGATTACGGCAACGGCGAGACCGACAGCCGCGATGACGGCGACGGCACCATGGAAACCACGTACTACGGCAACGCGACCGCCTGGTACCGGGGACAGCCTCCAGGCCCGTGGATCATGAGCGACCAGGAAAACAACCTGGTGGGTTGTGTCAACGAATCTCCTAATGACAAGTTCTGCACTAATCTTCCGAGTGTCACCTGGCGGTTTGTGATGGCCACAATGGACGGCGAACCGCATCACTGGCGCACCATGGGCGGCGACGCGCAGCAAGGCGATCTGAAGATCATGTTCGACGGTCCGCGCGTCAAGAATCCTAGTAGCACCTACGATCCCATGCGCAAGCAGGGCGCCATTCTCCTGGGCAACGGCGGCGACAACAGCCGCGGCTCGCAGGGCACCTTCTATGAAGGCGCGATGACCGCTGCAAACACCTTCCCGTCGCAGGAAACCCAGCAGAAGGTCCAGGCCAACATCGTGGCCGCCCATTACGATGTGCAGCGCTTGAGCATCGCGCCAGCGTCGGCCGTGGCCCAACCGCCGGGACTCCAGACCTTCTCGCCGGAATCTTCCCAGGAGACCACTGTGACCTTCAAGAACGTCTCGACGGCGCCCGCAACGGACGTCAAGTTGAGCATCTCGGTGCCTTCCGGTTGGGCCGCCGTGGTTTCTGGCTCCACCGAGACGATCAAGACGTTCGCGGAACCGGTTGCGCCGGGCTTGACCGTGAGCGCGACCTTCAAGGTCACCGCGGGATCGGCAGCCTTCAATGGAGATATCGTTGGCAGGGCCACCTGGACGGCAAACGGGAGGACGCATTCCGAGACGGCAGCCGAGAAAGTGCGCAACGTCAGCCCGATTAAGATCAATGAATTCGCCATCACCGCCGGTTCGCCGGCCAACACAACCGACACGTTCATCGAATTGTATAACGCCGGCGCCACCGCGGTTGACCTGTCCAACTGGACCCTGACCCATCATGACTCCATGCTGCCCATCTTCTCTTCCGTGAAGATCCCGGCCGGCACAATGCTTGGGGCCAAGGGCTTCTACGTTCTGGGGCTCGCCAACTCGGGCCTGGCGGTTCCCGCCAAAAAGGGCGACACCACCCTCTACGTCCGGAGCGTCGCCGGACTGAAGGTTGGCGACACGATTGAAATTGGCACGGGTTCCAACAAGGAAACCCGCCGGATCGCCATCCTCGGCACGGCCGCTGGCAACCCCACAACCGTCTGGCAACCCCTGCCCGATGGTCCCGTGATCTCGATCCCAATCGGCTCCACCAACGTGCCTTACACCAGCAGGGGTGGCGGCGGTTTTGGCGTCGAAGTCGGCCAGAAAATCGCCATTGGCTACGGTTCCACGTTCCCCGCTGTTGCCAATACGGTATCGAAGTATGAAGTGGTTGCGGTCACGGCCGTTGGCAAGCCCGGTACTCAGGCATGGACGGCGGCGGATACGAAGCCGGGCGATACCAACATCAAAGTGTCTGCCGTCGCCAACATTTCCGTCGGTGAGAAGATCCGGTTGGGTTACGCCACTCTGGACCACGGCGTCGAAACCGTGACGGTGACAAAGGTCGGCTCACAATCGGTGTTCAACCCCAATTATCCCGAAAGATCCACCAGCAAGGACGCGGGCACGGGACTGGACTTGGCCGAACCACTCCAGTTCCATCACTCGGCCAACATGCCCTTCAGTGCCAGGGGATCTGGAATCAGCTTTGAGCCAGCCACAAAGCAGGCGCACATCAGCAATGAGCCGATCCTACCGCTCGGTACGGGTGTCACGCTGGACAGCCCGCTATCCAACGATCACGAGATTCATGATGCAATCCGGAATGCCGAGGTCACGACAGCGGGTTTCCAAGGCGCTCCCAACCAGTGGTTCGGAGGCCCTGCCCTCGGCGGCAACGGCGCCATGATTCTGCGGGATGCCGCCGGCATGGTCGTTGACAGCCTCAATTATGGCGAACTGGCCGATCCTTGGGCCTCCGAAGGTTACCAGGGCACATCCCCCGGCGGCGGCTGCTTTGCGGTTTCGCCGGGCAGTGGTGGCGGCTTTGGTGGCTTTGGCGGACGTGGAGGGCAGGTTGCCAACAGACCGGGCCGGAGCTCAGGCCGCTTCCCGGATGGCGCCGACACGGAGAGCAACTGCAACGATTTCCGGTTGCAGGTTACATCGACTCTGGCAGCAAATTCAGTCGCTGGCGCCAAAAATATCAAGGTTGCCAGCGTCGCCGATTTCCGCGCGGGCCAGACGATCATCATTGATTCGGACACGAACCGCGAGACGGCTGTGATCGCCACGGTGGGAACTCCCGGCGCCAGCACATTGGGCACCAACACGGTGGTCGGCGCCACCGTGATTCCTGTAGCCAACGCGATGGGCTTCAGCGCCGGCCAAACCATCACCATCGACCGCGGTGCCCATCTTGAGACGGCGGTGGTCGCTTCCGTCAACCCCGGTCGTCGTGGAGGTTTTGGCGGCGGTCCTGGTGGCAGAGGACCAAGCGGCTCCTCCATCACTGTCGCCGCACCACTCACGGTCGCGCACGACTCGGGAGCACAGGTCTCTGGCAGCGGCATCAGCCTTGCCACGGCATTGACCCGGGAGCATAACAGCGGAGCTCAGGTGGCCGGCAGTGTTCCCACGCCCGGCGCGCCTAATCGATATGCCAGCAGGTCCCAGTGAGGCGGCCCAAGCGTGGAGTGGACTTTCATTGCACAGCCGATGATTTTTTCTGTTAGCTCTTGACCTTCCATTTTTGTATCCTGTCGAAATCCACTTCCGAGGTCGCCATTGAGGCCCTTGTCCTTGCGCATGGTGTCGCGCGCGGATTTCAGGAGCGCACCGAGGAATTGGGAGGTGATGGGTGTAGATGGTTTGCTCACAGTGCGCAAAGAGTGTTTTCGTTGCCGTGTTTTGAAACACGGAGAACTGCGAACGCAATACCTGCAACTCTCAAACACAATTGAGGGTTGTTATGCACATCCAAAATCTCTTCGTTCACGTGCATGAGGCTGTTACGCAGCCGCACCGCCAGATAAGCAGCGATCCCGATGCGCTCTGCGACGGTCGGGCGCGCCGCCAAACGCGTAAGCGCCTCCGAAATGACCCAATTCACAGCCGAGCCGGTTTCGCGCTGCGGTTTGGTCCAAGCGTTAATGAAATCATTGTTGAAACTGGTAAAGCTGGAGTGACTAACTGGATTTATCCTGAGCAAGGTGTCCGTGCGGTCGAAAAGCTGACCATCAACGCCGACCTGCCAGCGTCGCAGGCTACTCTCAATAGCCAGAACAATATCGGAGAGTGCTCGCACCATTTGGTATCGGGCGGCTTCGTTGTCGAGCCCGCCCGTGAGCAGCCGCAAGCGGTGAAGCGCAGTGACCGTTTGAAACGCATCAGGCGCTCTCTGCACAAGCCAATTGAATAGGATTTTCAATTCAGATTGGTCAAGGTCAACGAAGGCGATGCTTTTGTAATCTCCCTGCCAGTTTAGAATCAGCTTCTGAACGAGTGGCCGAATGATAGCTCTTTCCGCGAGTGGGTTGTCGCCGGTGGAGACTAAATACCGACTCCCTCTGCCGCTCAACTCATCCTCTATTCCAGCGGCAGTGAAGTATTGAAACGCACGGTCAAAATCGCCTGCGACAAAAAGCAAAATGCGACGTTAATTAATGGAGTGCCTTTGTGGATTCGAGCATGAGGATCATTTTGACGAAGTTGCTCTTCGGCTTGTTGTGTCCACGGCCATATTCCACGAGTCCATACTTGTGTAGGCAACAGTCCCAAGCCGGATCGAATGACGTCTGGCTTATCCAGCACTGTCTTGACGAGCAGAGTGTGTGGAAGGAACAAAGCGTCATCCGATTGCTGCCATCGCATAGCAACGCGATCCTCCAATGCACCGCGCACGAAGTCGGCGACTTTGGCGGAGAACAAATTGAGGTCTGCGACATATTTCTCAAGACCACCATAAACAAGCGTTTGAATTTCCTGCGACGCGCCTGTCCCATGGATTGCAGGCTCTGGTTGCGTCTGCTTGGTTGCAGATGCGCCAGACCGACCGAACGATTCTGAGGCCTCGAATTCAGGTTCTGGATTATTGGACATACTATGCCGCATACAACAGCGTTTGGAGTTGGTTAACGGCGGGGCAAGAGAAGGCTGAAGGTAGCAGCAAGGCCAGAGGCTGAAGGCTAAGGGCTGAAGTCAGCCAAGTCGGTTTCATCATTCTGTTTTTAGCATTTATCCTTTGGCCTTTGCTTTTGTTAATACCCATTTCAATACCCAATTAACTAGGTAATACCTAATTGCCAAGTATTTTCCATTTGGCAGCGTGCCCGCGTCCGAGACAGGCGACACGAGAACCTCGTAATCGCTTCAAAACCTTCCGGATCAAGTCCACGCCGACGCCGGGACATTCGTGCTGAAGGTCAGACACGCCGAATTCACCGGTCTGGCGTTGGATGGCCGCTTCGACCATGGCGGTTTTTTCGCCGCGAGGCGATTTGAACCGGCCGACGCGCTCCTCAAATTCCTTGCACGCCTGCGTGAGGACGAAGAGCAGGAAATTCATGGTCGGCCACGGATCGTGCTTGCCGTCGTGCCACCGTTGCGAGCTTTGTTCGAGGACTTCGTAGTAGCGCTCTTTGTTGTCCTCGATGATTCGTTCCAGGCTGATGTAGCGGCCCACCTCCAGACCGCAATGGTAGCAGCCGAGCAAAAAGAGCAGGCGCGAGACACGGCCATTGCCGTCGCGAAAGGGGTGAATACAGAGAAAATCCAGATTCAGCGCGGCGACCAGCGCGAGCGGATGAATCCACTTCTCGACAATGCCGCGCTGCCAAAGCTCCACCATTTCCGCTACCGCCGTCGGCGTCTTTTGGGCGGCCAGTGATTTGAAGCGGACACGGCTGCGGCCATCGGCATAGGTCTGGATGATGTCCACGTCCTTTTCTTTGTAACGGCCGGCGTCCCAGATATCGCCCCGGCAAAGTTTGTGGAGCTTCTTGATCGTCGCCTCGGAGATGGGAAGCTTCGCGCCTGACTCGTGGATGAGTTTCAATGCATCGCGGTAGCCACGCACTTCTTCCTCGTCGCGGTCGCGCAAGGCCGGCTTGCCAAACATGAGCGTGGCGACGCGGGATTGGTCTACCTCGACGCCCTCAATCCGGTTAGAAGAGACGGCGCTTTCGATGAGCGCATGTTCCCGCAGCACCTTGAGCTTTTGCGGCGATTGGCGAGTGAATAGTTCGTATTTGCCTTTGGCCTCGCCGAGATCGGCGAGATACCAGCCAACTCGCGTTGGAATGGTTGGTGGCTCAGCGGCAAGTTGGCGGAGAGTCATCATGGTTCAAGCCGCATACAGCAGGGATTGGAATTGGTCGACGGAGGGTTGAAGAAAGGCTGAAGGCCGAAGGCTAAAGGCTGAAACGATGATGTGTCCATCGGTGAACGAACGCTGTTCTGCAATGGAACGAGGATCCGTATCCCAGCCGACCGTGAGAAGCTTTGGCCTGACGAGCTTTTGGCATGTGCCAGCCTCGTTAAGCATGGCTAGTTGAGGTAGGATTCCATGGCCAGACATGCGAACACCTCATCCGCCAAAAACCAATTGCCGAAGGCATCACTTACGGCGAATAAATCGGTCATCGGCGGATACTCCCTTGAACCATGATCTCTTGGTCCGAGGCAAAGCATAAGAACTGCTTGTATATTAGAGACAAACCCAGCTCACACAACTGAAAAATGGGAGGGGGGCGGGGGGCATACCTGGCAATGTTGATCGCAAGCCTCTTCATTGGTCCGGGCACGGAGCCACAGGTCCGGCAGCTGGCCTGGGGCGCAATGTTGGTCTTGGTCGGGACGGCGGGAGGGAGCGCGGTGTGGTTCACGATCCTGCAAAAATGGGTTATCGGAGCGTTTTGCCCCTATTGCATGATCACGCACAGCATCGGCCTGTTGCTGACGGCTTTGGTTGTCTGGCGGACGCTCAGTCAGGCCGGCGATTTGGCCGGAATCGGGCAGGCAGTCGCCGAGCCAGCACAGCCGAGTGTCGCCAAGGCTTCCGCGCTACAGCCTGTTATTCGTTCTCTCCACGAACCGCTCGTTTCGGAGGGGCGAGTTCCACGAGGCCCTGGTGCCGAGGCTGGTGGACACGCCGAGCTCGTCCCTCCGAGGTTCATGGTCCCAACACGTGATGAACCGTGTGTCATCCATGCTTTCCATCAACCGCCCGGACAGAATCATGTTGCATATGCAACGCAAAGTTGTCCTGGCGGTTTAAGGGATCACCGCGCGCGACTTGACTTGCGGAGTTCTCCTCCCCCGATTGGCATGATTGGAGTCGGGCTGTCCCTGGCCGGCATTCTGGCCCTCTGTCAGATCAGCTTTGCTCCTCCAGCCGCTTATCGCGCCGGTGAGGCGCGGGACAACAAGCCCGCCGTTGATCTCGGCTCGTTGCCCATGGTCGGTTCGCCGGAGGCCCCATACGTCGTCACGCTGCTTTTCGATTATCAATGCCCCCACTGCCAGCAATTGCATTTCATGCTCGACGAGGTGGCTCGACGTTACGGCGGCAAGCTCGCCTTTGCGCTTTGTCCAACGCCGTTGAACACCCGATGCAATCCGTACATTCCGCGGGACGTAGATGCGTTCAAGGATTCCTGCGAACTGGTCAAAGTAGGCCTGGCCGTTTGGGTGGCCAAGCGCGAGGCATTTCCGGCCTTCAATCGCTGGATGTTTATGCTCGAATCCGGAGATCGTTGGCGCCCGCGAAGCCTCGGCGCTGCCAGGGCCAAAGCGGTCGAATGGGTTGGCCTGGCGAAGTTCGAAGCCGCGTGGGCCGATCCCTTGCTCGAGCGGTATCTGCAAGCCTCGATGCGGATTTTCGGCAGCACCGTCCAAAGCGGCAACACCGCGATCCCGAAAGTGGTTTTCGGCTCACGGTGGGCCGTCCCTCAACCGAATGACGCGGACGACCTGGTTCAAATCCTGCAAGACAGCCTGAATGTGCCCAAGCCCTGATAAGAAGGTGTCTGATGGCAGATCCCCTGTCGACAGGATGAACAGGATTTACAGGATGATTTTTATCTATCCGCGCGAGCCTAAGTCCGAGTCATCCTGTCCATCCTGTTAATTCTGTCCGAGAACAATATATATCTTTTACTATTCACAGAATATTGGTATAATATTAATCTTGGAAAGTTAAAGTGGCGTTTTATGGCCTGCGCGATCAAGGGAGAGAGAATGGGGCGCTGACGGAGCATCGCCCTCCAAGGTTGCTGGAGGGACCCGCTCTGTCGGGTCCCCAGTGTGATTTCCACGCTTGGACCAAGCAACTTTCACCCACGAAGTCTTCCTCAGCCACAGCAACTGCACCACGACGCCTATTTGCTGGTTAAAAGTGCGTTTTCAATGCATCATTCCACCTCAGAGAATAGCGATATGAAGAACATCGGTTTGAAGCAAGTTGAACCTCCTGCTCAACTCATCGATGTCAGAATCGAGAAACTGGACAACTGGCGTGACAGGATTCTCTCGCGATTCGGAGCCCCGATCAGGCAAACTCATCCCGAAGCAGTCGAATGGATTGGCCACGTGCAATTCGAAGCCGCGGCGGTTGATCTCTTGCCTATGAATCCATGCCATCCAAAAACAGAAAGACGGAGTTTGGTCCAGCATGTCGCCTGCCTCGTCATGATCGTTTCGCTGACTTCGCATCTTCGGGCGATGGCAGCCGAAGCCATTTCCACTCCCGGATCGAAGCTGCTGCCCGCTGCCGCTGACAAAGTGATCACAGCAGCTGATCTCACCGTGGAACGCGTGGGAACCAACATCCCCGTATCCGCGATTGGCGAGCCCGTCGGGGGTGTCACCTTATCGCCGCCGCGCTGGATTGAGGCCACCGAGAACTCCGTGGCGCACGCGCTGGTGAACGGCATGATTGGTCCCAAGGCGGACGGGAAGGACTGACCGTCGCCCAGCGGTATCCTGCGGACTATGACGGCGTGGTGGCAGACGTGCCCATCGTGAACTTCTCCAGTCTAATGCTCGCACCCGAGTTGATACGGATCCAGGAAAAACCTCTCACGAACTGGGTCACTCGCGCCAAGGCAAATGCCATCCGCGCCGAGTTCATGCGGCAGGCAGACAGACTCGACGGGCTGGCTGATGGCGTCATCAACAACTATATGGCAGCCCGGGCGTTGTTCGACATGTCTCAGGGGGATCCCAATCGTAATCCGTGGGCGGCTCTGCGCGCACCGGAAGGCAAGGACCCAAGTCCGGAAGACACTAGCGCCAAAGCGCGTCTGACCGACGGCCAGATCAAAACACTAAAGCTTGTCTACAGCCGGTATCGCTTCGCCACGCCATTGGCCCATGGCGTGCGTTCTTTCGGCATGTGGGTTCCCAACACCGACCCAGCAGGCAGCGGGTTAATTGCTGACCGGCGTTTTCGCGGCCAGGAGGGCGCTGGCGACAACGCCCCCATGCACTCGCACCTTGGAGTTCTCGGTGTCACTGGATTCCTCATGCAAGATCTCAAGGCCAATCCTCTGGACTATGTCGAGGGCGGCCCGCTCAACCCACGCCGCGAACAAATCTCCGAATGGCTCGATTCCACCAATCCCGATCTCTCGTCATTTTATCGACGCGGCGGCAAACTAATCGTGACCATCGGGACGGATGACACACTGGCCTCGCCGGGAGCCCAACTCGATTATTTTCAATCCGTCCTCGACAAAATGGGGCGGGATCAGGTGGTTGCTTTCGCCCGATTCTATGTCATCCCACAAGCTGGTCATGGCCTGAGCGGCCGGAGTTGCGGAACGACTGGCGATGGCCAATCTGTGCCTTCATTCCAGGTTCCAAACCAGTTCAACCGAACTGCCTTGATCACCGCTTGGGTCGAGCGTAACGAGGCACCAGGTAAAACTCTGGTGGTCACCTCTGGAAATCGCAGCCTGCCGCTTTGCTCCTATCCCAACTACCCGCGCTATGTGAGTGGACCGCCCGAATCGGCTGAATCTTACACGAGCGCCGCCCCGTGATAGACATTTGAATACGATCCGGACTTTTTTCGGCAGAATGAGATCGACCCGGCAACCTTGTCGCCGGTTTTCTTTGGATAGTGATGAGATATGATGACAAACCCGACGACCCCTTGGCCCCGGCCGGGCATCCGACGATCCCGGTATCCGCTCCACGTTCTGGCAGTAGTTTTCATTGCCGGCAGAATAGCCGCTGGATCGCAAGCGGCCGAGAACTGGATGCTTTCCACGCCCGAGCCGATTCCCAGCCCGATCAATCTCCCCAACACCTTTTCGGGTGCGCCCTGCCTGTCCGCCGACGGGCGAACACTCTATTTCACCTCCGATCGCCCCGGTGGATATGGCAGGTGGGATCTGTGGGCGGCGGAGCGGAGTGCGCCCGACGGTGACTGGGGTGAACCCGTCAACCTGGGGCCCGAGGTGAACACGGCCGCCGCCGAAGTCATGCCCACCATTTCGGCGGACGGCCTAACCCTCTTGTTCGGAGATGGGAATCCGTTCAAATGGGGCGCACGCAATGGCACGGCGAACAACTACCAAGTCTGGATGACCACCCGCGCCACCCTGCAGAGTCCGTGGACTCTGCCCGTCGAACTCGGGTCGCCTGTGGGCAGCGCGTATATCGATGATTACCCGCATCTCACAACCGACAGCCTGTCCCTGTACTTCACCTCGGCCCGACCCGAATCATTCGGTCTGAACGTTGCGAGGCGGACATCCCCGAGTGGCCCCTGGCTCACGATCAGCAACCTCGGCAGCGCCATCAATCTGCCGGGAACCTGGAACGCGTTCCCCTGGCTCAGCGCCGACGGGCTCCGCCTGATTTACCAATCCGATCGGCCGGGAGGACGTGGCGGCTTCGACCTGTGGATGAGCACGCGCCCTGCTGTTTCGGCGGGATGGCCGGCTCCGGTCAACCTTGGCGGACAGGTGAACGGCGGATTCTACGAGGTGTCACCTTGTGTTTCGGCTGACTTCCCGGCCCTGGGTTCTACGCTCTTTTTTTCGCGCAACGACATCAACGGCTGGAACATGCGCTTCAAAATCTACCGCGCGGTGGTCATTCCGAACGTTGCCTTGCTGCGGTCCACTTCACTGGACGGTCCGTGGAATTCGGTCAACGCCTCGTTCGTGCCGATGTCGGACAACACGATTCTCGCCGAAGGCATTTTTTTCGCCGGCTTGCCGCAGTCCTTCTATCGCGTGAAGAGGGAGGGCGGGACGGGCAGCATCCAACTCCTGTCGGCCGAAAAGTCCGGCACCAAGTTCCGCGTGCGGTTCCAGTGGGCTCCATAAACGTCATGCGTTTCCAGTTCGCATATGACAGAACCGTCCGGATGTCGGCGTGCCATCCAAAGGCCTGAGCGGGCTGCGGGATGAACTACCCACCACAAAGTCCTCCAACATCGCCAAGGCCCCATCGTTTTTTCCATGAACCTTTGTCCCTAATCTTACTCTTGATCCTAATCGTAATCTGCTTGGAGCGAGTCGATTAGGATTAAGATTACGATTAAGAGCTGAAGATGGGTTCATGGTCCCAACGCGTGATAAACCGTGTGTCGTCCATGCTTCCCATGAACCGCTCGTTTCGGAGGGCCGAATTCCACGAGGCCCTGGAATCCAACTATGGGGACTCGCAGGAGCTCGTCCCTCCGAGGTTCATGGGCTCAAGGCGCGGTCTGCTGATGTTGGTTCTCCGCTGTCGCAATCTCATCGAGCGAGAGTGCGCGGAAGAGCTGCGCGCGTAAGCCCGGGAACATCCAGTAGCTGGCAGCGAGGGTTCGGCCATCCGGGGCGAAGCGCAGGCCATTGACGGTGCCTGGATGTGAAAACGTGGCGACTTCCTGGCCGGTGGCGGTGTTCCACAACTTGATCCAGCCATCGTAGGCGGCCGTGGCGAGGGTCTGGCCATCCGGCGAAAAGGTCGCGTGCACGACCCCGCTAAGGTGTCCTTTGAGGGGCGGCTTGGACTTCCCCGAAGGCAGTTCAAAGACCCGAGCCGCATTGTCCTCGACGCTGCATACCACCAACGTCTTACCATCGGGAGCAAAGACGACCTCGTTCGCTTTAACGTCAAGCGGGAGGATCGGTTCCAGCCGGCCCAGGTCCCAGATCCGAGTTTGGTTCGCGAGCAGATAGCCGCCAACTGCTATCGTCTTCGCGTCTGGCGCAAAAGCCAGGGCCCCCACGAAACTGGGCATCGCTTGTAACTGGGCGATTTCCGTGCGGGTGTCCACGTCCCAGATCCGAACGATGCCCGCGGCGTCCCCCGTGGCGAGAAGCCTGCCATCGCTCGAGAAATCCACCGCGCTGATCCAATTCGTGCCGGCGCTCCAAATTGAGGTGCGTTCCCGGGTTGCCAGATTCCAAAATTCCAATTGCCCTCTGGTGCGTCCTAGGACGGCTATAGGTTCGGGGCCTTTGACAGCCCAGGGCCGGACATTGAAGTCGAACCTCAGCGATGGCGTGGATTCGATCGGGATGACGACACGGTTGCTCTCCGTGACGAGTTGCCAGCGGTAATCGCCTTCGCTTGGCCCCAGCACCAGCGTGCGACCATCGGAACTGAACCCCGCTACAACGCCAGTGTCGGCCAGATCGTTGCCGGAATCCACGGATCGACCAGGCCAGAGGCGGACCGAACCGTCGCGGCCGCTGGAAGCCACCAACGCCCCATCGGGTGACATGGCCAGGGCACAGGCCTCGCGCGTATGCCCACGCCACCGAGCCACACGCTCGAAGCTGGAAACATCCCAGAGACAGATGGATTGATCCCCGCTCGCCGTGGCAAACGTTTTGGCGCCTCGCACAGCCGAGACACCCTGAATTACGGCGGTGTGCTCCACCGGTTGCTTTACAAGCTTGGGCGGGCTGACACTCAGGTCCCAGACCAACAGGCTGCCAAGCCAGCTTCCGGTGAGGAGAAAGGGACTCTCCGGAACAAAGGCGGCGGAGGCCAGAGGTTGGCCAGCAGGATATAAATTCGCGAAGGACTCGAGGGTGGGCACTTTCCACAGCCGGACCCCGCCGGTCTGTCCGGGGAAATCGAGCCACGGAGTCACGAGGAGCTGACTGTCCGGAGAGAAGGCAACCACCCAGCGCTCCATCACGGGCAGGATCGGCGTCGTGGGACAGTCAGCAACTGGCTCCCACGTCTCGGTGTTCCAAAGTCGGAGCCGCTTCTGGTCACTGCTTCCAGCGATGAGCCATCGGCCATCCGGAGAAAACAAGGCCGGAGCACATGCGTTGGTCAGTCGGGGCGACGGCCTTTCTTCCCACGATGCGGTCCTCCAGAACCGCACGGAGCCTGATTGCCACCATGCGGCCGTGACGAGCACCTGACCATCCGGGGAGAAGCCGAGCGTGTGGGCGACGGTCTTGAGTCCGGCCAGGTATTGCCGGGTCTTCGCGTCCCGAACCACAACCCTGCCGGCGCCCGCATGGACAAGAAAACGGCCATCCGGCGAGAAAGCCACGGCGCACTCGTTCAAATCAGTTCCGGCGTCCAAGAACTTTTCGACCTCGTTGCCTTGGCACTGTTGCCAGAGATACCGCCACTCGAAGCCACGGAAATCGGTCTCACCGCCTCTGGGCCTCTGCCGATCCAGCAGTTCGCGCGCGCGTAACAGGTTGTTATCCGCGATCGCCTGTTGGGCGACGTTCATCTCCAGCACATAGCGATTCAACCGTGCCTGGGCCAAGTTACCCCTGGCGCGGATCCATTGCCACGAGGTCGTGGTCAATCCCGCCACCAGGGCGAGGCAGACCGCTCCCGCAGCAGCCAAGGCGACCCTGTTCCGACGCGCCATTTTTTGGAACCGGTAGATACGGCTTGGCGGCCGGGCGGCAATGGGTTCGTTGTCGAGGTAACGCCGCAGGTCTGCGGTCAGGCCATTCGCGGTTTCGTAGCGTCGCGCGCGGTCCTTCTCAAGCGCTTTGAGCACGATCCAGTCGAGATCGCCACGCACGAGCCGAGGCAAGCGCTGCGGGTCTTCCCGGCGGTGTGATGCGACGATTGTCAAGTCTTCGGCTTTGAGTGCACTCAACCGCGTCGAGGGCTTGGGTGGCTCGATCTCGCGGATCGCCTGCAGGACGGCTTCGTGTCCGGCATGACGCAGTTGCCGCGGGTCCAAGGGGGGCTGGCCCGTCAGCAATTCGTAAAGCAGCACACCCAGGCTGTAGATGTCACTGCGCGTGTCGATGTCCAATCCACCCAACCCCGCCTGTTCCGGGCTCATGTACGCCGGGGTGCCGAGGAACTGCGCATAACGTGTGAACAGAGTCTTGTCCGTGAGCGGCTCCTCGATCGCCTTGGCCACGCCGAAGTCAATGACCTTGGGCACCGCCCGCCCGTCCTGATCGATGACGAGGATATTCGAGGGCTTGAGATCGCGATGGATGACGCCTTTCTGATGGGCATGCTGCACCGCCTGGCAGACGGGGAGGAGCAACTCAATCCGCTCGCGAGTGGAGAGCCGGCAGGCGTCGCTGTATTCCGTGATCGGCAGCCCCTGCACCAACTCCATCACGAAGTAAGGCCGGCCGACGTCAGTCGCACCCGCGTCAAACACCCGCGCAATGTTCGGGTGATCCATCAACGCCAGAGCTTGGCGCTCGGCTTCGAACCGCGCCACCACCTGCCGGGTGTCCATGCCCAGCTTGATGATCTTGAGCGCCACTCTGCGCCGCACGGGCTCCTGTTGCTCCGCCATCCAGACCGTGCCAAAGCCCCCTTCCCCGATAATCTCAAGGAGCCTGTAACGACCCATACGGCCCACAGGCGGATGGGTATCCTCTCCGCTGCCGGTTCGAGCATCCCCATTGAGAGCTGGCAAGGGGCGCACAACCTCGGCGCCCCGCTGTGCCAAACCCAGCAGGCAAGCGGGGCACAAGCCTGCCGGAGCCTGTGCCGGTAAAGGCCGACCGCAATCGGGGCAGATGGAGGTTTTCATTCCCCTGCTATTCCAAAGCAAACGAGCGGAAAGGTCGCAAGGCTCATCCACTCATCCGGACACCACTTCGATCAGATGCCGCAGTTCCCTCTCTGCCTCGGCGTCGTCGCCGACAGTTCTCGCCACCTCGGCTCGGAGTAGTCTGCCGTAGCGCTGGCGCAAGCGGTGCACAGTCGTTTTGACAGCGCTCTCCGAGAGTCCCCACTCCGCCGCGATTTCGGCATAGGGTCGCCCACCACGGTCACCTTGGAGATGGAGACGAAGCTGCGGGAGGATGGACTCTTTGCCGGCGGACCGCAACTCGGCCTCCAAATGTTCCATGGCATGTTCAATGATTGCATAGGCCCAGTTTCGGTCGAACGCGGCCTCGGGTGTTTCGGTCGTCGAGTCCGCCAGAAACCGCGACTCTGCGTCCACTTCTTCCAAGGGGACGATGGACTGGCCACCTCCGCGCTTCTGGGCCATGGCACGATCCCATTCGTTGGCCAGGAAGTTTTGGAGTGCCTTAAGGAGAAACGATCGAAAGCGGCCGCCCTCGCGTTCGAGGCCGGCCAGGCGTTGCCGCTTGATCAGTGAAACAAAGAAATCCTGGGTCAAGTCTTCGGCTTCGTGCTGGGCATACCCACGCCGCCGGACATACGCGTAAAGTGGATACCAGTAATCCCGGTAAAGCCGGGCGAAGGCCTCCATCCCCCCTGGGGAATCCGGCTGGGCGGCCTCGAGCACCACTGTCCAACGTGTTGTGGTGAAACGCGGGGGACCTTCTGTCTGATCGTGCACTCGGTCTGATGGGTCCGACATCCGGGCATACTATAACCTCGATCGGCTCGGTGTGCCAGCACGGCGGCCAACCCGGAAGGGAACGACGGCAGTTTGACGCAGCTGTGGAACGACAATGAGGGGATTCGCGGTGCTGTTTGCAGTCGGGATGTCAGTCGTCCCGCGACGCTGACAATCAACTCCAACCATCGAAGCGCGCGGGTGCGTCTCAGGTGTCCGCCTCACTGGAGGCGTCAGCGTCATTCGTCATCAATTCTAATTTCATCTTCCGGATCTCGGCCAGCAACGGCGCCTTATCGCGTTTCCAGTTCCGGTAGGTGAACGTGAAACCCGCCGCGCACACCAGGAGATAACCCAGGCAGTAGAGCGCAATCCCGAGTGCCTGATGCTCGGGATCCACATAACGGCGGAGGAATGCGTCATGGAAATATACCCCGCTCACCCCTCCCAGAACCATCAAACCCAAGCCTGCCAACCAGCCTGCCTGCGGTCCCATGAATCGGTGGCGCAATTCAGCCTTGTCCAAAAAGGAGCGAAGCGATTCCGTGTAGTCAATCCGGGTGAGTTGCCAGAGTTTCCTGCCTATCAGAATGGCATTCACTAGATACACCGCCGCCAAAACGCCTCCAAACCACAGACGCGCCGGGCGGATCGTGGCCGAGGGGAGGCAGAGCGACAACACGAACCACAGGAGGAAAGCCGCCGCCGCGATCATCCAGAGAGGACGAGCCTTCCTGAGGCAATGTGCTTCCTCCGCCTCCTGGCTTTTCAGCTTTTCGATCAGCCCGTCCAGCGATTGGCTTGAACCCCGAGTGTCTTGCGGAATGTTCGGCGCTTTCACCGTTTGGCACCGGTTCTTCAGATTATTCAAATTCATGGTCAGTTTTCTCCCAAAGTTGCTTCAGACTCTTCTTGATGCGGTGCAACCTCACCCGCGCGTTAATCTCTGAAATGCCCATCACTTCCGCGATTTCCTGGGAAGTCGCGTCCTCGAGGAACAGCGACACCAAGGTTTTATCTAAATCCGGCAGCCGCTGGATGCATTCGTAAAGATGTCGCAAATCCTTGTCCATCGGCGGAGGATTGTCGCTCGCGAGCATTTCGGCCCTCGAGGGGAACGACGCGCTGGGTGTCTCCCGGGCGAACAGGCGATTCCTTCGCTGGGCCATGCGCAAGTGCCCCAGACAGACGTTCACCGTCACTCGGTAGATCCACGTGCTGATCGCTGACCGGTCCGCGAAGGTTTCGAGGCTCTTCCAGATTTGCAGCAGAACATCTTGAAACACGTCTTGCCGCTCATTTTCATCGCGGATGTAGCAACAGCAGACGCGATAGATTCTGTCCTGGTTCGCCTCCAGGAGGGTCTTGAATTGTGTTTCTTTATGCACCGCATTTCATCTTTCTACCTCTTAGATGACGTTTGCCGGGATTTGTTACAAACGAAAGATCCTGGCAAAGGAACGGACACATTTGTCCGGGGTATTTTATAGCTTGATTCTCTTCCATATTGAGGATCGTGCAGCCCTCGAATGCCTAATATCCAATCCGAGTCACTGTTAAAGGGACGACGAGGTTCGTGATGTTGGTGCAACTGCGAAAAGCGTAAGCGCTGATTTCAAGCACTTTCGCGCCTTGGGGCCATAGGCATCGTGATCGATCGCATAGTGACCGAGCGCATGAGATGTCACCAGTCCGGCTTGCATGCCTTTTGCCCACGCCGCTGTAAAACCGGCCATGGTGGATGTCTCATTCCACTGGGCGGACCAGGCCGCAAACCGGTTTGTGTCATTGCCGGTGATCCCCAAACTGGCTGCCATGTCCTCGGAGTAACACTCGCTGAAATGAGCGCATAGGGTTCGGCCTTTGCGTTGAATAATCCGGCGAGCAGAAACCAGAGAGCCGCCAGGACGACTGTGAATCCCCGAAATAATTTCATGGCAATGAGAGATGGCGGGGGATGAATTCACCCAAGCGCGGCAGCAGGCCAAATGCTGTCGAACTTGACAACCGAAAGCCATCCGGTTACTCCACCAAAACCAGCGCGACGGGTTGATTCGGGATTTTCGCGCCAACTCGGCGAGCCCGCGGGGACGCGCTGGCTGATTGAACATGCAAAGATTAATGTCTATGAGCGCTCCAACCCTGCAAGTGTCCTGTGTCCAATTGCCGTGGGCCAAAACTCTCGAATACAACCTCGAACGCACGCTGCATTACATCCGGCTGGCGGCGGCCGAAGGCAGCCGGGTCGTCTTGTTTCCGGAGACTAACCTGACCGGCTATTACTTTCCCTATGTGATCAACCTGGCTCCGGAAGCGGTTCAGGATGCCCTGGCGCGAACCTGCGCTGCCGCCGCGCGACACCATCTTTGGGTGATTGCAGGATCGTTAAAAAAGACGGCGGATCGATTTCTGAACCTGGCCCACGTCATCTCGCCCGACGGCGTCATTGTCCACGAATACGCCAAGGTCCACAGGGCCGGTCGCGACGAACAAAAATACTGTCGCGGTGGCGACAAGCTGTCCTTGTTCGAAATCGACGGCATCCTTTGCACCCTGGTGATATGCCGCGACGGACGGCATCCGGAACTTTATCGAATCCCGGCCATGGCGGGCGCGCAAATCTTGTTTCATCCCTCGTGCAGCTCCGATGAAGTCGAGGCGGTGATCTGGAAACGCGTCTCGGGGCGCGCGCAACAACCGGTGGGGCCCAACAGCAAAATCTTCCATTGCGTCGCCAATACCGTCGGACAGTCGCCCGACGGAAAACAGACCTCCAGCGGGATGTCGTTCATCCGCGAACCCTCGGGCATGCCCTTGGCCGAAGCCGGATGGTATCAGGAGGAAATGATCACCGCCGTATTGGACCTCGAGCGCGCTGATCGCAGTTATGTCCTCGATAGTCTGCGCGATCCGCCGTTCCTCCGCGCTTACTGGGAACAAATGATCACCGCCATGAGGGCCCGCGCCCCGATCAAACCGGAATAGGCGGGCAGGACTCCGCCTCCAGGCGATTCATTCTCATCCATGCCCAAGTTCCCCGATTTGCCTTGGGCATTCAGGAGGATATATGTCCAGAACATATCGTCCTCCTGGACACAAAATTGGCTCCGCTGGCAGGAGCCAAACCCGAACTTCATGGGACCGCTCGTTCATTCTCGCAACCCTGTTCTCCCGCTGGGGCGCTGAGCCATACATCGTCCATCCCATCTCATTTCCGAGCGGCATTTTACCCGGTGTCGTTTCAGAATCGTGCGACGTCGGCGATGAGAAATTACAGCTGCACAGGTGGCGAGAACTGGTTCGCGAGTGTCGAATCTTGGTTAGAAAATCAACCAAGATGGGCCGATTCTGACCGGATTTTCGATGGAGCAACCGTCTCTCCACCCTGCAAATCTTGGTCCACTTGGACCACCGGGCGCCCAGAACATATGTCCGAAGGTAACACCGCCGCGCTGGATCGACTGGGAAACGGTCATCATTGATGCAACACTGCGACAAGGTCCGGCGGCGCCGGCAAAGGAGTTGCTGGTTTGCGGACGCTGCTCGGAGTATACTCCCTGTGGAGCGGAAGATGACATCGAACGCCGCTGCAATGCGTCCTTCGGACGCCTGGTTCCGCACGACGCACTGGTCGGTGGTGCTGACGGCTGGGCGCAGCGACACTCCCGGTGCCCAGGCGGCCCTGGAAAACCTCTGCCGCATCTACTGGCGGCCCCTTTACGCGTACGCCCGACGCCGCGGACACTCTCCGGAGGACGCGGCGGACCTGACGCAGGAATTCTTTCGACGTTTGCTGGAGCGGCAGTCGCTTGCCGACGTACATCCGGACAAGGGCCGATTTCGCTCTTTTCTGCTGGCGGCCATGAATCACTTTCTTTCCGATGCCTGGGACAAGGCGCAGGCGAAGAAGCGCGGTGCGGCCTGCGTCATCGCGATAGATGTCTCGGAGCTGGAGACACAGCTCGCCGGTCTGGCGGGCGAGGCGCGGACTCCCGAGCAAGCCTACGAACGTCAGTGGGCGCTGGCGTTGCTCGACGAGGTGTATCAACGACTGGAACGTGAATATCAGGAGCACGGCAAGACCGAGTTGTTCGCCGCCCTACGTCCAGCGCTGGCGGGGAGCCGCGAAGCCCAGCCCTACTCGGAGCTGGCCCAGGGACTGGGGCTGAGCGAGGGGATGGTGCGCGTCGCGGTCCATCGGTTGCGCCGGCGGTATCGCGAGGTTTTGCGGGAAGTCATTGCGGATAGCGTGGCTCACCCTGACGAGGTCGAAGACGAGTTTCGCTACTTGCTGCGAGTCTTGGGTCGGGGTTGATTATCATGGTGTAACATTTGCCCGGCATTTCCTCTGTATGGAGTGAAAGGCAATCATGACTGAGGCAAGAATATGCCCGCACTGCGGCAAGCCGATCATTCACACCGGCTTGGGTGGGGTGTGTCCCGAATGCATGCTCAAGGTGGGCACGCCCACTCAGGATCCGGTGGACGAGGCGGGACCAAATGGAACCCAGATCGTCGAACCGGCTGGTTGCCTGACACCTGCCCAGATCGCCCAAGATTTTCCACAGATCGAAATCCTGGAGTGCCTGGGGCGCGGCGGCATGGGGGTAGTTTACAGGGCGAGGCAGCCGAAGCTCAATCGCCTGGTTGCCCTCAAGCTTCTCGCTCCCGAGAGGGGTGGCGATCCCAGGTTCGCCGAACGGTTTGAGCGCGAGGCTCAAGCGCTGGCCCGCCTCAATCACCCCAACATCGTCACGGTGTATGACTTCGGGGTGGCTGGAGCGCACTACTACTTGCTCATGGAATTCGTGGATGGCACCAGCCTGCGTCAGTTGTTGAAGGCCGGCAGCCTGGCGCCCGAACAAGCCCTGGCCATCGTGCCCCGGATCTGCGAAGCGCTACAGTTTGCGCACGACAAGGGTGTCGTCCACCGCGACATCAAACCGGAAAACGTGCTGCTGGACAAGGAAGGGCGCGTGAAGATTGCCGACTTCGGCATCGCCAAAATCATCGCTCGGGGTGGTGAGCAACGCGCCCTGACCCAAGACGAACAGGTAATCGGCACGCCCCATTACATGGCGCCCGAGCAGGTGGAGCATCCCCAGCGCGTGGATCACCGGGCGGACATCTACTCGCTCGGGGTGGTGTTCTACGAGATGCTCACGGGCGAGCTGCCGTTGGGCAAGTTTGCCCCGCCTTCGCGGAGGGTGCAGGTGGATGTGAGGTTGGATGAAGTCGTGCTCCATGCGCTCGAAAAAGAGCCGGATCGGCGCTATCAACGCGCCAGCGAGGTGAAGACGGACGTGGAGAACATTGCCGGTTCGCCAACGTCGTCGCACCACGCCGCCAGTCCCGGGCTCGGCCAAGATCAAACACCCCCACCGCCTCCCAATCCTGCCCCCATGGAAAAGCTCCCGCCCGCGGAAATCCAGGGCCAGCAACTGCTGTTCAGAAGTCTGTTTTTTCTGTTTTTTGGCTTCTTCTGGACCGGGATTGGTCTGAAGAAAGGACTGCCGTGGGTTGCTGCTCTCGGACTGGTGATCACCGCCGCGGGGTCCATCGGTTTGCTTTGGGGTGCGAGTCGGATGCAGGGGATCGAATGGTGGCGCAAGCGCCGCAAGGGACTCCCGGAACCGGACCTGAGGAGTCCCGGCAAAGACACTGGCAAATCGCCGCTGCCGCTGCTCGAAGGCAGCCGTCTGAGCCCCGGCTACTCGGTAGTTGGCGCCCTGTTGCTCGTGGAGTGCGGATTGATCGCCACGGGGATCATAACCGGCTCGGCTTACTGCCTGCTCATCGCGGCCTTCTCTTCGGTTGCCTGGGGCGTTGTCAGCATGATCTGCGCTGCGCACTTCTTAAGCCAGCGGGGAATCCGGATCATCTACCCGTTGATCGGCCTGCTCATAATCATCGAATACCTGCCACGATACCGAACCATCACCCTTCAGGAGAGTGGGAGAGTCGGTCCGCTCTACTATTCGTATATCCTGGCGATGAACTTCGCCCTATGCAGCGCCGTGCTGTTCCTCGTCCTACACCGGTGGTGAAGGGGGATCTCTATGAATGGATTCTGCTATCTGCTCGGTGCCGGTGCGCTGTGGTTCGTCACGGTTGTCACCTGTGCCCGGCCTGTATATCCGCCGCCCGACAGACTGCAGGCCGCCCTGGACAAGCGCGTGCAGCAGTACGACGTGAAGGGAGCCTCGGCGGCGGTCCTCTTCCCCGATGGCACCATTTGGAGGGGCGTAAGCGGCATTTCCCACCCGGACGTGAAGATGAGCCCCGACATGGCGTTCGCGATAGGGAGCATCACCAAGAACATGGTGGCAGCGCTCATGCTTCAGTTAGCCGAGGAGGGCGAGCTTTCGTTGGAAGATCCCATCGGCAAATGGTTGCCATCGTACCCGCATGTAAACCCCGCCATCACCATCCGGCAGATGCTCAACCATACCAGTGGATTATTCATGTTCTGGGACAACCAGGCACTGTGGGACGATCTCATCCGGTACCGAACCAAACACTTTACTCCGGAGGAAGTGCTGGGGTACTTGAAAGAGCCCCCTTTCCGTCCAGGCGAAAGCTACCAATATTCGAATACGGGTTACCTGCTCGCGGCGATGATCATCACGCGCGCTACGGGATCTACCCTGGCGGTCGAGATGCGCAAGCGGTTCTGGCAACCGCTTGATCTCCGCAGCGCCCGCTTGCCGCTTGAAGAACCTTATCCTGAGAACCTGGCTCACGTTTGGGGCGATAACTTTGAAAAGGACGGTTCATGCCGGGACATCACGTTTCTACCGCGGGTATCTCACGACAGCATTACCTATGGTTCAGCGGGGGTCTTCATGACGGCTGAGGATTTGGCTCGATGGACCCATGCGTTGTTCCACGGGAAGGTTATTGGGGAAGACTCGCTTCGGGAAATGCAGGCGTTTGGCCGCGGTTCCTACGGGCTGGGGCTGGGCCGTTTCGGCTTCGAGGTGGGGGGAGGTTTCACAGCGCTGGGCCACGGAGGTGCAAACATCGGAACCGGCGCCTACATGATCTATCTCCCCGATTACGAAGTCAGCATCGCGGTGATGGTCAATCGCTGCTTCAGTGGTTGCGATACTCGAATTGCACGGGATCTCTCGAGGATCGCGGCGTTGTCCTTCGCGCCCAAGGCTTACTTTGACCTCCTCTGGAGCCCGCTGGGGTTCCTGGCTGGTTTGTGGAGCGTGGGCGGAGTGGGAGCAGCGATCTACGGGTTTCGAAAAGACAAGCCCCTGATCCTGGTCGTGTTCGGCGGTCTGGCGCTCGTGGCCGGCTGGTTTTCGATCGACAACTGGACTCCCCTCGATTTGGTGCTGTTCACGGTCGGCGGTGTGGTCGGGGCGTTGGGACTAGCGCTGTTCATGCGGCGACTGGGACACCACGTTCGCTCCGCGGTCGTCGCCGTGCCCGGCCTGCTTCTTACGGTCGTTGGTGCTGAGGCACAACCTCCCGTCGTTCCCGAGAACATCAAGACTACGGTCCGCCAGCGGGTAGATTACGGATACTGCCCGAGCATTGTGGTCGGGTTGATGAACACCAACGGCTGCGCCTACTTCAGCTACGGAAACGTCGACCTCGACGGGGGTCCGGCGGTGGATGAGAATACGCTATTCGAGACCGGCTCGATCGGGAAGGTCTTCACTACCACGCTGCTCGCGGATAAGGCGCAGTGTCGAGAAGTCGAGCCGACCGACACCATTCATTACTTAGGGCTATCTTACTATCGAGTATGAATGCCTCCCCGATTTGCCCCGCAGCTTCACGCTGCATCCGAGCGGTGCAAACCAATTCTATCTGACCTTCCCCGAAGTGAGCGCTACCTTCCTCACGAATGACTCGGGCCATTCAACCGCCCTGGTCTGAACCCAATCCGGCACGACCACCACCCTCCCGAAAGTCCGACTGCCGTCGTCACTCGCTCTCCATCGTATCGACGGTGTGACACAACTCTCCTTGGCAGGCGACACGGATCGCGACTACGTAATCCAAGCCTCGACGAATCTCTTTCATTGGGTGGACCTCTCTAAGAACTCGATTTGGGATGGACCGATCGTGGATCGTCAATCGGCGCAATGTGATTTCCGGTTCTATCGTGTGGAAGAACCATGAATGCGGTCAGGAAGGAGTCACTTTGCAGGCACATGAACGTCGTTAACGACCGATTGGCGCTCAAAGAACAGGCATCTTCTTTGGAACGCGACGAGTCAGGAAGGCTGTTTCTTCTCAATCTAGTCCTGGCTCACTTTCTGAAGTTGCTCGTTGGTTGTGGTCAGAACGACCTAAGGAATTCGCCGACTCCACTGGGAATCGCCTCCTTCAGCGAGCGGTGTCTGAGGCAGATTGTGGCCTGCGGCAATCGGGAATTCCAATTATGCAGGTGACAGGAACTGGTTCGCGAATGCTCAATCTCGGTCCGGAAGTGAGCCAAGATCGGCCGATTTTGACCAGATTCTCGGCGAAAGGGGAGGGTCTCCCTTCTGCTTCGGTTACGTTGGCGATGGCATCGAACCGCTGGCCGTAGCGGCGACCATCCAGCGTGACATCAAATGCGACAAGGTGGACCCCAGGACTGGCACCGGGCAACGCCTTGAACACGACCGGGTAGGCCTCGCGTGTCCGGGCGGCAAGGCGACCCTCGAGGACGGCCGGTTCCGCAACGAGGCCCGGCGGCGTATGGATTTCGATCCGGTGAGCTTGCGGGCCCCGCAGGAAATTGCGAACGTGCAGCCGGACTTCCACGCGTTGGCCGGGCCGTACCGAGACGCGATACGGCTCGGCGCGCACCCAGAAGGGATCAAACCAGCAGCGGTAGTCCTTTTCGGAACTGAGTTCACGAAAGGCGTCGCGCATATCGTAGGCCCAGGGGCAATAGCGCTCGATGAACTGCGCCGGGCGGTCCATGACGAAGGAGTGGCCGCCGATGAGAATGTCGGGATTCAAGCGCTTCAGGTACTCGCCGGCGTAGAGGTAGCCTTCCTCCAGGATGGCGCTGTTGTGCGCCACCACCGCTTCGTGACCGGTCTGGGTCGGATCATCCGGATCGCCGAAGATGTTGTCGCCCGTGAACGCGACTTTGCGGCCGTCAATCATCCCGCGCAGACAGAGCGCGAACTCCGTCTGGCCCGGCATCCAGTCCACGGTGAACTCGTAACCTTCCCAGGTGAAGCGTTCGCCGGGCTTTAAGGCCCGGTCCACGGTCACTCCGGTCATCGGGGTACCATCAGAGTTCTTCTTGCCGTACGCCTGGATGGACGCAGCGTAGTCGAACCACTCCGGGTGTTGCATTTTGTCCACCATGTTGTCGAGCGCCCAGATCTTCGCGCCCCACTTGTCGCGCAAATGCGGCGCCTCGAGGAAATGGTCGCCGTGCATATGGGTGATGATGACGGCGTCAATGGCTTTCAGGCCGAAATGCCGCCGCAGGCCATCGAGTGCCGTGTCGAGGAACTTCTCATCGAGCAGGCCGCAGTCCACGACGAGCGCGCGGCCGCTGTCGGCGAGGATCAGCCCGAAGTTTGGCCAGAAGTTCGGACGCTTGAACTTGAAGATGTGGGGCGAGACCTGGAACACGTTGGAGACAACCGTTGGGGTGGAGACTTTATCCTGGTAGGCAACGGAGCCGCCCTCGGGATCGTAGCCACGCAGGTAGAGTTTCTCTAACCGGGCTAACTTCTCGGCATATCGGCTGAGTTGCGCCTGTGGGGCGCGGATGACCTTTCCATGCGCGGGCAAAAGCAACGAGGGCTGCTGCGCGCTCAGTCGTGCGACCGATTGCCTCAGGGCTTTGATGCCTGCCGCAAAGCCGTAATCCCACTCGGTATCGAACCAGATGTGCATCTTCGCCCCATCGAGCATCACATCCCCGCTGAAAGCGAGGGTGCGCCCATCGCGCTGGAGCAGGTACGTCATGCTGCCCGGGCTGTTGCCGGGAGTGCCCAGGCAAACCAACTGTAACTACTCAGGTCAAAACGGCGGCCGTATGAGCGGATGAGGGGCCGGAAAATATTTTCATTTTGTACGGGACTC
>JAKLHY010000083.1 GCA_022709905.1 Verrucomicrobiota bacterium | reverse complement strand
GTTGCTTTTGGCACAACGTATCATTTTCCCCTCTCTCGCCCCCCCCTCCGGGTAACAATACTTTTGGCGCAATTCGCCTGTCAGCCATATTGAATTTTTCTCTTTTTCGGACAGTGAGGTGTGCCTTACACTGGGCCGGATTCTTAACCGCCAAACACTTTTTGAATCGAATGGCCATGGCGGTGGCGAGAACCAACCAATTCAAAAGCCTATGAGCCCCATTATTAAAGCCACTTACCTCTCCCTCGCCGTTGTTGCCTTGCGGTTCGCCCCCACTCAGTTATGCAGCGATCCCATCCCGGCCGATTGCCGCACTGGCGGCTTCGCCATCGGTTGCCAAGCCTATACTTTCAATCGCTTTACCTTCTTCGAAGCAATCGAAAAATCCGCCGCCGCGGGCGGCAAAATCATTGAGCTGCCAACCGGTCACAAGCTGAGCCTGGAAGAGCCCAACGTGAGTTTCGACCATAACGCCTCGGACGCCGTGCTCGAAAAGGTGAAGGCTAAACTGGCGCAGCATCATCTGCGCGCCGTTAACTACGGCGTCATCGCCATACCCAAGGACGAGGCGGCGGCTCGCAAGATTTTTGAGTTCGCCCGCAAGATGGGTCTGTATGCCGTGATCACGGAATCGGTGGACGCGATGGACACGATCGAGCAGATGGTCAAGGAATTCGACATTCGGGTCGGTATCCATAATCACCCCCGCCAACCGAACAATCCAAGTTACCAAGTCTGGGATCCTAATTATGTGCTTTCCGTGGTCAAGGACCGTGACCCCCGTATTGGCGCGTGCGCCGATACCGGACATTGGGTGCGGTCAGGATTGAAGCCCGTGGAATGCCTGCGCCTTTTGCAGGGCCGGATTGTCAGCGGTCATCTCAAGGACCTCGACCGCATGGGGCCTGAGGCCCACGACGTCCCCTTCGGCACCGGTGTAGCGGATATCCCGGGCGTCTTGGACGAGTTGAAACGCCAGGGTTTTGTGGGCAATCTGGCCATCGAATACGA
Source organism: Verrucomicrobiota bacterium (assembly GCA_022709905.1). Taxonomy (GTDB): domain Bacteria; phylum Verrucomicrobiota; class Verrucomicrobiia; order Limisphaerales; family UBA1319; genus JAKLHY01. The sequence continues at coordinate 26,809 of JAKLHY010000083.1, read as the reverse complement.
ATATAACTGGACGAACTCACTCCCCGAAGTGGCCCAGTGCATCGGATTTGTCCGCGGCTACGGAGCCCGGAAATAGCTGGCATCACGAACGCCCAACTACCGATCCTTAACCTTAACTCAACGCTCACTGCCCATGAACCGGCCGTTCCGACTGGAGGGCATTGCTCCGTCAATGCCCATTATTTTAGGGCCGTGACGAGGCTCTTGGCGACCCAGACTCCCGGCAATAGTCATGGCTTTGAAGCGGAGTTCTGCGACGCGGACAACGGCGTGCAGCTGCAAGGATGGATCTTCTGGTCGAGCAACGGGTCCGCCACGGATGCCTGGAACTATGAGAATCTGTGGGGAATCATGAAACTGGAGCAAATTCCAATTCTCCCGACGCTGCAAGTATCCAACTGGAACTGGTCGGACGGAGCGATGGTGATGACCCTGGCGTGGACAAACGACGGGAGTTCCTGCGTGCTCGAGAGCACGGCTTCGGTGAAGGGCGGCTGGGCTCTGGTCCCGGCGCTCTTCACCACCAACGCGAATGGGATTTCCACCGTGGTCACCAACCCGGCCCCGGCACAATTCTATCGCTTGAAAGAGAATTGAATCGCCCGGCTGTTGCGCCGCGATTCGAGGTGGCGCACGACATGACTGGCAAGCTGCGCTTCCTGTGAACGTCGCAAGCTCCGAGTCGGGCGCGTATCGCAGCTTTTATCGGCATAATCGCCGGCGAATCGGGTTTGATTTTTGGCTTTCCAGTGATTACCTAAAAACATGATCAGAAACGGGAACCTTTTCTGTGGTTTATTGGCGTGCGCCATGGCTTTCACTTCGGCTTGGGCCGGCGAACCGATATCGACTCAACTCAGCCCCTCGCCGGGAATTACGGAGCCGGACCTCATTCCCGGACTCCTCAAGCGGGTTGCCGAGGCTAATCTGCGTAAATGGGTCGATTACCTGGCCAAAGATCCACTGCCTTTTCGGAAGGCCAACTACACCGTTCCGGGCCACGCACAGAACTCGCTGGATGAAACCGACGCCTGGATCGAGACCCAATTGCGGAGTTGGGGTTACCAGGTCGAGCGCCAACTCTGCGAGGTCCGCGCCTATGGCTGTGACCTGAAGAAGCCCAAGCACCACACCTATGCCCAACCGCCCCCCGATGCGCCCGTTTACCGAGTGTGCAATCTCTATACGAAGAAGACCGGTCGCCGCCGGCCGAACGAGATCATTCTGTTGCTCGCGCACAAGGACTCGCAAAGCTGGAACGACAGCCCCGGCGCCTACGATAATGCGGTTGGCACGGTCGCTGTGATGGAACTGGCACGTGTGCTGGCGAGCTATGAGAACGAACGCACCATCGGATTTTTGTGGTGCAACGAGGAACACACCCCCTGGACCAGCCTCACCGCCGCGAATCATTTCCGCCAGCGGGGCGACAACCTGGTGGCCATCTTTAACCAGGACAGTCTGGGAGGAAAATCGGACGACGACATCGCCGCCGGACGGAAAACCAACGTCTCGCTCTACACCACTCCCGAAGGCCAACAACTGGCAGACCTGATGTCCCAAGTGAATGAGGTCTATCAGATCGGGTTGCTCCAGTCCTCCTGTCGGCGGCAACAGCCCGGGGATGACGACGGTTCGTTCGTCAAGGCTGGCTACGGTCGTGCCATCGCCAACCTCGGCTCGTTCCCTTATGCCGACGCGGAATATCATCTGGCAGGCGACGTGGCGGAGCGTGTGGATATTGTTAACGTGCGGATGACCACCCAAGCCACGCTGGCCGCCGTGCTGCACCTCGATCGAGCGCCCGAATAAAGCCAATGGGGTCCTGGGACTAGTGGCGTAGTTGCCTGAGCGATTTGGGGTGGAGGTTCATGCCTTTGTGCTCATGGACAACCACTACCATCTGTTTTAAATTTTTAACTTGAGCACCGCTGGTGGTGAAACTAACGGTGTGGGGATTGTTTTGCGGGTGGAGAACGGCGCGCGGTTCCTTGCGGCAGTTGAAATTGAAGCGTTGGCTCGAGATCGCAGTTTCCTCGATAAGGCCCAAAAGGCCATCAACCGGCACTGGCAGGAAAAAAATCACGGACGAAAGGATGGATGACACTGAAAACCGATGACTATAAACCATTGCATCGGCTTCAGTAACCAGGCGCTCCTGCAGCACCGATCCCATGCGGTAGCGACCGAAAGACCGCCGACACTATTGTTTTGGCTTATCGGACTTGGGATGGACTCTCTGACCTCAGGAAATGTGTGAAAAAACGATAGATTTGCTCATTCGACTCGGGTGTGGGGGAATGATCTGCTCGATGGGTCAGAGCCACTCGATTCGTATAGCCCAGGAATGCATTCACCGCACGCGCATGGTTGAGGGCCTGCCAGCGTTCCAGGCCATCCTCAGATCCGCCTGAAATCAGAACCGGACGCGGGGCCATCAAGGCATGCAACTCATGGAGGTCATGCCCGGATTCAAAGAGAACCCGGTAGGCACCGGTGCGCGGATTCGTAGCCGAAGGCGTGCCTAGGGCGCGCGGACGGTCTCGCTCGTATCCAAGATACCAGGGGTCCCAATAATTGACGTTGGGCCGGCGTTCATCGAACACAATTCCCGGATCGGACCAGGCGGCGCAAGCGAAACGATTGTCCAGACAAGCGGCAAACATCGCCCATTTGCCGCCGTAAGAATGACCCACCACTCCGATACGATTGGTATCCACTTCGGGCCGGTGGGCTAGGACGTTCCAGCAATTCGCCGCCACATAAGCGAGAAACGACAGCGGCTGGCATTGCGCCTGGCCAAGGACTGGCGCGCGTGCCAAACCGCCGGGTGACCCAATCGATAAGGTGACGAAACCGCGCTGGGCCAATTGCAGGCCGAAGTCTCGCAAGTCCTCACCTAAACCGATACTGGTTTTAGGTTCGTAATACGGCACAAGGACAGCCGGAAATGGACCTCGGCCATCCGGAATTAACAAGAAGGCCTCCTCGAATTGATGCGGAGCAATCTCGAGGCGTACCCGATGTTGGATGAAGCTCCCCCGGCGCTTTTGATCCAGGTAGTCTACTCTCGGTTCCGCCAGCAGTGCGGGCCAAGGTCCCATGATTTTGTGCCAATAGGCAAGGATCTCCTGGCGGCGCGCTGGCCAATCAAAAATCCCCTGGACAGGACGACCATCGTAGAAAATCAGGGGCGACTTATATATCCCAAACTGATTGGTCCACCCTGGCGGTGGAACGAAAAAAGGCGCAAGAGCGTGTTCGATGTCAACCTTTTCGACTGCGTTCTTTTCTGATGGTGGACTGCTGCTCCGGCTCGGTTCCTCGGACAGCGCTGCCTGGCTGCCGAAAGGAAGCCACACCCAGCCCGTGGCAAACAACCAATACCAGGTACTAATGACCATTGATTTGTGCATAATCAGGAGAACCTTGTCCGTGTGATTGCCAGGCAATATGGCTGCATCCCTGATACAGCGCTTCGCTGGTCAATTGCAGTCCCTTGTTCCGGTTTTCCTCCGGCTTGCCTGGATGGGAATGGGGCGACTTGGGGCCGAATGTCCGATTCAAATCGCCCTGCCATCTGTTGCCGGAACCACGAAAAGGAAGGGCGGCGTTTGGCATAAAACAAGTGCGTCGTCCGACTGCGCCGGTAATCTGAAGCTCCGAATCTGGGGATAGGGGCACGGAACAACGGCGATTGCTCCAGAAATTCCGCCCAGTCCTGCTCCAGCTTCCGGTCTGCAATGGCATACCACACCTCGACGGGGATAGCCCAGCGCAGAAGGTAATCAATATGCCAGTGCGGGTTAGCACTCGATTCCAGGTGGTGGCGGATCCGAGCCTGCAAGCCCCCGGCACCATGGGCACTGCCCACATACGCATAATACCCTGGGACTAGATCGAAGGTCCCGAGCCGGCCAATCTCCAGACGTTCGGCCTGATTCAAGCGAGCTAGCAAAATATAGGTCCCCTTCTCTTCCGGTAGTGCGATGTCCATATACTTCAACGAAGCCTGTCAGGCCAGGCGGATTTCCGGATCATCCTCGTAAGCGGAATCGAGGTGGCAGAGCAAATGCAGAATCAAGGCAAAAACCTTAAACAGTGACTTGAGCCGGTCCACGTCCTTGATCACTCCCGGCACGGCGAAGTAAAGCTCGTCCACGCCTTCCGGAAACTCGGCGCCAAACCACCCTTCATCATCCTTAACCTGGACATGGAAGTTCGGCTGGCCAGCGATCATTGTCCGGAGGGGATCATGCGAGAGGAGTTGTTTCACTTTGGCCGGATTATTGCCTTGGATGATGAACGGTTCGTCGAATTCCGGGTCGCCGACCTCGATGTCCTGCATTCCAAAGAGCTTGCCGAGTCCGCTGAACACGCTTTTGCGATAAATGCGGAACCGAAAGCCGTCTTTGTTAAGGTATGGTGCCCGCAGCCGAGTGTAGGTCGTGCTGTGCTTGCCACCGGATTCGGTGAAGGTGTCCAGCGTGATGGTCCATTCCTTCACCCGGATTAAAACCTTGGAGCCGCGCCAGAAGCCACCATCCACAAAACTCGATCCGGTCTCCTCAGCCAGGCGACGCCAAACCTCTTCCTGGCTGGGGCCAAAAAGTTTTCGGAGAAAGCCCATGTGGCCAAGTCTGCCTTAACCGTATCACCAGGGCAATGGCTCATTCGGGACTCGTAAAGCTCAACGCCTTCATAAACCTCCCAATGGGCCAATGCCTACCGTTTTCCCATGAGCACTGCGGTTAATCTCCACACTCAAATCCGACCGCACTACCCCCCCCACAAATCCCACCCCCACAATCCTGCAAATTCCATCCCTCTCCCAACCCCGCAAAATGCGGCTAATAACCGGTTGGGCTTTTATGGTTAACTATGCTCACCGATTAACTCGGTCCTTTCGAAACCACTTGAGTAATATTTTCTGGCGGGCGGTTGGTTCCATCGCCGGTTGATGATTGTCTTTATCCGACCCGTGCTCAACACTCCAGCCATCCCATTCGCGGAATGCATGATAGGTCCAATCCCAGCCGTGCGCTTCGAAAATACCGATCACATCATCCAGGTATTTGTCTCCACCGAGAGCCCAGCGGATGGCGCTAAACTCACCCACGTACATGTGAACGCGATAACGTCGGGCGAAGTCGATAGCCGGGCCTATCGCCTTTTCCAGGGCTGCTTGATCCCACATTACACCGGCGATGCGTCCGGGGTAGGTGATCGGTCGGGAGGGACTAAACACGCCCTGGTGCGTGAATTCAGTCGGAATGTACATGTGAAAACTATAAATCGTGTTGGTCAGTGGAATGGGTTGAAAGCCCACGAATCCTTGGGCTGAACCCCAGCTTGGGGGTTCGACGATCAGGGTGCGACTAGGATCAGTTTCGCGCACCGCCCGACCTGCACGCAAGGCGAGGTCTTGCCAATCGTCGCAACCCTCGGCGACGTTGCTGTCATCAGGTTCATTAACCAAGTCATAGCCCCAAACACGTGAATCGTCCTTATACCGCGCCGCAATTTTGCGCCAGACCTCAATGAATTTCGCTTGGGCGCCAGGGTCGGTCCAGAGCGACCCAATCGCGGCCTGATAACCGCTCGAGGTGGCTTTGCCGCCCGGGGGAGAATGCAGGTCGACAACGACCTTAACTCCCATCTTGCCGGCCCAGACCAGACCGCGATCCAAGCGGGCTAACTCGTCTTCGAGCCACTGGTCATAGGCCGTAAAGCCAGCTTCGTTTGGCGGAACTTTGTTGCGGATCAACTGCCAGCGCACGAGATTGGCGCCCCAATCTTGCGCAAGCACAGCTATGTCCTTTTCGGTGAGCGATCGCGGAGAAATCATCGCCCCTCGCAAACGGGGTAGAGCGTGTCCTCGAAATATGGGTTGATCCGAAGGAGCATCCAGGGCGGTAGCGACTTCGCGGGCTAAGGTGAGGCGGAGCTCATCAAAGACCACCCGTCCAGAGACCTGTTCCAGTCCCAGCACAAGGGTTACAGCGGTCGCGTTTGTAGGGACGAGAATTCGGGTAGAAAAACGCTGCCAGCCGAAGGAGCCTATGGGGATTTCGGCTTGCGGCCATTGGGGACCGGTGGGCGTGTCGATTCGCACCATCAACTTGATACCATTCCATGGCTTGGCTTTGGCGCTGACGTTCTCGGCCTTGACGTCAGCCCCCATGAACACAAAACGCCCACGGAGCGTTTCTATGGGCAGCGTAAACGTGCGCAGCACCGTTTCCAGAGGATTGCGGTTCGTTATCAATAACACACTGCCACGGCCCAGTTCCTGAATGATCTCCCTCCCGCCGGACCCGGATTGCAGTTCGGCCGGGTTGTCCAGAGGATAGTGCCATAGAACATCCCCCACACGCACCGACCCAGCGACGGCGGCAGCGGTATGGGCGAAAGCCAACAGCAACGACAGCAGTCGGAACAAATTCATGCCTCGAACATTACACGCTTTGGAGTGAAAACCTGCAGCGAATTTTTCTGGAACCCAGCCCACCCAGCCATCGAGACGGTCCGGGAGTATGCCGCATTTGAGTTTTCACCCGATGTGGCTGAGGAGGTCGTGAAAGTCGTCGACGCTTTTGAGAAGAACCATCACCGAGGAGAGATCGGCCCGAGTGCCCAGGAGGCCTTTGATCGCGTCCATCGCATCGAGGCGAAGCTGACACCGCAAGCACGCGCGGCTTGGCGATGGCGGGTTATTTACCTGCGGGCGCTGATCGATCGGGAAATGTTGAGGACGCAGGGCAAGCTTGAGGGCAAGGCGTTGCAGGAGGCATTCCGCGAGTTGACTGCTATCTACCATGCCGAGAATGCCCACTCGATGCCGATCCGCCCGCCGCAGATCAGTGATGCGGACTCCAAGTGAAGGCTCTCTGGAAACAGGGGTGTTAGCAGAATACAAAACAGGAAGGATTATGCATACACTCCCGTCTCAGTAGCCATTTCGTCAGCGTCTTGATAAGGCTTGTTTTGACTATTGGGGACGAGCAAGATTTGGTCATATTTTATCTATTTATGATCAGAAAAAGTCTGGCGGTTTTTGCGTGTGCGATCTTGGCTTTGAGCGCAGCCAGCGCTGAGGACAATTCAAAATGGATCTCCCTGTTCAACGGCAAGGACCTCAGCGGCTGGACAGTGCGTGGCAAGACCACATGGTCCGTCCAACAGGGCGTTCTGGTGGGCCTTGGCGGTATGGGACACATTTACACCGAGGCCCGGTGCTCAGATTTCGAGGTCAAAGGCATGTTTCGTGTCTCCAACCAAGGAGCTGTGCCTAATAGTGGGTTTTATTTTCGGGCCAATCCGCCAGCGGATAATCCGAACGACTTCCCTCAGGGTTATGAGGCCCAGATCTGTAACCATGGCGACGGTTATACGGGATGGCTATGGAAGCCGGGAAAGCCAACCGGCAAAGCCACAGAACTACTAACCAAGGACGGGGAGTGGTTTAGTTACCGCATCCGGGCTGTGGGCACGCACCTTCAGTTCTGGATCAATGACAAACTGGTCATGACGTATGATGATGCGGAGTACAAAACGGGCCACTTTGCCATTCAGGGGCATAACCCTGGAATGAAAGTCGAGGCCAAGGAACTGTACTACATGGACTTGAACAAATAGTGGCTTGTCACGCTCGCAACAAAGCTCCCCAATCACCGTTTGAAGCCGGGCTGAAGGGTCCAACCCGGATTCTGAGATTGTCCCTCGACTTCATAGGCACCCACGTCAAAGGGGCTGCCGCGTTTGCTTGTATTGAAATCGAATGGAGGTGCAAAAGTGGCATCCGCCTTGCCCAACAGCGGCGATCCTGGCCTGGGCCAGAAGTCATGGCGCGTTGCATCCCCCCATGCCAATGCAGGCGTGCCACCCTCGAAGCACTGGCAATCGTCGATGGCGATGCCGGCCATGCCGCCATGCACATAGGCAAATCACTGATGGCAGATCCATTTCAATAGAGCGTAAAATTCAATTCGGTCCCCAGCGAGGCTGGCGGATTGGGTTTCTGGCCACGCTCATTTTTATAGATATAGACGTGGGTCATGGCCCGGGTGGACAGGGCCACGTCCGGGATCCCGTCGCCCGTGAAATCACCGGTCAATACCAACCGTTCTTCACCGGCCTCGTCGTCCTGACCGCGCATGGCCAAGGTAACCAAACGGCGGCCGGTCCCGTCATAAAGAACACGCGGTTGGGCGATGACAATCTCCGCTACACCATCGCCAGTCCAGTCCAGCAGCGCGTGGTGCCGGGCGTAGTCGGTCATAATGCGGGTCTTCACCTTGCCCATCTCGTCCAGAACCCAGAGCGGGCTTTGGCCCCAGGGCCGATGGTCAATGTCCACTGCCAGTTGCAGGCCCGGCGAGCCCGCGCAAATCCGGCCCACGTCCACCGACTCGAAATGCTCGCCGGTCAATTCCCAAATCGGTTTGCCGTTGCCATCCATCAGGGCCATGCCATTGGCGCCACAAAAGGTCATCACAAAGCGGAACTCGTCCGGCGTCTTGCCGGCGCGTACCAGGCGGAAGCAGTCGCAATGGCCGCGGCTGACATCCAAGTGCGGCGGTTGGAACACCCAACGGATCGAGCCGTCAGCGTTGAGCATGGCGTAGCCGGCCATGATTTCCTGGCGGCCGTCGCCATCGAGATCCACTGGCACCGGTTGGTGAGCCGTGCGGTATCCACCAGGATTTCGGGACGTCCACAACTGGCTTCCCTCGCGGTTAAAGGCCCAAATCTGGGTGTATCGGGTTTTGACCAGCACATCCGCCCCGTGTGCTGCGCCGGAGAGATTGGCAAAAACGAGGCAATCGGTGGCGTCCTTGGGCAGTGGCCACCGGCGTTTTTCCTTGCCCGTGGCACCCTCCAACTCGACGAGATATCCCTCGGTGCATAGCACGACTTCGTTGCGGCCGTCGCCGTCCCAGTCATAAATTTGGCAGGCGACATCGTGGTGGAGTTGCTTGCGCCCGATCTTGGGATTACCCCAGCGCCAGAGGACGCTGCTGTCGAGACGCTGGGCGACGACCGCACTGGTAAAGTGAACGTCATTCTGGTCCACGTTACGAGCGCTGAGGATTTCGACGGCTGCGTCACCGTCCAAATCCCCTGCCACAACCCAGGCGCCACTGAATTCGGGGTCCAGAGTGATACACCTCCAGGGTTGAAGGACGGGCACATCGGTTTCGTTGGCGCCGGGAGCGCCGTTGATCGATAAACCACTGGCAAAAAGGACGGTCGCTTCCAATAAAAGCAGCTGAACAATCGCGTAATCCATGGCCTGGGTATACCAATCCTGGCGAGATCTGGCGCGCAGAATTTCACGGACCTGGCTGTCGGCAATCGGCGTGAACCGAGCATGCAGCAACTGCTGTTCCCATCCGTCGGGGCTCAAGCAAGGATCTTGTGCCAGAGCGCCAGAGCGTTTGCCTCCTCGAAAGCCTTCGCTTTTCCCAGTGAAGGGTTAATATTCCAGTGGTCATGTTCCGCGTCATTCATCGAACCCATGTCCATTGATGAGGCCTGCCTGGATCTTTCGGCGGTTTGCCAAGCCGAGAACGCAGACGATTCCCTGCACAAGGCCCTTGCCCATGGCCCAGCGATTGAAACAACAGATTCAAAGCCAACGCCAATTGACCGCGACCATCGGCGTGGCCGCTAATAAACTCCTGGCCAAGATCGCCAGCGATTTCAGAAAGCCCGACGGCTTAACCCTGATCGCCGAGTCGCAGAAGGTGTCCTTCTTGCGTCCGTTGCCTGTGCGAGCTCCTTATGGTGACTTGCTGGGTGAGGAGTGGGACGCTTCAGAGATTGCACCAGGCCATCTCCTGGGATTGCTGCGGAACAACCATCCTCAGTCCGATGGCTACTTCTGGAAAACCGAAAGCCTGGATGGCGGCCGGACCTGGCAGATACCAAGGAAAACCAATGTGCAAAGCCGTCGAGCGACATCCCCACCCCAAATTTGCTGGCACAACCAGACCCCCACTCTGATCTTTGCTGATCGCCGCATGGTTTCGGTTTCAGCGGCCAAAACCACTGATCCGGCGTTCCTCAATTGGGAACCAGACTGGCGGTTACCATGCTATTATTATAATGACGACCAGAGCCAGATTCTCGACGGCAGCTATCCGGTTTCAGTTCAAACCGGCCCTCACGAACGCTTGATCGTAGATCAGTGGCCCAGCCCGGACTGGCTGTGGCGTCTTCCTGCTGGAACCAAAAGGAACTCGAACCGCCTGAGTTCATCGCGCGCGCTTTCACCTCGTAATAGCCGTAACTCGATCGCGCCTTTGTGTGCAGCGCCGCTGAACTGTAGTCGTGATATCCATCTTTTTCGAGGTTTGGAGGAGCTGGTTCCTTGCGTATGGTTAAATGCAGCCGCCCATCGTGCACGGCGACATTGGCCGGATTGAACCAGGCCGGCTATCGACCTCGCCACCAAGACATGCCTACCCTCCACTTGTTGGTGTGCTAAGGCAAACGCGAACACGGCTGATTAGCTTGGGGGCAATTCCGAGGGAATCAACCACTTCGTTCCGTGACGAGGCCTCTGCCGCCCACAGGCGCTCGCCAGCACAACTACTGCTCGTTCCTTTGACGCGAATTCCGTGCTTCAAGTTCTCTCGGATGGTGATTATTCTCTGCTACATGTCCTTCCTCGTTTTGGTCCTGGCCTTTGTTTTGGGCAGCTTGACTGCCACCATAGCCGACAACCCGCATCCGAACGTCTTGGTCATCTTGACCGACGACCAGCGCTGGGATGCGATGGGGTGCGCCGGACATCCCGTGCTTAAGACGCCCAACCTCGACCGATTGGCGTCGGAGGGGGCACGGTTCGCCAACGCCTTTGTCGTCACCTCGCTGTGTTCACCAAGCCGGGCGTCGATGCTCAGCGGCCTTTATGGCCACCGTCACGGGGTGCTCAACAATTTCACCGAGTACCCGGACACGTTACCGAGCTACCCGAAGCAACTGCGCGCGGCGGGGTACGAAACCGCTTACATTGGCAAGTGGCACATGGGGGAAACCAATGATGCCCCGCGCAGTGGGTTCGATTTCTGGATGAGCCACCGCGGCCAGGGGAACTATTTTGACACGGAGTGGAACATCAATGGGCAGCGACAGCTCATTCAGGGCTACTACACGACCGTGGTTACCGAAAAAACCGTTCAGTGGCTCCAACGCCCACACCCGAAGCCTTTCCTGCTCGTGGTTGGTCAGAAGGCTCCTCACGGCGGCCCGATTCAATCCGAACCAAAATATGAACATGTCTTTGACGGCTTACGGATTGCGAAACCGGCCAACTTTGACGCCTGGTCGAAGGGTAAACCAGCCTGGTTGGCGGAGAGCTACCCCACCTGGCATGGGGCGGGAGGTCCGCTCTACAACTACTTGGACTATGACAAGTTCGCGAAGGCTTACCTGGCGACGCTCTTATCCGTGGATGAAAGCGTGGGCCGGATCTACGAGACGCTGCGCCAGACAGGGCAACTGGATCGAACCGTGATAGTCTTCACGTCCGACAACGGGTTTGCTCTCGGTGAGCACGGGCGCGTGGACAAGCGGACCATGTACGAAGAGAGCCTACGGGTGCCTTTGATCGTGCGTTACCCTCCGCTTGTTCCCAAGGCGAAGGTGATCGAGCAGATGGTGCTTAATCTGGACCTCGCCCCCAGTCTGCTGGAGATTTGCGGAGCGAGACCTTTGCACGGGATCGATGGCCGCTCATGGAAACCGCTGCTCGAGGGTAAAACCAAGGGCTGGCGCACTTCCTTCCTCTACTTCTACAATTACGAGAAGGAATTCCCCTACACACCGAATGTCCGCGGTGTGCGCACTGACCGATGGAAATACATTTTTTACCCGCACGGCGACGGCAGTCCGGACCATTATGGCGCCGAGCTCTACGATCTACGGGCAGACCCGCTTGAGCTGAACAATCGGATCAATGACCTTGAGTTCTTGGACGTGATCGAAGATTTGCGGCAGGTGCATCACCGTCTCATGAAGCGCCACAAAGCTCTACCGGATCGAATGCCGATGGATGGAGGAATAATCAACGTTCTGCCGCGCTTTTAGACACGCAGCGGTTTCCGTGGCCAGGGAAGCTGATAACATAATGTTGATGCAAACCACCGACCAACGGTATCTCGATTACACCATAGACGCCGAACCATCGTTGAAAGGAAATTGGACGCCGCTTGATATCCAAAGGTTCACGGCTGAAGTCGCTAGCCTGCAGCGCACCAAGTGCACAGCCGTGAGATCGCCAACATCGCTTTGTACCGCCAAGTCAAGGTCTCCCATCGGCTTAGGACCCCATGCTGCCGGGGGTTTGACATGAACTGAAGGCCGGGTTGGTCGATGCTCAGCGGTGTTGGCCTGCTTGGGATTGACCGGCTACCGATCATAGACCGTAACCACCAGCGGTGATTGTGGGGGCAGGCGGTTGTGTTTCATTAAGGAGCGAAGCTGTTCTTGATTCAACGCGGCGTTGAACACGAAGACTTCATCTAAGCAACCGCGGAAGAACGGACCGCCAGTGAACCAAGAATTGGGCGTCTGGTACGAAAGATTCCGCCCAAGCCACATGTTGTGCGCCAGCGCGCCGGAGGTTATCGTGCGGATCTCCTGCACCGCCTTGCGCGCCGCAGGTTCGAGATCACCGTCCACGAAAAGCAATATGTGCGTGCCCGCGTCCGGACGATGGCCGCCATACATGACGACCGCGCAGTGATGCCAGCGATCATCCCGCAAATCGCTGCTTCCGACCACCCAACCGCCATGCACCCCGACCCGCAATCGACCCAGGGGCCCATCCTTGATCTCGGGATTGACCGAGATCTGCCAGGCCATTCCCGGTCGACCGAAGGTGCCCCAGTTTATGATGCCGTAGCCTTCATTGGTCTGTGAGTTTCGCGGTACTTTAGCCCAAAACGCCACGGTGCGCGGTTCACCGCCGGGGATGCCGGGGAATTCGCATTCCACGAAGTCGTCCTTGCCGTCGAAGTAAAGTCCACTGCCGAACTGGCCGGAAATCCAGCTTGGGCCAGACTGGTTCTCGGGAAAGGAGAGGAGGCGTGCGAGTGCGTTGGTGGCACCGAGTCCGTGACCGAGATTAATGGAAACGTTCCCCTGCCCTTCATCGAATGACCAGTGCAGGAAACCAATCGCAAGGGCCGGAGGTGGAGGCAGGTCCGTGATGAATGAGCCAGCGTCCGCCGGGAACTGCTCCACGTTCTGTCGCGTCAGACGCACGGCCTGATTGCGCGACAATTGGAGCGACTGAGCCCGGCTGTCCGGCTTGGCCTCGACCAAACCCTCCAGCACATGCACCTCGGTGTCGCCCGAGGCGGTGACGTTCACGCCAAACTCGGTGCCCTGATCCACCAGTTTGCCGCGCGGACTGTCGAGAATGAATCCCTTGGTGCCTTTTGGCAGCCGTGTCACGGCCCGTCCCTGATGGAGAAATCCGTGCTGCGGGCCGCGCACCTCGAAATCCACCGGACCCTCGATAATCACGGTGGCTCCGCAGGCAAACTTCAGTTCCAGCAATCCACTATCGAGTCGCAAGCGTTGTGCTTTCAGGCTCGAACCGACGCGCGGCGGAATCTGGCCCGAAGCCCAGGTGGCTGATTCGATCCGGACAATTCGCGCGACCACCGGATCCGAGAGGAGTAACCAGAAAGCGGTGGCGGCGAGCATGGCCACCGCCGCCGCGGCCCAAGCCAACGGCAAGTGCCGCCAACCCCGGCGATCCGGCAGCACCACGATCTGGGGTGATGACTTCGTCGTCCGACATATTTTCTAATAATACCTTGTCTTGAGTTCAAAGGAATAGCACCTTCAATCGCTCTTTTTCTGTGTTACTTCTCCAAGTTGGGAACAATCCATTGGTAAGTATGGAACGGTTCACCGCCTTTGGGCGTCAAAGTCAGTGGCAATGTTCCTGAACATAACGTCAACCACCCAATCGAGATACGAGCTTATAGATGATAAAACTGTCTTATCTACTGCTGACGACGGCCAATAAATTGAAACGGCGATTCTTTCCATGAGCAAAAACCATTATCTTGGCCGATACGCCATGGCGGCAACCGCATTAGTCGCTGCCTGGTCGTTCTGCGCCGAGTCTCTCCCCAACGGAACATCCACCAACGCCGAACACCTCTTCCGTTCCGGCGACGGCAAGGCCGCCCTGTGGTTCGGCAACGTCGATGACCTCAGGCGCATGGGCGCGCCGACCGGTGTGGGGGGGCCATGGAAATACTCCCCCGTCGTGGCCAACACTCCGAGCGATCCATATCTGATGCTGGGTTACGAGCGAAAAGTGCTGGAGCTTTCGCATGATCCGGAGTTTCGCAGCGGATCAAATCCAGCTCTATGAACCACAATTATTACCGCTCTCGCCTGCTCCCGATGCTGGTATTCTTTGGTGCCCTCTCATTCGGTGTTCCCGCCCAACATGTTTTTCTGGAAGCCGAACAGTTCGCCGACCTCGGCGGCTGGGATCTTGACCAGCAGTCCATGGAGGTCATGGGCTCGCCTTACCTGCTGGCGCACGGACTGGGCGTGCCGGTCAAGGACGCAGTGACGACGGCGAAATTTCCCTCCGCGGGCAAGTATCGCGTCTGGGTGCGGACCCGCGACTGGGTGGCGCCGTGGAATGCGCCTGGTGCGCCCGGCAAGTTTCAGGTGCTCGTGAATGGCCAGCCGCTGGCTGAGACGTTTGGCACGCAAGGCGCCGACTGGCATTGGCAGGACGGCGGCAGGGTCGAGGTTGGCGGTGCGGCGAAGATCGCGCTGCATGATTTGACCGGATTCGAGGGGCGATGTGATGCCGTGTTGTTCAGTCAGCATGCAACCTTTACTCCGCCTAACGAGGCCGTTGCCCTGACGAAGTTCCGCCGTTCGGCGTTGGGCCTGCCCGAGGAACCAGAGGACGGTGGCGAGTTTGATCTGGTCGTGGTGGGCGGTGGCATCGCCGGCACGAGCACCGCGATTTCGGGTGCGCGCAATGGCCTGCGCGTCGCACTGGTGCAGGACCGGCCCGTGCTGGGCGGCAATGGCAAGTTCTACCTGTACTACACAGGTAACTATGGCGACGGCGTGGTGGAAAAATCGCTCAACTGGACGCATCGCAATCACCAGCGCATCGGGGTGGCGGTCGCGGATTCGCCGAACGGGCCTTGGACGCGCTTCGACCAACCGCTCGTAGACACGACGCCCGGGTTTTACGACGCGCTCTGCTGCAACAACCCCAGCGTCGCCGCGCGGCCCAATGGCGGTTACCTCATGGTTTACAAAGCCGTTGGCGATCAGGGCAAATTACCCTTCGGCGGTCCCGTGTTCCATTGCGTGGCCACAAGCGACAACCCGACTGGCCCGTTTAAGAAACTCCCCAACCCGATCTTTGTGAAAGAGGGTGTGCCGTTCGCCGCCGAAGACCCGTTTATCTGGCGCGGCGCGGATCGCTACTGGGCCGTGGTCAAGGACAATGCCGGCCACTTCACCAAACGCGGCTACTCGCTGGCCCTCTGGGAATCGGCGGACGGCATTGACTGGAAACTCGCGAAACATCCCCTCGTCGCCACACCCGAAGTCACTTGGGCGGACGGTCGCACACAACAGCTCGAGGCGCTGGAGCGCCCGCAACTGCTCTTCGACCATGGCGTGCTCATCGCACTTTTTTGTGTCGCCGCAGACACCAAAGACCGCGAGGGCAGCTTCAACCTCCAGATACCGCTCCAGCCGGTGGCAAGACCAACGAGCAAAGCCAGAGCACTGCCCATTCATACGGCAACCCGACCTGGCAATAGTCCGCTCAACGTGGCACGGCTAAGGAATCCGGTTTGGAGTTCCGCCGATAACTTGCGTGACCCCTCGGTCCTGAAAGTGCATGACGGTTACCTGCTATTCTACTCACGGTTGGCCGGTTCGAACTGGGCTTTACCTGCGAGTTGGAGCATTGCCTCTGTTTTCACTAGGGACTTCGTCCGCTTCGAGAACGACCATGATGTCTCAGCCAAAGGTCACGCCTCCCCGGGGGATGTGGTGAAGTGGCACGGGCGCTTCATTCTGCCCTATCAGACCTACCCGACCAATCCAACCCAGCTTTGCTTCAGCGAGTCGCCGGATTTGCAGGCGTGGTCGGCGCCAAAGCCATTCCTCACCGAGGCGCGCTTCCTACCTTGGAATACGCTCAGGCGGATCATCGATCCCACTCTGGTTCTCGACGGCAAGACGCTGCATTGTTACTTCGTTGGCAGCGCGAATATCACCAACGCCGCCGGAAAGACTTTGCGCGCGAACCTGCTGGGGCACGCTATCACGTGCGATCCCAATCTGGAACAATGGGAAATCCTCTCGACCAACACGCCCTTGCTGGGCGTTTCCGAGCGTGCCCCGGACGGGGTCGAAAACGTGACGATCTTCCGCACCGGCGATCACCGGACCATGATCTACAGCGAGGGCCTGGCTGACCAGCACCTTGCGCTGGCGAGTTCGACCGACTTGCGCAAATGGACGTTGGCCGGACCGATCGAATTACCGCGGCAGAAATGGATGGTGCGCAAATACGGTGCGCCTTTCGTCTGGCGGGAAACCGACCAGTGGCTGATGATCCTCATGGGCCAGAGCGCGATTGGAAAGACGACATTGGGCTTGCTCACTTCACCCGATGGCAGACATTGGAACCTGTTGCCGGAATGACCCCTCCTTTTGTGGTCATGAAACGCTGCTTTGAGATGTAACCTTGTAAAAATACTATGAAAATAGAGACTACCAACCTGCTGGCACTGGCGTGCCTGCCAGCTTTCATTGCCATTGCCCTGGCGCAACCTTTCGAGTCCAGGCAGTCAAGCCTCCCCCAAGGAGCAACCGCGCACCGCGATCTGGCCTACGTGTCCGGCGGTCACGAGCGCCAGAAGCTCGACCTGTACCTGCCGAAGGACGGCACGAATCTACCGCTGATCATCAATATCCACGGCGGAGCATTCAAAATGGGCAGCAAGGAACAGGGCGTGCCATTGGAGTATCTCCGCCAGGGTTACGCGGTGGCTTCCATCAATTACCGGCTCAGCCAGCACGCGAAGTTTCCTGCCCAGATCGAAGACTGCAAAGCGGCTGTCCGCTGGCTCCGGGCGCACGCCGCCGAGTACCGGATCGATCCGAATCGCTTCGCCGCCTGGGGCAGTTCGGCGGGCGGGCACCTGGCCGCAATGCTCGGCACGACGGGCGACGCGAAAGAGTTCGATGTCGGCGCTAATCTCGATCAATCCAGCCGCGTGCAGGCGGTGGTGGACTACTTCGGCCCGACCGACTTCCTGCAAATGGACGCGCATCGCCTGCCCAGCGGCATGGCGCACGACCCGGCCAATTCGCCCGAATCGGAGTTGATCGGCGGCGCGATTCAAGAAAACAAGGAGAAAGCCGCCAAGGCGAATCCCATCACCTACATTACGCCCGGCGATCCGCCGTTTCTCATCTGTCACGGCGACGCGGATCCGCTGGTGCCCCATCACCAGAGCGAACTCCTGGAGGCCGCATTGAAGCAGGCTAGCGTACCCGTGACGTTCCACACCGTCAAGGGTGCCGGCCATGGTGGATTCAAAGATCCCAAGGTCCCGGAGTTGACGGGCGAATTCCTGGCCAAGCACTTGAAACCGATCAAATCCACTCCATGAACGGCCCAAGGAGAGATTGGAGCGGATCTGGAGGGCTGCAGTTGGCGCCGGTTGCCGCAGCGTTTCTTGGCGCCCATGGATCGCAAATTCCAAAAACAACCGATATGCCTCGCCGATGACGGCTACGGCCCCAACGGCGCGCAGCACGCGCCTTCCTCCTACCGCGTGCCGGCGGAGCTCGTGCCCGGCGACGCATTCATTGACCGCATCCTGCCGATGCCCGTCGCCAATGGCCTTCGCTCAGACACTTGGGGCGGCCCCAATGTGAAACCGCGAAACGTGGAAAATGGCCTCGAAGATCCGGCGTGGTCCTACTGGTGCATGAGCGTTCACCGTGCGGCCGAGGACATCTACCACATGTTCGCCACCCGCTGGCCGGAGTCCGACAAGCGCGGGCACAACGCTTGGCCGGAATCCCGCGTGGTCCACGCCACCTCCACATCTCCCGCCGGGCCCTTTACCGTCAAGCAGGAGGTTGGCCCAGGCCATAACGTGATGTGCTACCGCGCCAAGGACAGGACCTACGTGCTGTATGTGATCGGCAGTGCCTACACTTCGGAATCCATGGACAGGCCATGGACGAAAGAGGATCTGAAATACGACATTCGCGGCATGCCGAAGGTTCCGATGTCCAATCACTCCTTCACCAGCCGCGAGGATGGCAGCGTCCTGATGGTCTCCCGCGGCGGGCACATCTGGATCAGCGAAGACGGGCTCAAGCCGTTCCGGAAAATCACCTCCCAAAGCCTCTATCCCCGGATTCCAGGAGCCTTCGAGGATCCGGTGGTTTGGCGAGATCAAGTCCAAGCTGTAAACGCCGCCTCACATGCTTAAATTCACGAACAGAACACGACGAGTTTCACATGTTGTCATCGTGTTGATTTTCAGCCTTGCCATTGGCGCATGGGCGGAGGATTTACGCGAAAACCTGAGCACTAACCTCGGCTGGAAGTCACAGCGGGGGGATGCCTCACTGGCCACCGCCGAGGCATTCGATCTTAACCGCGTTCGGCTGCTAGACGGACCATTCAAGAGAATTCAGGAACTTCACCGCACCGGACTTGTCAGGCAGCTTGAGCCGGACAAGTTGCTTTTTCCATTTCGCAGGAACGCCGGCCTCCCGCAACCCGCAGGCGTAAAGGGTGGCTACGGCGGGTGGGACGAAGGCTTTATCTCGGGGCACTACGGCGGCCATTATCTCTCTGCTGCGGCTCGGATGTATGCCGCCACCGGAGACACGTCATTTCGCGATAAAGCCAACTATATGGTCAAAGCACTAATCGAGTGCCAGGAGAAGCTTGGCGGCAGATACCTTTCGGCTTTTCCCGCTACCCAGTTCGACCGGGACCCATCAGGGCCGGCGTTGGCGCGATGCGCATAGCGGGGGATCGTTTTCCTATCGTCTTCCGGTGAATGCGACCAACGACGTGAACCTTGTTTGCACCTACTGGGGCGGTGAAACCGGCAACCGTGTGTTTGACATCCTGGTCGAAGACACCCGCATCGCCACCCAAACCCTCGATCAAAACAAACCGGGTGAATTCATCGAGGTTTCCTATCAAATCCCGATAGAACTCATCCATGGCAAGCAGTTCGCCACCATCCGCTTCCAGGCGCACGACGGGGCGCAGGCGGGCGGAGTCTTCGACCTCCGCTTGGAACCGCTGACCCAATAGAGCCGGTGGCGTGCGATGGTCTACCAGGCGGCGGGCTTGAAACGCGCACTGCCGTTTGGCGGCCTCGTGGCCCCTCTTTAATCCCTTCATTGGTGTCGGCGGCGGAAAGTGGCGGGGGCTTCATCCGTCATTTGCTTGAACACCCGGCTGAAATAGGCCCGGTCGGGAAATCCGGTTTGCTCCGCGATGGCATCAATGGTTTCCTCGGTCCCCAGGAGCAAACGGGCGGCTTCGCGAACCCGCATTTCCGTGATGAAGGTGGCCGGTGTGGTGCCGAAATAGCGCCGGAAACCGCGGTTGAAACCAGCCACGCTTAATCCGGCCTTCCGGGCCAACATGGGGGTGAGAAGTTTTGAAGCCAGACTGGTCTCGATGAACTGGCAAATTCGGGCGAAGTGCTCCGGCACCGGCGGCTGCCAATGCAGTTCCGGCCGCGAAAGCACTACCTGTAAGAGTGCCAGGCTGTTCCGGAAGATGGCATCGGATGGCTCCCAGTTCGGGTTGGCCAGAATCAACTCCTGTAAGTCCCGGATCAGACACACCTCGGTGTCACGCTGCGGCAGCAACACCGGGATGCTCTGCGCGGGCGCGAGCTTGCGGGAAAAGCTGAAGGCGATCCAGAAGGCCGGCACAGGATTGTTACCCAGGCAGTGAAAGAAGCTGTGTGGCGGGATGATCGCCATCTGCCCAGGCAACAATTCCACCATCTGCTCTCCGAACAGCATGCAGTGCCCCCGGGCACTATTGTGGTAGAGCCGCCAGAACGGACTGAATACCGCGGGAAAATTCCAGCGACTGTTCGCGGGCAAATAGCCCGTTTCATGGAGGGTAATTCCCGAGCGGCCCGGTTTCACCCCCAGCGGGTCAAACTCGATTCCCACGCCCGAAAACGGACGGTCGTAGGCTCCGACGTTGAACCGTTCTGGTATCGAATTAGACACAAGCTTGATCCTACTGGACATAGACGCCATGAACAAGAAAAGAGTAAAATAGCCCAAGTTTATGAAATTACTGACCCGTTGTTTGCTCTCGCTAGCCGCCTTGGCGCCCTGATCAGAGGCGCCCGTGTCCACGGCGGGTCCTGATTCATTGCCCAGCTTTAGTTCCCGTAAAGCCATGAGCATGTTTGATACGTTCGGCAAGTCGGCGGACACCGCCGGGCGAAATGACAACACCTTGCGCAAGCTCGACCGCCTGAACAAGGCGCTGCGTCACGAGGAACCCGACCGGGTGCCCATCAGCGACTTCTTCTGGGGCAGCTTCGTGGCGCGGTGGCGACGCGAACTGGACCTGCCTGCCGACGCCAACCCTTATTACTACTACGACCTCGACTGGATCGTCACCATACCGAACATGGACCCTTGGATCCGGTCCTTCGAGACGCTCCGGGAGGACGCCGAGCAGGTCGTGGTCAAGACCGGTTTCGGCGCGATCATGCACAAGCATTTCCAGCATCCCATGCCGGAGACGACCGCGTGGGAAATGGACACCTTCGAGAAACTGGAACAGGCCGTCTTCGACGCTTCGGCGGATCAGCGCCGGTTCTTTGCCGCCGGCGATAACCAGATTGCCGGCGTGGGCGACGGCTTCCAGCGCAACTCGCCGCCTTGGATCGAGACGGTTAACAGGCTGCGCCCGGACTTTCCGGTCTATGGCAGCATCATCGAAGTGAGCGAATGCCTGACGCGCTTGATCGGGCAGTCCAACGCCATGATGTGGATGGCAGAATTCCCGGAGCGCATGGGCGCGGTCATCAACCGCCTCGGCAGGTTCTACCTGGAGATGGCCAAGGCGGAAATCGCCGCCGGGGCGGGGTTGCTCGACGGCTTCGTCGTCTGGGGCGACGTGGCCTACAAGAAGAGCACGTTCATGTCGCCGGCCTATTGGCGGCAATATTTCAAACCGTGGGTCGCACAGATGACCGCTGCCGCGCACGCCGCCGGTCTGCCGGTGATTTATCACGGCTGCGGCAACGTCAAGGCGATCTTCGCCGATTACATCGAGATCGGGGTGGACGCCTACAACCCGCTCGAAGCGAAAGCCGGCATGGACGCCGTGGAACTGCGCCGGCAATATGGCCACCGCATCGGGTTCTGCGGCAATAGCGACATCCAGGTCTGGGAAAGCGGCGACCGCAATGCCATCCGCCGTGAGGTGCTGCGCAAGCTCAATGCCGCCCGGGGCGGCGGCTTCATCTTCCAGTCCGACCACTCCGTCAGCAGCAGCGTCAGCGGCCCTACTTACGATGCCATCGTGAAGCTCGTGCGTGAGTTCGGCCAGTATCCGATCCGGCTGCCAGCGGACATCAACGAGGAAGTCTAACTATGAGAAATCCCCTGTTCCTGGCTTTCTGGGGGCCGAACTACGACTGGACGCCCGACCAGGACCACGGCGGCGTGCTCATGAAGACGCTGCAGTCCATGCTGCTGCAGACCGATGGCCAAAAGATCTTCGTCCTGCCTGCTTGGCCCAAGGAATGGAATGTCGAGTTCAAACTCCACGCGCCGCAGCAGACGGTGGTCGAGGGCGTCTTTCGCAACGGCAATATGGCCTCGTTAAAAGTCACGCCCACGGAGCGACGAACTGCAGTGCAAGTGCTCGAATCCAAATGAAAGGCAACCTATGAAACGCTACGGCATGGTCATCGGCCTCCGCGCCGAGAAGCTCGAAGAATACAAGCGGCTTCACGCCGCCGTGTGGCCGGATGTGCTGCCGATGATCCAGGAGTGCCACATCCGGAACTATTCGATCTACTTACGCCAGTTGGATGACGGCCGGCACTACCTCTTCAGCTACTTCGAGTATGTCGGCACGGACTTCGCCGCCGACATGGCCAGGATGGCGGCCGATCCCACCACGCAGAAGTGGTGGGCGGTCTGCAAGCCTTGCCAGCAGCCGCTGGAAGGCCGGAACGCGGATGAATGGTGGGCCGGCATGGAAGAGGTTTTCCACTGCGACTAGCCCATGCCTCCGGTTGCTCCCAGCCCATTGCTCGGTGTGACGATGCATGCCGTCGGCGCCTGCTTCGCCGCCACCTGCTACACGCCGCAGAAGCGGGTTCGAAATTGGTCCTGGCAAACTTACTGGCTGACCCAGGCTTCGTTCTGCTGGTTTCTGCTGCCCATCCTGGGCGCCGCCCTCACCGTTCCTGACCTCGCCGCTGTCCTTCGCGAGGCGCCGACCAACGCGATGCAAAACTCCTTCCTGCTCGGGGCGGCTTACGGCATCGGCGGCACGGCGTTCGGCATCTCCATCCGCTTTATCGGCTTCTCGCTCACTTACGCCATCGCGGTGGGTCTCTCTAGTGTGCTGGGGACGCTGATTCCGCCTCTGGTCCGCGGCACGTTGGGCGCCACGCTCAGCAAGCCGGGCGCGAGCTGGGTGGTGGCCGGCATTCTGGTCGGTACATTGGGCATCGCATTGGCCGGCGGAGCCGGACGACTCAAGGAACGCGACCTGCGCGATCAATCGGCCGCCGGCGACTTCTCGCTGCTCAAGGGGCTGCTGCTTTCGCTGCTGGCGGGTGTCCTGTCGGCTGTCTACGGCTTCGCACTCGAAGCCGGTGAACCGATTGCTGACGTCGCCTCGGCCCACGGCGCCGGAATCTGGCGCGGCAATGTCGTCTATATCTTCTCCAACACCGGGGCGTTCGTGACCACGGCTCTCTACTGTCTCTGGCTGCATGCGCGACATCGAACCCTGGGGGAGCTGCTGGAACTGCCCGCGGGGGGCGAACGGGCCAGCCTGCCGGTGAACTGGGCGATGGCGGCGGTGACCGGCGTGTTCTGGTATGGCCAGTTCTTCTTTTACAACCTCGGCCACGTGCGGATGGGCGCTTATAAATTCACCAGTTGGGCCATCCACATGATCATGCTGGTGCTCTTCAGTAACGTGGTGGGCATCCTTCTGCGGGAATGGCGAACCTGCCGGCGGGTGACTCTCCGCACGCTCGGTCTGGCGTTGTTGGTGCTCACCGGAGCGGTGCTGCTCCTGACCTACGGCAACCACCTCGGTGAGCTTGCCTCCAAGTAACAATTGCTGACCCAATGAAGCAGATCCCCATGAAACACGACGATAGAATGTCTCTGACAATGCTGGGCTGGCTCTTGCCCTTGCCCGTTCGCGCCGCAGTTCTGCTAACCGCAATAGCCTTGGCCGCTGCGGACACACCGACCGACGCCGCGAAACAACTTCAGCCTCCTGTCGGCATCGGCCGGGGGTATTACGCTATTCTGCCCAACAAACTGCTGCTCGCCAGCCAACTCCGTCCGGATTGGATGGACGCCAGGCTTTCCTGGGCCAAGTTGAGCGGCCCGGGCGAGGTGAGCATCGAGCGCCCCAAGGCCTGCATTACATGGGCCATCGCCGATAAACCAGGCCAGTATGTGTTCCAGCTGACCGCCACCCTCGCCGGCAGGGAGCCGTTCACCGGGACAACGCGTGTCAATGTTTATCCGCCCGGCGCCTACACCGGCAATCCCATCCTGCCCGGCATGTTCCCGGACCCCCACGTGATGTTCGACGAGGGCAAATTCTACATTTACGCCACCTCGATGGAGAACGACGCCGGTTCCTACGGCCGCGCCTCGGTCTGGATGTCCGACGATTTCCTCAACTGGGAGATGAAACTCAGCAACTGGCCGGAATACGGCAAGTTCGGCGGCGATATCTGGGCGCCCGACATCGTTCGCAAGGGCGACCAATACTATCAGTTCATCACCCGCTCCGGCGGCTACGACACCTGGGTGGCCGTGGCGGATTCGCCCGTGGGTCCGTGGAAAAACCTTCGCGAGGACAACACCGCCATCGTCAGCGGCGGCGGCAACGCGGGCCGCATCGTCGCCGCCTACAACATGGACGCCCAGCCGTTCATCGACGACGACGGCCAGGCCTACATGTATTGGGGCTGGTCGGAAGCCATGGCCGCCATACTGACAAAGGACCTGAAGGATGTCGAAGGCGAAGTCCATTTTCTTAAGGGCATGAAGTGGCTGCCCAGCGGCGGCGAACTGCCGCAGTGGCTCAAAGTCGACCTCGGCGAACCCGTGCCCGTCACCAAGGTCGTCTCCTCGCCCGAGTTCAAGCACGTCGCCTACGGCTACAAGATCGAGGTCTCCGCCGATGGAAACACTTGGAACGTGTTCGCCGATCGCTCCGCCAATCGCACTAGACTCCCGGGCGACGGCTACGTGGATGAAGGCCAGGGCACTGCCCGGCACGTTCGCATCACCTTCAACCACTGCGGCGGCCACTGGGCCGGCCTCTACAACTTCGCGGTGTATTCCGGCGACAAACTGGTCTCGCTCCGGAAGTCTGTCACTGCCTCGTCGGTCCGCGGCAAGGGTTCGGAACCGGAAAACGCGGTGGATCTCTCGAACGGCCCAGCCCTCGCCGACTTCGTCGAGGGTTCCTATATGATCAAACACAACGGCACCTACTACTTGCTTTATTCGTCTGGCGTTCTACACGACGGCTCGTATTGCGTCCGATACGGAATGGCCAAACATCCTTTCGGTCCCTTCACCACGCCGCCCAACCACACCATTCTGAAGATGAACGAGGAACAGACCACCCGCGGCCCCGGCCACAACTCGGTGCTCAAGTTCAACGGCAGACACTACATCGTCTATCATCAGCACAACCAACCGCACGAGGGCGGAGCGCTGGTCTTCCGCCAGACCTGTGCTGACCTCATTGAGTTCAACCCGGACGGCACCATCAAGCCGGTCACCCCCCACCCAGACGGGCGTGGGTCCACTTCAAAAACCCGGCCCGGCGCGCCTTGACCTTGCTCGCGGTCGCTACGCCACGGCCACCAGCGTGAAGAGCGGTTACTACGTGCCGGAATACGCCCTCGACCAGAATAACGCCAGCCTCTGGCGCGCCGCGGACAACACCTACCCGCAGTCGTTCACCGTTGATCTCGGCGAAATTCGCTCCTTCTCACAAATCGAAACCACCTTCGAATATCCCACGTTGGCCTACAAATACCTCATCGAAACCTCGGCGGACGGCAGCCACTGGAGAACCCACACAGACAAGCGCGCCGAATTCCCGGTCGCGGTAAGCCCGCACCGGGACGCCGGCGAGGCACGCGCCCGCTTCGTGCGCATCACCCTCACCGCCTGCCAACGCCCGGAAAATGGCGCAGGGCTTTATTCCTTCCAAGTCTTCTAATCACCCATGCCACCCCAGCCCAATACCATGATCCGCATCCGCCGGTTGATTTTCGCTGCCATTGTCCTCTTGCCTAGCCTGGCCAACGCAGGGAAGCTCTCAATTCCTTCCGCGGACTTGACCGCGATCACCACGCAACTCCCCAAACGCGCCGCCCAGTATGCCGATGGGGTCGAGGAGACACTCGAACTCATTCGGCCCTACAACTACTGGAACCTCTCGCCGATCCGGGGCATCCAGGCCCGTGCCCAGTTCGGCGCCTCCTACTACACCGAGGACACCGAGGCCTTCACCGTGCCCAAGCCGTGGCTGATGACCGTGGAACTCGGCTCAAATTGCCGCGCCATGGTCCTGAACCGCAAGCTCCGCCCCCGGGTGATCCTTGAGAACGTCACCCTCGAAGCCCTCTCCCAAGAATCGGTCATCGGCCTGATGGAAGTGACCGTCATGAATCCCGGACCATCGAGAAATTGAGATGAAGACCGTCCTCACAAAACTACATGGCATCTCGCAGGCGCCAAAAGCGCTGAGGTTACCAGTCGCTCACGGGCGGAAGCACGGTGTCTTACGCAGGGGTTGGTGGCTGCTGGCCTCCGCGATTGTGGTTGGCGCCGCAACCCCCTCCCCTGCCGCGGCGGTGCCGGGATCGCCGGCAAAATCACTTTGGTATGAGGCTCCCGCTACCCGTTACCGCGTGGGCGAGGCCACGTTCACCCGGGAGGTTCCAGGCAGTGCCTGGCTCAGCCAGCATCTCTAGGAGCACGCCGCCTCTGGCGGCGACAAGGAGTTTCTCCGGACGCGCCTCTATCCGCAACTGCGCGAGCTAAGCTGGATGTGGGATGCTCATCTGGTTGAGGGGCCGACTGGTAAGCCCATCACCCCAGACGGTTGGTCGCCGGAATATGTCCCCGTCCGTGACCCGGATGGCAAAGTTGTCATCAAGGAGGACGACCGCACTCCGCAGCCCGGCGCGTCCTATGATCAGCAAATCGTTTGGGATCTTTTCGGCAAGTTCATCGAGGCCTTGCAGGAACTCGGCATGGACGATGAAATCACTTGGAAGGACGGCAAAGTGACCGGCTATTGCCTCCGTGCTCTGCAACCGAAACAAGTGACAGTGCGCGTCAACGGACAGATAAAAGTGGTGTCCGTCACCGAACCTGCCCGACAGTTCACCCGTAACTACTCAGGTCAAAACGGCGGCCGTATGAGCGGATGAGGGGCCGGAAAATATTTTCATTTTGTACGGGACTC
>JAKLHY010000082.1 GCA_022709905.1 Verrucomicrobiota bacterium | reverse complement strand
CATATCACGCAATCATGCGGATAAAACCCTGTCTGGGCGCTAGATCCATCCCAAATTTATCGCCAAAATGTCAGTTAGTACCGGTGTCTCGGCCCGGCCGAACTTCTGGGCGATCCACCGGCGGACCTCTTCGGCCACCTGGAGGAGGCGCTGCACGGGGGCGAGGCGGGTGGCTCGCATGGCCCGCAGGGGGCGCACGGCGCGGAAGTCCTGATGCGCGGCCACCGTGGACGTCGGTGTAGTGGGAGCTTCCGGCTTTAGGGGTTGGCGCGGGAGGAAACCGAGCTGGGCGAGTTCGTCCCGCAGTTGCTGACGCCAGGCGACCAGTTCGACGGCGGCCTGGCGTTCGCCGCCTGCGGTGACGCGGCGGGCGAGCAGATCGGCGTCATCAGTGAAGACGTGGACGCGTTCGCGGCCGCGCGAGATGGAGACGTAAAACTGCTCACGGTTGACGGCGGCGAACGATTTGGAGGAGGCCACCAGCAGCACTTCATCGACGGTCTTGCCTTGGGCACTATGGGAAGTGAGGGCGTAGCCGTGAGTGAAGGTGTTGAAAGTTTTGGGCAGCACCCGGCCATCGGCCAGGGCGATGCGGCCGTTTTGGATCTCTCGGACTTGCACCCGTTCGCCGTTGACGAACTCGGTGCCCTGGTTGGCTTGGAAGAGCAGCCAGTCACCGGCGGCTACTTTCAACTCGCGGGCCTGACCCACGTCGAAGCAGGCAGAGCCTGCCCCCACCTTGAGAAGCACTTCTTCACCGGTGGTCCGGCGCACGCGAAGCGTATGGGGTCCAGCCCCCGGCTGGTCCATCGTGGCGACGACTTCGACGGTCTCGCCACGGCCGAACTTTTTGGCACAAGGCAATGGGGTCAAAGCCATATTAATGACAGATAAGCCAAAAAGGGCTTACTATAAAGCGCGTGACCAATCAGGTGGACGCGGCCGGGAGTGTATCCTCGGTGATACTCGACCGTCCACGCAACAACGCAGATGACCCGGCGACGTCCCGCCCCGGAGGGCTGCGAGGCTTTGGCTCGCTGGCTTCGTTACTCCTCGGTCAGAGACTGCTGCGGGTATCTTCCCTCGTCGAGCCTCGCCAGCGAGCCAAATCCTCAGCAGCAAACTCGGAATTTATTTTTGCACGGACCCTTACGCCAATGACAGCGAACGAAAACCCACGCCAAATCGGCGATTGACTTGCATGCATTTTCCCCAGCAGCATGGTGGTTATGCCACAGGTGAGTATTTCAAAATCCGTCAGCGCTGGGATACGGGTCCGGCATCCCGTATACGATCAGTTGAATGAACTGCTGAGACGAACCGATGTATACCACCCAATCTCCTCTCGTGAATCGAAAAACCCTCCTGCTGTTGACTGGCCTGCTGCTCTTCGCCATCGCCCCATCGAACGCTGAGAACTGGCCGCAGTTTCGTGGCCCGGCCGGCCAGGGACGTTCGTCAGAGACCGGTCTGCCGCTGAAATGGAGCACGACAGAAAACATTGCCTGGAAGACGCCTATTCCCGGCCAGTCCTGGTCCTCGCCCATCGTGTGGGGCGATCACGTGTTTCTCACCACGGCGAGCGACGACGGCCAGTTCTGCCATGTCATAGCGCTGGATCGGAAGGGCGGCAGGATTTTATGGGACACGGAGGTTTTTAAACAGGTGCCCGGACACAAGGATGGGAGGAACTCGTTTGCCACACCCACCCCGGCCACCGATGGCGAGCGCGTGTATGTGTGCTTTTACGACGGCAGTTTTGCCGCGCTGGACTTCTCGGGGGCCATAGTGTGAACCAACCGGAATTATCCTTTCTATAGCCAGCACGGGCTGGGATCCTCTCCCTTCGTCTATCACGACCTGCTCCTCATGGCGCGCGATGGCAGCGGGCAGGGCGAGGGCAAGACCTCCTTGGGCTGGCAACAGCCTTGGGACCAGGCTTGCATCGTCGCGCTCGACACCAAGACCGGCCGGGAACGCTGGAAAGCCCGTCGCGGCCTGTCGCGCATCTCCCATGGTGTGCCCGCCATCTGGGAGCACGATGGGAAGGCCGAACTCATCAGCGAGGCCGGCGACGTCGTGCAGGGTTTCAGCCTCGAGACCGGGGAGCGCCTGTGGTCGAGCGAAGTAGTGGGTGAAGGCAAGGTGCCGTCGACCGTGGTCGGGGAGGGCCTCGTGTTTACCGCGGGCGGGTATGGCGGACGGGAAACCATCAAGGCGTTCAAGCTGGGGGGGCGGGGCGATCTCGGCACGAACAACCTCGCCTGGGAGCAGAAGAAAGGCATGCCAAAGGTCCCCTCGATGCTCCATCTGAAACCGCATTTGTTTGCCGTGACCGACGCCGGCCAGGCGACGTGCCTCAAGGCCGGGACCGGCGAGATTGTCTGGCAGGAACGCCTGGGAGGTCATTTTTCAGCGTCTCCCGTTGCCGCCGAGGGCCATATCTACTTTGTGTCGGACGAAGGCGAAACGACCATCATTGAAGCCAGTTCTGATTTCAAGGTGCTCGCCAGGAATCCCCTTGGGGAGAAGGTGCAAGCCACACCGGCGATTGCGCAGGGGCAGATCATCATCCGCACGGAGAAACACCTGTTCTGTATCGGCAGGGAATGAAGGTCAGATTCGAATCACCCGCCATCCACCTTGGCGTCTTGGTCGTCTCCCACCTCAGTTCCGCCGCCTTGGCCACCTTTTCTGCATCTTCCTTCCGTCGCGGCTCCAGATTCCCCCTCCTCCCAGCCATGCCGCTTGACCTCCGTCTCGCGCCGTTCCGGCCCGTAGGGTCTGCTCGCATCTCATGGACCTGCGCCCCTTTTCCATGGGGGGGCCGATCTTTCTTGGTTCAGTGACGGGGTACGCTTTCGATTTTCATTCACTCCTTCGGCCCGTCGATCGCTTCGCCCGCCAATTGTTTTTGTTGTTCACTCACGTCGAAGGTTCCAAAAAAGAGCGCGTTGGCATCTATCCAGGTGCAGAGCCGTTCTTCATCCTCTGGGGACAGCCTCACCTTGCCGTGGCCCTGGTCCAGCATTTTTACCAGCGGACTGGCTGCAGCACCAAAGCGCAGGGGCTTGGTCATGGGCTCGAAGTTCTGCTCGGGACGTCCCCACGCGGTGATTGAGACCCGACTGACCAGGGCATTATATGACTTCGTAAAATCCCCTTCGGGTTCGCTGGTCAACACTGGACGTTTGGGTTCCTTGCCATCATGACACCCGACGCAATGTCGATCGAGAACCGGTTGAACCAGGCGCGGAAAGCTGAAGGGGCGGGAGCCCTCCGGGCCGGGCTTGATTTTAGAGGGTGCGCGCCGGAGGGCCAGAGCAGGCGCATCCGGGGAAAATGTCCTGACGCGGTGTTCGTGGCACCCGATGCAACTCTGGAACTCGCCCGGCTGAAGATAGACGAGACTGCGCATGGTTTGGACCGCGCGCCCCCGGCCATCGAGCGCCTGGAACAGTACCGGAGTTCGGGCTGGCACCTCGAACAAAGCCGAGCCGTCAGGCTCGACCGGCACCGTTCCTAGAACCTGCTTTCCTGGAGCGGCAAACGCGGCGCCCACTCGGGGGGAGTCGGCGTTGGGCGTGGTCTTGAGCAGCACCTGGATGATCCGCAGATGCGTGATGGGCGTATCCCTGGGCATGCGTGGCCAACTCTCCGTCACACGACTCAGGAAAAAGGTCCCATACCCATCTCCCGATTCCCGCTTCAACATGACTGGTTCGGGTGGCGGGGTGCGTGCCGCCAGCGGCCGTGCCCACAGACTGGAGATGGCCGGATCGCGGTAAATCAACTCCTTATTGCCAAAAGCATCGCAAAAATAGAGGCCGAACATGTTCGGGATATTCGGTCCAGGCTCGCCCACCAGTTGATCGAAACTGTAGGAGGCGATAAAGAACTTCTCGGAGAGAGGCCAGGGGGATTTGTAGCAATGTCCCGGCCAGCGTTTTTCCTCTTCCGGGGCTATTTCCTCTCTCCACGGTTCGACGAGTGGAGTGGACCAATACTGCGGGACCGGAGTATCAAAGTCATACGCGATTGGATTGGGGCCAAAGGCCAAAGGCGATTCGGATTCCGGAAAACGCACCTCCGGAGTCAGTCGCGTCAGAGGTTCCTTGCCATCCACACCACGGGTGGTGTCCAGCAGAATGATTGATCCTGCGCTCATGCCGTGGTGGGGGCTTGCCGTGGCCATGAGACGCGAGGTGCCTGGAATAGAACGCGCCTCCCAGATTCCGGCAGGATTCCAGGTGTTATTTCCGTAATAGATACGGGCGTTGCTGCCGTCGGGGCGGACGGCCCAAAGCTGCTGGTAATGCACGGCATTTCGGTCTACATAGTCCCAGCGCGTGTAAACCACCCGGCCGTCATTCAAGAGGCACGGGTTCCATTCATGGGTTTCATGAAACGAAATACTCCGGGCGTTCTCGCCGCATGCTCCCATTCTCGATAGCGTGTACACAAAGCAAGGACCGCGTCCGCATCGGTGGTAGCCGCCGCGCTGTGTTGAAATAAAAAGGATATCATCCGAAGGTAAGACCACGGGAGAGAAATTATCGGTGTCTCCCTGGGTCAACGCACGGACGATTCCGGAGTCCAAGGAAAGTTCGTGAATGTGGTATCTTAAATGCCGGGTTTGGTCGTTGAAATCCCACGAAATGGGCGCTTCCTTCACCGGGCAATAGGCAAACAGCACCCTGCGCGCATCAAAGGAAAGCTCGGGAGTCATGAAGTTGCCGGGCGAGAGAGTGGTTGGCGTGATGTCGCGCGTGCGCATGCTCACGCCAGGTTCGCCCAAGATAAACAGGCCCCCGCCCGGACGGGCGCAGTACCCATACATTTGCGTGAGTTGATGGCTCATAATGGACGGAACATGCTTCACAAACAGGAGGGAGCGGATTTTGAAGAGTGGATTCGAGAGAATGATTTGACGGCGCAGACGATGGACATCGCGCCAGCGCGCTTCCCCGCCGGCGGGATCATTGGGCGGAGGCAGATCAGCCGCGCGGAGCGCTTTCCAGGCTGACTCTTCCTCCGGACTAAGGTTCCCCGACTCGAGTCGTTCCGCAACCAACGCATCAGTCTGTCGCATCATTTTCTCGATCGCCTGCCGATATGTTCTTGGAGCCCGGGGGGTCTGAATCCCGTCCTGCATCCGCCAATCCCATTCGACCAGGGTGTTCGCGATCACCGGGTGTGGATCAGGAGAGCATGCCACCGGTCCGCGCGAGAAAGGGCGTCGTTCGGGTTCGAAGGAGGCGGGACCGTCAGGAAACGAGAACTGCATGAGACGCATCGCACCGGGATTGGAGAGAGCTTGAAGGACCAGCGCGTTGGTTTCTCTCCGACAGATCACGACCGCGGGAGACAGCGGCTCGGTACGAAACTCCATGTTGGGTACGTTGCTTTCGTTGGGAAGAAACGACATTCGCACTTCGTTCCCTGCGTTCAGAACCGCAGTCATCTGCCAGGATCCCGGCACGGTCGTGTGACCCGTGAGAAGCAACTGCGCGCCTGTCTCCCGATCTGCATAAAACCAAACGCCCGCAACCGAGCCCGGCGCGGGCGGAATGGTCTGGCCATTGACCGCAATGGACAGGCGGACCGGTCGGACATAACGTTGTTCACTCCGGTCATGGTCGGTCGTCAATGCCGACTCGTGAGGCTCGCTCCCGCCGAAGGCCAAGATACATCTGAGCACCAATACTCCAGCGAGTAGCCTTTTCAAAAATCCTGCCATAGACCGCAATAATCCCCCTAAACGGGAGAACCTTCGGGTTTGCTCGGAATCACACGGTTATTAAGAATCTCAGGGGCATAACTGTAAGTTGCCATCCACTTGGCAGCGTCGTAAAGGTAGTGCCACCAGGCGTGTTGCCCAAAGTGTCGAAATCTTGCGTATAAGCCAAGTGCGTGGCTGTGAGGTGCACCTGGCCGTGAACCGCGAATGCGGCGATGCCGATGAGGGCAGTTAGGATTCCAGCTGTTATCGGCTTCGGGACGACGAAAAAGATCCTGTGCTGGTTTGAAATTCTGGTCATGCTGTTTCAACCTTGCGGGGGACAGGCCAGACCGTCAATTCCTTTTATTCCACCCAGAACCGCACATAGGATGCTCCGAAGAAACAGAATCGCGAATGTACGCCAATCCACGCGAATGAAAGCGGAGGTTTGCTGTTGGCAGAAACGCTCCGCGGAATGAATTCCGCGCGCCGATAGTTCACGGCTCCGGAGCGAGAGGCACTCGGAAGGCTGGAGCGCGGGATTTATCCCGCCGTGCAGGTTGTCGCAGGATCTCAGCCTTTCCATCGATGTTACCCACTCTTCAGGTCATCCGTGCATAGCCTGCCTTCATTAGTGTTGATTAGTTCGCAGCCCATAACGCTGTCAGTCCGGCCGGTGAAAGTCCGGTAATGGTAATTGATGATGAAGCCGCCATTTTGCGGTTGGCCGGCGAGGTTCTGCGACATGGCGGTTACACCGTCCTTTCCGCCGCAAGCGCGTCGGAGGCGGTGCAACTCGACCAAACAAACCATGCCCGACTGCGCCTGGTCCTCACGGACATCATGATGCCCTTTGGTGATGGGAGACATCTCATCACGATGCTCTACGAGCAAGATCCGAGGCTTCCTATCATCGCGATGAGCGGGTTGGCCACCCCTGAGTTTCAACAGGAGACCCCAAGGCGCGGAGCCCATGCGTTTGTCCGCAAGCCGTTTTCGGCCGAGGAACTCCTCCGAGTGCTGGCCAGCGCGCTGGCACAGAAACCGGGTTGAACCACGCCAAGTCGCCCTGCATTCAGATCGAGAACGAGCACGTCTTCGAGATTGTCAGCCACCGATCATAAGCGGGCATGCGCTGGCCATCGTCGAGTCCGATGGTGAGGGATTCTCGAATCGCAGCCACGGAGACGCGGGTCAAGGCGCTTGTTTCAGTCCCTCCCATTTCACGGTCCAACTTCCATCCTGCGGAAAACCGGGGGCATGGGTCATTGGCGCTTTGTTTGCCGTGCGGAAGCCCTCTGAGCCGGGCCGATCCCAGCCCGCGGCCATCATCGCGACGGCATAGAGCAAGCCGCCGTTGCCCGGGAGATACGGACACGGTCCGCCGGTGTTCATGCCGCGTTGGTCGTAATGGTTTTTGTTGCCGGCGTCCTTGAGCAACGCCTCGATGGCGATTTGGGGCTCGCCCACGCGGGCGGCAGCCATGGCCATCCAAGGAAAATCCCAACCCCAGCATTTTTTCCAATCCCACGTTTGCCAAACTTTCAGCACGGTGCGATGCGCGGTCTCGTGGTCCACGCCGTCCAGTGGGGGCAACATGCCCAGAACGCCGATCGGATCGGGATGTTCCCAGGCGCGCTTCGTGTAGGTGTCGTGCCACAGGGCGGAATGAACAAACACATCGTTAAGGACGGGCAGGGGGGCGAGATGGCGGCGGACTTCATCCCAGCGCGGTTCGCGGGCGAGGCCCAAGCGCTCGCGCCAGCGCTGGGCTTGATCGAAACCCCAGCGCCAGTAAGCGAGATCGAACACGGTGTCGCGCGTGATGCCCTGCTCGCTGGGCGGCATGATGGGCTGTAAGTGAAACACGCCTTGTTCGTCCCGCACGGGAAAGTCGGCCATGTAGTCTGCCGAGGAGAAGACGATGTCTTTCCACTTTGCCAGGGTGCGGGCGTTCGGTCGCAACCGGTATTCGAGTTCGGCGAAGAAGATAGGATGGGGCTGCTGCCAATGGAGCACAAAGCTGCCATCCCACGGTGCGGTGCGGCCCTCGGGCCCGACCTGTTTGCCCCACTTGGCGCCCCGATAACCGAATTGCTTTGCCAGTTGCGACGCCACCGGCAGGAACTTCTGATAACAGCCCAGCGCCTGTTCTGCCATCGGCCAGCGGTCCCACAAGCCGTAGTGCGCCAGGTGCCACCAGACCATCTCCATGTGAAACTGGCTGCTCCAAGGATCCACGCCCATCAAGCCGGTCTCGGCCGAAGGCCAGCTCCCGGCCGACTGGGCGGCCATCTGGTATTGCGAGAGCATGATCCGCCGCTCCAGTTCGCGCCAGCGCGGATCCTGGCTTTGCGACAGATCGATGGCGCCTCCGGTGGTCCAGAAATTCTTCCAGCGCTCGGCCGCGGCTCGCCGCGTTTCCGCGAAGGTGGGCAAGACGCCTGGAGGCTTGTCCGAAAAAGCGCAGACGAACTCAAGACGCCCCGAAGCATCGCCCGCCAGCTTGAACGTGTGCTTCCACTCCGCCGCCTGGCTGACCAGAGGCTTGCCGGCCCAGCCCACGCTGACCTGATACGTTGCGGCGTCGGCTGTGCGGCGGATCTCGGCGCGCTGTTGATCCGCGTGCAACGTCAGGTCGCTCCTGTGCGAGGCGGGCTGATTCCAGTCGCCCACCCACGGCGAACCGCTGTTCACGCTTGGATACGGAAAATCGAGCGCCACGACCAGCTGTCGCTCGCGCAGCAGGGACGATTCGGCGCGCACGGCAACCAGGTCGAGCGTGGGATGCACGCAGGTTTCGACCACGACCGACTCGCCATCCGCTGTAAAGCGGCTCAAGTGCAGGCCCGACCACAGATCATATCGGCGAGAGACCGCGCTGACCGCGTTCGGAGGCAGTGCGGCGCCATCCGCGCGCACGAATCGCAGGCGCGCCAAGTTCGCCGGATGGGGATTGCGGAACATCCAACCGTCGAGCTCGCCGCGGGCCGCGGCCGTTTTCATCGGACCCTCAATGCGCCCGGTTTCCACGGTGCCAGTGGACGGGATGTCCGCGGGCGCGCAACCGGGCGGCAGCGGGGCCGAGTGCCAGGCCCAGTGAGACAGGGTGCTGCCGCTGAACGTCTGCAAGCCGGTGGCATCGGCGTTGAAGCAGAACTCGCCATTGCCCAGCGGAATCTGACCGCCCAGGTCGTTCCACTCGATGTTGTGGCGTGTGACGAGCGCGTATCGGTCAATCGCCCCGACGGCGACCAGCGGCGCAACCAGGAGCGTGAACAACCAGAGGGAGGGATGCCAATGGAGTGGTTTCATAGGGATGCTTTCGTTTAGGGATTCGCATGGGGCGGCGAGGCTGGCTCAACGTCCACAATCTGGACGTTTCATGGGGAACTTGGTTGAATCCCACACAACCGCCGGGCGCTTTCCCTGCCAGGCAATCTCGTAGGCGTCGCAGTCGATCGCGCGTCCGGAGTTCCAGTCGCCGGTGGGATGGAGAATGGGGTTGCTCGGATTGCGCGTGAACTTCAGCCCGTCGTCGGAAATAGCGTGGCACAGGGCGTCGTTTTTTCCGTTGCCGTAGGAGTTGTAGAAGAGGTGGACCTTGCCGCCAAGCAGCAGGGCCTTGCCATTGACGAGGCCGTTTTGTTCGCAGGCTTGTTCCGGAAGGATCTCACCCACCTTCTTCCAGTGCACAAGGTCCAGGCTCTCGGCGATGCCGATGGCCCAGCCTTTCGGCATGGCCTTGTTGGTGGAGGGGGCCATCGAGTAATACATCAGATAACGATCCCCGAGACGCAACACCGTCGGATCTTTGGCGAAGGGCCGGCCGTGCCTGGTGTCATCGCCGAACAACATGCGCGGGGTTGGATTGGATTTGTCGGCGAGAGGAGGCGGGGCGGGACGCGGTTGCGGGAAGAGCTGAACGGCCGCCTCGACGCTGAGGTTCGTTACCGCGACGGCCGGGGCGGCCATCGCCGTCGCCACGAGTCGCCACGTGCTGAGGATGGCGAAGAACAGACCGCCGGCCGCACGAATCACATGGATGTTGCGCATGGATTAGACCTCGAGAGCCCAGCCGAGATCCACCGTTACCAAGAGCGGGCCACGATACAATGCTCGCAGGCTTTCCTTGCCGCGAAAGTGGTGCGCCGGTTGCGCCCCACTCATCTCCCTGAGCCGTTTCATTGTCCTGAGCGTGGTTTGGATAAAGCTAAGTATCAATTCCAAACTGCGTATTAGTGCGGTTCGTATTGCCGCCTATCTTTACGGCATTAAAACAACGGCTGCGGCGCCGATCCCGGGCGGGAAGGGAGGCCGCGGCGATTGAAAGCGAAGAATTATGACAATCTGGATTCTGATTATCGGAACAATGGCGTTGTCGCTCTTCGCGGCAGCGCGGGTCAAATCAGTTTATCACCGCTATCACCGCGGCACTGTCCTTTCCGGCGTGACGGGCGGCGAGGCGGCGGCGCTTATTCTGCGTCAGTCGGGCATTCGAGACGTGGAGATCGCCGTGCAGGACCAAATGCTCGGGGACCATTACGATCCCATTCACAAGAGGCTGGTCTTGTCGGCCGAGAACTACTACAACTCCACTCCGGCGGCACTGGGCGTGGCGGCGCACGAAGCCGGACATGCCATCCAGCACGCGCTCGCCTACAAGCCGTTGCACTGGCGCATGGCTGCCGTAGGCATCACGACCTACGCCAACCACGTCGTCATGTGGCTCCCGGTGCTGGGCGTGTTCACCGGGCTGATCCAACCGATGGTCGCTGTCTGGATATTGGCTCTGGCTTGGGGAGTAATCATGCTCTTCAACCTTGTCACGCTGCCGGTCGAGTTTGACGCTTCGCGTCGTGCCAAGCTCGTGTTGCGCAGCCTGAATCTGGTCGCCCCCGGCTCGGAAGCTGCAGGCGTTAGCAAGGTCCTTAATGCGGCGGCTTGGACCTATGTGGCGGCGTTCATTACTTCGCTGGCCTACTTCCTGTGGCACCTGATGCCCCTGCTCGCCGGCCACCGATCGCGAGAATGAACAGCAGCGCAACTCAAATAATGACACGGGCGACGTGATTGTGGATGTTCTCCCGGAAGGTTATGATTGATCAAATATGGCTCTGGGTCGGTTTCAATGCGTTCGTGCTGGCGATGCTGGCGCTGGATCTGGGTGTGTTTCACCGCAAGGCCCACATCGTTTCGTTCCGGGAATCGATCACTTGGACGATGGTCTGGGTGGCGCTTGCCCTGGTGTTCAACAGCGTAATCTGGCATTTCTACGGCTCGCAAAAGGCGCTCGAATTTTTCACCGGCTACCTCATCGAGAAATCGCTCAGCGTCGATAACGTCTTTGTTTTCGCGCTCCTTTTCTCGTATTTCGCCGTGCCGCCGACTTATCAACACAAGGTTCTGTTTTGGGGAATCCTCGGCGCGCTCGTTATGCGAGCCATCATGATCGCGGCGGGCGCGGCGCTGATCGTAAAGTTTACCTGGATCGTCTACGTGTTCGGCGCGTTCCTGATCCTGACCGGCGTCAAGATGATCGTGAAACGCGAAGAGGAAATCCATCCGGAGCGCAATCCGGTGGTGCGTTGGTTTAAAAAGCTCATGCCAGTCACCGCGACCTATCGCGAGGGCCGGTTCTTCGTCACGGAACACGGACGGCGCTGGGCCACGCCGCTATTCGTGGTGCTGCTGCTGGTGGAGTTTTCAGATCTGATCTTCGCGGTTGATTCGATTCCGGCGATCTTCGCGGTCACGACCGATCCGTTCATCGTCTATACGTCGAACGTCTTCGCCATTCTCGGCCTGCGCTCGCTCTACTTTGCGCTGGCGGGGGTGATGGACAAATTTCATTATCTCAAGATCGGTCTCGGTGTGGTGCTGGCGTTCGTGGGCGTGAAGATGCTTCTGGCGCACACCGCCTGGAAGATCCCCACGCTCCCGTCACTGGGTGTCGTGGTGTCGATCCTGGCGGTATCTGTCGTCGTGTCATTGATCCGGCCGAAGAAAATGTCGCCCGCCACTATTGTTCCCAATGTAATGAACTGAATGAACAGCATGTCCGAGATGCATGCGGAGATCGAGGCGGGGGACCGGGCGCGGCACGAAAAGGAACCAAGCCGCGCAGGCTGTTGGTCGTTTCGTGACCCCACTCGATGAGGATGAACTTCGGGTCCGGCCCGCCGGTTTTGCATGCGCAGCGGCCGATTCGAGAATGAGCACCCAG
Organism: Verrucomicrobiota bacterium; assembly: GCA_022709905.1. GTDB lineage: Bacteria > Verrucomicrobiota > Verrucomicrobiia > Limisphaerales > UBA1319 > JAKLHY01. The sequence continues at coordinate 17,373 of JAKLHY010000082.1, read as the reverse complement.
CCGTTACCGACGCCCGGGTGGCCGGGGCAGCGGTTGGGGCGTCCGAGTCGTTGGCCGGTCCGCGCTGCCGGGAGAGCGCGTGGACGACGAGGAATTTTTGTCGGAAGCGGCCGTTGTTTCACAGCCACGAAACAAGGCCCAGCCAATCCAGCCCCCCCCCTTCTCCAGGCGCACTTCCTCGCCCCGGCGTTCGCGCGCCTTGACGGGATAGGTATTGCCGAAGGACATCTCCCGCACACCCGCAGCGCTGAAGCAGGCGTCAGCAATGTCAAAGGCCGGGCGGAGATCATCTTTGGCGATGTCTGGCGCGTAGTTGAACAGGCCGAGGATCTCCGTCTGGCCTCCACAGTCGGTTAGAAAACGCACGCCGCGGCCTTCATGTTTCACCCCGAGCGCCCAAAGCCGGCCTCCGTGGTTTTGCGCCAGGCCGGCGTCGCTATCGCCCTCGGGATTCAGCTGCCGCGCCCAGAGCGGCTGGCCGGGCGAGCGAAGTTCAATATGGCTGGGGCAATCCGTTACGAAGATGTCGCCACCGCCGTTGCCGGCGATCTGCAAATCGCAGCTCTCGACCACGAGTGTGTGGGTGGCCGAGCGGTTCTCCACTACGGGCGGCCGGCCTCCGAACGCCTGAAGATGCAGGAACTTCACGACCGGCGCGGATCGATCATCGATGATGAATCGCCCCTTGCCGTCCCCGATCACCCGGCCAAACCCCAGCCCGATGATTAACCGGACGCTGCCGTGCACGCGCACTTCCCCGTCCAGGCTGTACCAATTCGGATCGCTTCCGCCGATGCCGCGCAAATAGACGACGGTCTTGCCCGCCGCCGCCGCCGCATCGATTGCGGCTTGCAGCGCCGCGGTGTCGTCATGGTTGTCCCCGAACTTTGCCCCGTAGTCGTTGGCGCAGACCCAGTTGGCCAGGTTAGTCTCCCACGGAACACGCGGCTCGGGTTTGACCGGCAGTTTCAAGGCCGTGTCCGGAGTGTCAGGGAAAAGATTCTTCACCGGGTGCGACAAGAATTCGTCCAGCGTGCTGCCCGCCACGCTGCCACGGGGGGTTGTGCCATGGAGGACTTGTTTGAATCCCTCCGCCCGGACGTCACGCGCGTAGAGCACACTATTGTTTGTGATGGCGGGCTGTGTCGGATCGCCGCCCGTAAAGCGCCCACCCGTCAGTGCCACCACGCCGCCCCACCAGGTCCAGTCGTTCGGATACTCGTTCCGCAAGGCCACCGGGGTATTTTCGACGACGAGGTCCTCGATGCCAACGGCGGTGGCATTGACCGAGACCCCGTCCTGTTTCGCCCCCCGAACGGTAATGCGCGACAGGGTTTGTCCCCAACTCCACGCGCATCGGATGCCCGTTTCAAAGGAACCCTCGATGAGCGTGTCTTGAACCAGGCTCGGCCCGTTCTGACCCAGGAAACCCGCGTTGATGCCGATCTTGCCCGTGCCGGACACCCGCACGTCTTTGAGGATGCTGCTGTTGTTGCCGTACCATCGAATGCCATCGGCGTGCGGGTTGCGGCCCACGTCAATCGTCAGGTTCCGAAAGTTGCGCATGAAGAAGTCCGCCGAACTGGCCTGAGTGTCGCTCGGATGCGTGCGCAGAACCGCCGTCACGTTCGTAGGCGCGCCATCCGTAAGGCGGAGGATGACGCCATCGCGTGATTCGCCGTAGACCCACGGGCCCACCCTGGCTTGGACGACCAGGTTGCTGGTGACGCGGTAGATGCCGTTGGGCAGGAACAAAATCTTCGTGCCGGCGTCCTTGCCGCGATTGGAACTGGCCTCGATCGCCGCCTGAAGGGCGGCGGTGTCATCGGCCACGCCGTCGCCTTTCGCGCCGAAATCGCGCTGGAGATCAAGCACGGAGGGGTCCCGGGGGAAAGCAATGGTTTCCTTTACCGGCTTTTCGGTGGCTGCGCCGAAGGCCGCGAACGTGGACAAGCACACCAGCCATGCAGTGGCGTGCAATCGTGCAATTAAGTGTTTCATAAAGTAGGCACCTGCCGCCGGCTCACGAGCCACGGCTCGCCGAACTCGGTCTTCACCGGCCCATGGCTGTAGCACTCGAGCGACGGCACGTAGCCCGTGCATATGGCATCACGCGCGTGGCGAACGCCCGCCCGAAGGTTAGCCACATGGAACCGAGACGGCGCCTCGTTCCACCCCCGGGCGCCGCAGGCTTGCGCCATGAGGGATTGCGCGACCAGGTTTCGTCGGAAATCGTCCGAACGAACTTGAGCTCATGGTCGAAATGCCTCGGCCCGCACACGGGACAGTGGCAGATGGCGTAATCACTCGACTCGATGAAGAGTCCGTCGGCATCCGGGTAGAAAGCGAACACCATTTCGCGGATGTATTCGAGCATAAACCGCTGCGAATCGGCCTTGGCTGGGCACAGGTTCCAGACCCGGCAGCCAATCCCAAACTCGCGCGCGGCCTTGCCGTCCGGCCCTATCGCCTTAAGCTCCGGTTTTTCCAGTGGCCATTGATTCACGCCATCGTAGCCAAACGGGGTGAAGCCGAGCAGCACTTCCAGGATGATGCTGGGTGGCAGGCGGTTGTCATCGCATCCGCCACTGATCGTATTCCGCGTCGCCCGGCATGGCCGTCGGATAACGTCCGTCGGGTCCCGGTGTCACGGGCGGTTCCACATCCCACCCGTAACGCGGCAAGGCAAAGGAGCGTTTCGAGTTCATCACGTCTTCCCACATCAGGAGGGCGCCTGTGTAACAGGCTATCTGCGCCGCAATCGCAAGAGCGCTGCTCAGGCACATGTAGTGCCCGTTGTGGATGGGCTTGCCGTCGCGGATGGATTGGAACAGAGCGGCGTGTTCGAGATCGTACATATTCTCGCGCGGTTTGTCGTAGCGCCAGTTGGTTTCGCCCTCGATGATGTAATTGAGCAGATTGCACCGACCTTTCGTTCCAAAAATGTAGTCGTTTGTATCCATGTGACAATCGGCTTGATCACGGGTGAAGCCGAAGACTCGCACGCCTCGATCGTACTCGAAAACGACGGCCTGATGATCGAGTTGGTCACCGTACTTTGGATCGAACGCGCTTTGGCGTCCGCCCAAACCATAAACCTTGCGCGGTGGGATGTCGCGCAGGGCCCAGGAAGACTTGTCCAGGCTATGAATGAGCTGCTGGGCCGTCTGGTCCCCGGAGAGCCAATTGAAGTGATACCAGTTCCACAACTGCCATTCCATCTCGGTCTGGCCGGCGCGGCGTTCCCGAACGATATAAGGACTCGATAGATAGTTTTCCTGGATCGCCACAATATCGCCGATGGCGCCGTCGTGCACCCGTTTCATGGTCTCGCGAACCCCGGGATCGTATCGCCAGCACAGGCCCGACACCAAACTTAGGCCTTTCTGTTTTGCCGAATCCGCCGCCGCCATCGAGATTTTCAGACCGGGGATATCGATGCCGTGCGGTTTTTCGCAAAAGACGTGTTTTCCAGCCGCAACGGCTGCCTCGAGCATTCGCGGATGGAAATGCGAGGCCGCCGCGATCAGCACCACGTCCAAATCGCTGTTCAGTAGCTTCTCGTAAGCATCAAAGCCGACAAAACAACGGTCCTTCACATCCACCTGGGCGTTTTTGGATTTTTGAAGTCGTTCGCGACTGGCCCGGAGGCGTTCTTCGAAAATATCCGCCAGCGCGACCAGGCGGACGTCTGGACCGGCGTTCATGGCGTTGATCGCCGCGTCGGTACCGCGTCCACCGCAGCCGATGAGCCCGATGCGGATGGCATTGCTGCCGGCGGCGTGAACGCTGCGCTCGAGTGCCAGGGGCGCGAGGGCGGCGGTGGAGGCTAGAATGGCGGAGGTCCGGAGGAACTCGCGCCGCGGAGTGTGGGATGGGACTGGATTTTTCATGGGTGCTTTATACGAATAGGGGCCAATGGATTTGCTGGGTTTGGATCGTCAAGGTGTAATTACGGCCGCGGGCTTGGAGGGCGCGTCGAGAGTCGGCTTCGATGACGCGTTTGCGTCCGGGCCAATCCAGGGCTGGCCGGGGCGGATGAGGGACAGGCCGCGCTGTGGAGCGCAAAGGAAGCCAAAAAGGGCGGCCTCGTCGAGGAGGTCGGGCACGCTATTGCCGCTTTCGGGGATGTTCAGTTCGCCGTCCCTGAAGTTCTCCGCCGCCAGTCTTCTCCGCCCGCCTTGTCGCCGCCGTCGAAGTTGCTGCCGTCCCTGAGGAGGAGTCATGGCTTGGCTCCCACTTCCACCAATCGCCCGATGCGGGCGGACTCGTAGCAGGCGCTCAGTACGCGCTGGCTCTGCAGGCCAAGTTGCGCGCTGTTCGACGGTTCGCGATTGTCGAGGATCGCCTGGCTGAACTCCTCGATCTCGGCGCGGTAGGTGTTCAGCGGCGCGGGCGCAATGGCAGTGCCGCCGTTGGTTCCGCGCCCTTGTTGGGCGTCGTAAGCACGGGTGTCGGACTGGAGGAAGGTGGTCATCTCGCCGGCGGGACTCTGGCCGATGGTGCCTTGGGCTAGAATACTGCCGAGCGACCCGTAAAGTTCGAGCCGGTTCTGGCTGGCCGTGTCAGGCATGCAGAAGAAGGTATCGACGACGCCGAGCGCGCCGTTGGCAAAGCGGAGACTGACGACAGCACCGTCCTCCGAGGCGTAGTCGTGGACGGTGCGGCTCGTAAAGCAGCTCACCGCCTGCACCGGGCCGAAAAACATCTCGAGCAGATCCATGCAGTGTCCGCCCATGTCCATGAGCGACCCGCCGCCGCCTTGGGCCGGGTCCTGTCGCCACGCCCCCGCGATCGGCGGATACCAGCAGGAGAGTTGAGCGCGAGCGAACACGGGTTGCCCCAGCCTGCCGTCCCGGATGAGCCCAAGAGCGGCCTGGTGCTGGGCATGGAACCGCATCATGAAGGCCGCGCCCAAACGCACGCCCGCCTGCCGGCAACCGGCGATCATCGCCTCGGCGTCGCTGACGGTGAGGCCGAGCGGTTTCTCGCAGAGAACGTGCTTGCGGGCGCGGGCGCAGGCCAGGACCTGTTCGCGATGGACGTTGGGGGGGGTGGCGATGTAAACGGCTTCGAGGTCCGCTTTCAACAACTCGTCCACGCTGTTTGCCGCCGTGGCGCCGAATTGTCTCGCCACCTCGGCGTTGGCCGCGGCATTGACGTCGAACACGGCGACCAATCGCGCGTTGCGCGCGGGAAGGATGCCCTCGGGAATCGTGCGGCGACGGGCGATGCCTCCCGAACCGAGGACGCCCCAGCGGATGTCGCGCGTGGTTTGAGATTTCAAATTTGAGATTGGTGATTTAGCGGGCATAGGCTCGGATCACTTTCTTGAGCGCCGCGGCGATTTGCTCGCAGTGATGGGGTTCGTAAGTGGGATACGCGAAGCAGGTGAATGTGTGCGATTGATGCCACAGCGCGTTTGGCACTTCGACTTTCGCGTAGTCAACACTCGCAGGGCGGGTGTACTCTTTGGATTGAAACGGAAAACCGGACCGGCCGAAGGCGTTGCGACCCTGGAAGGCCTTCTCCGTGTGGCACTGGGGCCAGAACACCCGCCAGCAGGGCGCACCCTCGGCGCCGGCGGCTTTGACGAATTCGTTGATGTCGCAGCGCATGTTCTCGATGTCGAGCGAGAACGCCATCACGAACCAGCCGTTCCGCCGCTCCGGCGTGTCGACGGGCCGGAACTTCACCAACGATTCGTCCGCCAGGGCGTCCAGGATGATGTGGGCGTTGCGGCGTCGGCGCGGCATATTCCAGGTGTCCATCCGATCCAGTTCGGCGAGGCCGATGGCCGACTGCATCTCGGTCATGCGGTAGTTCCAGCCGACCATGTTGTGAATGTACGAGAGCCTCTGCTCGAGTTCGAGCAGGTTGAGCCGGTCTTTCACATCATAGCCATGGTCGCGAAAGCTGCGCGCCAGCCAGGCGAAGTCCTCGTGATCCGTGGTGACCATGCCGCCTTCGCCGCCGGTCGTGAACGTCTTGCTCTGACAAAAACTGCAGCCGGCGATATCGCCGAGCGTGCCGGTCTTCCTGCCCTTATAAACGCCGCCGAACGCCTCGGCATTGTCTTCGATAACGAACAGCTTGTGGCGCCTGGCGAAGTCATTGATGCAGTCCATATCGGCGACATTGCCATAAAGGTGGACCGGCATGATGGCCTTGGTGCGCTCGTTAACGAGTTTCTCGGCCGACTCGATGCTGAGGCAGTGGTCATCGAGGTTCACATCGGCGAAGCGCGGGATCGCGCCAGCTTGCACAATCGAAAAGCTCGACGCAATGAATGTATAGCTGGGAACGATGACCTCGTCGCCGGGGCCGATGCCGAGCGCGGTGAGGCCGACGTGGAGGGCGGAGGTGCCGTTGGTGGTGCTGATGGCAAAGCGGCTGCCCTGCCATTTGGCAAAACGCTTTTCGAATTCCATGCCGCGTTTGCCGGTCCAGTAATTCACCTTGCCGGAGCGCAAAGTATCCTCGACGGCGCGGACGGCAGCGTCATCGAACCATGGCCAGTGCGGGAGTTTGTCTTGGACGGCCTTCGGGCCGCCGTTCAGGGCGAGGGTGGGGTTCATATAGCGCAAAACTTAAAAAGTGACGCGTGAGCTCTGGGGTGGCATCCCGTGGTTTACAAAACTCTGAAGTCAGGCCCCGATCTTAACCGGCTTGCCGGTGGCGGCTGAACGATCCGCCGCGAAGATGACCTCATGCGTTCGGACTGCGTCAGCGAGCGACGTGTGCGGCATCTCTTCCCCGCGCTCGATGGCGTCGAAAAACGCCTGGAACTGCGTTTGGTAGGGATGATCGGCGACGTCGCCGGAGTCCACCGGTTTAAACGAGAGTTGGCTCCAGGCGTGTTTGCTGAGGCCGTGCAGCTTGTTCGAGTGAAACCGATTATCGAGCAGGCTGCCCTGGCTGCCGACAAGGTGCGTATGGAAGTAGTAGGGCTGCCAGCAATCGATGACCGACGCCACCTTGCCCACTCGGCCGCTCTTGAACTTGAGCGTCGTTACCGTGGTGGTGGGATACTCGTATTTCTGGAAGATCGGGTGCTGCGATTGCGTGGCGGAGCTGAACACGCTCTCGACGTCGGCGCCGAGGCAGAACAGGAGGATGTCCATGGCGTGGCACCCGGCGGCGATGAGGCTGCTGCCGCAAGCATTCTTGGGCGTGATCCACTCGTATTCGCGATACCACGGGCCGATGCCGTGGTAGTAATCCACCTCGCCGTAATGGAGATCGCCGAGCAAGCCCGCCTCGATCAGCGAGCGCGTCGCCAGAAACTGCGAGGACCAGCGCATCTCGAAACAGACACAGGTCCGGACCCTGGCCTGTTTCACGGCAGCCACCATGGCCCGGCAGTCTTTCGGGTTCAGGGCGATGGGCTTCTCGATGATCAGGTGTTTCCCAGCGCGGGCAGCGGCGATGGTTTGGCGCGCGTGCAGGTTGTGGTAGCTGCAAAGATCCACGACGTCCACCGATCGATCGGAAAGCAAGTCATCGAGTCGGTGGACGACCTTGAGAGGGCAGCCGTGCTTGGCGGAAAGGGCGACGGGGTCGAGCGCGCGCGCGGAGCAGATCGTGGTGACCCGGGCGTTGGAGTTGGCGTTGATGGCGGCGAGATGGGCCTCGGCGGCCCAGCCGTATCCCACGATGCCGACGCGGATCGTTTTCATGCAAACCATTAGACGTCCCGGGCCAATTTTTCGCTACACGGTTTGTCACGAGTTATGATATTTTCCTGATCCGAGACAAATCGCCGGGATGAAACTAATCTTTGAAGCGCTGATGCCAGGCCAGGAAGAGGGCTTTGTCTTCAAGGAAATCCGGGTCCGCCGCCACGTCTGCCCGTGGCACTTCCACCGGGAGAACGAACTGATTCTCACGGTGAACTGCCCCGGTTACCGGCTGGTGGGCGACGACATCACGGAACTCGATTCAGGCGACCTAGTTCTGCTCGGCTCCGATCTGCCGCACGTCTGGCACCATGAGCCCGGAGAGCGTCCATCGGCGCCGGCCCATATTTTGATCATCCAATTCACCGAGGCCTTTCTCGGCTGGGATTTCTGGAAAATCCCGGCCACGCGCCCGCTACGCCAGTTGATCAAGCGCGCCTCCGCGGGGCTGCGTTTCACGGGACAGACCCGGCAGGCCGTGGAGCGGCTGATGTTTCAGATGCGCGAAGCCGGCAGCCTGCGGCGACTCGTGCTTTTTCTCAATATTCTGGAAGTGCTGGCCTTCAGTTCGGAAGGCCAGGCTATCGTCAGTCCTGGATACACCGCCGCGCTCGCCCCCTGGAACCAGGCGCGCATGGAGCGGGTGATCCAAGCCATTAACCAACAGCTGGACGGACCGATCCGTTTGAACGAAGTTGCGCGCCTGGCGGGCTTGAGCGAGGGCGCCTTCAGCCGCTTCTTCCGCCTGCATTCGGGCCGGACATTTCCCACATTTGTCAACCAGCTTCGCATCGGCCGCGCCTGCCGCCTCCTGGCTGAGGACGCTCAGAAGATTACCGATATTGCTTTCGCCTGCGGATTCACGAACCTATCGAATTTCAATCGCCAATTTCGGCGGATAAAAAAAATGACCCCACGGGAATTCTTGAGCCGGATCCGGGGGGTGGACGCCAGGCGGTCTCAGGCGATCTGTGAACCGGTTGTTGTCGCCAAATCCGGTCTTGCCCATCCGCGATAAAGAAGAGATTCTCGCGGCCTGCCGTTTCGGTGAGATTCGAGGCTGGCCGGCCCGAGCCGGTCTGATCTGTTTATCATACTATTTTAACATTGCGTAACACCTTACGATCAGTAATATTTTTGTTGTTCGTAGTAATACCAGCGTTCGGATCGAGTCAAGCCGGGTCCGTCCGCGTCAAAACACCCGGGCTTGAACAAAACGTGACTCTGATGACATTGAAATCTGTTGGATTACAGGTGGCTCTGGCCTCCGCGCTGAGCGCCGTCCCCGTGTTGGCCCAATCCATCACCCATTTCAGCCTGCAGGCCGTCACCCCCAACGGGACCAGCGCGTGGACGCCATCCTTTCCGTTCACGATTCGCGGGGTGCTATTGTGCAATCCCGATGAGATGCTGGATTCAACCCCCCGATTCTCCGTCAATCCCGCCGGCATGGGAGGCGAGTGGCAGATCACTTTACAGGCAATCGAATTGGGCGACCGCGGCGGCACGACCTGCTGGATGGGCCAGAACTACGGCAGCCTGGCCTGGGTGGGCGATGATCTGAGCTACACCGACGAGGCCTGGGTCGGCGAGATGCTCCGGCTGAATCATGATCCGGCCACCGGCCGTCCGTTTCGCGCGGGCGACCTGATCGAGATCACCGCGCGCCAGTCCCTGTTCTACGGTGGAAAGCGCAATATCAACGAGGGGCACGACATTGAGCCTGAAGCCAACTTCGACCTCCGGCTGGTGACGGCCGATTACGGCCTGCCGGCGCCGGAAGTCATCACGTTGGCCGATGTCATGAATGCGGGCGGCGAGGCGACCAATCGGGCCAGCTGGCTTTCCATCTTTGATCCGACCCGGGCCACGGGCGGCGAGCATTACCAGGGGATGCGTGTGCAGATCAACAACCTCGCGCTTGTAACCACGAACGGCTGGAACTCGACCAATACCTGGGGTAACCGCCTGTGCACGGTGACCGATGGGCTCGGCCGATTCCTCACGCTCCGTCATCCGCGCTACACGCTCGGCGCCGCGCCCGCCACCCCGTTCGATGCCATCGGCATCTTCACCCAGGAATCGGGCTCCGGCAGCCAGGGAACGAACGGCTACGAGCTGTTCCTACAAAAAGTCCTTCCGCACAATCCCGCGCCCGAACTGGCCATCGGTTTGAACGTGACGATTTCGTGGCCCGAAACCGCCGACGCTTATCAATTGGAGTGGCGTGAAGAGGCGGATGCGGGCGAATGGACGCCGGTCACCAACGCGCCGGTTGTCATCAACGGCATGAATACCGTGATACTCCCGCCCTCCAGCCCGCGGCGGTTTTATCAACTGCGGACAACGAACTGACTTGAAATTTCACGCCGTGCGCCGACAATCGTGGACACAAGATTGATCAGGACATGAACCCCAAGGCCCATGGGAAACCTCCGATGAAATACAACCGCCGTCGCTTTGTGAAAACCGTGGCTGCGGGTGTCGGCGGCGCGTGCCTCCTGGCGGCGCATGGCGCGGCATTTGCGCCGTGGCGGTTCTTCAACGCCGCCGAGGCGCGGCTTGTGGACGCCATCACAGAACGGATCATTCCCGCCGACCAGGATCCCGGCGCGAGCGAGGCTGGCGTCATCAACTTCCTGGACAAGCAGCTGGCCAGCCGGCTCCGTCGTCACCAGCAGACCTATCGCGACGGTCTCGTTGGGGTGGAAGAAACCAGCCGGGTGATGTTCGAAGGCAGTTTTGTCGCACTCGCAGTCGACCAGCAGATCGAGGTGCTGAAGGCGCTGGAGTCTGGCAAGGCCAAGGGGGAGACGTGGCGAAAGCAGTCGGCGCCCTCGTTTTTCCGGCTGATTTGCGACCACACCATGGCGGGATTCTACGGCGGGCCGCAACATGGCGGCAACCGCGGTTACGCCAGCTACAAGATGCTCGGCATCGACTACCCGCAAATTATCGGCCAGAACCGTTACCGGAGGAAAAACTGACATGGCGCTGAAACCTGTCCATGCGGTTGTGGTGGGCGCGGGCGCGGGCGGCGGTGTGGTGGCCAAGGAGCTCAGCGAAGCCGGCCTGACGGTGGTGTTGCTCGAGCGCGGCGGCTGGCCCGGGTTCGAGCAGCACGGCCACGACGAGCTCATCAGCCAGCGCACGACGATCTTAGGCAACGCTTTCGGTCCCGATGACGAGCGTCACCGCCGCGTGGTCAGCGCCGGCCCCGGCAAATGGCGCGTGGTGCTGCCGAGCGAGGGCGGCTACAACAACAACGCCGCGTGCGTCGGCTCCGGCACGGTCAGCTACGGCGCGATGGCGTGGCGGTTCATGGAGAAGGACTTTGGGATGCGCTCGACTTACGGCGCCGTGGCCGGCTCAACGCTGGAAGATTGGCCGATCCGCTACGACGACCTTGAGCCGTTCTACGAAAAAGCCGAATGGGAAATCGGCGTCGCGGGCGACATGAGCTCAAATCCGTTCTCACCGCCGCGCCGCAAGCCGTATCCGATGCCGCCGTTTCCGCTCAACCGCGAAGGCGAAATGCTCCAGGCCGCGGCGAAAAAACTCGGTTTCCATCCGGTCCCGGTTCCGATGCTGCGCAACTCCGTGCCTTATGGCGGCCGCGCCGCATGCATCAAGTGCCGATACTGCGTTGGCTTCGCGTGCGAGGTGGACGCCAAGTGCGGCACCCAGAACACCGTCATCCCCGCCGCCATCGCCACCGGCAATTGCGAGGTGCGCGCGCATTCCGTCGCAAAGGAAGTGGGGGTCGACGACCGCGGTTTCGCGCGCGGCGTGACCTACTTCGACGCCGATGATCGCGAGCAGTTCCAGCCGGCTGATCTCGTTGTCGTTGCCGCGTCGGCCACCGAGACGGCGCGGTTGCTGCTGAACTCGAAGTCGAGACTTTTCCCGACCGGCGCGGGCAACCTTCGGGATTGGGTCGGCCGGAACCTGCAAGGCCACGCTTACGCGGGCGCGTGGGGATTGTTCGAGCAGGAGACCTACGACGACGTGGGCGCGGGCGCAACGATTGCGATCATGGATTTCAACCATGGCAATCCCGGCCTCACCGGCGGCGCGATGCTCGCGAACGAGTTCATCCGCCTGCCGTATCTCTTTTCCAGCCGCCGCCCGCCCGGCGCGCCGGCGTGGGGCAAGGCGCATAAGGATTGGCAACGCCAGTTTTTTAAGCGATCCGTCGGCGTGATGGGGCCGGTGCAGGAGATGCCGGTGTTCGAGGCGCGGGTGGAGGTGGACCCGGTGGTGAAGGATCATTGGGGCATTCCCGTCGCGCGCCTTTCCGGCCAGCGTCACCCGCACGACATTGAGATTTGCAGGTTCACCTCATCCAAAGCGGAGTTGTGGCTGAAAGAAGCGGGCGCGGTCCAGACTTGGACGTGGGTGCCCGGCCTCGGTCTCAGCGGCGGCCAGCATCAGGCCGGCACCTGCCGCATGGGCAACGACCCGAAGACCTCGGTCACAAACAAATTCGGCCAGGTTCACGACATCCCAAACCTCTTCGTCGCCGACGGCAGCCTCCACGTCACCAACGGCGGCTTCAATCCGGTGTTGACGATCATGGCGCTCGGTTATTGGATCGGCGATTACATCCGCAAGAACTGGAAAGGACCCAAGTCGTTCCGGTCATGATGATGAAAACGCTTCTGATCACAACGTTGCTGGCTGCCGCGTTCGCTTTCGCCGATGAAGTGAAGTCTCCCGCGCACTCGAAGCTCGATTGCGCGCAGTGCCACGATGGGGCGACGCTCCGCAAGTTCAAACAAGTCCAGAAGCGGCTCGGCCGGGACGCCGCGCCCGGCTGGGACCGTGTCGCCGAGGCGATTCCGCTCCACGAAGCCGCGATGCGGGCGCTCAGCGCGAAGTGCGCGGATTGTCACGGGAAGCAGGCCAGGGAGATGGCCGCCAGCGGTCACGCGATCACTTACGCGCAATCGTTCCTCAACCGCGAGCACAACCGGATGGAGCCGCCGATGGACGACTGCCTGCGTTGCCACGCGATGTTCTTCGACGGCGCCGCCAAAGACCTCGTTCAACCGATCGACACGCGCGGCCCGTGGCGGTTGACGGACGAGAAAATCGCCGGCCATCGCTCGATCCTCTGCGTCAGTTGCCACCAAATTCATCCCGAACGCTGGCTCTCATCGCCATCCAAGTCGGAGGAAGCGCCTCAGCTTGTCGGTGGCGCGGTCGTGAGCAAGGCCGGTTTCTTTGACCGTCGCGAGCGTCAGTTCTTCCCCGCCGATAGTCTGCCGCACCCGAAGGTGTTCAAGGACGGCAAGCCGCTGCAGATGTCCGAGGACGCTCGCATCCGCGTTTGCTACCAATGCCACGCGCCGAGCGCGGCGCACCAGGCCGGCACCAGCGACGACCGCACGTTGCGCGGCGTCCACGAAGGCATGAGTTGTCTCGACTGCCACGCGACGCACTCGCTCGACACGCGCCGTTCGTGCGCGCAGTGCCATCCTGCCGTGTCGAACTGCGGCCTCGATGTGACGCGCATGGACACCACCGCCCGCGCCAAAGCCAGCCAGCACGACATCCACACCATGACCTGCGGCGATTGTCACGCCCAGGCGCCAAAAACCCGGCCGTGAAGACTCCGGATTATTGGATCCATCTCATTCCTGTCGTTTCGGGTTTTCGATAGGATTTGAGGGGTCCACATTGTTCATGCGCAAGGCAGCGTGATGCGCTGGGGCTGTTTCTGGTATTTGCCTTTCCTCTGGGAATAGCTAATCCGGCAGGGGTCGCCCTGAAGGAATACCATTTGCACGATGCCTTCACTGGCGTAGATGCGGCAGTCGGCGGCGCTGCTGTTGGAAAACTCCAGCGTGAGATGCCCCTGCCAGCCGGCTTCGGCCGGGGTGACGTTGGCGATAATGCCGCAGCGGGCGTAGGTGCTTTTCCCGAGGCAGAGCGCGCTGACATTGTCCGGCAGATGCAAATGCTCGATGGCCACGCCCAGGCCATAACTGCGCCCGGGCAGAATGAAAAAACTGCCGCGCGCGTCGCGGTGAAGCTCGGCCGGTTCGAGGCTGGCGGGCGAGAAACATTTGGGATCGACCACTTTTCCCGGCACGTGGCGGAAGATTTTGAATTCCTTGGGCGAGAGCCGCAGGTCGTATCCGAAACTGCACAGGCCAAACGAGAGCACCGGACGCCCCGCGACTTGGCGCACCAGTGTTTTCGAGAAAGGACGGATCATGCCCTGGCGGGCGAGACGGGTGATTTGGGTGTCGTTCAGAATCATATCACGGGGGGAAGGTTGGCCGGGGTGCCCGGACGCACGTTTTGCCGGACGGGCTCGGGCGCATCCAACGGGCGAAGCTGCTGGCGCAATTGCTCGAAATCCAATTCGCTCAACGCCCCCGGGCCGACGGTCGTGCGCAGTTGAAACGGTAATCCCCAGGATTGCAGCAGGATCAGGCTGGCGAGAACTTTCGTCACGCTTTGGTCGTCTCCGGTGAGTCGGGTGTAGCGCTCGTCGAGCGGCGCTTTGATGTCGAGGCCGACCCAATCGAGCCACGGCAACAGGTGCGGAAGGCGTTCCGGGAATATGCCCGCCGTATGCAGGCCGGTCAAAAAACCTTTGCTTCGCGCGGTCCGCAAGGCGGTTTCCAAACCGCGATGCAGGGTTGGCTCGCCGCCGCTGAACACGACGGCTTCCAGAAAGCCGCGCCGTTCTTCCAGCAAACGACAGACACACTGCCAGCTCCATACGGTCGATTGTCCAATGGATCTCAAACCGGCGTTATAACAATACCCACACCGCCACGGGCAGCCTTGGGTGAAAACCACCAACGAGAGCCGGTCCGGGAAATCCACCGTGGTCAGCGGAACGACGCCGGCCACGGGAATGAGCTCATCCGTGGAAGACCCGGTGGGTTGCTCGATGGCGGAGGGTGCCGTCATGATGCCATCGCCGGTTCGGCCGGTGCGGGAGCGTTGCCCAGTTCGACAAAGAACTTGCGTTCGGCGTTTTCGCTCTGCTTTCCCCGGTTGAATTGCGAAACCGGCCGGTAATAGCCCATCACGCGCGTCCAGATCTCGCAAGACTGGCGGAGGGGTTCGCACTTCGGGCAGAACGCGTGTTCGCCTGTGAGATAGCCATGTCGCGGGCAAATGGAGAACGTGGGGGTGACGGTGATGTAAGGGATGCGAAAGCGCGTGAGCACGCGGCGGACAAGTTCCTTGCAGGCCCGCGCGCTGGAAATCCGTTCGCCGAGGTAAAGGTGAAAGACCGTCCCGCCCGTGTAACGCCGTTGAAACGCCTCCTGATGCGCCATTGCGGCAAAGAGGTCGTCGGTCACGCCCACCGGCAATTGGGAGGAATTGGTGTAGTAGGGGGCGTCGGTCGTGCCCGCCTGCAGCAGGTTCGGGAAACGCAGACGATCCTCCCGCGCGAAACGATACGTCGTGCCTTCGGCTGGCGTCGCTTCGAGGTTGTAGAGGTGGCCGGTCTCCTGCTGAAACCTTATGATGCGGGCGCGGACGTGATCCAGCAGGCGCAGGCCGAATTCAATGCCGGCGGGCGTGGCAATATTCTCGCGGTCGGCCGTGAAGTTGCGGATGCACTCGTTGAGGCCATTCACGCCAATGGTGCTGAAATGATTCCGCAACGTGCCCAGATAGCGCTGGGTAAACGGATACAGCCCGGACTTCATGCGTTCTTCGATGACCCGCCGTTTCATTTCGAGGCTTTGCTTGGCGAGTTCCAATAACCGGTCCAGTTCCGCATACATCCGGATCTCATCGCCGCGGTATTTGAACCCCAGCCGGGCGCAGTTGAGGGTGACGACGCCCACCGAGCCGGTTTGCTCGGCTGAACCGAAGAGACCGTTGCCGCGCTTGAGCAGTTCGCGCAGGTCCAGCTGCAACCGACAGCACATCGAACGCACCATGCCCGGCTGTAACTCGGAGTTAATGAAGTTCTGGAAATACGGCAGCCCGTATTTCGCGGTCATCTCGAACAACGCCTCGGTGTTGGGATGTTCCCAGTCGAAATCGTTCGTGATATTATAGGTCGGAATCGGAAAGGTGAACAGCCGGCCTTTGGTGTCGCCCGCGCTCATGACCTCGATGAACGCGCGGTTGATGAGATCCATTTCGGCCTGCAGCTCACCGTAGCGGAACGGCATTTCCTGGCCGCCGATGATCGGTTGCTGAGCGCGCAAGTCGTCGGGGCAGGTCCAGTCGAACGTCAGGTTGGTGAACGGGGTCTGCGTGCCCCAGCGCGACGGCACGTTGAGGTTGTAGATGAATTCCTGGAGGCATTGGCGGATTTCGGGATAGGCGAGTCTTTCTTTCCGGATAAAGGGAGCCAGATAAGTGTCCACGGAACTGAACGCCTGCGCGCCCGCCCATTCGTTTTGCAGCGTGCCCAGGAAGTTGACCATCTGGCCCAGGGCCGTCCGCAGGTGTTTCGCGGGGGCCGCTTCGACCTTGTTGGGCACGCCGTTAAAACCTTCCCAGAGCAGTTGCCGCAGCGACCAGCCAGCGCAGTAGCCGGCCAGCATGTCCAGGTCGTGCAGGTGAAAATCACCCTCGCGATGCGCCCGTTCGATCTCCCCGCCATAAACCTGATGCAACCAGTAGTTGGCCGTGACCTTGCCCGCGACGTTGAGGATAAGGCCGCCCAGCGAGTACCCTTGGTTGGCGTTGGCGTTCACCCGCCAGTCGGCGGCGCTCAGATACTCGTCCACCGACGATACGGTCGGCACGAGCGGTTCGCCCAGGTCGCGGGCGAGCCGCGCCTTGCGGCGTTCTTCGCGGTAAAGAATGTAACGCTTGGCCACACGAAGATGTCCCGCCTCCATGAGCCGGCTTTCGACCAGGTCCTGGATGGACTCGATCTCCAATGCCTCCCCTTTCACGGCCCGGGCCATGACCGCCTGGACCACGGTGTTCGTAACTCGGATAACGTCGGTTTGTGTTTCGTGCGGTAGCGTCTGCTCCAAGGCCAGCCCGGCCTCGGCTCGGAAAGCGGCTTCAATAGCGAGGGCAATGCGCGTTTCGTCGAAGGGGACAACGCGACCGTCGCGTTTGCGGACAGAAAACGCGCGGCTTTGGAGAGGATCTAGTTGTGCCAGCCGGAGCTGGCCGTCGAGTTGTTCGTGCCACATGTCGAGTGACTTCATTTGGCGGCTGCCAGCCGCGATTGAATGGGGAGGGAAATCACCCGTTCGCGGAAGGGATTTGCCGGAAAGAAAATCCCGCATCCACTCACGAGGGAGCAAAGGCGGGCGTCAACATTCAAGCTCGTCTCTTCCCTCATCCGGTCGTTGGCGCGACCGTTGCCCACCTCATCCGAGGCGGGACTTGATGAGCGCGAACAAGCAGGTCTTCTGGCTTCGAGGTCATCCTACTTTGCCTGCCTTACCGACCGTCAAGCCAGTGGCTTCTTGGCATTTCGTCACTCGTTACAGCGGCGCTACCGCGCGGGATTCACACCCGCTTCCCTATTCTCCCCAGCTCGGCGCGGGGCACTTGCTCACTTCGGTTAACCCCAATTAGTGGGGGTGGCCATTCAAAGAACTACACCACATATTGAATTCTGACGGCGATCGTGTCAAGCGGGGATTCTGCCAGCTTTGAGCGGTGCAGCGCGTATTCATGAAGGGTTTTTCACAGTTTAGGCCGCTGGCGGGTGACAAAGGCCACGGCCATGGCCAGATTA